>JBKPAJ010000072.1:0-78866 GCA_046726375.1 Acidobacteriota bacterium
CGCGAACGAGACGATGTAGCTGTCGTTGATCGCCATCGCCATCACGGCGAGCGTGCGCGCGTTGTGCGACAGCGAACGCTGCTGCGTCACTGAGATCTGCCGCGCCGCGGAACTGAACACGTAGGGCGCGCCCGTCACCGCGTAGAAATTCACCACATCCACCCGGTCCTGCGGGCGGACAGTCACATCCGCGTCCTTCTCCCCGACGGTCTTCACTTCCAGGTAATCGTTCGCGTATTCCACACTGTCGAGCGCGGGAGGCGGCGGCAGGATGTAGTCGCTGGCGTTCTGAATACCGAACGGTTTGACCTTCCCCCAAAGCAAGAACGCTCCCGCGGTGCAGCCGTCCGTGAGCTGGTATTCGCCCGCGGTGGCCGACGACGGGTAGTAGGGCTCTGTTGATTCAGAACCGTCGTTGGTGCGCGAATCGAGCATCGCGCTGGCAGCCGCATGCCCGATCGCGATGCCTGCGTCCTTCGCAGGGCCGTCGGGGATCAGGGCTAGTGACGACACCAGGGACGTATCGAGCGCCGTGTTCAAGGGATGGAACGTCTTTAGTACGTCATACGCGGCTTGGACGGCGGCCGCGTCAGGGGAGGCATAGGGGTTCGGCGCGACGGCGCCGTTTGGTAGGTACGGCTCGTACTCGCCGGTGACCGAATTCACCGCCTCGAACACCGCGAGCTGCACGATCGCCAGTCGTCGCGCGCCTTCGAACCCGTTTGGCGCGGGCAGGGAGGTCGTGATCGCATTCCAGTAGAGCACGGCGTCGGCGCGTGCGAGCGGGGGGTTGCAAAGAAGCAGAGTGACGACAGCAACAGCGGTGAGTACTCGAGACATGACGTCTCCTCCCGTGTCAAAGCTCAGCCGGACCGATCGTCCGGTTACGTAACGCGGGCGATAAGATGGCAGCCTCGAACGGCGGCAGTCACAGGATCGTTCTGGGATTTCTCCAGGATGGGTAGCTCCATTCGATTTGGGCGGTATCGCCTGCATCCGACACAAGGGCTGACGCGCGGAAACATGGAAGTCCGCGTCACTCCAAAGTCGCTGGCGCTCCTGCGGGCGCTCGCCGAACGTCCAGGGCAAGTCGTTACGAAGGAAGAACTGTTTCGCATCGTGTGGCCGGACACGGCCGTCAGCGATGCGGCGCTTACTTCCTGCATCATGGAATTGCGCCAGGCACTCCAGGATGATGCCCGGCGCCCACGGTATATCGAGACCGTGCACCGCCGAGGGTTCCGGTTTCTCGCCCGCCCTGTAGCGGATCTGACCGGGCTTATCCAACCGCGCCCGCAACAGTGGCTGTCGGGCGTCTCAGGACCATTCGTCGGGCGCGATTCGGCTCTGCAGCAGCTCTCCGCCATTCACGCAACTGCGGCGGAAGGCGAAAGGCAAGTCGTTTTCGTCACGGGTGAGGCTGGTATCGGCAAGACATCGCTGGTCGAGACGTTTCTTGCCAACGTCGCTGATCCGGACTCGTGGCGCATGTGCAGGGCCGAGTGTGTCGAGCATTGCGGCGCCAGCGAAGCCTATCGACCGTTGTTCGATGCGCTGACACGCTTGTGCCGTCAGCCTGGCGGCGAATACTTCCTCGCGGCGCTGCGCCGATACGCGCCGACGTGGCTGGCGCAATTACCCGGACTGCAAACGGAGGCAGAACTCCGGGCACTGCAACGCCGGACGTCCGGCGCGACACCCGAGCGGATGGTGCGCGAGCTGGCTGACGCGCTCGACGCCATGAGCGTGCAGTTGCCCATCGTTCTCTGGCTGGAGGATGTGCATTGGAGCGATCCGTCGACGCTCGACTGGATCGCGTACTTCGCGCGGCGTCCGGAGCGCGCCCGTGTCCTGGTCATTGCCACGTACCGCCATGAAGAGGTGAGCGACACGCGGCGATCACCGCAGGCAATTTTCAGCGATCTCGTCGTCAAGGGCCGCTGCACCCGAATCGCGCTCGCGCCGCTCGATGAGACCGCCGTCATCGAGTACGTGAGGAGACGGTTTCCGGCGATGGCTGGCGCGGACGCTTCACTGGAGCAGCTGGCGCGCATTGCATATCAGCACACCGACGGCAATCCGCTCTTTCTCGTCAACGTGTTCAACGATCTGTTCGTTCGTGGGGTCCTCGTTTGCCACGACAGCGCGTGGATGATTGGGGAGGACGTCGATCGTGAATCCCTGGGGATCCCTGTCGATGTTCGCCGAACGATCGACCGCCAGCTCGATCGGCTGACCGAGGCCGAGCGTCGTCTGCTCGAAGTTGCGAGCATCGCGGGAGGCTCGTTCGCTGCCGCGTCCGTCTCGGCCGCCGCCAGCGTCGCGATCGACGACGTCGAAGCCACACTTGGAGCACTGGCGCGGAGGAATGCGTTTGTTCGCGAAGAGCGCGCGGTGACATGGCCGGACGGCACCGTTTCAACAGGGTTCCATTTCCTTCATGCTCTCTATCGCGAAGTGCTCCTTCCGCGGCTGTCCGTCGGTCGGCGCACCGCCCTGCATCGACTGATCGGAACGCGCCTGGAAGCGGCGTTCGCAGAGCGAGCATCCGAGATTGCGGCCGAACTCGCGGTGCATTTCGAGCAGGCGCGCGATGCCGACCGAGCGATCGTCTACTTCCAGCGCGCCGGTGAAGCCGATCGCGATCGTGGTGCTCACGTGGGCGCGCAGGAGCATTTCCAGCGGGCGCTGGCGCTGCTGGAGGACTTGCCCCAATCGCCCGAGCGCGACGCGCGCGAGGTCATTCTCCGGATCGCGCTCGGGGCGGAATTGATGGCGACGCGTGGCTGGGGCAGCCCTGATGTTGCGGCATGTTATGCGGTTGCGCGCGATTTGTGCGAACGAGTCGAGACGACGCCGCATCTGTTCCCGGCGTTGTGGGGTTTGTGGCTCTTTTATCTCTTCGACGGGCCATTGGAGACGGCGCGCGACGTCGCGCACAGGCTTCTCAATCTCGCCGACCAATCAGGTGATCCGGCCCTCGGCCTTCAGGCGCACCACGCCTTGTGGGCCACCGCGTGGTCGTCCGGCGATCTGCGCATGGTGCACACTCATGCGCGGGCAGGACTGGAACTGTACGAGCCGGAGAGAGACGCCGCTCTGGCGCTGACGTACGGAAATCACGATCCCGCGGCGTGTGCGCAATCTTTTACGGCGCGGGCGGACGCGCTGGCCGGGCGTACTGCGACCGCAGCGCGCGGCTTCGATGCAGCGATTGCGCACGCGCGGGAACTGGACCATCCGTTTTCGCTGGCGATGTGTCTCCAGGTCGCCGCCGAATCCTTCAACGTGAGCCGCGATCCGGCGCGTGCGCTCGAGCGTGCGTCCGAGGCTGGCGCGATTGCGCGCGAGCACAGCCT
Source organism: Acidobacteriota bacterium (assembly GCA_046726375.1). GTDB lineage: Bacteria > Acidobacteriota > Vicinamibacteria > Vicinamibacterales > UBA2999 > DASPWV01. The sequence continues at coordinate 3,360 of JBKPAJ010000072.1, forward strand.
TGTCCTCTTACGCGCGTGGGCGTCGACGCAGGAAGGACGGGCGTTGTTCGACCTGGGAGTCACGGAGCGCGGCTTGGCCATGATGGCCGAGGGTGTCACCGCCGCGCGCGCGACCGGCTCGAAGCTGCACTTGCCCATTCACCTTGTGCTGCTCGCTGAAGCACAGCTCCGCAGCCGTCTCCTGCATCAGTCCGCGGAGAGCCTCGACGAGGCGTTCGCGCTCTCCGAGCGCATCGGCGAGCGTCTCTGTGTGTCGGAGCTTCACCGCGTCCGGGGAGAACTTCGCCTGGCGATGTCTCGAGATCTCGACTCGTGCGCGCATGCGGAGCACGACTTCCGTGCCGCTATCGATATTTCACGAGCGCAGGGCGCGCACCTGCTGACGTTGCGAGCATCGGTGGGTCTCGCGCGTCTGCTGACGCGCACGGCCAGGAGCGCCGAAGCTGCCGCGCTGCTCGCGGCAGCGCGCCGTGAGGTCATCGAGGGAGAGGACCTGCCGGACGTCGCGGAAGCAACCGCATTACGGAACGCTATTCTCGCTCCGGCGCCGTCTGCGCCGTCTGCTCACTCCTCGTCACGCCCCGCGGAAGCTCCATGATCCGCATATTACGGAAGTGGATATCGCCGCCTTCGGATTCGACGCAGAAGTACCCCTTCTTCCGCGTTGACGCCTGATCACCGCAGCTCCGGACGCAGCAGATAAATCGATTATCCGAAAGCGGGAACTGTGTAAGAACTGTGTAAGGTGGGTTGAAGACCTGCCCACGAAGACCGAAAAATACGGCGCCACACCGAGTAATCCCTTTTGAGGGCTAAGTCGTTGAGTGATTGCGCGATAAGGTGTGGGCGAGCAACCGATGCGGCCGACAGCGTCGTCCTTCCGCTGTGCCATCGCGCTCACGACGATGAGGCCGATGCCGTCCTTGAAGCCGAACGTTCGGTTCCCATCATGCTTGCCTCATACGTCCCGCCTGTGTGGTCGCATTCTCGCACACGGCCCGCCAGCGACAACCGCTGTCCAGTCGCACGGCGATCAGCGACCAAGTTTGGGTTCAAGTTCGAGGACGGCAAACAGGCGGGGCTGGACAGCCGGCTGTCACACATCCGCGAGGTTGCCGAGGCGGCGCTGAAACGACTCAGACCGCGTCGGACCCGAACGTCCCGATCGAGGACGTCGCGGGCGGGGTCAAGGACCTCATTCGTGACGGCAAGGGTCAAACACTTCGGGCTATCCGAAGCGGCGGTGCAAACGATCCGGCGCGCGCATACCGTCCAGCCCGTGACCGCGCTGCAGAGCGAGTACTCGCTATGGTGGCGGGAACCCGAACAAGACGTATTGCCGACGCTCGAGGAATTGGGCATCGGCTTAGTGCCGTTGAGCACCCTCGGCAAAGGGTTTCTCACCGGGAAGATCGACGAAAACACCACCTTCGACAGCACTGACTTCCGAAACATCGTGCCACGCTTCACGGCGGAGAACCGCAAGGCAAATCTGTCGTTTGTCGATTGGCTTACAACGTTCGCCGAGCGGAAGAAGGCCGCCCACCGCACATCGCGCTCGCGTGGCTGCTGGCGCAGAAGCCTTGGATCGTACCGATCCGAGGACGACGAAGCGTCATCGACTCGAGGAGAACCTCCGTGCCACCACCATTCAGCTGAGCGCCGATGACCTGCGAGAGATTGATCGCGCAGCGTCCACAGATCGCGGTTCACGGCGCGCGTTACCCCGAGTACCTGCAGAAGCTGGTCGGGCGTTGCGATGAGCAACGTCGTGAACCTGGGCGCCTTGATCTGTTCTTGAAAGACTCGGAGGCCCGGTTGATGCTTACCTGCCTGGAGAGAAGTACACGGGAGATTGACGAACGGACGCCGCCACCGCTTGAGCTAAGGCCGCGCGAATCGTTGTACGATTTGGCCGCGCATGTGCCAATCTCGTTGAGAGATCATCAGGCGCGAACCCACACCGGCGAACGTTGAATCGCGGTGCGGTACGTGTGACGCGGCAGGAGGACGAGTATGGCAGTGGACGAAAAGCGAAGCGAGAGCCGCAGTGCGGCGCCGCTCACGCGCGAAGAGCTGGTGCGGCTACTCAACGAGGACCTTGCGCGGGAGTATCAAGCGATCATCGCGTATGTCATCTATTCACAGGTCCTCAAAGGCGCGCAGTACATGAACATTGCCGCCGAATTGGAAACGCACGCGCAAGAAGAACTTCAACACGCCCTCATCATCTCGAAGCAGATCGATTATCTCGGCGGTATGCCGACGGCGACCTCACTGCCCGTCCGCACATCGGAGGCCGCCGAGGAGATGTTACGCTTCGATCTCGACAACGAAAACGAGACGGTGCGCAACTACCGTGAGCGCGTCCGGCAATGCGAAGCACTCGGTGAATACGCGGTGGCCGAGCAGATTCGCGAGATTCTCGTGCAAGAGCAAGAGCATCAAATCGATCTCGCGACGGCACTCGGAATCGACGTGCCCAATGTGGGTTGAGCCGGAGCCGGCCGCGACACCGCCACGGACGGAACCGCCGGGGCCGCCGAGAGCTTGATCTACGGCGTCCATCCCGGCATCGCGATGACCGAACGCGATCGCGAGGCATGATTCACTCGCGCTAGGTGACAACTGCGTTTTGCACAATGTGCAAATGGGCATTAAGGAGGTCATCTCGCCAGGTCAGCTGAATTGACCAGCAGGACGAACTGTTTTTGGATGAATGTTGTTGCAGCAGGTTCGTCAGGTAATGTTCGATCTAGCCGTGGTCGACGCGTTCCTCTGCTGGCGACCGCGCCGGAAAGATCGTCTCTTTTATTCGCGGCCGCCAACGACGTTCCGGAGGACCGCGATTGAGTCTGGGTCTCCGAGGAAATAGGCACATTTCATGTAATGTAAGCGGTCAACTTTTCGCTGGTCGCGGCCGATCAACTCGTGCGCGGGATTCACGTTTCTGAGTTCCTCTTCGTAATGTCCGGATCGGCCGCCTAGGAAGGCGCGGAACGCGGCGTTGGTCCGAACAGTGGCCTGGCCTAACACCTTTTGCGTAAAGTACTCGGTTGCTCCCTCGATAATGGCATCGGAAAAGCTCCGCTCGAATGTCCTGTTCGTCACGTAGTGGAGCAGTTCGTGGACGATGGTTCCGGCCGACGCAACACTCACAGTTTGAAGGACATCCTGATGCTGTGGACCGACCGCCACAGATCCTCCCCGCCGTGTTTGCCGACTGCCTTCTCCACCATTAAGCGCGCCCCGGACGGCCAACCGTCATACGCGCCGACGAGATCCGCCTTTCTCGTGCCGCTCGGCATATCCATGGGACGGCCCCTCGTGGGTCTCACGACCCCGCTTCAGCTGCGTCGGCGCATCAGTTTCATGACTACCCCGCACCAGGCCCATCATCGCATGACGCCAATTCACGCTATCGTCATGCGTACGCAGAATGCCGGAGTGGTCCAAGCAACGAAACATCAAAACGGGATGTCTACCACCTGCTAGGCGCGCTCATGGCGGACGACATTGAAGTTTTCGTCTTCTGATGGAGGCTGGAAGTACGCAGTGATGGCTTCGAACTCCGCATCCGTGGTCCATGGAGTGCCCGAAGGGAGGAGCTTGCTGCGATCCTTAAGCTGACTTTTGCACAAGGCGTCGGACGCGTCTACGAAATGCAATTCATGCGCGACATTCGCGCGCTCGAATATTCCACGGAACCACGCACGCTGCGCCTTGGTATTCCCAGGAAAGTCGAGTACGACGGAAATGCCTTTCAACAAGAGAGCGCAGATGTGTGGGGTGAGCGCATCCTTCAAGCGCGAAGAGTACTTGACATATCCCAATAGATCAGTGATCTCGCCAGGAAACAGATGATCCAAGAACTCGTCCTGGACAAGGAGAATGGCATTTTCGCGATCGGCCAATTGTCTTGCCAGAGTGGATTTTCCTGCTGCCATCTTGCCGCACAAGAAAACCAACTTCGCTGAGGTGCTCATGCTTTGACAGCCGCGACAGGCTTCAGGACCCTGGATAGACACTGATGATACGTGACGTCCGCTGGCAAAATTCGCATCATCTGCCCGGCGAGTACAATCCGCCCATGAGCGATCGCCCACTCACGATGACTCGGCGGCAGTTTTCCACCGCGATTGCCGCTATTCCCATGCTGCCTCTGTCCGGGGCCGTCACCGCGACCGCGCGGCAGAACGAAGTTGCGACGTTATACGAACGAAGCATCGTGATTGATGCGCTCGCCAACCCGGGCTCCATGAACGTCTCGTGGCCGCCGCGCGGCCCGCTCTCGGCAAAGCAGCGCGATGCGATCGCGTCCTCCGGTATTACGGCGATCAACGTGACCGTGAGCGCCGACACGTTCGAAGCAACCACGGGCAATATCGCGCTCTGGCAAGGGGAAGCGGATCGCTATCCGACGCTGCTGTCGATTGTTCGGCGGCACGACGACATCGCGCACGCGAAGAAGGAGAAAACGCTCGGCCTCATTCTGGGATTTCAGAACACCGAGATGCTCGAACGCGATCTGGCGCGGCTCGATGTGTTCCATCGGCTCGGCGTGCGCATCATCCAGCTCACCTACAATGATCGCAACCTGCTCGGCGACGGCTGCCTCGAGCCGGGCGACGCCGGACTGAGCACCCTTGGGCGTCAGGTCGTCGAACAGATGAACGCGCTCGGCATGGCTGTCGACTTGAGCCACTGCGGCACGCGCACGACCGCGGACGGTATTGCCGCGTCGACGCGGCCGCCGCTCATCACGCATAGCGGCTGCCGGGAGGTGTATCGACACCCGCGCAGCAAGGAAGACCGCGAGCTGAACGCCATGGCCGACAAGGGCGGAGTCGTTGGCATCTACTTCATGCCCTTCATCGGTCCCGGCCCTGGCGCGCCGACCATCGAGATGCTGATGCGCCAGATCGATCACGCCATCAAAGTGTGCGGCGCCGATCACGTCGGCATCGGCAGCGATCTGAGCACGGCGCCGATCGAAGAGACGCCCGAGTACCTGCGCGAGGCCAAGGCGTTTGTCGAGGGCCGCGCCAAACGCGGCATCTCTGCGCCCGACGAGTCGCGGCCGCTCTACATCCCCGAGTTGAATCACCCGCGGCGGATCGAAGGCGTGGTGCGTGCGATGACCCAGCGGAAGTACTCCAGCGACGTCATCGAAAAGGTGATTGGCGGCAACTTCCACCGCGTGTTCAAGGAGATTTGGACGCTGTGATGACGTCGAGCATTCGCGTCGAGAAATCGATCTGGCACCGAACCCGCAAACTCCGCGCGTCGGGGACCCCGCGCAAATGATGATGAACACATTACTTTCGCGACGCTCAATTCTCCACGGTGTCGCCGCCGCGGTCGCGCCGTTCGCCTTTGGCACGCGCGCGCACGCGGCACAGCGAGCATCGACTGGCGAGATCGGTCCGCTGGACCCTGCCGTGCTCCCGCGCGGCATCCGCTCTCGTTTCGTCAACGGCGTCAACGGGCTGCGGATGCACGTCCTCGAGGCCGGCTACGAGACGCCAGGCCGCCCAGGCGTCCTGCTGATTCACGGCTTCCCCGAGCTCGCCTACAGCTGGCGCCGCGTGATGGGACCGCTTACGGCCGCGGGCTATCACGTGTTCGCTCCGGATATGCGCGGCTATGGGCGGACCACTCCCGCGCCGGTCAACTATGACGATGACCTGCGGCCGTTTGGAACCGTGAACCGGATCAAGGACATGCTCGCGCTCGTGTCGGCGATGGGGCATCGCTCGCTCGCGGCAGTCTTTGGGCACGACATGGGATCGCCGTTGGCGGGCTGGTGTGCGCTTGCGCGGCCCGACATTTTTCGCGCGGTGGTCATGATGAGCGCGCCGTTCGGCGGTGCACCAGTGCTGCCGTTCAACACGGCGAACGGCGCGGTCGCATCGGCGCCAGCGGCCTCGCCCAACGCGATCTACGAGGAGCTCGCAAAACTGACGCCGCCGCGCCAGCACTATCAGCGCTACTACCAGACGCGCGACGCGAACACGAACATGTGGCATCCGCCGCAGGGCCTGCACGCGTTCCTGCGCGCGTATTACCACGTGAAGAGCGCCGACTGGAAACAGAACGATCCCCGTCCGCTTGCTGCACGCACGGCGGCCGAGTGGGCGAAATTGCCGCGCTACTACGTGATGGATCTCGATAAAGGCATGGCGGAACAGGTGGTAACCGAGATGCCGACGTCGGCAGAGATCGCTGCCAATCGTTGGCTGCCTGATTCTGAGCTCCGCGTCTACACCGAGGAATATGCCCGTACCGGTTTCCAGGGCGGCCTCAACGGGTATCGTGGCAGCCCGGGAAATGAGGACCTGCTGCTGTTTGCAGGAAGAACGATCGACGTCCCATCCAGCTTCATGAGCGGGAAGCAGGATTGGGGTGTCTATCAGAACCCAGGTGCACTCGAACGCCTCGAGAAGAGCGTCACCACGAACTACCGCGGCACGCACTTGATCGACGGCGCCGGTCATTGGGTGCAGCAGGAGCAGCCCGAGGCGCTCACCCGGCTGCTGCTCGATTTTCTGCGGCGCGTTTCGGCGAAACGTGAATCTGGAGATTTGTAGATCTGAAGAACTTGGAGCTGATTTGGAGATATCGAGATTCGGAGATTTCGAGAGGTATCGGAGAATTGGAGCGCATCTGCAGATTTGGCAATCGCCAAATCCCAACCAGGGTTACAGGTGAGAATCTTCTTCTCGAACATCCGCTGGAACAGCCCGATGACGTGATCGCCATTCTTCATGATCAGCCAGTTCTGCGATGCGTCCCCGGCGAAGACTCTGAACCCGAACTTCTCGTAGAAGTTCCTCGACGCCTCCAGATCCTTCACCGCCAAACTGATTGAGAACGCACCGAGATCCATGCTTTGCTCGTGTTCTTCACGCGCTGATTCGACGGCTTTAGGTATTCGTCAACTCGTGGCCGACGCGAATCAGGTTGCCCGCTGGATCCTTGAGCGTGAACTCGCGCATTCCCCAAGGCTCATCAGCGGGCGCCGTGAGGCAGGGGACGCCTTCGGACGGCAGCCCGAGTGACGTGAATTCCCTGTACAACAGATCTGCGTCCGCCACGCGCCAGTAGCAGCTCGCGCGGTTCGTTGCCGGCACGAGATCGTCGCGCGGCTCGAGATGGACGACCAGGTTACCGCGTCTCAAGATCTCGTAACGGTCGTCGTTGTACGCCGCCTCGAAGCCGAGCGACTCGTAGAACGCGCGCGTGCGGCGCAGATCCTGCGCGGCCAGAATGGGTTCAGACCCTTCTCTTGGCATCGGACGCCTCGTAGGTGTCGCTCTCGATCTTAGGTTACCGGGAAGTTCCGTCGCGGTCGAACGATCAGCGCGTAAGCCGCGGTGGTTCGCCGTAACGCCAAAAGCATATCGCTGTTGAAACGGGCGGTCACCCAGTGGTCAGTATCAATCGATCGTTCTCGTCATCCGCACCCTCGCCGCGCCGCTTCGACTGGCCGCACGCCGGCGATCGCGGCTGTTGCGGCGTCGAGCATTCGCGGCAAGCAAGTGGCCTCCGCACGCCGGAAAAATGCATCCCCGACCATGGCGGCTGCGACCAGCAGCATGAATAGCGGCTCTGTCTCGTAGCGGGTTGCACCACCGTGGCAAGGCCATCCCATCTGCCTGAGCGGCCTGCGAGGCATTTTTCGGCTCAGTGTGCGGCGTGCTCGGGACACTTGTCGCCGCGAACGCTCGCCGTCGCGCGCGCGAATGTCTAGGATGCGAGGTTACTGTCACCGTGACGATCGCCGCGATAGCACCGACGGCCGTCTGCAATCGCCGGCCGTCCGGCTCAACAGGCTATTCGAGACGCGTCAGCTTGGTTCTCGTCTCCGCACCAGGCTGTCCCGCCGCGGGCTTGGCGGTCAGCCAGAGCGTTTGGCCTTCGAGCTTGAACTCGCGAGTCTGACCTTCACCCTGCATGACGCCTTCGTTCTTGGCGACAAGGGGCTTGGTCATGATCGTTGAGCCTTTTATGGTGTACGTGCCGGCGTTTGCAGTGAACGGCGCCCAGTGGTCATACGCCGCGATTTTCTGCGCATCGGTCAGTGGCGCACCGGCAGCGGGCGGCGGTACCACCGTGCGCGGTTTGTCCCCGTTGATCGACAAGATACTGTAATGACCTTTGGTGAAGATGTACAGCGCGGGCTGCGGTGCGGTGATGGTGCGGGGGTTGTTACCGCCGATCACCTGCACTTCAGCAACTTTCCACACGCCTTGAATCGATCCAGCGTTGCTTTGTGCGACGAGTGCCAACGGAATTGAAAGAGCCACGACGGCGAGAGCGGCAGAGCGTAGAGACATATCCCCTCCCTCTCCGATAACGGGTGTTCGGTGAACGACGCCGCAGTGATCCGGTCAACGGAGCGACCGATACTACGCCCGGCTAAGGCTCGAATCAATCATCGACTCGGCGCACGGGCCGGGCGAGGTCTGCCTCCACTTGTGCGCTGCCAGATCGCACTGCGTGTGCGGCTCATCCCACGGCGCCCAGCAGAGCCAATGCCGCGATCGTTGTGCGGGCGCGGTCAGAATCGCCCGCCGTTCGCCTGCCAAAACGTCTAGCTCGCTGTGGTGCGGATGTATTCGTCTACATTCTTGGCGAGCACGTCGAGCGGCACGTTCCCACCGCGGACCACGGTGTCGTTGAACGCCTTCACGTCGTACTTGTGCGCGAGGGCCGTCTTTGCCTTCTCGCGCTGACGGTTGATCTCGCTGTGCCCCACCTTGTAGCCGCACGCCTGTCCTGGCCATGCGCAATAGCGATCGACCTCGCTGGCAACCTCCAGCGGATTCGATCCGTTCTCGTCGACGAAAAACTGCACGCCCTGTTCGCGCGTCCAGCGCTTGGCGTGAAGACCGGTGTCGACCACCAACCGGCACGCCCGGAAGGCGATGGACTGGAGATATCCGAGCCGTCCGACGGGATCCTGTTCATACGCGCCCAGTTCGTCGGCGAGCTGCTCGGCGTAGAGCCCCCACCCTTCCGAGTAGGCGTTGAACGCGAGCAACTGACGAATCAGCGGCATGTCGTGCGTGTATTCACCTTGCCAGATGTGCCCGGGGATGGCTTCGTGGAAGGTCAGGTCGGCGAGGCTGTACTTACTATGGAGGTCGGTGGTTCTGAGGTTGATCCAGAACCGGCCGGGGATCTTGCCGTCGATCGATCCCGCGCCGCCGTACGCGCCTGGCGCACCGGGCTCTTCTTCCGGCGGCAGCCGTTTCACCTCCATGTTCGGATTGACCACCTTGTTGAACGCGCGCGGCATCTGCGATCGGATCCAATCGAGACGATTCTGAATGAACGCCAGGATCTCGGCACGGCCCTTGTCGCCCTCGGGAAACTTGTAGCGCGGATCCTTCGCCAGCGCCTTCATCCGTTCGCCCACGGTGCCCTGCGAGTAGCCGATCTCCTTCAGGATCGCGTCCATCTGCGCATGCAGACGCGCCAGCTCGCTGCGGCCCATCTCGTGGACTTCGTCGGGCGTCATGGCGGTGGTGGTCGAGGTCTTTAGCGCCCACTGGTAATACTCTTCGCCGCGCGGCCGCGCCGCGATGCCAGCGTCGTTGGTCGCGCCGGCTCGCTGCGTCTGCAGTTCGCGGAGCTGCCGCTCGAGCGCGGGCGCAACTTCCTGCGCAGCGATCGTCCGCGCGCGCTCGGCCCAATTCCCCGGAATGTTCTTCGCGCGCCGGTCGATGGACTCGACGAGCGTCCCGCCCTCGCGCGCGTTCTTCGCCGAAAGGGTCATCTGGGCCAGCGCTTTATCGATGAGGAACGCAGGCGGCACAAGCCCACTCGCGCGCGCGGCCTGCATTCGGCCACGCTCGCCGTCAAGCTGCTTTGCGTAGGACTGCAGCCGTGCGAGATAGGCCTCGGCATCAGCGGCGTTCTCGATGCGATGGTCGCTATCGAGGAAGCGCGGCACGTCGAGATACGCGCCGACGTTCTGAATGACGACATAGGGCGTGTTGCGCCAGCCTCCGACGGGAACGTCGCCATACGGCAGCGCGAAGCCTTGCAGCGCGGTCGCATATGCGCTGCGAACGACTTCGACGCTGGTGCGCGTGGCGTGCGCGAGGCCAGACGTGTCGAACGCCTTCGCGCGATCCAGGTCCGCGCGCAATTGATTGGCGATCCGTTGCTGCCCCTCCGCTGACCGGTCGGCAAGCTGGGAGCGCAGTGACGCTCTCGCGCCGGTATCGACGCCCAGCGATGTTGCGCTCTCTGGGAGAAGCCGCAACAGATTCTCGGCAATCTCGTCGAGCAGCTTAATCGCGTTGGCATTGCTTATTCCTGGCGCGAGCGCGGTCGGTGCACGCCCGCATGCGGACATCAGCGGCAGGGCGGCGGTGGATGCGAGGGCGGCGATGATGTCGCGGCGGGTCAGCAATGAATGAGGAAAGGGCGTGGCGCTGGTGCTCACAGGAAAATTACGGTGAAGGCGATATCGTAGCCGATCCACGCGGCGCAGACGGTGTCACCGCTCTTGTCGAGCATTCGCGGCGACAAGTGGCCTCCGCACGCCGGAAAAATGCGTCTCCGGCCATGGCGGTCGCCATCAGCATGATGGGAGTTGATGATCGTGGCATGGAGCCGAACTCAAGATTCGGGCCGAAAGTGGCATTGTTCCAACGTTCAACGCCGTTGCGGCTGCGAAGAAGTGACCTTGGGGTTTAGTAAGCGCATTTCGACATGGGTGATCGCGGTAGGAACTTCCGACCACGCGCGAAGTTTAGTAATCCGCTTCGGGTACCGGGTCGTTGGTGGGAGGAGTGTCTTCGCAAACGGTGCCGCGCTACATACGATCTGAAAAGGCGTACGAAACAAACGGCGGGGATGTCGCCCCGCCGTGCTCTTCAGATCTGCAGATCCGGCAATCGCCAAATCGCCAAATCACCAAATCTCCAAATCACCAAATCACCAAATCAACTCCAAATCCCCAAATCTCCAAATCGCCAAATTCGGAGATCAGACGCCTTCATCCCCACCTCGATCGAGCGCTTCCTCGGGCTCCGCGAGGTACTCCATGTGATCAAGATCCATATCCTCATCACTCGGCTGCACCACCGGCGGCGGCGGCGGCGGTTCGTCCGGCGGAATCTGCACATGCCGATACCACCAGAAGCCCGTGCCCGCCGGAATCAACCGGCCCATCGTGACGTTCTCCTTGAGACCGCGCAAGTAGTCGATCTTGCCGGAGATCGCCGCCTCGGTGAGCACTCTCGTCGTCTCCTGGAAAGAGGCGGCCGAGATGAACGATTCAGTCGACAGCGAGGCCTTCGTGATGCCGAGGAGCAGCGGCTGCGCTGATGCCGGCCGGCCGCCCGCGTGGATCACGCGCTCGTTCTCTTCGAGGAAGCGGAACTTGTCCACCTGCTCGTCGATCAGGAACTCCGTGTCGCCCACGTCCTCGATGCGCACCCAGCGCATCATCTGGCGGGTGATCACTTCGATGTGCTTGTCGTTGATGTTGACGCCCTGCAGCCGATAGACCTCCTGAATTTCGTTCACGAGGTACTTCTGCAGCTCCTTCTCGCCCAGCACGTGGAGAATGTCGTGCGGGTTGCTCGGACCGTCCATCAACGGATCGCCGGCGTGCACGCGCTCGCCTTCCTGCACGTTCACGTGCACGCCGCGCGGGATCGAGTACTCCCGCGGCTCGGCGTTCGCGTCGTCCGGAATGATGAGCACCTTGCGCTGACCCTTCACCACGCCGCCGTACTTCACCGTGCCGTCGATCTCGCTGATCACGGCCGGATCCTTCGGCTTGCGGGCTTCGAACAATTCCACCACGCGCGGCAGACCGCCCGTGATGTCCTTGGTCTTGGTCGTCTCGCGCGGGATCTTCGCGAGCACGTCGCCGGCGTGCACCGTTTCGCCATCCTGCACCATCAGGTGGGCGTTGACCGGCATGATGTAGCGGCGCACGACGTCGCCCTTCGCGCTCTTGATCTCGATCGTCGGCTGTTTCTTCTCATCCGGCGAGTCGACGATGATCAAACGCGACAGACCTGTGACCTCGTCGAGATCCTCGTGCACGGTGAGGCCTTCGACAATGTCCTTGAAGCGGATCTGACCGCTCTCTTCCGTGAGGATCGAGAACGTATACGGATCCCATTCGACCAGGATCTGCTCCTTCTCGACCGGATCGGCTTCCTTGACGCGCAGACGCGAGCCGTAAGGAATTTGATAGCGCTCGCGGTCGCGGCCCTTTTCGTCTTGAATCACGAGATGCCCGTTGCGATTCATGACGATCAGGTTGGTGCCGCCAGCCGCGTTCGGCCGCTCCACCACCTGCAGACCGTCGAACTTGATCGTGCCCTTGTGCTTCGAGTCGAGCGTGGACTGCTCAGACACACGCGACGCCGTGCCACCGATGTGGAATGTGCGCATCGTGAGCTGGGTGCCAGGCTCGCCGATCGACTGCGCCGCGATGACGCCAACCGCGAGACCCATTTCCACTGTCTTGCCGGTGGCAAGGTCGCGGCCGTAGCACTTGGCGCACACGCCGCGGCGTGACGCGCAGGTCAACACCGAGCGGATTTTCACCTTCTCGATGCCGGCGTCCTGCACCGCCGCTGCCTTCTCCTCGTCGATCTCCTCGTTGATGTCGAGGAGCACTTCGCTCGAGAGCGGGTCCATGATGCGCTCGAGCGCGACACGGCCGATGATGCGGTCGCGCAGCGGCTCGATGATCTCGCCCGATTCGACGATGGCGCGCGCTTCGATGCCGTCGAGCGTGCCGCAGTCGCGTTCGGAAACGATGACGTCCTGCGCCACGTCTACGAGACGGCGCGTCAGATAGCCGGAGTCCGCTGTTTTCAACGCGGTGTCCGCAAGACCCTTGCGTGCACCGTGCGTCGAGATGAAGTATTCGAGCACCGAGAGGCCTTCGCGGAAGTTCGCGTGAATCGGCGTCTCGATGATTTCGCCCGACGGCTTCGCCATCAGTCCGCGCATGCCGGCGAGCTGACGGATCTGCTGCTTCGATCCGCGGGCGCCCGAGTCGGCCATGATGTAGACCGGATTGAAGCTGCCCTGCTGATCGAGGTTCTCCATCTCCTTGAACATCGCGTCGGCGATCTTCTCGGTGACGTCGGACCACACCGCAATCACCTTGTTGTAGCGCTCACCGTTGGTGATCGCGCCTTCGAGGTACTGCTGTTCGACCTTGATCACTTCTGAACGCGCGTTGTTGACGAGACCAGGCTTGGCCGGCGGGATGATCAAATCCTCGATCCCGATCGACATGCCCGACCGCGTCGCGTAGGTGAAGCCGAGATGCTTCAAGGCATCGAGCACATCCACCGTTGCCGCGAGCCCCGACGTGAGGTAGCAGCGCTGCACCAGCTGCTGCAGGCCCTTCTTCTTCAACAGCCCGTTGACGTAGGGGAAGCCCTTCGGCAACGCCGCGTTGAAGATCACGCGGCCGACCGTGGTGTTGATGACCTTGTTGTGCACGGTCTGCACTTCGGTGTGCAGCACGTCCTGATCGTCACGCGCGGCGGTGAGATCCTGCAGCTCGCCGCTGAATCGCAACCTGATCGGGCTGAGCGTTTCGAGCTCACCCGCTTCAAGCGCAAGGATCACATCGTCCACTGTGGCAAACGCGCGGCCTTCGCCCTTTGCACCGGGCTTGGCCTTGGTCAAGTAATAGCAGCCCAGCACGATGTCCTGCGACGGCACCGCGACCGGCGTGCCGTTCGCGGGCGACAGGATGTTCTTGCTCGCCATCATCAGCTCGCTGGCTTCGATCTGCGCCTCAGGTGACAGCGGAATGTGCACTGCCATCTGGTCGCCGTCGAAGTCGGCGTTGAACGCCGTGCACACGAGCGGATGGATACGAATCGCCTTGCCTTCGACCAGCACCGGCTCGAAGGCCTGGATGCCGAGTCGATGCAGTGTGGGCGCACGGTTGAGAAGAACTGGATGCTCGCGAATCACTTCCTCGAGCACGTCCCACACTTCGGGCACCTGCTTCTCCACCATCTCCTTCGCCTGCTTGATAGTGGCGACGAGACCCCGCTCTTCGAGCTTGTTGTAGATGAACGGCTTGAACAGCTCGAGCGCCATCTTCTTCGGCAGGCCGCACTGATGCAGCTTCAGCTCGGGGCCAACGACGATCACCGAACGGCCGGAGTAGTCGACGCGCTTGCCGAGCAGGTTCTGCCGGAAACGTCCCTGCTTGCCCTTGAGCGTGTCGGACAGCGACTTGAGCGGACGGTTGTTGGCGCCGCGCAGCACACGACCGCGGCGGCCGTTGTCAAACAGCGCATCAACCGCCTCCTGAAGCATGCGCTTCTCGTTGCGGATGATGACGTCCGGCGCTTTCAGCTCCATCAACTTCTTCAACCGGTTGTTGCGGTTGATGACGCGGCGATAGAGATCGTTGAGGTCCGACGTCGCAAAGCGGCCGCCGTCGAGCGGGACGAGAGGACGCAACTCCGGTGGAATCACCGGAATCACGTCGAGGATCATCCACTCTGGTTTGTTGTTGGAGCGGCGGAACGAGTCCACCACCTTCAGGCGCTTCGCGAACTTCAGCTTCTTCTGCGCCGAGGGCTCCGAGCGCATCTTCGCGCGCAGCTCCTCGGCGAGCTTGTCCACGTTTTCGCGCTTCAGCAACTCTTTGATTGCCTCCGCGCCCATCTGCGCCTTGAACTTCGTGTAGCCGTACTCTTCGCGCGACTTGCGGTACTGCTCTTCCGAGAGCAGCTGCTTGAACTTCAGATCGGTGTCGCCCGGTTCGGTGACGACATAGGCCTCGAAGTAGAGCACGCGCTCGAGATCGCGCAGCGAGATGTCGAGCAGGTGGCCGATGCGGCTCGGCAGCCCCTTGAAGAACCACACGTGGCTGACCGGCGTGGCCAACTTGATGTGTCCGAGGCGCTCGCGCCGCACTTTGGCCTGCGTGACTTCGACGCCGCACTTATCGCAGATCACGCCGCGGTGCTTCATGCGCTTGTACTTGCCGCACAAGCACTCCCAGTCGGTGATCGGCCCGAAGATCTTGGCGCAGAACAAGCCATCGCGTTCCGGCTTGAACGTGCGGTAGTTGATCGTTTCCGGCTTGGTGACCTCGCCGAACGACCACTGCTCGATCTTCTCGGGCGATGCCAGGCTGATGCGGATGGCGTCGAAGTCGGCGCGCAGCGTCGTTTTTGCGTCAGTGAAGCTTGGTCTCATTATTTGACCTCTGAAATCCCCGTCAACGACGGCTATCAGCGATCAGCTGTCAGCACTCGCTGAAAGCTGAACGCCCAAAGCCGTGTGGAATTCGCAAACAATTCACGAATTCCGGGATTACCCTTCCAACACCGGTTCTGGTGTCTCGGCGATCGGCTGCGGTTCAGCCCGCCGCTTGGTCGAGATCAACTCGACGTCGAGGCAGAGCGACTGCAGCTCGCGGATCAGAACGTTGAACGATTCCGGCAAGCCGGGCGTGAAGCTGGCATCGCCTTTGACGATCGACTCGTAAATCTTGGCGCGTCCAGTGACGTCGTCCGACTTGGCGGTAAGGAGCTCCTGAAGGATGTGCGCCGCGCCGTAGGCTTCGAGCGCCCAGACCTCCATCTCTCCGAAGCGCTGTCCACCGAACTGCGCCTTGCCACCCAGCGGCTGCTGCGTGATGAGCGAGTACGGCCCGATCGATCGCGCGTGGATCTTGTCATCGACCAGGTGCGACAGCTTGAGCATGTAGATGTAGCCCACGGTGACGTCCTGCTCGAACGGATCACCGCTGATGCCGTCGTAGAGGCGCGTCTTGCCGGATGACGGCAACGCCGCCCGCTCCAGCCAATCCTTGATCTCGCCTTCGCGCGCGCCGTCGAACACGGGCGTGGCGAAGTAGAGACCAAGCGCATGCGCCGCCCAGCCCAGGTGCGTCTCGAGGATCTGGCCGACGTTCATACGTGACGGTACACCGAGCGGATTGAGCACGATCTCGACAGGCGTGCCATCCGGCAGATACGGCATGTCCTCCTCGGGGAGGATGCGGGCGATGACGCCCTTGTTGCCGTGACGGCCGGCCATCTTGTCGCCGACCGACAGCTTGCGCTTCATCGCCACGTACACCTTGACGAGCTTGATCACGCCCGGCGGCAGTTCGTCGCCGCGGCGAATCTTCTCTTTCTTCTCTTCGAAGAGCTGCTTGATCACTTCGACCTGACGCTCGGTGCGCTCTTCGAGCGCGCGCAGATCCGGCTCGAGACCCGGGTCATCGGTGCGCACCTTGGCGCGGACGAGGACGTTGAACGGAATCTCCGCCATCACTTCCGGCGTGAGGTCGGTGTCCTTCTTCAACAAGCGCTCGCGGCCGAACTCGTCGAACAGATCGGAACGGAGCTGCTGCCCCTGCAGCATCTGCATCACGCGCTTCTTCGTTTCGTCGTGAAGAATGCGGATTTCGTCCTGCAGGTTCTTCTCCATCATGTCGAGCTCTTCCTGCTCGATCGCTTTCGCGCGGTCATCCTTTTCGATGCCCTTGCGGGAGAAGATCTTGACGCCGACGATGATGCCCTCGATGCCCGGCGGGCAGATCAGCGAAGCGTCGCGCACGTCGCCGGCTTTTTCGCCGAAGATCGCGCGCAGCAGTTTCTCTTCCGGCGTCAGCTGCGTTTCACCTTTCGGCGTCACCTTGCCGACGAGGATGTCGCCGGGCTTGACGTAGGCGCCGATGCGGATGATGCCGCTGTCGTCCAGGTCACGCAGGTAACCTTCCGAAACGTTCGGAATGTCGCGCGTGATTTCTTCCGGACCGAGCTTGGTGTCGCGCGCCTCGATCTCGAACTCTTCGATGTGGATGGAGGTGTAGTAGTCCTCCTTCACCATCTTTTCCGAGACCAGGATCGCGTCCTCGAAGTTGTAGCCGCGCCACGGCATGAACGCGACGAGCACGTTCCGTCCCAGCGCGAGCTCGCCCAGCTCGGTGCACGGACCGTCGGCCAGCACCTGACCCTTCTGCACCTTCTGACCGACGCGAACGATCGGCTTCTGGTTGATGCAGGTGTTCTGGTTGGAGCGCTTGAACTTGGTCATGGGATAGATGTCGGCTCCCATTTCCTTGCTCGCGGCTTCCTGCTCGCCTTCGACGCGGACGACGATACGCTGCGAGTCCACGTAGTCCACGGTGCCCGAGCGACGGGCAACGGCGACGGCCCCGGAGTCGCGCGCGGTGATGTACTCCATGCCGGTGCCGACATACGGCGCCTGCGCACGAAGCAGCGGCACGGCCTGCCGCTGCATGTTCGATCCCATCAGCGCCCGGTTTGCGTCGTCGTTCTCCAGGAACGGTACCAGCGAGGCGGCGACCGAGACGAGCTGCTTGGGCGAGACGTCGATGAACTGCACCTGATCGCGCGGCGACAGAATGAAGTCGCCGGCCTTGCGTGCGTTGACGCGCTCAGCCTTGAAGCGACCGTTGTCATCGAGCTCGACGTTGGCCTGCGCGATGATGTACTGGTCCTCTTCCCACGCGGAGAGATAGAAGCAGTAGGGCTCGTACTCGACGCCCTTCTTCTTCGATCGACCGTCGACGCCGATCAGATCGTCCGCTTCGACGATGTCGCCGACCTTGTACTTCGGATTGCCACCAGCGTTGGTGACCATCACGAAATCCTGCACAAAGCCGTCCTTGACCTTGCGATAGGGCGATTCGATGAACCCGAACTCGTTGATGCGCGCATAGCACGACAGCGACGAGATGAGACCGATGTTCGGTCCTTCCGGCGTCTCAATCGGACAGATACGTCCGTAGTGCGTGGGATGGACGTCACGGACTTCGAACCCTGCGCGCTCACGCGACAAGCCGCCTGGCCCAAGGGCCGACAGACGGCGCTTGTGCGTGACTTCCGACAGCGGGTTGGTCTGATCCATGAACTGCGACAGCTGCGACGACCCGAAGAACTCGCGAATAGCCGCCATGACCGGCTTCGCGTTGATCAGGTCGTGCGGCATGGCCGTCGCCATTTCCTGGTAGACCGACATCTTTTCCTTGATGGCGCGCTCCATGCGGACCAGACCGATGCGGAACTGGTTCTCGAGGAGCTCACCAACGGAGCGGACGCGGCGGTTGCCCAGGTGATCGATGTCGTCGACGTTGATCGGGTTCTTGCGCAGCTTGAGCAGGTAGCCAATCACCTGATAGAAGTCCTGCGGGTGCAGGATCTTCTCGTCGAGCGGCGTGTTGAGCCCGAGCTTGGTATTCAACTTCAAGCGGCCAACCCGCGAGAAGTCATACTTCTGCGGATTGAAGAACATGTTCTCGAAGAGCGAGCGTGAGCTGTCGAGCGTCGGCGGGTCACCTGGACGGAGACGCCGATAGATCTCGATCAGCGCTTCTTCGTGGGTGCGGATCGAATCCTTCTTGAGGGTCTGCGAAATGATCGGGCCCACCTCGTCACGCTCGGGGAAGAAGACCTCGATCTTCTCGACGTTCTTCTCCTGCGCGTTGAGCACGGCGCGCGCCGTGAGCTCCTCGTTGGCTTCGAGCAGCACTTCGCCGGTTTCCGGATCGATGATGTCGGCCGCCGTAAAGGCGCCTTCGAGCGCTTCGTCGGCGACTTCGATCGACTCGACGCCCGCCCTGCGCAGCCCGTCGATGTGCGCTTTGGTGATCTTGCGTCCGGCCCCGATCGACACGTCGCCGGTCTTGATCTCGGTCTTGGCGCGCAAACCAATGAGGCTGTCGGCCACGGACCACTTCAACTTGTCGCCGGCGAGGAAGATGCGATCGACCGGATGGAAGGTGCGGATGATCTCATCCGCGCCGCGCAACCCGAGCGCGCGCAGGAACACGGTGGCCAGGAACTTGCGCTTGCGATCGATGCGGACGTAGAGCAGGTTCTTGGCGTCGTATTCGAACTCGACCCACGATCCGCGATACGGAATGATCTGCGCGATGTAGAGGGTCTTGTCTTCGGAGTGGAAGAACGCGCCCGGCGAGCGATGGAGCTGCGACACGATGACGCGCTCCGTGCCGTTGATGATGAACGTGCCGTTGTCCGTCATCAGCGGAATGTCGCCGAAGTAGACCTCCTGCTCCTTGATATCGCGGATGGTCTTGACGCCCGTTTCCGGATCCTTGTTCCAGACGACCAGGCGGATCGTCACCTTGAGGGGCACGGCGTAGGTCATGCCGCGCTCCTGGCACTCGTCGACGTCGTACTTCAGCTTCAATGCAACCGTGTGGCCGCAGATGTCGCAGACATCGCCGCGCGCCTGGTTGGGCGTGCCGCACTTGGGACAGAGCACGTCCTTGTCGCCGTACGGATCGGCCACGAGCGTGTGGCCGCACGTGCGGCACGGCTTGCGCAGGTGATGCAGGCCTTGCAGCTTGCCGCACTTGCACTCCCAGTTGCCGATCGAATACTCGATGAACTCGAGCGACGAGTTCTCGCGAAAATCGCTAATCGGGAAGACGCTCTTGAACACCGACTGCAGCCCCTGGTCCTCGCGTTCCGAGGGCAGGCGATTCATCTGCAGGAAGCGTTCGTAGCTTTTCCGCTGGATCTCGATCAGGTTCGGGATCTCAACGGTCGTCCGGATTTTCGAAAAGTCCTTGCGCTCGCGGTAGACGTTTTTGGGAAGGCTATACATTTCTTGGTGACCTCGAAGATTGAGCGCTCGGCCGGCGTCGCTGCCTCGCATGACAGCGCGATCGACCGTCCAGGTATCAGGTAGCGCGTATCAGGTCGGTTTCAGGTGCCAGGAAGCAGCCAGATGTCAGGTTGATTGACCAACCCGATAGCTCGCTAATAACTGATACCTGACACCTGACACGCGCAGGTAGCGCGGCAGCGACGCTGCGCGCTACTTCACTTCCACCTTGGCGCCCGCGTCTTCGAACTTCTTCTTGATCTGCTCGGCTTCGTCCTTGCTCACGCTTTCCTTGATCGGCTTGGGCGCGCCTTCGACGAGGTCCTTGGCTTCCTTGAGGCCAAGGCTGGTGACTTCGCGAACGACCTTGATCACGTTGATCTTGTTGCTGCCGACTTCGGTCAGCGTCACGGTGAACTCGGTCTTCTCCTCAACCGGAGCTGCCGCGCCGCCCGCACCAGGGGCGCCGCCCATCATCGGCATCGCCATCGGCATGGCTGCCGCGGCCGACACGCCGAGCTCGGTCTCGAGCGCCTTGACGAGATTGCTGAGTTCGAGAACGCTGATGCCCTTGATGTAATCAACGACCTGCTGCTGTGTGAGATCTGCCATTTCCTGCTCCTGATCGCGGACCTGAAGGTCCGCGCTCCGTACAAAAGGGCGGGACGAGCCCGCCGGTGATGAATCGGCGTTCCCGCCTTCGCTCGCGCTGCCAGTCGTCGCGAACTACGGCGGGCAAGTTCCGCCCCCTACGACTGACCCTCCGACCGTTTCTTTTCTGCCTGCACCAGCACGCTCATGAGATCCCGCGGCACGGCGTTGAGCACCCGTACCAGGTTCACCATTGGCGCCTGCAGGAGGAAGAGCAACTTCGCATACAACTCCGGCTTGCCAGGCATGTTCGCGAGGTCGGTGACCTGCGCGGGATTGATGGCCTGGCCCTGCACCACCGCCGCCTTGATCTGCAGCGTCGGCGCGTTCTTCATGAAGGCCGTCAGCGTCTTGGCGAGCGCAACCGGGTCGCCCTCGGTGTACGCCACCGCCGTCGTTCCTTCGAACAGTTCGGTCAACGACTCGTAGTCGGTGCCCTTGAGCGCACGCTTCGCCAGCGTGTTCTTCACCACTTTGTAGCCCGCGCGCGCTTTGCGCAGCTGCGAGCGGAGCTCGGTGGCCTGCGGCACGTTGATGCCCTTGTAGTCGATCAGTATCGCCGCGTCGGCGCCCTGAAACACTCCTTCGAGCATGTGGAGTTCGGCTTCTTTATCAGCTCTTGTGACTGCCATATCGTTTCTTCGCTGTCGGTCTACGGTCGACGGTCAACGGTCCACGGTAAGGGCTTGCGGTCTTCAAGTGTCGACCAGTAGAAAGTTCTTACCGTCGACTGTCGACTGTGGACGGTCGACTGCACCGTTAGCGCCTTCCCGCGGTCTCCACCCGCGTTTCATCGATCTTCACGCCCGGTCCCATCGTCGAGGAGACCGTGATGCTGCGCAGATATTTGCCCTTTGCAGCGGGCGGCTTCGCCTTGACGATGCTGTCGAGGAGCGCGGCGGCGTTGGCGATCAGGTTTTGCGAAGGGAAGGAGGTCTTCCCCACCGGGGCATGGACGATGCCGGTCTTGTCGACACGGAATTCGACCTTACCCGCCTTGATTTCGGTCACCGCCTGCGACACGTTTGGCGTGACGGTGCCCGTTTTCGGGTTGGGCATGAGGCCGCGGGGGCCGAGCACTTTTCCCAGCTTGCCCACCACGCGCATCATGTCCGGCGTTGCGACGACGGCGTCGAAATCGAGCCAGCCGCCGGCGATCTTGTCCACGAGTTCCTCACCGCCCACGTGATCGGCGCCGGCATCGGAGGCTTCCTTCTGCTTATCGGGCGAGGCAATCACGAGCACCCGCTTCGACTTGCCGAGACCGTGCGGCAGCACCACCGTGCCGCGCACCATCTGATCAGCATGCTTCGGATCAACACCAAGGCGAATCGATAACGCAACGGTTTCGTCGAACTTCGCGAACTTCACTTTCTGCACCAGCGGGAGCGCCTCTTCCAGCGCGTACGGCTTATCGCCGACCTGCTGACGTGCCGCGGTGTACTTCTTGCCGTGTCTTTTCATTTCACTCCTCGGTGGTCCTGTCGGGCGCTGCGCGCCCTCCCACACTGGTTCTGTCGCCTGTCAGTTCCAAGTTCCACGTTCAACTTTGAACTTTGACCTTTGAACTGACCTCCTTATCCAACTACATCAATCCCCATAGAGCGCGCGGTTCCGGCAACGGTTTTTATCGCCGTCTCCAGCGATCCCGCGTTCAGATCCGGCATCTTCAGCTTGGCGATCTCTTCCACCTGCTTCGCGGTGACCGTGCCGACTTTGTTCTTATTCGGCTCCGCGGATCCCTTGGCGAGATTAGCCGCGCGCTTGAGCAACACGGACGCCGGTGGCGTCTTGGTGATGAAGGTGTAGGAGCGATCGCTGTACACCGTCACGACAACGGGAATGATCAGTCCTTCTTCCTTCGCCGTCCTGGCGTTGAACGCCTTGCAGAAGTCCATGATGTTCACGCCGTGCGGACCGAGCGCGGTGCCGACGGGCGGCGCCGGCGTGGCTTTGCCGGCGGGGATCTGCAATTTGACGAGTGCCTGAACTTTCTTAGCCATGATCTCCTGCGCCGTCGACAGTCGACTGTCGACAGTCGACGGTTAGAGCTTTTCTACCTGTAAGAAATCCAATTCCACGGGCGTCGAGCGGCCGAAGATCGTCACCATGACCTTCAACGTGTTCTTGTCGGTGTTCACTTCGTCGACGACACCGTTGAAGCCAGCGAACGGCCCTTCGTTGATCCGGACCTGATCGCCTTTGTCGAACGTGTACTTCGGTTTCGGCTTTTCCGCCGCCGTACGCACCTGCAATAGAATCTGCTCAACTTCGTCTTTCGTAAGCGGCGTCGGCTTCGCGCCTGCGCCGACAAAACCCGTGACCTTCGGCGTGTTCTTCACGACATGCCACGCGTTGTCGGTCATGTTCATCTCGACGAGGATGTAGCCGGGGAAGAAGCGCTTGGAGGACACCACCTTCTTGCCCGAGCGCATCTCGACCACGTCTTCGGTCGGAATCAGCACCTCGCCGATCTCGTCCTGCAGTCCGTAGGCCTGCACGCGCTGCTGGAGCGATTCGGCCACCTTCTTCTCGAATCCCGAGTAGGTGTGGACGATGTACCAGTTCTTCGTGCTGACGTCGGTGCTCATCACGCCGCTCCGAACCGCTGGAAGATCCGCTGCACAGCGCTGCTGAGCAGCAGATCCACGCCAAACAGGTACAGGCCGAAGAAGACCGACGTCAGGATGACGACAACGGTCGTGGCGTAGACCTCTTTCTGCGAAGGCCACGTCACACGCTTCATCTCGTTGCGGACTTCAACGAGGAACTGCCGGCTTCGCTGCCACCAGCCCAGAGGAGCGCGCAGCCCAGTGTTCTCGTCGCCGCCGTCGTAATTTTCGATCTTCGCCATTTCGCGTCTCGCTGACTTCGCTCTCTCGCTGCCGCTCTCAGCTCTCAGCTTTCACCCGTTTTTGCTGACAGCTGAGAGTTGCGAGCTGATCGCTGACTTGGCAGGCCAGGAGGGTCTCGAACCCCCAGCCCCCGGTTTTGGAGACCGGTGCTCTACCAATTGAGCTACTGGCCTAGGCTCCTTCGCACAAGCTTTCAGCCGTCAGCTTTCAGCCGCCAGCGCTTGCGATAGCTGATAGCTGATGGCTGGCAGGTGACCGCTGATAGCTACTTTTGCTCCTTATGTGGCGTGTGCTTTTTACAGAAGCGGCAGTACTTGCTGAACTCCAGCCGTTCTGTCGTCTTCTTCTTGTTCTTCGTCGTGCTGTAGTTGCGACGTTTGCACTCGCCGCACGCCAACTGAATGATGTCTCTCACGGCTGCATTCCTGTCAGTTCAACAGTTCCAAGTTCAAAGTTGAGTTCAAAGTTCAAAGTGCCGTTCAAGTTCGGCGGTTCCCAACTTTGAACTTTGCACTTGTCACTACTCGACGATGTCCGTGACCGTTCCGGCGCCGACGGTTCGTCCGCCTTCGCGGATGGCGAAGCGCGCTTCCTTCTCGAGCGCGACGGGCGAGATCAGTTCGGCGGAAATGTCGGTGTTGTCGCCTGGCATGATCATCTCGACGCCTTCCGACAGATTCAGTGTGCCGGTCACGTCGGTGGTCCGGATGTAGAACTGCGGACGATAGCCGTTGAAGAACGGCGTGTGACGGCCGCCCTCTTCCTTCGACAGCACGTAGACCCGCGCCTTGAATTTGGTGTGCGGCTTGATCGAGCCGGGCTTGGCCAGCACCTGGCCACGCTCGACGTCGGTCTTTTCCACGCCGCGCAGCAGGACGCCGATGTTGTCGCCCGCTTCGCCCGAGTCGAGCAGCTTACGGAACATCTCGACGCCGGTGACCACCTTCTTCGTCGTCGGCTTGAAGCCCACGATCTCAACTTCCTCGCCCACCTTCACGCGTCCACGCTCCACGCGGCCGGTCACCACGGTGCCGCGGCCCGAGATCGAGAACACGTCTTCGATCGGCATCATGAACGGCTTGTCCACTTCGCGCTGCGGCACAGGAATGTAGCTGTCGAGCGCCTCCATCAGCTTAACGATCCCTTCGATGCCCTCCGGTTCGTCGGCAAGGGCCTTGAGCGCCGACACACGAATCACCGGGACATCGTCGCCCGGGAAGCCGTAGGTTTTGAGCAGTTCCCGTACTTCGAGCTCGACGAGGTCGACGAGCTCGGGGTCGTCCATCATGTCAACTTTGTTGAGCGCGACGACGAGATACGGCACGTTCACCTGACGAGCAAGCAGCACGTGCTCACGCGTCTGCGGCATCGGGCCGTCCACGCAGCTGACCACGAGGATCGCGCCGTCCATCTGCGCCGCGCCGGTGATCATGTTCTTGATGTAGTCGGCGTGACCCGGGCAGTCGACGTGTGCGTAGTGGCGATTCGCGGTGGAGTACTCGACGTGGCTCGATGCGATCGTCAAAATCTTCGTTTCATCACGGCGCCCCTGGGACTCGGACGCCTTGGCAACCTCGTCGTAGGAGACGAACTTTGCCCAGCCCTTGGCGGCGGCGACTTTCGTCAGCGCCGCTGTCAGCGTGGTCTTGCCGTGGTCGATGTGGCCAATGGTTCCAACGTTGACGTGTGGTTTGGACCGATCAAATTTCTCTTTCGCCATGACTCGTCTCTTCTCGCTTCCCCCTGACAATCCGGCACCACGCCGGCGTCGTTACCTATCGAACTTCTGTGCGGTCCGCCTTCGGCGGGACATCGCGCCGTAGTGCGCCTGACTCGCGCGCGCGCGGAGGCGAATGGAGCCGATGACCAGGATTGAACTGGTGACCTCGTCCTTACCAAGGACGCGCTCTGCCAACTGAGCTACATCGGCCTTCGCCGTCCACGTCGCTCCCCGCTACGGCCGACAAATCGGCCGAGGCGTTCGCAGCGCCACAATGGCTTGCCCAGCCGAAGCTCTAATTCACTATGAAGCCTGCCGTCGCGCACCTCTCGCGCATCGCGCTTTGGCAGGTCAGCCTTCGCCTGCATTCCACAGCGAAGGCTGGAGCGGGAGACGGGGATCGAACCCGCGACCAACAGCTTGGAAGGCTGTGACTCTACCACTGAGTTACTCCCGCCTTCGCGCCTCGCACCCTGGCGCCCACTCGGCGCTTCGGCGGGGCAAGCCCGCTGTCCGCGCCCTCACTCCTTGCTCAACATTCAAGTGGCTCGTCAACGTAAACGAGCCTGCCTAGCCCTAGCTCGCACGCCAATTTCAGCTACGAACGAAGGGCTGGCTTGCCAACCGTAGCTCTCTGCGAGTTGTTGGTCCGCCGTCGCGCCGTCTGGCACCGCGATATGGCGGACAACCTTCGCCTCGCATCAGAGCGAAGGCTGGTGGGCAGGGGAGGGTTCGAACCTCCGTAGCCCGTAGGCGGCAGATTTACAGTCTGCTGCGATTGACCACTCCGCCACCTGCCCCGATCTCTCGCCACCTGCCGTCGCGTGCCTTCAACCGCATCCTGACGGCGGGCAGGCGCGTCCGAAGAGGCGGCCACATCTTGCCGGGCACCCCCGGCGCAACATCCTCAATCTGTTTGGATTTCCGTGTAAGTTTCCTGCAGCGTGTCAGAGCGCGCTCAGGCGATGGAGCTGGCGGAGGGATTTGAACCCCCGACCCGCTGATTACAAATCAGCTGCTCTACCGTGCTGAGCTACGCCAGCCAGACGAAACGGAAAGTCTAGCACGTCCCGTGCCAGACGCGCAACTGGCTGCCGCAAGACGAGTTATTACCCCTCCTCCGGAGTCATAACGGTCGAGCTTATGGTCCCGACCTGCCCCTTTGGCGCTGCCGGACAGCCTCGAACAAGACGACGGCCGTGGCAACCGAAACATTGAGACTACTCACGTGGCCCGCCATGGGAATAGCTGCCACAAGATCGCACCGTTCGCGTACCAGGCGGCGGAGTCCGTAGCCTTCGGCCCCCACGATCAGCGCAAGCGGTACCGTCAGATCCAATCCATAGTAAGGGGTTTCGGCAGCGGCGTCCAGTCCGACCGACCACACCCCGTACTCTTTCAATTCTTCGATCGCTCGCGCGATATTGACCACGTCAGCAACCGGCACGTGATGCACGGCGCCCGCAGACGCCTTCGCCGCGGCTCCCGCAAGCGGCGCGGCGCGGCGCGTCTGCCGCACGACACCGCTGCCGCCCGCCGCGTCAACGCTCCTGATGATCGCTCCGACATTCTGCGGATCCTCCACACCGTCGAGCACGACGATCAACGGAGCACGCGCGTTGTCGTGACCGCGCGCAAGATCCGCGAGCGTCGCCGGCGCGAGCGGACGAATATCCGCGACGATGCCCTGATGCTTCGCGCCCTCGGCATCGGCGTCGAGCACGGCGCGCGTGACCTGACGCACACACACGCCACCGCCCGCCGCGCGGTCGAGCAAATCGCGCAGGCGATCGTCGGCGCGTCCAGCGACGCGGATCTCGCGAACGCGTCCGGCGCGAAGCGCTTCGGCAACGGCGTTGATGCCGTAGATGAGCATGTCGGCGTCAGGCGTCAGGTATCAGGTATCAGATATCAGATATCAGATTTTAGATTTCAGATTGCAGACGGCAGATTTCGGGAATTACGACGACTGGCCATCTACGTGATACCCAGTCGCGACAACGCAGAGGCAAACGACGCCGCCCGCTCGCGACAGCCGCTGACGCGCTGAATCCCACTGGCCGGCGTGAGGTCAATCGCGCTATCGATCGCCGGTACCAGCAGGTCGAGCTCGGGGCCTTCCTGCTCGCCTGTCAAGACCACGCGGATGGGATGAAGGAGCGCGCGTCCTTTCTGTCCGGTCTTGTTCTTGATGCGCGCCACTGCCGCGCGAAAGATGTCGCGGGTCACCAGGCGCGGCGCCGCCGCGAGATCGTCAGCGAGCGCGCGGGCGACCGCGCGCGGCGCATCGCCGGCGAACTCCGCGCGAATCGCGTCGCGCGCGAGCGCTTCCGTAGCGTCGAAGGAAAAAATGGTGTGGAGACGCGCGGGCACCTGCGACAAGCGATCGAGCGAGCTCGCGATCGCAGGGACGATTGCGATCAGCCACGCGCGAGCCGCGTCAGAGACATCGCCCACGACCATGGAACGCTCGCGCAGAAACGGCAGCGCGAGCTCGACGATCCGTTCGGGCGCCGCCGCTTTCAAGTAGTGCCGGTTGGCCCACGCGAGCTTGTCTTCGTCGAACACGCCGGCGCTGTGCGCGACTTTCGACAAGTCGAAA
This sequence comes from Acidobacteriota bacterium, assembly GCA_046726375.1. GTDB lineage: Bacteria > Acidobacteriota > Vicinamibacteria > Vicinamibacterales > UBA2999 > DASPWV01. The sequence continues at coordinate 30,820 of JBKPAJ010000072.1, forward strand.
CGCCGCGCGAGCTCGTCGAGCGGCAGCAACTCCTCCCCTTCACCGGGCGACCAGCCAATCAGAGCAAGGTAATTCACGAGCGCTTCGGGCAGGTATCCCTTGGCGCGAAATTCGGCGACCGAGGTGGCGCCGTGACGCTTGGAGAGCGGTGTGTGATCCGGCCCCATCACGAGCGACAGATGCGCGAAGGTCGGCGGCTGCCAACCAAAGGCTTCATACAAAAGCACCTGTCGCGGTGTGTTCGATATGTGATCCTCGCCGCGCACGACATGCGTCACCTGCATCAAGGCATCGTCGATCACCACCGCAAAGTTGTACGCGGGCATGCTGTCGGAGCGCACCAGCACCGGATCGCCGATCACTTCAGTGTGGAACGAGACGGGACCGCGGACAACGTCGTGGAATTCGACGTCGCGTCCGGCCGGCACGCGCAGCCGGATCACTGCCGGCTCGCCGTTGCGCACCCGTGCCACGGCTTCCTCGGCCGGAATGGCGCGGCACGTGCCGGCGTACTTCGGCGGAAGCCCTTGCCTCAACATCGCCTCCCGATCGGCCTCGAGCTTCTCGGCGGAACAGAAGCAGTAATACGCTTTGCCATCGGCGACGAGCCGCTGCGCATGCTCGGTATAAATCGGCAGTCGCTCTGACTGCCGGTAGGGACCGAATGAGCCGCCGGCTCCCACTCCTTCATCCCACGTCAGGCCCATCCACCGCAGGTCGTCCACGATGGCGAGCTCGGACTCGCGCGTGGAACGCTCGACGTCGGTGTCTTCGATGCGGAGGATGAACGTGCCGCCGGCGTGGCGGGCGAGAAGCCAGTTGAAAAGCGCGGTGCGTGCATTCCCGACGTGTAAATGGCCACTGGGGCTCGGTGCGAAACGGACTCTCATCTGGTGAACGGCCGGCTTAAAAACCGGCCTCTAAAGGTGATTGGTTAAGAGAGCAACCGCATGGCAGGCCATCGCTTCACCTCGGCCGATCTCGCCCACGTGTTCGTTGGTCTTGCCTTTAATGCTAACGGCGCTCACGTCGATGCCAAGCGCGGCCGCGAGATTGGCGCGCATCGCGTCGAGATACGGCAACAGCTTCGGCCGCTCGGCGATGACCGTCACGTCGACGTTCACCACGATATATCCCGCGCCGCGGACGACGTCCATCGCGCTGCGGAGCATTTCGAGGCTATCGGCATCTTTCCACGCCGCATCGGTGTCTGGAAAAAGCCGGCCGATATCGCCGACGGCGGCGGCGCCGAGAACCGCGTCGGTCACGGCGTGGGACACGATGTCGGCGTCGGAGTGGCCGGCGAGACCGCGATCGAACGGAATGCGGACGCCCGCGAGGATGAGCGGACGCCCTGCGACCAATCGGTGCAGATCGTAGCCGGTGCCGATGCGTGTCGTGGCGATACGCGAATGCGCGCGCGCGAGATCGCTCGGTGTCGTCACTTTGATATTGTGCGCATCACCTTCCACGATGTGCACCGGCAGGCCGGTGCGCTCGACGAGCATGGCTTCGTCCGTTGCGACGATGTCCGGCGACGCGGCCATGGCGCGCGTCAACACGTCTCTTCTGAATGCCTGGGGTGTTTGCGCGAGGTAAATCGTTTCGCGCGGCAGCGTCGCGCGAATCACTTTTGCGTCAGTGCCAGGGCTGACCTGCTTCACGGTATCGATCACCGGCATGGCCGCAATCGCGGCGCCATGTTCGTTTGCCGCGCGAATGGTGCGCTCGAAGAGGTCGACGCTCGCAAACGGCCGCGCCGCGTCGTGGATGACGATGAGATCGACCGCGTCGGACACGTGTGCCAGCGCGTTCGCGACGGAATCCTGTCTGCGCGTGCCCCCTACAACCGCGCGGATCGGTTTCGCAGGACCGACGCGATGCGAGTCGAACGGACGTCCCGACGGAAGGGCGACGACGACTTCGTCGATGAGCGCGCATTCCAGCAGCACGCGAAGACTGCGGTCGACCATGCTGCTGCCGTCACCGAGATCGCGGAATTGCTTCGGCAATTCACCACCGACGCGCGTTCCCCACCCGCCGGCCGCCAGAATGGCCGCTACGTGCATACCAGCCGCTCCACTTCGCGGCCGCCGGCGATATCGGTCATGCGCGTGGCGGTTGTATCGAGCACCGTCGCCAGCCGTGCCGGCACGACATCGAGCGGCGCAAACACTACGACCATCGCCTCAGTAGTTCCGGTCGTCACCATCGTCCGGGCCGAATCAGATGTCGGGTTGCCGAAGGGACCAAGGTCATCCACCAGCGTGATCCGCCCACCAACGTGCACCGTCTCCTTCCTGATGCCCGAATATTCCTCACCATCATGGCCAAGTCTCAACACGACAGCGCCGCGGATCTGTTCGCGATCGTACAAGCCATACGGAAGCTGAAATTCCACCGAGCACCAGTTGATGACGTCCACCAGCGAATTGACGCGCGGCAGCGACTGTCCTTTGCGCACGCGCCGCAGTAACGCTTCGTTCGACGGGCGCGTCTTTGTCGGATCGAGCCCGACGCGTTTGTACATCGTGCGTACGGCGATCGATTCCGCAGGCGGATGCGCGCGGACCCGCTCTTCGGCCGCGGCGAGCAACGGATCGAGCCGCGGCTCGCGGTCAACGACGCGTGCGCCGGACCACCACAGCACCCCTGCTCGAACGATGGCTTTGAGCTCGTCGGATAACGTGAACGGCGTCGCGGGCACAAATCCTGATTGTAAGCGCTGCGGACGCTGGTCAGGTCGGCGAGTCGCAAAGCGATCGTCTAGACTGTTGCATGGATGATTGATTTCCTCCTGCACGCCGATGTCCACCTTCGTGAGCTGCTCCAGCAATACGGCACCACGGTCTACGCAATCCTGTTCGCGATTATCTTTGCGGAAACTGGCCTCGTCGTTACGCCGTTTCTTCCGGGCGACTCCCTGCTCTTCGCCGCCGGCGCGCTGGCCGCCACCGGCGCCATGCGCGTCGATGTCCTGACGATTCTGTTGATCATTGCCGCGTTTGTCGGCAACGTCGTGAACTACTCGGTTGGACGTCGCCTCGCCCACCGGTTTCTCGAAGACGCGCCGGACTCGCGGCTGCACCGGTTCGTCAAACGCGACCACGTTGTCCGTGCGCACGAATTTTTCGAAAAGCACGGCGGCCGCGCCGTGGTTCTGGCGCGGTTCGTTCCGATCGTCCGGACGTTCCTGCCCTTCGTCGCCGGCGGCGCCGGTATGACCTACCGGACGTTCACCATCTACAACGCCGTTGGTTGCGTGCTCTGGGTGGTCATCTGCATCGGCGCCGGATATCTGTTTGGCAATATCCCGGTTGTGAAAGACAATTTCACGCTGGTCGCGCTTGGCATCGTGGCAGTGTCACTGCTGCCGCTCGTCTTCGAACTCGTCAAGGGCCGTCGGGCGCCGAAAGCTACCTAAGGAGAACGCGGCGTGAGCGAACCAATCGGCGGGTCGGGCAAGGGCATGAAGCTCCACACCAAGATTCTGCTGGGTCTGGTGGTGGGGCTGGCGCTGGGCATTGCTGTGAACCTCACGGTCGGCGTGGCCAATCCAACCGTGGACGCGATCAACCGCTACATCGCGGTCCCGATCGGACAGATTTTCCTGCGCATGCTGTTCATGGTGGTCATGCCGCTGGTGTTCGCGTCGATCTCGCTGGGCGTGGCGGGGCTTGGCGACATCAGGCGCGTGGGCCGCGTCGGCGGCAAGGCGATCGGCTACTTCCTGATCACCACGGCAATGGCCGCCACGCTCGGCCTCATCATCGTCAACTTCGCGCGCCCATGGGATCGCGTTACACCTGAAACCCGCGCCGCGCTGATGGAACGCTTTGCCAAGGACGCATCGAGTGGGGTGGAGGCGGCCGCGATGTCGCAGTTCGGCATCGACACCATTGTCAACATCGTGCCGCGAAATCCGATTAGAGCCGCGGCCGACACCGACATGCTCGGCGTGATCTTCTTCGGGTTGATGTTCGGCGCCGCGTTGACGGTGATTCCAGCGGCGAAGGCCAAGCCGATGGTCACCGTGCTCGAATCGCTCAACGACGTGGTGACCGCCATCATTCACTTCGCGATGATGGTCGCACCGCTCGGTGTGGCCGCGTTGATCTTCACCGTGTCGTCGCGTTTCGGTTTCGATCTCCTGATCGCGATTGCCGCATTCGTCCTCACTGTGCTCATGGCGCTGCTGGCACACGTGCTCATCACGATTTCAGCCATTGTGCGGTTCCTGATCGGCATGTCGCCGCTCATGTTCTTCTCGCGGATTCGCGCCGCGTTGATCACGGCGTTTTCTACCAGCTCCAGCAGCGCGACGCTGCCCACCGCCATCGACGTGGCGCAGGAACAGCTCGGCGTGCCTCAGCGTATCGCGGGGTTCGTGCTGCCCCTCGGCAGTACCATGTGCATGAACGGCACGGCGATCTTCGAGGGCATCACCGTTATCTTCCTGGCGGAGATCTTCAACGTCGATCTTTCAATTGCACAAATGGCCGCGGTCATGGTGATGGCCGTGTTGACCGCCGTTGGCGCCGCGGGCGTCCCGGGTGGATCCATTCCGCTGCTGGTCGGCGTATTGACGATGTTCGGCGTGCCTGGGGAAGGCATCGCGATCGTGCTCGGCGTCGATCGCCTGCTCGACATGTCGCGCACGACAGTGAACGTGTGCGGCGACCTGAGCGCGACAACGTGGGTGGCGAAGAGCGAAGGGCTGTGGACGCCCCAGGCCATGCCGGCGCCGACGCAAAAGTTGGTCGACGCGACGCCGTAGCCGCCGATGGTCGCAAATGAAACGAGCCGCAGATGAACGCAACTCACGGACATCGGCGCTGCTGACCTCGATGATCTGCGCGAGCAGGGAGGACACACGTTCCAACGCCGTGAACGCTTCGATAAGGTTCGAGATGATGGGACTCACCCAGTGACACGACGCTCATTCGTCTCGGATCCGCTTGCGCACGAGATCAGCGGACAAGTCCCTTATCGGTGAGGCTGTGCTCAGCTATGGCGCCACATTCACGTAGGAGTCCCTACAGCAAGTGTCCGGTGCCGATCTGAGGGATGCACAGGGTCGCCGGCTGCAACAGCAAACAGCAGGGTGCCCGTTAGCTGCTTCCCGATCGCGCGGGTCGGCTCCCGACTTCAACCGAAAACCAGCCATGGTGTCGAGCTGGGACGGCCAGAAGCAATGCTGTTCGTCCCTAGGCTGTGCAGTATCTACCTCTTCTCAGCTGAAGACGTTTTTACGCAGTCTGTCGCGCAAGGGGACATCACATCCGCGCAACCCTCGCGGAATCACGGTGATTTTTCTCTTGGCAGGAATAGTGCTGCCGAATAGCCATCGGCGAGCTTCAGCTTCTGCAGCCCGTCTGTTCACTAAGGAGAGAACTGATGTTGCGATATGTAACCTCGACGCTCACCGTATGCGCACTGGGCGGCATGATAAGCGTGTTCGCGCAAGAGCAGCCACCCCCTCAATCCCAGAAGGAACAAGAGAAACCGGCGGCCGAGGCGGCGACGCTCACCGGTTGTGTGCAAGAGGCTAAAACAACGGACGGCGGCACGGTTTACGTGCTGAACAAGGCTGAAGGTGGAACCGCCCAAATCTACGTACTTATCGGTCCACCACCGTCCGAGTTCGCCAGCCACGTCAATCACAAGGTGGAGGTGACCGGCCAGGTTCAGCAGCCGAGTCCGCCCCCGTCAGCGGAGGAGGGAGCGCCGAAAGACCCGAAGGTGCTGAGGCCGCCGTTGGTGCAGGTCGAGTCTGTGAAGTTGGTAGCTGACACCTGTCAGTAGCCCTGTCCGGTCTGCCCCGAGAGCAACGGGGCAGACCGGAACTCGTAAGTCACGCGAGCGCGGCCGGTAAGCAGCACGGCAAGCGGAGCGGCGGTTATCCGAGCAGCTTCGCACGACTGGACGACGCCGATCACTGACGCCTGCGGTCTCCTCCGCATGCAGTGCCTCGAACCGCTTGCTAGACGGGTCCGTAGCGTCGTGGGATCGGCGCGTCCAGCGCATCCCACTTGTATTCCTGTTGGATCAACCGGCGCAGCCGCGGAATCAGGGCACCTCCCCCATCACCGTTCGTCATGATGACCGCCCCGTAACCGTTTACACGATGCGCGATGAGGTCGCATTGGAAGCCCCAGTTGCTCCCACCGTGCATGAAGTACCATCCCTCGCCCTCTTTGCCGATCTGGAACCCCACCGCGAAGGGACCTACGCCAACCGGCGTCACCATCTCGCCAACCGTCGTCTGCGAGAGCACGCGATTCGACTTCCCGAGCAGCGACAGCTGCACCTCGATCGCGAACCTGGCCAGATCGGTCGGCGTGGTCCACAAGCCGGCAGCGGCCTGCTCCGGATAGATGTGCCACGGGTCGCCCATGCGCTCGCCCATGCGGTTGTGCGCCCGCGCAGCCTGCTTCTCGCGACGTGGCGGTATTGGCTGCTCGAAGGTGCTGTTGGACATGCCGATCGGATCCAGGACCCATTCGCGAGCGACCACCGCAAACGGCTTCCCGACGGCGTCCATCAAGGCAAGCTGCTGAATCATCACCGCCCCACCCGAATACTTGAAACCGGTCAGCGGCGCGCGCTCCAGGCGAACAGCCCTGAGATTCGATGGCGGCTGCACGCCGTCGAGGATCTGCGGAATCGACGGCAGCGTCGTCCCTGGCGCGTAACCGGGGAACCCGAATCCATCTCCTGTCCCCGACGTGTGGCTCATCAGGCTTCGCGGGGTGACGCGACGCTCCTTCGTGAACGGCCCGTCCGGCAGCTTCCATGACTTCAAAATGGTGTTGACGTCCTGCTCCAGCGAGAACCGTCCGTTCTGCACCGCCTTCAGCGACACCATCGCAGCCACGGCCTTGCTGATCGACGCAGCCTGAAACATCGTCTCCGTCGTCACCGGCGCGCCCGTCTCGGCGTCGGCGAGGCCGTAGGCGTAGGTCGCGACGATCTTGAAGTCGTTGATAACGGCAATGCTGACGCCAGGCACATTGAACTGCTTCATCAGCGGCTGGACGACCGATGGATCCGACACGCTTCCGCTGACGGCGCCCCGTGCGTCGCGTCGCGCGACGAACTGAATGGGACCTGGGGGGAGGCCGGTGGACTTGAAGACGATCTCGTCACCGCTCACCTGCCCGGTCAGCAAGACCTCCTGGTTGTTTGGCGCGCTCAGTTTCAGCGTCAGCGTGCTGCCGTCGAGACGACCTTCGCGAACGGCGAGACCGTCGATGTTCCCCGCGACGGTCTCTCCCCTGGCGTCGAGCTCGAGCGAAATGCTTTGCGTTCCGCCGTCGGGAATGAGCAACACCGCACGCCACCGGCCGGTCACAGGCGTCTGGGTTGCAGCTGACGCGAACGCGACGAGAATCAGGCAGCCAATCAGGAATGACCTTCTCATGAGCACCTCCCGAAACCGTTGAGGTCCGTAGACGAGAACTGAGAGCGAAGACGTTCACCAGCAGCAGAGCGACCAAAAACACTCGGCCGCTTCCGCCGGCGGTCGGCCACGTATGGGCAACGAGCAGTCATCATGTGGCGGGAAATGCGGGGCTCTGACATCGATCGCCGGATCGGCGTTTATCGCGTCTCACGGTTGATAGGGGACTACGTGCGACCTGTGCATTGGCCGGTTAGACGCGCGCGCCCGCCGTTGTGCCCAGCGTGAGGCTCACCATCGGCATTCATCGGTCTCGCCGCGCGCAACGCGATGAAGAGAGAATTAACCGGTTAAGACGACGCCGAGCATCCGCAGAAGTTGACCCATGACTCGGCTTTATATCGCTCTTGCCGGCTGAAACAAGGCGACTCAGCTGCGGCAGCGTGACGGCCGCCTTCACCGTCGCCGACAGCTTCGTAGAATGTCCCTCCCTGCGGCGTTACCGCGGACCTATTGGTGACGTACAACGCCAACTCGAACAGATTCGATTAGAGCACGAACTGTTCTTCGCCTCAGCGCTCGGCTTTACCAGCGAGGGCGGTCGGAGGAGGCGGCGGAATAGCATCCGCTGGATCGGGCCAGTACACTCGCGACAAGTAATGCAGCGCGATACCCGCGCCCCAGCGGTTCGGGGCCGTCCAAAACACGAGCGCCGCCAACACAACCAGCATCGTCAGGCCCAGGACACGATGCGAACGCACCACTCCGAAATAGATCAAGACGATCATCGCGGCAATTGGCAGCCGATCGCCAATGATGGTGAAGGCCCACGTATCACCGGGATTACGTGCGAACACCAAACCGCAGATTGAACAGCGTTCAAGGAGGGACCACCCGGAAAACAGCCGCCCCTCGCCGCAGTGCGGGCAGCGCTTGCGCAGTCCGCGCCGAAGCGCCGTACTGATCAATTTCGAGCGGGAAAACCTCATGCACAAATTTGTGTCTAGCTTTCGAACCGACCTGTGCTTTCGGTACTTGTGCCGTCGACGAGGATCTGAAAGTCGGCGTACCGATCACCGGTATACGACCCGCCGCCAAAAACACGCAACGCGACGAGCAACTAGTACGCCTCGCGCGACGACTGGTGCCCATGAAGCAGCAGACTCAACGCACCACCATGGAGCCGATCGGACAACTGATTTGCAAGCAACCGGGCTTTTGATATCTCTTGCACCAGCATGGCAATATTCGGCGGAACGTCGAGCGGGTCCACCTGCGCACGGAGCGAAGCCGCCATCTGGTGCGCCGCATCATACGCGCGGCGAAGGTGAGAGCGCAACTTCGCGAGGTCCTCGCCCGAGCTCTGATCTTGTGTCATCTTCGAATCATTCTTGATGCGGCCTCTAAAGTCTAGCTGTGGGTGGTGCTTCCGTTGCCCCATCGTCATATGCAGTGTGTTACGAGGGACTGAAAGTGTCGATCCCTCACAGGCCGTTCAGCCCTGATTTCGTAGGGAGCGCCACGAGTTTGCCCGCGATATTGACGATGAGGGCGCCGCGGGCTCATCATGAAGTGCCTCGCGATGGCCGGCTCCCCGTTTGTATCCGCCAGTGAGCACGCGACCTCGATCAGAGAGAGAGAAATGTCATGTCGGGAGCTGGCGGAGCTCTATATCGGGCGGATTCACAAACACAATCCGGCCCTCCACGCGATCGTCATCAGCAATGAAGCCGATGTGATACGAACGGCTTACGAGCGCGACGATGACTTGGCCCACAACATCGTGCGTGGTCCGCTACACGGCGTCCCGGTTACGGTTAAGGAAGCGTTCAATCTGGCAGGGCTCAAAACGACCGTCAATTTCCCGCAGCTTAAAAACAACATCGCTGCCACCGACGCACTCATCGTCAAAAGACTGAAAGAGGCCGGCGCGACCATCCTCGGCAAGACCAACATTCGGCAGATAGACGTGATCGTTACCAATCCGGAATTGCCCTGCAACTTCCGTCGATTCCGCCTTGAGGGCTGTCTGACTTCAGGAGTGATGTCAGTATAGAAGAGTTGAAATGTTGAAAGCCGGCGAAGTGTACGAGAACCCCGTGACGGGTGAGCGAGGTGTCATACGAATCGGTACGGACACAACAGGCGGCGAAGTGCTGGTCGTTGACCTCTACGTCCAACCCGGCGGCGCGGTGATGGGGGAGCATTTGCACCCCGCGATGGAGGAACGATTCACGATGCTGCGCGGTCAGGTTGAGTTTCGGCTCGCGGGGCGCGTGGCGATCGCGGAACCAGGGCTTGAGCTCGTCGCCCCGCCAGGAACTCCTCACGACTGGTGGAATGCCGGACCGGAGGAAGCGCTCGTCCGAATAGAGATGCGGCCGGCTGCCCGGTTTGAGGCCATGATCCGCAACGCATTCGGGCTGGCACAAGATGGAAACGTGAACAAGAAGGGGATGCCAAACCTCTTGCAACTTGCCGTCTTCGCCAGCGAGTTTGCTGATGTTATGCAGTTTACCCGCCCGCCCCGGATCGTGCAGGGCATACTATTTGGCCTGCTGACCCCACTCGCGCGGCTGTTTGGCTATCGAGGAAGCTATCCTGCGTACCTGACCCGTGAGCCATCAAGTACTATCTCTGTCGAGCCATTCACGCTGAACCAAAACGGCACCGGAAGGGTCTCCGTCGCGAACCTCAGCGCCGCGCCACCCATTCAAGCGTCCGCTCCTCGAGATACGGATAGAACGGATTCGACGACACTCGCATCAGTACGTCCATGGGCGCGACGAGCACGGCCCGCTCACCGCGCGGGCTGAGCAGCCCGAGACGGACGATCTTGCCGAGACTCTCGTCGGGCGACCGGCCGTAGACCGGATCGTTCGGCGAAAAAGGCAGCGCAATATGTGAGAGCGAGAAGGTATCGGCCGGCCATGAGAGGTCCGTCGCCGTCTCGGTCACGTCGGAAGATCCAGGCTCGCCGGAACGGGCGACGAGATTGAGCGACTCACGATTGAGGTTCGTCATCACTGTCAGACGGAAGCTGCGCTCACTGCGCTGCATCAGCCGGTTGAGCAGCTCGCGATCCGAAGGGCGCATGAACGCATCGAGGCCGGCCAGGCGGTTGATGTCGAAGACCACGAGTTCGCTGCCGTTCTTGGGCAGCTTGGAGTAGAAGCGTGTCACCACGGCGTCGGCCTCCACCGTCGCATCGACCAGCGACTGAAAGCCCAGCGCCGGCGGCATCTTGCCGATCCGGCCGTCCGCCGCGAGCCTGTCGATCTGGCGATGCAGCGCGCGGGTGAGCACCGCCGTCTGAACCGCGGCATGCGTCGGGAAGGAGTTGAATTTGAATGGGTTGTACTCGGGGATGACATCGAGCCATTTCGTTTTCTCGAAATATGGCACGACGCCGAGTGCGCCAACCAGGCGCGCCACACCTGCCAGCGCCGAGACGCCGATCATGGGCGAAATCAACACCAGCCGATCCGCGCGCGGCAGCGACGGATCTTCGAGCGCGTCGAGCGCATACTTCACCGCCAGCGCGCCGCCGTTCGAGTAACCGACCACCGTCAGCGGCACGTCGGGACCGACACGGGCACGGACGTGGCGGACGCCCAGATGCACCACCGCGTCCCAATCCGGCCACGACGCATCGGTCAGCCCGCCCGGGACGGCACCGTGACCGGGCATCCGCGGCGCCAGGACATAACAGCCCTCGGCATGCAGCCGCTCCGCGATGGCGCGCATGCTGTACGGCGAATCCGTCAGGCCGTGAATCAGCAGGGCCGCGCACGTAGGCGCCGTCGCGGCCATCTCGAAGGTGCGGTTCCAGTCGCGTCCCAGACGTGATGGACTGGCCCGGCCATCCCGATCGTAGCGATTGGCGGAGAGGCGTTCTTCAGGGGCGAGTCGATCCTCGATCTGGGTGCGCACCTCCGCAAAGACCTTCTGCTCGCGAACCAGATAGTCGTCCAGCGTGAACGTCGGTCGGACGTCCGACGCGCGCACCTCCGCCGACGGCACGAGGTGGTGCCACGGCTTCAGGTCAGGAATGCGTGATCGGGCGCTGGCCGCGGCACCCACGACGATGGCCAGCGCGACGATGGCCACGAGGATGGCGAGGCGCAGGAGCCATTTGGAGCCGAATCGCATGGCGGGTGTGTGCGCCTAGTTTACAAACTGACGTGCTATTTCGGGTCGGCCGCCACTAAAAAGGACCGGATTCAGCCACCGACGCTCCTTCGTGTTCGCAGCCGTGACGGCTGGCCAACGATGGCTCGCCAGATCGGCGTTGATCGCGACGACCGTATTTCCGATGAGCGCGCACGGCCTCTGAGACTACCCTTGTTCAGATCAGGCGACGCGCTTCGACCGATCGAAGTTCTGCTGGTTTCCGTGTAGATTCCTCGTTCATGGGGTCCACCATGCTTTTCAAAGATCTGGCATTCGCCATCCGCACGCTCCGCCGCAGCCCCGTCTTCACAGTCGCCGCCGTCTCAACGATCGCGCTGGGCATTGGCACGAGTACGGCCATCTTCAGCGTGACGAATGCGGTGTTGCTCAGGAAGCTCCCTTACAGGGATCCGGAGCGCCTCGTCGTCATGTATATGGACTTGCAGAACAGGAACAACTTCGGGATGCCGCTCTCGAACGAGAACTACGTCGATATTCGCGACGGATCGAGGGGCTCGTTCGAGGACATGGCGGCGTTCAGGACGGCGCGCCAGGTGTTGCCCGGCCCCGACGGCGCTCCGGAGCAGATCCGGCTGGCGGTCGTCACCACGAATTTCTTCCGGGTCATGGGGCACGCCGTCGCGCTCGGCCGCGACTTTCAGGATGCCGACGGCATTCCGCAGCCGCCGCCTCCGGTGGCGCAGCCGGGTGCGGCGGCTCCTGCCACACAGGCTCCACCGCTTCCGGTCGTAGCGATTCTGAGCCACGGGTACTGGCAGCGTCGCTATGGCGCCGATCCCAACGTCATCGGGCAACGTATCCCAGGCGGGCCGCGGCCGCAGATTGTCGGCATCCTGGCGCCGGGATTTGAATTGCTGTTGCCGCCCGGCACCAATGTGGAACAGAAGCCGGACATCTGGATTGCAAACCGTCTCGTCTACAACAATGCGAACCGGAACACGTTCGGGCTGCGGCCGATCGGACGATTGAAGCCCGGTGTCGCGTTGACGCGCGCGCAGGAGGAAGTGGAAGCAGTCGCGGCGAAGATTCGGAACGACTTTCAAGTATCGCGGGGCTCGGGCTTCTACGCGCGGCTCGAGCCGATGCACAAGACGCTCGTGGACGAGGTCCGGCCTGCGATCCTCGCGCTGATGGGCGCGGTTGTCTTTCTCCTTCTGATTGCGTACGCGAACGTGGCTAACCTGCTGCTCGTGCGCGCGTCGCTCCGCGAACCGGAGCTGGCCATGCGGGCTGCCCTGGGAGCTGGCCGCTGGCGTGTCGTCAGGCAGATGCTGGTGGAAGCATTCCTCCTCACGGCGCTCGGAACCGTGGCCGGTGCAACGCTTGCGTGGATTGGCGTCCGCGAGCTGCTCGCGATGGCCCCGGCGAACGTACCCCGCCTCGACACAGTCCGCATCGATCAGATTGTCCTCGCCTTCACGGCGGGCGTCGCACTGGCAGCAGCCTTCATCTTCGGCATGGTGCCAGCGTGGAGTGTATTTCGGGTGAATCTCGTGACCGCATTGAGTGGCAACGGCCGGAGCGCTGGTCTGCGTGGCGGACGCCTGTTCAGCGGCGCGGTAGTCGTCATCGAGGTCGCCCTCTGCTTCGTGCTCCTTGTCGGGTCGGGACTGATGTTCAGGACCTTCCTCGAACTGCGGCGCATCGACCTTGGATTCGATCCGCATGGTCTCCTGACGTTTCAGCTTCTAGGCGGACGGCCAGGGCCGCCGGACCAGCAAGCCGCGACCGCCCGGCAGCTCGAGGATCGAATCCAAGCGATTCCAGGCGTTGAGAGCGTCACGGCATCGTTTCCGTTTCCGCTCACGGGCAACTTCAGCACCATCCGCTGGGGCCTGGAAGACGCGTTGACCGACACGAGCAAGTATCAGGCAGTGGACTGGCAGGTGGTGCGTCCGGGCTACTTCGAGACGCTCCATACGCCGCTGCTCGCCGGGCGCACGTTCACGGAAGCCGACAACGATCCGCAACGCCAGGTCGTTGTGGTCGATAACGTTCTCGCCGCGAAGGCGTTTCCGAATGAATCGGCAGTGGGCAAGCGCATTCTGATTCGCATCCGTACGCCCGAGCCCGAATGGGTTGAGATCATCGGCGTCGTCGGGCACCAGCGTGTCACGTCGCTTTCAGAACCGGGGCGCGAGCAAGTGTATGTCGTGGAGAAATTTCTCGGCGGTGGGGTGAACAGATGGGCGGTCCGAACCGCGGGCGATCCATCGCAGATTGCGGGCGCGGTGCGCGCGGCGGTCGCGGAGATCGATCCGCAGTTCCTCGTCACCGAACTCGAGGTAATGGACGCTCTCGTCCGGAAAGCGCAGGCGCACACGCGCTTCTCGCTCATGCTCATCGGCGTGTTCGCCGGCATCGCGGCACTGCTCGTAAGCGTCGGCCTTTATGGGGTGCTGTCGACCCTCGTACGCCAGCGCACTGCTGAAATTGGCGTTCGGATGGCGCTCGGCGCCGCACCTGACACGATCCTTCGTTTGATCATCGGTTACGGCTTGCGACTCAGTGCAGCCGGCATCATTATCGGACTGCTGGCCGCCTTGGCGCTCACGCGCGGGATGAAGACAATGCTCGTCGGCGTGAGCCCGACCGATCCGGTGACGTTCGGGGCGATGGGTGTCGTGTTCTTTCTCATCGCCGCTGTGTCGCTGTGGGTGCCCGCGCAGCGCGCGGCCGCGCTGGATCCGACGGCGGCGCTGAGGGAGCAATGATTCGGCGCGGTGTATTCAAGTGCGCTGATCGGCGACGCCGCCAAGTGCCCCACCGTGGAGGGTGCGGGCGTGCTGTTCACAAATGCGGTCCGCCGTCGCGGCGCGGACTCGTTTGCCAGTTATCGCTGACCGGCCGCTCGCGCCACCACGCCGGCAGCGGCATCTCGAGCCAGCGGCCGAGCGCCGCGACGAAGGGCTCGTACGAGCGTCGCAGCTCGATCAGTCGCGCATCAGCCTCTGGCGACCGGCGCGGACGAAGACCAACCGCTTCCAGTTGACGCCGCAATTGTTCCAAGCCCTCCGGCGACAGCCGATCGACGCTCGCGTCGGGCGTCGCGTGCAGCACCTGACTGAGGTCCACGGCTGCATGCCTGCCGATCGCAAACGTGACGTGCGCCTGCCACGTCGAGACACCGTCAATTCCGACAACGACCAGCGCCGACACGTCGAGGACCGTCGTCAGGGCCGAGACCCACGACTGCCGCTGGTGCTGCGAGCGAAAGAAGGCGACGATCGGGTACGAGATGTGGCCCTCCAGCAGCTCGGAACACCAATACTCCCAGTCTTTCAGGAACGGCTCCAACGCGTTCAGCTCGCCGGCCTCGGCGAGCCGACGCAGAACTTCGGCGGCGGCCGGCGGCGAACCGGCCCACGCGTCGAGGAGCGTCAACCGCACTTCTCTCCGTGAGAACGACTGATACAAGACCGGAAAGTAGGAAATCACGATCGCGAGAAACCCAAACCCCATCCCGGCTTCCACGACCGTCAGCAGACGGGCGATTCGTCCGACGGGATGCACATCGCCCAGTCCGAGCGTCACGAAGGTGGTGCCGCTCATGTACAGATCATCTGCGAATCCAGGGACTCCGCCGGGTACCTGCAGCCTCGATCCATCAGACCAGAGCAGCACCGCGAAGCTCAGAATCAAGCCACTGGCCCACACCGTCAAGAGGCCGAGCAACGAGAGCGGGCCATAGACGGCGAGGAAGCGTTCCCGACGACCCCCTGACCGGAAGACCTGCGCGCAACGCGTCCACAGGCGCCACGTTCCGCGGATCAACAGTCGCGCCAGACGGAGCCGCCGCGTCACCGTTCGCGGCAGCACCACCGTTTCGAATGCGTCCCATAGCACGGCGGAGCCCAGGAGAAGCCCGGCGACGAGAGACAGCAGCCGCACGAGGAGAGGATTCTCTCACCAAGCGCTCACGACGCGCACGACGCGCCCGGTTCGTTACACGAAGCGTGCGGCGGACGCTCGATCATCTTGGCGGTACGCTCGCGTTTACCTCTGGTGACGGTCGGCCCGCGTTCTTTCATGATGGAGCCCTGGAGCCGTTCAAAAACCGAAGCGAGGAGCCTTCTCGTAATCATGTGGTACACAGGCGCCTCCCTATGCCGAATACGGGCACCGTCGCCGTGTAAGCGTCGAGCGAGATGCGATCGGACAAATTGCCTCACCGCGACATGGCCGCGGTTTTGCCCGCCACAGGAATCGCATCGACAGGGTATCCCGTATCAGCTGCTGTGCCGAGACCGAGCCGCCGTTCTTTCGTCAGGTATTGATCCTGCCGCCAGTGTTCTCGCCGGGCGGCGACGCACGCGCCGGCCAGTGGCCGCCGCGCAGACCAAGGTGGGATCGCTGAGAGTGGTGTGTATCGGCGGCGATCCGCGCATGCGGTACCTCCGACCTCTCCACTAACCTTCGTTTGTCGTCGACTACCGCGATATGTAACGAGTAGTCGTCAAGGGCTAGCAGTGCGGAGGAGAGGAACCGGCTGGCTCGTCGGCTCCTCTCAACGCGCTACGAGGTCTTCACGCCACGACGACGCTAACGAGCCCCAGCGCCCGTCGACGTCGTCGTGAGCACCCGTCTGAAGACCTGCACCGCCTGCTTCATTTCGTCCATCGTCCCGAGCGTGATGCGGCTGTGCGTATTCTCGAACGGCGGGAAGTCGCGCCCAACACTCACCTTGAGAGCGGCGCACGCCTCGCGGAACTGGCTCGCGGGTCGCTTCAAGTCGACGAAGATGCAGTTGGTGTGCGAGTCGGGAGCCTCGAACCCCAGATTCTTGAGCGCCTGAAGCGTGAAGTCTCGCACGCGGGCGTTCTCGGCTCGCTCCTCTTCGATGTGTTTCGGATCCCTGAGCGACGCGATGCCGGCTGCCGCAGACAGTGTGTTGATGCTGCCAAGGCTCCACGCACGCGAAATCGCCTGGACGGTCTCGGGTTGGCCGATCGCGTAGCCGAGACGCAGGCCCGCCATCCCATGCGCCTTCGAGAACGATCGGGTAATGAACACACCGGGGAGTTCCCGGGCCAGCGGCGCCGCGGTCTTGACGGCGTCGTCGTGCGTGTAGTCGATGTAGGCTTCGTCGATCAGAATCCGCGTCTCCGGCGAGCTCTGTTTGACGCGCCGGACAAACCGCTCCACGGTCGCCGCGTTATGCACGGTGCCGGTCGGGTTGTTGGGGTTGCAGAAAAAGATCATTCCCGCGCCCTTGGCCGCCTCGGCCGTCGCGTCGATATCCAATCCCAGCGATCGATCGACGCGGATCATCTTGACCGGCGCGCCAATGCGGCGCGCCGCTTGGTCCGGGGTGCCGTACGTCGGTGCCGCGGTGACAAGCGGCTTCTCGGCCGAGCAGAACGCCCGCGTGCCAGCCTCGAGGATGGCGCCGGACCCGGTGCCGACGATGACGTGGTCGCGGCCGACTCCGTAGAGATCGGCAATCGTTGCCACGAGATCGGCCGTATTGTCCGGGGGATATCCTCGTCCCACCCGAGGAGAGATCGTGTTCCGCAGCGCTTCAATCGTCTTCCGGCCGGGGCCGCGGGCGTTCTCGTTCGAGCTGATTCTGATGAACCCGCCATCATCGGGCACCTGCATGGCACTCGCTTCGAAAGCCATGGCCTCTCGACCGCGGCCGATGACGAACGACGTGGACAGCAGGCCAGCGCTGCCCAATCCCAGATTCCGAAAGAGATGGCGACGGGACAGTGACATGGAGTCCTCCTTCTCGAACGGTTGAACGAAGGTCCGGCGTCCTGCGACTCGCGCGCCCTGGAGCGCGCAGGGAATCCGTAGTATACGGCCGCCCGTCCGAGTTCATCGGTTCCTTTCCTCGTCGGCGTGATCGTCAGTGGGTTGATTGAGGCTCGCCGGGTCATCCGTGCAAGCCTTGACATGTGACCATATGGTCACATAATATCCTTTTCGATGGACGCGGTATTCAAGGCGCTCGCCCACCCGGCACGCCGCCGACTGCTGGACATGCTGTTCCGCCGCGATGGCCAGACCCTGGGAGAGCTCGAGCGCCGGCTCGCGATGACCCGCTTCGGCGTCATGAAGCACCTGCGCGTGCTCGAAGACGCCAGGCTCGTCGTCACCAAGCGGCGCGGCCGCGAGAAGCTGCACTTCCTGAACGCGGTGCCAATCCGTCAGATCCACGACCGGTGGATTGACAAGTATTCCGCGCCGGTAGCTGCGATGCTCACGGGCCTGAAGAAAACGATCGAGGAGGACGCGATGGAAAAGGTGTACGAGATTTACATCAAGACGACGCCGGAGCGGCTATGGCAGGCCATCACCGATCCCGCATTGCGCGCGAAGTACTCGTTCGGCGTGGCAGTCCACTCCGAGTGGACGCCGGGATCGCGTCATCACGCGCGTACCACCGATGCGACCGTCACACCGGGCATCGAGATCGCCGATGGCGAGAACCTCGAGGTGGACCCGCCACGCCGTCTTGTGCAGACGTTCCGCGCGCTCTGGAGCGAGGCCGCGAAGGCTGAAGGCTACTCGCGCGTGACATGGGAGATCGAGCCGATCGGGGATTCATGCCGCTTGACGGTGACGCACGATCAGCTGCGCGCCGAGGCGATTCCGGAGCTCTATGGCGGCTGGCCCATGATCCTGTCTGGGCTCAAGACGTTGCTCGAAACGGGCGAGACGCTCACCACGCCGGGTGCGCAACGCTACGTCACATCGTCGGTTGTTGCCTGATGCCGGCGTTGCCCAGTGGCGACCATATGAGACTGAACACCTTCTTGAACTTTGGTGGCAACTGCGAAGAGGCCTTCCGCTTCTATGAACGCCATCTCGGCGGAAGAATCACGATGCTGATGCGCCGCGCCGAGCAGCCCGACCAGCCCACTACGTGGCCGGGGTGGGAGAATTCGATCCAATACGCCTACATGGACCTTGGAGAGACACAGCTCATGGCATCCGATGTTCCCCCCGATCGCTTTCAGCCGATGCGCAGCGTGTATCTCTCGCTCACGGTTGAAAGCGCAGTTGAGGCGGAGCGCATCTGGGCGTTGCTCTCCGACGGCGGGCAGATCTTCATGTCTATGGAGGAAACGTTCTTCGCCAGTCGGTTTGGGCAGCTTCGGGACAAGTTCGGGACGTCCTGGATGATCCTGGCGTTGAAGTCACAGCCTGCGTGAGTGACGACGTGGGTTCTTCGAAGACGCACCCGCACATCGATCGACCGTCAGAGACTCAGCTCACGAGGCTCATCAAGAGCAAGCCCCTCGCGATCGCGGCCATCCTCGGGTGCTGGCGCGCCCGGTGACACTCGCGATCCAAGGGAACTCAGGGAGTAGCATCCATGGCATCACGAAAAACGCGTCGGCCGGCACAGGCGGGCGTCACGCGAGCGGTGGCGCGCACTGAGGCTAACCTACGGGAGCGGGCCGCGTCGCGTCCTGGCGCTATCGGCGTCCCCGGCCCCCTCGCTGTAACGTTCACCGCCACACTTCAGCGCAGCCCTGGCTCTGGGGGCTGGGTGTGTGTCGTGTGGCCCGAGTCTCCGGCCTTCTTTGGCACGCACGGTCTCGTCAAAGTGGAGGGCGCAATGGACGGCGTGCCATTCCGCAGCTCGTTTATGGCTTTGGGCGACGGTCGCCACATGCTGCCTGTGAAACGCGAAATTCTTCGTACGCTCGGGAAGCAGGTTGGCCAACGCATCACGGTGCAACTGCGCGCTCGCCTGCGATGAATGGACCAGCATTGTCGAGATCTCTGCTGAGTGGGACAGAGCTGAGCCGATCGGAGGACCTTCGTCAAGACGAGCGGCTGACCCAGCGAGGGCCGTCCAAGCGCCGGCTGCCATAGAAGCCCGCTCCGTTGAGATTATGAATAATTGCCCGTCGGTGACTCGCGGGCGTGTGCCCGATTCCATGACCAGTGGCATCGTGTGTGCAAACGCTATGAGGGGATCTCATGTCGTTCGAGCTACACCACCGGAAGCACATGGAACGTGAGCTCGCAAAGATTGTGCGTCGAGAGCTGCGTGACAGCGCCCGCGGACTCACCACGAGCGCTGACAGCAAGTTCGGGAGCGCCGTACATGAATCGCGCAAGAGCGTCAAGAAGGTGCGCGCGGTCGCGGGGTTCCTGGAGCAAGCAGGCGCGAAGCTGCCGCGCAAAGACCGCAAGCGGTTGAAGTCGGCGGCGAGGGCGCTCTCAAGGCTCCGTGATAGCGCCGCGATTATCGACACGTTGGATCGCGTTCGTCGCCGGTACCCGAAGCAGCTGCCCGAGCACAGCTACGGAATCCTGCGCCGTGGATTAGTCGGCGCCCGAAATAGGGAACAAGCGCGCGCGCAGCGCGACGGCATCGTCGACGAGGCAGCGGAGCGACTGGCGAAGACGCGTAAGTCGGCCAAAGGATGGACGTCCCCCTCAATCGAAGTGTCGGCCATGGTCGCGGTCGTCGCCGCTTCGTATCGCCGGAGTCGCAAAGCGATGAGACGCGCGCGCGCGACGGGACAGTCGGCGACGCTGCATCGCTGGCGCAAAGAGCTGAAGACATTGTGGTATCAGCTGCGCCTGGCCAAGCCGCTCACGACCGGCGTCGCTCCACTCATTGCCGACCTCAAACGGCTGGAGACCGAACTGGGTGACGATCATAATCTCGTCGTCCTGGGGGCAACGCTGAGAGCCTGCCGCGATCTGCGATCGATGCGCGCGGAAATCCGGCAGATCGATCGTCTTGCCGCGCGGATGCGTCAGCCACTGCGGCGGCGCGCGTTCGCGCTCGGCCGCCGGTTGTATTCACGGAAACCGAAGGCATTCGCCCGCTGGATTCGCAAATCCGCCGAACGGCCGCGTCCGCAGCAGACAGCCGCGGCGTGAGGGTCCTTTGCGCGATCTCAACAAACTCAAGACATTCGCCGGCGAGGATGTGTTTCATGTTGTGGTGGAATCGCCTCGTGGAGCGGTCGTGAAGCTGAAGTACTCGCCCGATCTCGGGGCGATGTCGATCTCCCGCCCGCTTGTGCTCGGTGTCACGTACCCGTGCGACTGGGGTTTTGTGCCCTCCACGGAGGGTCCGGATCGCGATGCGATCGATGCCGCGATCTGGTGGGACGTTACCACCTATCCGGGCGTCGTTATCCCGTGCCGCGCCCTGGCGCTCGTGCGCGTCGAACAGAACAAGGCGGACAGCTCCGGCCGCATTCGTAACGACCGAGTCCTGGCGGTGCCGGTCGCCGCGCGACGAGAGGTTGCTCTGACTGCGCGCGTCCGTCAGGAGATCGAGCAATTCTTCGTTGCGGCGACGGCGCTCGAAGGCAAAGAGGCGCGCATTCTCGGCTGGGACGATGGCGACGCGGCACTGGAGCTGATCCGGTCCTCGGCGACCTGAGCGGCGTGTCTTTTTCGGATCCGGAGACCGAACGGACCTCGCACCTACGTGCCGTCCTCAAGAGTGAAAGGCCGGTCACACGCCACGGTACGCTTGACCCTTGGTTGACTGCTGCGGGACGGTCTCGTCGCGGATGGATAACGAGTAGGCCCAGTATTTTTGCCGATTCCGACGCCCCGGACAGCGCCGATCCCTACGGCGCTACTCGGGATCTATTAGCTCGCGATCAACTTGGGAGTGGCGCCGGCGCAATCCGGCGCCTTACTGAGTGATGTCGCGCCTCGTAAAACGGCGCTGCGTCTAAGACGCCCACACCAGCCTTGTCGACAGTGGGATCATGCTGGCGCACCCATGCCCTCGAACGAAACCGCACCGTCGGCACGAAGTGCGACCGTCCAAATCATCTTCGTCCCGCTGCCGAAGGCCGCGAGATATCTGCCCCCGCGCTTGTTCGAATCAGTCGTGTCTTCGAGCAAGGTGAGCGATTCGAGAGTCCCGCTGGTACCGAACGTTCGTCGACCAAACTCTCGAAGGAAATGAACAAGGCGTTCTCGCGGATCGGTCTCGAAGGCGCTGACGTCCTCGCCGCGTTCCCTCTTCTCGACGATGAACCGCTTCTGCTCGTCGGCTGACATTCTCTTGAAACGATTGCGATATTGGCGCTTCAATCGAAGAGCGAAGTGATAGCGGGACGGGCCCGCCACATCGTGGTAATGGACCGTCGCATCGTGATCATTGCCACCGCGCGGCTCGCTTCTGCGTATCAGCCTAACGATTCTGGTCAGAGTGACGAGAAGTCGATTCACCATGCGGGACCTCTCCGTCGCGAAATGCGCAGCGACCGTCTCCGCCGGACCAAACCTGACGATTGCCTCACGCTCTGCGGTGTCGACCGACAACCCGCGCTCGAGACCCTCTTCCATGGCATCGACGAGATGTTCACGCGCCTCCTCGACGATCCGTTTGTCCAGGAGTCCATGCTTCCGGAGCTCGCGCGCAAGCCGGCTCAAATATGCTTCGAGTAGCGCTGACATCATGCCAGACCCTCCACCACAGCGTGAACGGCCCGCGCGAAGTCACGCCACTCGCCGTGCCGCCTGGCGAGCGCGCGGTGGCCTGTTCGCGTGAGCTGATACACCCGCCGGCGGCGGCCGTTGACCGCCGACCATCGGCCGGACAGCAGGCCGGCGCGCTCCAACCGGTGCAGCGCCGGGTGGAGCGTGCCCTCAGGCAGGTCGAACGCGCCGTCACTGCGGGCGCGCAGTGTTTCTGCAATCGCGTAGCCGTGCGACGGACGCGACTGCACGGCAGCGAGCAAGAGAAGGTCGAGGTGCCCCTTGAGCGCTTCGCGTTCATTCATCGTGATGCTATACATCGCCACGCGATGTGTCACGAGCGGGGCTCGTTCGCGCGAGAACGCCCTCCCGGTCGAGCATCATGAATGACTAGTCGCGATGTAGCGCGGAACGCGATCAAAACCATCATCCGCGTTTATGTGCGTCTCATCTGCGGTGTATCTGCGTTTATCTGCGTTTCATCTGCGTTTCATCTGCGTTTCATCTGCGTTCTATCTGCGTTCTATCTGCGTCCTCCTCAACCGTGTTCATTGCGGCTTCCTTTTCAACCGCAGGCCGCACGATCTCTCTCACACGCGCCGCGAGCGCGCGGATCTGACGCATATCAGGCTCCGCCGATCCCTCGGTCGGAATCGGATCGTGCACGATCACGGTGACGTCGCCAGGTTTCGTCGTGAGATCTCCCTTGCGCATCACGTGACGGCTGCCGATCACTGCAATCGGCACGATCGGAAGCCCCGCCTGCACTGCCGAATAAAACGGCCCGCCCTTGAACGGACCGACGTGCCCGTCGCGACTGCGCGTGCCCTCCGGAAAAATAATCAGCGACAGTCCACGCGCGGTCAGCGAGTTCGCCCACTTGAAGATGCGCATCGGATCGGGATGCTTGCGATCGACGAGCATGTGGCCGGTACGACGCAGATGCCAGCCGAGAAACGGAAAGTTGCCGAGTGACGCCTTGGCGATGATGCGCAACTGAAACGGCAACGACGTGAAGAGCACGGGAATGTCATAGATGCTCTGGTGATTGGAGGCAAACACGTAGGTCTGGCGCCGATCCAGCTTGTCAAGACCGATCACCGTGACGCGCACACCGGTCGTGGCGAGGATTAGCCACGACCACGCGCGGGCGCACCAGTGGGCGAAGTAGCCGCGTCCACCGAAGAGGCTGGAGCCGATCGACAGCGTTCCCAGCACGATCGTGTAGATCGCGATCGACGGAATCAGCCAGAAGACTGTCCGTAGCAGATGTAACACTTAGGAGTCGGGTGCGATGGGGGCAATAGGTGCGGTCGGCCCGCCTTCGCGGCTGGTCAACTCAGACCGCTTCGTCGAGGTCTCGCCGTCCCTCGGCTCGGCTCGGGACGGCCCTGAGTATGTAGTGCCGTAGCTCGGCGGAAATTCAGCGCGAGCGGAGGCGGGTGCGGTGCGGTTGGCCGCCGCGCCGGCCGTCGCAGGCCCATTGCCGAGCGACGCGGACTGTATGCGACCGGACTTCCGCTCCTCGCGATCGTTCGCGACCGACGGCGTTTGGCCTGATTGCGACGCGAGATTGGGATCGATGTAGCGGCCGAAGATCATCTTGCCCGCGGTCGTTTGAAGCACACTCGTGACAACGATGTCGATCGTCTTGCTGATCATCTTGCGCGCGTTGTCGACGACCACCATTGTGCCGTCATCCAGGTAGGCGACGCCCTGGTTGTATTCCTTCCCTTCTTTCAGGATGAAGACCTTCATGATCTCGCCGGGCAGCACCACAGGCTTCAACGCGTTGGCGAGCTCGTTGATATTGAGCACCTCGACTCCGCGCAGTTGCGCCACCTTGTTGAGGTTGAAGTCGTTGGTGACGATTTTTCCCTGCAGCGTGCGCGCGAGCTCGATGAGCTTGAGATCGACCTCACGCACCTCCGGGTAGTCAGCGTCGGAAATCGTCACTTCCACGCCGGACATTTTCTGAATCTTCTGCAGGATGTCGAGTCCGCGGCGGCCGCGATTGCGCTTCATCGAGTCCGCCGAATCGGCGACGAGTTGAAGCTCCTTGAGCACGAACTGCGGGATCACCAGTGTGCCGTCCATGAATCCGGTGTCGCAGAGATCGGCGACGCGACCGTCGATGATCACCGACGTATCCAGAATCTTGTAGCGGCGCTGCGGGCCCGCCGCGCGGAACAGGCCGACGAGCCGCGACGGCTCGAGCCACTCGCCTTTACGCCCGCCAATGACGAGGCCGACATACGGCAGCAGCAGGAGCACAAAGCCGTGCAGGAAGGCGACGCGTTGATCCGAGGCGTCGGCCCAGAACAGCGCGGCGCCGATGCCCTTGGCAAGCAGCAACCCGATCCCGCCGCCAAGCAGCGCGCCGAGCAGACTGGTGATCGCGAGATCGCGAAGGCGCCACTCGAAAAATACGGCAACACTCGCGAGCAGGAGACCAAACGCGACGTTGATCACGGGATCAACGCCGAGCGGTCTGAGCAGGAAGGCTGTATACGCAACGGCGGCCGTAAAGAGCAGGCGCGCCAATATGAACCACGCCATCAACGACACTCCGGGGGGAATGAACGTTTATGTATAACTAGCGAACAGTAGACCGGCGTCGTCCGAAGGTCAAGGAAGGCGGGTAGGGCTGGTTGGGCCGGCGGGGCCCGGGTGAGGCAGGTGCGACAGGCGGGGCTCGTAAAGGTTTTGCGCGGGTGGGCTGGAGTTCGAGACCTGGCCGACCTGCCCAACCCGCCCTGCCTGCCCCTCACCGCCTACCGCCCCGACTACGCGAGAAGCGCGTCCAACGCCTCACCCACGTGCTTCACAGGGATCAGCTCAGCACCGCTTCGCTTGCTGGCGTCTTCGCCATCGACGTTGGCCACCGGCAGCACGACGCGAGAAAAGCCCATTTGCTCGGCTTCGCGAATGCGGAGCGCGGCTTGCGGCACGCCACGGATTTCGCCCCCGAGTCCGACCTCGCCGAACACTGCGGTGGCGTTGGTCAACGGGCGGTTGCGCACGCTCGATGCAATAGCAGAAACAATTGCCAGATCGGCGGCAGGTTCTTCGATGCTCATGCCGCCCGCCACGTTGACGAACACATCGTCGGCGGCGAGGTGAAGGCCGGCGCGCTTTTCGAGCACCGCGAGGAGCAGCGAGAGACGATTCTGCTCGATGCCAACCGCCATACGACGCGCCATGCCGTACGACGTGGTGCTCGCGAGCGCCTGGACCTCGACGAGAATGGGACGCGACCCTTCCACCGAGCACAGGACCGCGGAACCGGGTGTCGAGACGGGCCGTTCGGCAAGGAACAAGGCCGAGGGGTTTGCCACCGGCTTCAATCCGCCGCCGGTCATCTCGAATACACCAAGCTCGCTGATGGCGCCAAAGCGATTCTTGACGGCGCGGACCACGCGATGCGAATGGTGCCGCTCGCCTTCGAAGTAGAGCACGGTGTCGACGACATGCTCGAGCGCCTTCGGGCCAGCGAGGCTACCCTCCTTCGTGACGTGGCCAACGAGAAACGTCGGGATGTTGTGGCCCTTGGCGGTGAAGAGAAACTGCGTCGCGGCTTCGCGCACCTGGCCGATGCTGCCGGGCGCCGATTGAAACTTGAGCGAGAAAACCGTTTGGATCGAATCGATGACGAGCAGCTGCGGGCGGACGCGGCCGATCTCTTCGAGAATGGTTTCCGTGCACGTCTCCGAGAGCAGATACAGAGGCGCGTCGCCCACACCGAGCCGCTCGCCGCGCGACTTGATCTGATGCTCGGATTCCTCGCCCGACGCATACAGCACCGTGCCGACGGTGCGGGCGAAATTGGCCGCCGCCTGCAGCAGCAGCGTGGATTTTCCAATCCCGGGCTCGCCGCCAAGCAGCACAAGCGAGCCGGGCACGATGCCGCCGCCCAGCACACGATCGAATTCGCCAATCCCGCTCGCAATCCGATCCGCTTTCGAGGCTTCAACTTCCGAGTAGCGCCGCGCCCCCTGTCCGGCCGATCCCGGCAGCGCGTAGCGATGCCCCTGCAGGCCCGGGCCCACAGGCTCGCCCACGCGCTCTTCGACGTACGAATTCCACGCGCCACAATCGAGACAGCGTCCCTGCCACTTGGGCGACTGGGAGCCGCATTCCTGGCAGACAAAGACGGGTTTCTGGGGTTTCACTGACCACTATTATGTGGCGATGTCGCGATTTGTCGATGTGGGGATGTCATGTGGAGGATGTTCGGATGTGAAGCTGTGTCTGGCGAGGTGGCGATGTAATGTCCCGATGTGGCGATGTGGCGATGTCGGCCACATGGCGACATCACATCATCACATTGTGACATCACATCGTGACATCGTCAGACACATCTCAACATCGTCAGATTACCCGATAACATCGCCACATCACCACGTCGCGACATCGCGAGATGTTCAGCCGCCACATCACCACGTCGCCACATCGCGAGATGTTCAGCGATAGAGCCTGTGCACTCTCGCACCGAGCCGGCAGAGAACTTCGTACGGAATCGTCCCGATGTTTGCCGCCATCTCGCGTGCGTCGACACGCTCCGCCGCTTCGCCGCCTTGCGATCCCAAGAACACCGCTTCGTCACCTGGATTGACGTCGGCGATATCCGTCACGTCGGCGGTCAGCATGTCCATACTCACCGCGCCGACGATTCTGGCGCGCTGGCCGCGGATCAGGACGGCGCCGCTGCCTGCGAGACGCCGATCGAGTCCATCCGCGTAGCCAGCTGGAATCACGGCAAGCGTGGTCGGACGCGTGGCGCGGAAGCGGCCGCCGTAGCCGACCGACTCGCCCGTGCGGATGCCTTTGACGGCGACCACACGGCTGCTGAGCGACATCACCGGCTTCAATGCCACGGTCGACGCCAGCGGCGGCGGCACGACGCCGTGGAGGAGAAGGCCGGGTCGGACGAAGTCGTACCACACGCGTGAGTCGCGCAACAGCGCCGCGCTGTTTGCCGTGTGGCGATACCGTGGCTTCGCGCCGAGCTGATGCAGCCTGGCGCAGGCGTTGTCGAACGCGACGCGCTGCTGCTCGAAGAGCGCGTTCTCGGGTTCATCCGCGGTGGCAAAGTGTGTGTAGAGCGCTTCGAGCTCCAGATTCGGACTGGCGAGCAGCTCGGGGATGGTGCGCTGGACGTTCTCGTGCCTGAAACCAAGTCGATGCATACCGGTATCGATCTTGAGGTGATAGCGAATCCGGGTGCCGCGGGCCGCGGCCGCAACCTGCAACGCGCGCCCGGCGGACGGGCTCGCAATGGTCGGCGTCAGATCGTGCGAGAACACGCCGTCGAGATCGCTGACGCTGAGCGCGCCGAAGATCAGAATGCG
The DNA here is from genome assembly GCA_046726375.1 of Acidobacteriota bacterium. Taxonomy (GTDB): domain Bacteria; phylum Acidobacteriota; class Vicinamibacteria; order Vicinamibacterales; family UBA2999; genus DASPWV01. The sequence goes on from JBKPAJ010000072.1 coordinate 58,186, forward strand.
CGCGCGCGCACCCGACTCGCGCAGTTCGATGCCTTCTTCGAGATCGGCGACGGCAAGCCACGTCGCGCCGGCTTCCTCGAGCGCGCGCGCCACGCGTACGGCGCCGTGGCCGTAGGCGTTCGCCTTCACCACTGCGATGATGCCGGGCGCGCTCGCCGGTCCAATGCCAGCCGCTTTGTTCAGCGACGCTTCGGCGGTCAGGTAATCGACAATCGCACGGTAGTTGTGTCGCGTGGCGTCAAGGTCGACGTGGGCGGAGGTGCAACGAATCACAGACCGAAGTTATCACGAGGGTTCCTCACAGGTTCCTCGCGCCGGTTCCTCACAGTGGTTGCAGGTTGGTTCCTGACGTTAGTTCCTCACGAGAGTGCACATTAGGTTCGCAAACGCACGTTTTAGAACCTCGTGAACGTAGGTGTGGAATCTGCGTAACGAACTTCCGTGAGGAATGGACGTTTACTGCTCCGCCAGATTTGCGAAGCGGGTCTGCTGGCGGAGAAACGCCAACTTGATGAGACCCGTGGGACCGTTGCGCTGCTTGGCGACGATGAGTTCAGCAATGCCGTCGGATTCTGACGGCTCGTTGTCCTGCTTGTACATCTCCTCGCGGAAGATCAGAATGACGACGTCGGCGTCCTGCTCGAGTGCGCCGGATTCGCGCAAGTCGGCCAACTGCGGGCGCTTGTCGGATCGCGCTTCGGGCGCGCGTGAGAGCTGCGACAACACGACGATCGGCACGTTGAGCTCCTTCGCGAGTCCTTTGAGCGATCGGGAGATCGACGCGAGTTCCAGCGTGCGGTTCTCGAAGCGGCCGCGGCCGGTCATCAGCTGGATGTAGTCAATCGCGAGCAGATCGAGTCCGTGCTCGGCCTGCAGGCGGCGCGCTTTGGCGCGCATCTCGAGCGCGCCGATGCCCGGCGTGTCGTCGATATACAACCGCGCGTCGCTCAGGGTTTCGAGCGCATGCGTAATCTGACCGTATTCCTTCTGGCCGATCTGGCCGCTCATCAGACGGTAATTGTCGATCTTCGCCTCGCAGGCGAGCATGCGCATGAAGAGTTGCTCTTTCGACATTTCGAGGCTGAAGAATCCGGCCACCGATCCGGCGGTCGCGACATGCTGCGCGATATTGAGCACGAGGCTGGTTTTCCCCATCGACGGGCGCGCCGCGACGATGATCAAATCGCCGCGCTGAAAACCGCGCGTCATCTTGTCGACTTCGGTGAACCCGGTCGAGATCCCGCTGATGAAGCTTTTGTGCTCGAACAGCTGCTCGATCTTCGGAAAGCTCTCCTTGACGAGATCGCGCATGACGACAAAGCCGGCCTTGATGCGATCTTCGGCCACCGAAAAAATCGCGCTTTCGGCTTCATCGAGGATCAGATCGGCTTCCTGATCCGCTTCGTACGCGTTCGAGAGAATCTTATTGGCGGAGAAAATCAGGCTGCGGAGCGTCGCCTTCTCCTTGACGATCTTCGCGTAATACTCGACGTTGGTCGAGCGCGGCACGCCGTCCACGAGCGAGGCGATGTACGCCGGGCCGCCCACTTCTTCCACTTCGCCGGCGCGTTCAAGCTCCTCTTTGAGCGTGATGAGATCGATCGGCTGGCTGCGTTCGGCGAGCGCCACCATGCGCTCGAAAATCCTCCGATGGGCGTCGCGAAAGAACGCGCGCGAGTCGATCACCGACGCGGCGATGTTGAACGATTCGTTGTCGATGAGGATCGCGCCGAGGACCGATCGCTCTGCTTCGAGATTGTGCGGGAGAGTACGTTCAGCAGCAGCGACGATGTCGGCCATGACGAGCAGGAAGGCACGCGAAGTATAAAACGAAAAAGCCGACCGCGCGTGACGCGATCGGCTTCGCAACCATCATTGGGCATCGCCCCTATGGTGAGGCGGCTCCAAACCGCGTGATGGCGCGGCTGAAGTCGCGTGATGACGCGGCTCCAAGCCGCGCCACTATTACTCGGCTTTGGTCACAATCACTTTCAACTGCGCGGTCACATCGCGATGCACCTTCACCGGCACGGTGTTCTCACCCAGCGCCTTGATCGGATCCGGGAGCAGAATCTTGCGACGATCGAGGTCGAAGCCCATTTCCTTCAGCAGCTCCGCGATGTCGGCGTTGGTCACCGACCCATACAGTTGATCGCTCTCACCAACCTTGCGCGGAATGGTGAGCTCGAGCGCGGTCAACCGCGCGGCGATCGCCTCGGCCGCGTGGCGATCCTCCGTTTCTCTCAGCTCGAGGTTTTTCCGCTCGCGCTCGACGCGTTTCTTGTTGGCGTCGGTCGCCGGCAACGCAAGGTTGCGCGGCAACAGGAAGTTGCGCGCGTAACCGTCGGCGACTCTCACGATTTCGCCACGGCGGCCTACGTTTTCTACGTGATCTCGAAGGATGACTTCCATTCCGAACTCCTAAACTGCCGCTAAATATGAGTTCCTGACGAACGTTCCTAACGTTGGTTCCTGCCGGTGGTTCACGTGGATTCCTGACGCGAGCTCTTCCCGACAGTTCACGTCGGTTCGTCACGCTGGTTCCAGCGTGGGTTCGAACTTCAGTTCAGAATCGCCGTGAACTTCCGCAACGAACAATCGGAAGCAACCCTCGTGACGAACCCCGTGGCGGCGCGGTCTGCGTTAGTCAGCCGCGTAGGGCAACAACGCAAGCTGCCGCGCGCGTACGATGGCGATCCGTAAGGCGCGTTGATGCTTCGCGCACGTTCCCGAAATGCGACGCGGCAGCACCTTGCCGCGCTCCGGCACGAAGCCGCCGAGCAGCTTCACGTCCTTGTAGTTGATGTCGTCGATCTTGTCCGCGCAGAACTTGCAGACCTTCCGCCGGCGGAACAGGCCGCGGCGCTGACCGCCGGCCTTTGCGTCCTTGTTCTTGTCGTCGCGCCCGCGCGCGCCGCCCGATGCGCCTCGTTTTGCCATGGCCATGATTTACAGCTCCGTCTCCAAGCCATCGAAATCGCCCGTGTCGTCGGTGTCGTCCGGCGTCTGCGGACCCTCACCGGGCTGCCGCTCCGGCGGCAGCCCGCGCGCGATACGACGGCGGCGAGATTCTTCCTGACGCTTGCTGCGCGCGCGCTCGGCTTTGATCTGATCTTCGTCCACGCGCACGATCAAATGGCGCAGCAGACCTTCGCTGACTTTCAACCGCCGATCGACTTCCTTGACCAGATCGCCGCCGCCCTTGATGACGTTGAGGACGTAGACGCCCTCTTTGTGATGGCCGATCTCGTAGGCCAGACGGCGGCGGCCGGTAAGGCCGGCGACTTCGGGTTTTTCCATCGTGCCGCCCATGCGCTGGACGATTTGTTCAACCTGCGTTTGCAGGTCGGTGATCCGTTGCTCGGGCGCGTCCGGCTGGACGATGTAGACGAGTTCGTACGTGCGTGTCATTCACTCTCCTTATGGACCTCGAAAAACGCGACGGCCACAACAGTGGCAAGGAGTACCTGCGCCGGTTTATTCCACCGGGCCGGGATCCTGCGAGTTTTCCGCTGCGTTGAACGTGTTCATCACACGCTCGATGCCGTCGGCCAGGAACATCTCCGCGGCATCGGCGGCACGCAGCACCGCCGCCTCAATGGTGGCCCGTTCGTCGGGCTCGAACGTCGAGAGCACGTGATCGGCGAGATCGCGCCGATTGTCGCCACGCCCCACGCCGATGCGGAGCCGCGGAAACGCCGTGCCGCCGAGCTGCTCGATGATCGACTTCAGGCCGTTGTGCCCGCCGGCGCTGCCCTCGCGCCGCGCGCGAAGACGCCCGAGCGGCAACTGCGTTTCGTCAACAATGACGAGCATGTCGGCCGGCTCGATCTGAAAGTACCGAGCCAGCCGCGAGACCGCAAAGCCACTGAGGTTCATGAACGTCAGCGGCTTCGCCAGAATCGCTTCGCGCCCTTTCTTCACGTAGAGCGCGTCGTCGCGATCGCGCCAGGCGTGGTTGAGATTCCAGCGCCGCGCAAGTTCGTCGGCGACCCAGAAGCCGACGTTGTGGCGCGTATCGCGATACTGCGGCCCGGGATTGCCCAGGCCGACCAAAAGCCTCATCACTGCCGTCGACAGTCGACAGCCGACAGTCGCCAGGATAGACGTTCCGAGGTTCCGAAGTTCCGGGTGCCGAGGTTCCGAAGTTCGAGGTTCCGCGGGTCCAAGGTTCCAAGGTTCCGACGTTCTTCCCTGTCGACCGTTGACTGTGGACTGTCGACCGGCAACCGCTTTACTTCTTCCCGCCTTCCTTCGCAGGAGCCGCGGCAGCGGGCGCCTCGCCTTCCTTCTCGGTCTTGCCCTTCTTCATGACTTCGGGCTCCGCCACAGCCGCCGCCGGCGCCGCCGCCGCCGCTTCGGCCGCCGCCGGTTCTTCCACCGCACGCGGCGTCACGACATGCACGAGCATCATGTCGGGATCGCTGATCAGCGTCCACTTGGCGTTGGTCGCCACCACATCGCGCACGAAGATCGCCTGATTGAGACCAAGCTCCCTCACGTCCACCTCGATCGCGTCGGGGATTTCGGCGGGCAGCGTCTCGAGCTCGATCTCGCGATGCAGCAGTTCCAGCACGCCGCCTTCCACCTTGACGCCGCGCGGTTCGCCCTTGAACAAGACCGGCACCGTCACCGTGATCCTGCGGTCCATGTTCACGCGATAGAAATCCGCGTGCAGCAGGTTGTGCGTGATCGGGTCGAGCTGGAACTCTTTCACCAGCACGCGCGATTCCCCTTCACCGTCGATCTTCAGCCGGATGAGCGTGTTGAGCCCGGATTCCGAGTGCAGGATTCGGAGCAGCGGCTTCGGATCGACAGCCACCGGAAAGCTCTTGCCCTGCTCGCCTTCCTTTTGCGCGCCGTAGATGGTGGCGGGAATGCGTCCCTCGGCGCGCAAACGGCGCGCTTCGTTCTTGCCTTTCGTAGATCGTTTAACTGCGTCTAATGTCGCTTCCATAACTCTCTTCGCAACGGCTATCAGCTCTCGGCTATCAGCTCTCAGCAGGCTTTTGCTGAAAGCCGAAAGCTGTGAGCCGAAAGCTACTTTCTTCGCACCCAGCTATCAACGGTCAGCTCTCAGCAAGCTGTTGCTGAAAGCCGAGCTGAGAGCTGGTCGCTAGACAAATAACGAACTAACCGACGTCTCCTCGTGAATACTCCGAATCGCCTGGCCGAGCAGACGTCCGACTTTGAGCTCCACGATCTTCGCGCACTTTGCGCTCTTGTCCTGCATCGGGATCGTGTTGGTCACGATCAGCCGTTCGAGCGGCGACCTCTCAATCCGGTCGATCGCCGGGCCCGAGAGCACACCGTGCACGGCACAGGCAAGCACGCGCTGCGCGCCGGCCTCCATCAAGGCCTGCGCACCTCTCTGAATCGTTCCCGCAGTGTCGATGATGTCGTCGGCAATCACGCACGTCCGGCCGCCAACCTCACCGATCACATTCATCACTTCCGCCTGCCCATCGTCGATGCGCCGCTTGTCGATGACGGCGAGTTCCGCGCCGAGCCGTTTCGCGTAGGCGCGCGCGCGTTCCGCTCCGCCCGCATCGGGCGCGACCATCGTCAACAGAGGGAAATCCTGCCGCGACAGGTAATCAATGATCACCGGCGCGGCGAAGAGGTGATCGACCGGGATGTCGAAAAACCCCTGAATCTGCGCCTTGTGCAAATCCATCGTCAGCACGCGGTTGACCCCCGACGCGCTGAGGATGTTCGCCACCAGCTTGGCCGAAATCGGCACGCGCGGCTTGTCCTTGCGATCCTGGCGCGCGTATCCGTAATACGGAATCACCGCCGTGATGCGCGACGCCGACGAGCGGCGGAACGCATCCACCATGATGAGCAACTCCACGATGTGCTCATCGACCGATGTCGGTCGGCCGTGTTCGCCATCGAGGCTGTTACAGGTCGGCTGCACGACGAAAACATCCGTCCCGCGGATGTTCTCATCGATCTGAAACGACACTTCCGAATCGGGGAAACGTCGCAGGCGGCACTGTCCCAGCGGTACGCCAAGGAACTCGGCGATCTCACTCGCGAGTTGCGGGTGAGCGCGGCCGGAGAACACCTTCAGGTCGCCGTATCCAGTCGGTCGCATCGCGGACATTATCGGTCCGAATGAAGAGCGACGAACGAAGAACTAAGAACAAAGAACATCCGCGATCCTCGTTGCTCGCTGCATGTTTTGGTTTTTCGTTCCTCGTCCTTCGGTCCCGCCTTCGCACGAGCTACGGCGGGCACGCGTTCTTCCAGCTTTGGTTGGGGCGGAAGGATTCGAACCTTCGAATACGGGCTCCAAAGGCCCGCGCCTTACCGCTTGGCCACGCCCCACCATTACGCGGCCTGGCGAACTCGGCGGAAACCCTTAGCTTATACGACGTTTACGGCTTCCGGCAAGCGCCGCCGCAGGGGTGCGCGGCTTGCTGCGGCGAACTTTCGGGCGCCCAACCGGAAGGCGTCGGGCGTAATCGGCGCGCCTGAGCGTTCGCGTGGCGACGATGTGCCAGCCCGGACGTGCGAGATCGCGGGCGGTGCGGGCGGCAGCCTCCGCGCGTTCGAACAGGCCAAAGACCGTCGAACCCGACCCCGACATGGCCGCGAAGACCGCACCGGCGTCGATGAGCGCCGACTTGATGCGGCCAATCGTCGGGTGATGCGCAATCACCGGACCTTCGAGATCGTTGCGAAGGTTGCGCGCCCACTCCGGCCATCCTTGGGGAAGCGAGCGACCCGCGCTGCCGCGCGTGAGCGCGCGCGGCTCGCTGTCGAACCACTGATACGCTTCTGCCGTGGCGACGCCAAACCGCGGCCGGATGATGACCACCGAGGAACGCGGGAGATCGGTCAGCGGGTAAATATCGTCGCCGCGACCGAGCCCCAGAGCGGTGCCGCCGAACAGAAAAAACGGCACGTCCGATCCAATCGCGGCCGCCAGCCGGTTGATCGTGGGCATGTCGATCGCCAGCTCCCACACGCGCGCGAGGCCGAGCAGCGCGACCGCGGCGTCGGCGCTGCCTCCGCCGAGACCGGCTTGCGGCGGGATCCGTTTTTCGATCTGCACGAGCGCATTGCGCGGCGTATTGCCGCGCCGCTTGCCCGCCGTCCTCCACAAGAGCGATGCGGCTTGCCACACCAGATTGCGGCGGTCGGTCGGCACTTCCGGGTCGTCGCACTGAATCGTGAACGCGCCTTGGCGCGGCACGAACGTGAGCGTGTCGTGCAGCGCGAGCGTCTGCAGAATCGTCCGCACGTCGTGGTACCCGTCGCCGCGCATCCCGAGGATGCGCAGGTCGAGGTTGATCTTGGCGAACGCAGGCAAAGAAAGAGGGTCCAAGGCTGCGGGAGTCCTGAGTTCGTGAAAACGGTCTGACCCTTTATCCGTGTGAATCTCAGAAAAAGGGGGTCGACCCCTTTTTCACCGACTCGCGCAGCGGCGCGATTGCCCGCAAGTCGTTCAACGTAATCTGTTCGGCGCCGGATGGAACATCGACGGTGAACGCACGTGCGTCGATTTCGATATTCGTCTCGAGCTGGTCGAGGCGCGCTGTCGCGTCAACTCTCCCCGGTTCCTTGCTGCGAATACGGACGGTGCGCGGCCAGCCGTTCAGATGATCGCTGTAGTCCACGAGCCACGGTCCGTAGTCGGCGGCCACGATCACCGCTTCGCCGTTTCGCTGCTGCAGGTACGCCGTTATGTCGCTGCCGAGCGACACGGCACTCCAGCCGCCGTTCCACGAGCGTCCGCTCGTGGCGGTGACGCCGTCGCTGAGACATCCGGTCAACACCAGGCGCACGTCGTCTGCGGTGAGCGCCAGTGCCGTGAGCCGATCGAGCACGTCGGCCAACGCCACGTCGGGCAAGACGCGGTTGTCGCGCGGAAACAACAACGTCGCGCGGTTGTCGCGGCCGGCGAGGACGAACACCGGCGGCCCAAACGGTGCAACCGCTTCGAATCGCAGCGCGCCCGGCGCGGCAAATCCCGCGTGCAAGGTACCGCGCAGCCGTTCGCCTCCCGCGCGTCCGGACAGACGTATTTCGGTCGTCAGTGTTTTCAACCCGCCGCAGAAACGCGTTGCCCGCTCGAACGCGCCGATCGCGCCTGGATCGTTGGCCGGCGCGCCCTCTGGACGCTTCGGTATTCCCGCGGCGCACGCGGACAGCCACAGAGCAACGCCGATAAAGAGGGCCGCAGATGAACGCAGATGACGCAGATATGTTTTTGATCGTGTACAACGCACGGCCGCATCGAACGCCCGAACGCAAGCGAGAGATCTGCTGCTCGTCACGAGCAAAAACCGAAAAGGGCGGCAGATGAACACAGATAACGCAGATATGTTTTTGATCGTGTACAACGCACGGCCGCATCGAACGCCCGAACGCAAGCCAGAGATCTGCTGCTCGTCACGAGCAAAAACCGAAAAGGGCGGCAGATGAACACAGATAACGCAGATATGTTTTTGATCGTGAACAGCGCACGGCCGCATTGAACGCCCGAACGCAAGAGAGAGATTCTCTGCTCGTCACGATCAACGACCAAATTTGGCTTTATCGGTGGTCATCTGGCGCTGGTTTTATTTGCGTCTTATCTGCGCTTTATCTGCGTTCTTATCTGCGCTTTATCTGCGTTCCTATCTGCGTCTCATCTGCGTTCCTATCTGCGTCTCATCTGCGTCCCTATCTGCGTCTCATCTGCGTTCCTAATCTGCGTCTCATCTGCGTTCCATCTGCGTTCCATCTGCGTTCCGTCTGCGTTCTATTTGCGTCTGGCATGCGCATCCTTGATCTTCTTCTCGATCGCGGCGCGATCGATGCCCTCGCCGCTCCCTTTGAGCGCCCGCTCCCACGCGGCAATCGCCTCGTCGGGTTTGCCGCGCCGCGCAAGCACGTCGCCGAAGTGATCCTGAATCACCGATTCGTTGCTGGCGACGCTCGCGGCTTTGCGCAGCGGCGTCTCCGCCTCTTCGGGTTTGCCGCTCTTGAACAACGCCCATCCAAGGCTATCGAGATACGCAGGGTTGTCGGGCTCGACTTTGAGCGCGCGCTCGATCAGCGTGATCGCTTCCGGCAGACGCAGGCCGCGATCCGCCAGCATGTAGCCGAGATAGTTGAGCGCCGCGGCGTTGAGCGGATCGCGCTCGATCAATCGCCGGAACTCGCGTTCGGCCTCGTCGATCTTGCCCGCCTCCTCGAACACCGCGCCCAGCTTGAGCGTGAGGTCGTCTTCGTCCGGCGCCTGACTGCGCGCGTCCTGGAGAAGCGTGACCGCCTCGTCGCGGCGCCCCAGGCCGACGAGCGCGTCGGCTCGAAGCGTCAACAGGCGGCTGTCACCGGGATGACGCGTCAGGGCATCTGCGGCGAGCTCGGCCGCTTTGGCGTGTTGCTTTGCGCTGACGTGTGCCTGGACGAGATAGGCGTCGTAGGCCGGGTTTTTCGGCGCGATATTCTTGGCGAGCGTAAACGCGGCAATCGATTGCTGTGCATCGCCCTGCTGCAAATGCGCGAAGCCTAACTGCGCCATCACCATGGCCGCGTCGCTCTCGTTGCCTTTCGCGCGGTTGACGACATCCTTCGAGAACGGCGTCAGCAGATCGATGACCTTCCTGGTGTCGCGCTGCGCAAAAAATACCTGCGACAGCGCGTACAGCGCCGTGACGCTGTCCTGATCGATCGCGAGCATTTTGCGGGCCGCCTCTTCGGCCGCGGGGAGATCGCCGAGCTGCCGGTTGGCCATCGACAGCAGATACAACGCACGCGTATCCTGCGGACTGGTCGTGAGCAACTCGGCGAGCGCCTGACGCGCGCGGATCGTGGCGGCCTCGTCATGGACGTTGAGCAGCGCGCCGATCATGCGCATCCGCAGATCGCGGCTGGGGCTGCGCAGCGCGGCCACGGCGTTGGAGTACGCCTCAGCCGCGTCCGTCCACCGGCCGAGACGTTCGTAGAGCTCGCCGAGCGAGGAGTAGCGCCGCGGATCGATCTCCGCGGCCATTTGAAGCGCTTGCGCCGCTTCATCTACCCGTCCGACAGCGAGGCGCGCATCCGACAGCAGCGTGTAGGGCTCGGTCGAAAACGGCGCCTGCGCTACGACACTCTCGAGAACCGGAATCGCTTTCTCCGGCTGGCCCGCTCGCATGTAGAGGCGGCCAAGCGTCACCTGCAGGCTCAAATCGGTCGCCACGGCGGGCGTGTCGATGATTTTCGAGAGATGCTCGATCGCGTCGCTGCGAAGCTGCTCACGCGAGCGGCCCGCAGGCGGGTCGACGCCGCCATCGCTCCAGGCGGCAAAGACGAGTCCCAGAATCCGATGCGCTTCAGTCGAGCTCGGGTCCATCTTCAGCGCCTGTTCGGCGTGTTCGATCGCTTCGGCGGCTTTGTTCTGGCGCGCATAAAAGCCGGCGATCTCGGCCCGGATTTCCGCCGACTTGGGATCGGCAGCAAGCGCCCGCTTGAAAGCGTCGAGCGCGCCGGCCTCGTCGCCCTGGCCTTCGAGATGCCGCCCGAGCATGAACTCGTAGTACGCCTGCGCCGAAGCTGGCGCGGGCGACGCGGGCTGGACGGATTGCGCCCCGACAAGCGCTGGCGCGACCAGGCCCAACAAGAACACAAGCGCGGCAGTGCGCATATCCTCGGATCTTACTCGGTGCGGGGTTGTATATTCTCGATATGCCCGTCGATCCGGAGCTGCTTGAAATTCTCGCCTGTCCGGCGTGTAAAACACCCGTTCAGCTGGTAAAGGATGGCACCGCGCTGAAGTGCAATCAGTGTCACCGCGTCTACCCAATCAAGGATGACATTCCGGTGATGCTCATCGACGAGGCCACGGTCGAGCCCTGACGATCCTCCTCATTCGCCTACGCCTCATCGGCGACGTGGTATTCACGACGCCCGCTGTCGCCGCCGTCAGACGCGCCTTTCCGGACGCACACATCACGTATCTCGTGGAACACACCGCGGCGCCAGTTCTCAAACACCATCCCCACATCGACGACCTTGTCGTCGCGGATCGTCCTCGCGGCGTGCGGCGTCTGCTCTATGACCTCAGGCTCGCGCGCCGACTGCGCGCCTCACGCTTCGATCTGGTGATTGATTTTCACGGAGGCCCGCGCAGCGCCTGGCTCGCATGGGCGACGGGCGCCCCGCAACGTATCGGCTACGCGGTGCCAGGCCGGCGATGGATGTACACGACAACCGTGCCGTGGTCGCGAGCGCTGGTACCGCCCAGACATTCAGTGGAAAACCAGTGGGATCTGTTGACGCCGCTGGGCATCGCGCCGCCCGATCGCAGCCGCGATCCGGTTGCAATGGCGGAGGATCGGTCGGTCGACGCGACGGTTGGCGCGCGCCTGGTGGCGGCCGGCGTGCCACCGGATACGCGCATCGTGGTGATGCACGTCAGCGCCGGCAACCCGTTCCGGCGATGGCCCGCGGAGCGCTTCGCGGAGGTGGCGGCAACGCTGGCGCGGGAGGATGCCACGCGGCGGATTATCATCACTTCTGGGCCATCGGAGCGCGAAGCGGCCGATCGCATTGCCGCGGCCGCGCAAACGCGCGCGGCTGATGCGGCGGCGCACATCGTACGCGGCGGCGAATTCGACCTCGCGGAACTGCGCGCGTTGGTGGCGCGTGCGGCGTTGTACATCGGCGGCGACAGTGGGCCGCTGCACGTCGCGTCGACCACGCGGACGCCGATTGTCGCGCTGTTTGGGCCCACGTTGCCGGAGCGTTCGATGCCATGGCGCGATCCCGCGGTCGCGTCAATCGCGGTGGACGCGGGGCCGCTGCCGTGCCGTCCCTGTCATCAGCGGCACTGCGTGCCCGGTGATTTTCGCTGTTTGACGCGCATTACGCCGGAGCAGGTGCTCGCGGCGGCACGTGCGGCCCTGATGGCCGATCGCTGACGATATGAACACTGTTTCGATCACTGCCGGGACCCCGGCGCGCGATCGCCTCGAGCTTGTCGGCCTGGGCGCACTCATCCTGATGGTGGCCGCCGCTCAACTGTCGATTGCGGTGGCGCAAATCATGCTGACCGTGGCAGGTCTGTGCTGGTTCTTCTCGCACGTAACACGCGGCGAACGCGTGGACGCGCCAAACTTTTTCTGGCCGCTGCTCGGATATGCGTCGCTGACGCTGATGGCGGCCGGATTTTCACGCGATCCGGCGGCCAGCCTGAACGACTGCAAACAGCTCTCACTGTTCCTGCTCGTGCCCATCGTCTACGACTTCGCGCGCGGCGCGCGCGCGCGCAGCGTGCTCACGATTGTGCTCACCGCCGGCGCAGCCAGCGCGCTCGTTGGCATCGTGCAGTACAGCGTGCTCAACTTCGACAACCTCGAACGGCGCGTGCAGGGAACGTTGTCGCACTGGATGACGTACTCCGGCACGCTGATGCTGGTCATCTGCGCGGCGGTGGCTCGCCTGCTGTACGACAAACGTGACCGCGGCTGGGCGGCGGTTGTCATTCCAGCGCTGGTCGTGAGTCTAGTGGTGACGTTCACACGGACCGCAATGGTTGGCCTCGCGGCCGGCGTGGGCGTGCTCTTTCTGCTGCGAGACTTTCGGCTGCTCGCGCTGTTGCCGATCGCGCTGGCCGTCGCGCTGGCGTTGGCACCCGCCGACCTCACGCGCCGGATCTACTCGATCACCGATCTCAACGATCCGACCACTCGCGATCGTGTCGCCATGTTGAAGGCGGGAACGGCCATCATCAAGGATCATCCGCTCACCGGAGTGGGTCCAGACCAGATCAAACATGTGTACGCCGATTACCGCGTGCCAACGGCGTTGATGCCGATCACACCGCACCTGCACAACGTGCCGATGCAGATCGCAGCCGAGCGCGGCTTGCCCGCGCTCGCGCTCTGGGTGTGGTTCATCGTGTCGCTTCTGCGCGAACTGGTGCGCCACCTGAATCGCACGCGTTACAAAGTGCTGGTTGCCATGGGGATCGGCACGACCGTCGCCATGCTGACGGCGGGCCTCTTCGAATACAACTTCGGCGACTCCGAGTTCCTGATGCTCTTTCTCGTCCTGATCACGCTGCCGTTTGCGGCGGATCGCGATGGAGGGCTGCCGTGAGTATTCGGATTCTAGATTTCAGATTGACGTTTGGAGATTTCAGCAGTCCACGATCTGAGTCCTGCAATCTGCAATCTACAATCCGCAATCTGCAATCCTCATGAGCCTCCCCGTCCTTCCTGCGCTCGACCGGGGGCGCGCGCAAGCGATCATCGAGCGCATGACGGAGAGCCGGGTCATCGTGGTCGGCGATGTCATGCTCGATCAATTCATCTTCGGCCATGTCGGCCGCATCTCTCCCGAAGCACCCGTTCCGGTCGTGACCTACAACCACGAGCAGCATCGGGCCGGCGGCGCCGCCAACGTGGCGCTCAACGCCCGCGGCCTGGGCGCGAAAGTGGAGCTGGTCGGGGTTGTCGGAGAGGACGAAGCCGCGGGCAAGTTGAAGGACCTGCTGCGGGCGGCGGAAGTGGCGCCGCGCGGGCTCGTCACCGATCTCGACCGCCGCACAACAACCAAGGTCCGGATCGTCACCACGCGCAATCAGCAGGTGGCGCGCGTCGACTACGAGAACGACAACGAAGTGGGTCGCGCGATCGAGGACGCCGTGGCGGATGTCATCAGCGCCCGATCCAACGGAGCGGGCGCGATTGTCGTCTCGGATTACTTGAAGGGTGTCGTGACCAGGCGCCTGATGGCCCATGTCATTGCAACCGCTCAGCGGCGCGCGATCCCGGTGCTCGTCGATCCGAAGATCCCTCACCTCGAGTACTACGCCGGCGCGTCGCTCGTGACACCCAACAACCACGAGGCGGAAACGGCCACACATCTTCGTATTCGCTCGGACGAGGACGCGCGAAACGCCGCGCGCGTGTTTCGCGAGCGCGCGCGCTGCGAGGGCGTGCTCATCACCCTAGGAGAGCACGGCATGTGGCTGGGGCATGACCTGGCAGAGGGTCATCTCCCGGCAGCCGCGCGCGAGGTGTCGGACGTGACCGGCGCCGGCGACACGGTGGTGGCGACGCTCGCGCTCGCTATGGCATCCGGCGCAACATGGGCAGAGGCGGCGCAGGTCGCGAACGAGGCGGCCGGAATTGTGGTCGGAAAATTCGGGCCCGCAACGGTCACGCCGGGCGAGTTGGTCGCGCGATTTTAGCGCCCGCTGCGCGGTCGTCAATGCCGGAAGTGTCGCCTCCCAGTGAAGACCATCGCCAACCCGTGTTCGTCCGCGGCGGCGATCACTTCGCTGTCCCGCACCGACCCTCCTGGCTGAATCACTGCCGTCGCACCCGTGGCCGCGACCGCGTCGAGCCCATCGCGAAACGGGAAGAACGCGTCTGAGGCGGCGACAGTGCCGGCAAGTGGCGCGCCGGAATCGGCCTTCCACACTGCGGCTTTCATCACCGCCACCTTCACCGCATCGACGCGGCTCATTTGCCCGGCGCCGATCGCGCGCGTGCGCTGGGCATCGGTGAAGATCACCGTGTTTGATTTGACGTGGGCCATCACGCGCCACGCGAATCGCATGGCCTGCCACTCCTCAGGAGTCGGCTGCCGTCTGCTGACGACCTTCATCCCCTCGCCAGGCCAGACGCCGCAGCTTTCCACGACCTCGTCGCGCTGCTGCACAAGCAACCCGCCCATCACGGACCGGATGTCTCGGCGGTGAGCCACGTGCGCGTCGACCCCGGCGAAATCCGCGGTGACGACCCGCATGTTGGTTTTGTTGCGCAGAATCTCCACGGCCGCCGGCGCAACCGACGGCGCGACGACGGCTTCAATAAACGTGCTGACGATCGCGCGCGCAGTTTCAGCATCGACCTCGCGATTGAGACCGACGATGCCGCCAAACGCCGCCAGCGCGTCGGCATCGCGCGCCCGCACGTAGGCTTCGGCGATCGTTCCGCCGGTGGCCGCACCGCACGGATTGGTGTGCTTGATCAGGCACGCCGCCGGTTCCTCGAACTCGAGAACGATGCGCGCGGCGGCGTCGAGATCCAGCAGGTTCGTAAACGACAATTCTTTCCCTTGCAGGATGTTGGCGGCGCCCAGGCCGGCGGGAGGATCCAGCGCGTACCACGCGGCCGGCTGGTGCGGGTTTTCGCCGTAGCGCAAATCGCGCAATTTGCGGGCGGCGATGCTGAGCGGGTCAGGGGCCACCAGCGCGGCGCCCACGTCGCGCGTAAACACGTCGTCCTGCACCCGGACCTCGCTCAGCGTAGCGGTAATCGCAGTGTCGTAGGCACCGGTGTGCGCAAAGGCGCGACGCGCCAGATCGAACCGGAACGCCGGCGTGGGTCCACCTGGACGATCGAGCGCTTCCAGCACAAAACCGTAGTCTGCCGGGCTGACGACTACCAACACATCGCGGAAGTTCTTGGCGGCGGCGCGCACCAGACTGGGCCCGCCGATGTCGATTTGCTCAATCAGGTCGTCGAACTGGATGCCGGGTTTTGCCGCAGTTGCGACGAACGGGTAGAGATTGACGCACACGACATCCACGAGGCCGATGCCGTGCGCGGCCGCAGCATGGAGATCTTCGGCATGCGACCGGCGCGCGAGAATGCCGCCATGAATCTTCGGATGGAGCGTCTTCACGCGCCCGTGCATCATCTCGGGAAATCCGGTGAGATCGGACACGCTCAGGACAGGAAGTCCCGCATCCGCCAAAGTTTTGGCGGTTCCCCCAGTCGAAACTAATTCGAAACCGCGCGACGTCAACCCGCGCGCAAAATCGACCACTCCACTCTTATCAGACACACTCAGAATCGCACGTCGCATAAAATTTCATGTCGTTGTAACGTTTTACGCGCGTGTGATCCATTGACACGTACACAAGCGCGCCGGTATTATCGCCGTGCGGTCCAGCTTTTCGGGACCCGAGAAAGGCCGCACACGCGGCTTTTTTTTTGTTCGCGAGTGCCGATCCATCGCGTGATGGGTCGACGGAGAAAGAGTCGGGTGGCAGTGCCACCAGTAAGCTAGGAAGAGGACGATGCGTATTACAGGCAAGGTCAAGTGGTTCAACAACGCCAAGGGATATGGATTCATCGAGCGCGAAGGCGGCAGCGACGTCTTTGTGCACTATTCGGCGATTCAGGGATCGGGTTTCCGCTCTCTCGAAGAAGGCCAGAGTGTGGAGTTTGAGATCGTCGATGGACCGAAAGGTCCGCAGGCCGGCAACGTCGTGCGGATCTAACCACTTGATCTTCTCCGGCGCCGGGCCCCTCGGCGTTCGTCCGAGGGGCCCGGCGCCGGATCGTTTCGCTTCGCTACTCACCTTTCGCCGGCTTTACTGCTAACGTCGCTTTTCCTTCTTTCAACTCGACGCGGAACACCACATCGCTGTCGCCGCCACCGAACTTGCTGACCTGCGCGCGCACGGCTTCCGCGAAACGGTGATATGGAATGGCTGGCTCGCCGGTTTTGGTGCGCGCCTCCGTGAGCCGGTGATACAGCTCCTTGAGACGCTCAGTCTCCGTGAGCCGATCGCGGATGCGCGATTCGTGCAGCACGCCTGAGGAGCTCTGGTGATGCTCGATGGCGGCGATCGCACCGCTCGCGCCGCCGCCCGCCCAGCGTCCACCGATCGATCGCCCTTCCTCCCTGGCGCGCAGCTGCTTTTCCCAAAGATCGCAAAACGAAGAGAAGCGCGCCTGCAGCGTGCTGAAGCGGAACCGCTCGGCGGTGTTCTGCATTGGCGAGCGGTCGCATTGCTTCACCATGGTCTCGACCCGCGCGCGGGTTTCCCACGGAAGACGCGGCAGACGGCCGGCGACAAACGTGTTGTATTCAGCCTCGAGCCGCTTGATTTCGGCTTCGAGCTGCTGCATCTGACGATCGAAATCCGACGTTTTGGGCAGCACAGGCGTTTAGCGGAGAAGGAGAAACCAGACGAGCGGGAGCCACAGTTCGCGCGCATAGGGAACCGGACGATCGTCCACGAGCACTTCGGTGCCTTCGTAGGAGCCGACGATCTCGAAGAGATCACGCAGCTTCAGGGCGTCGCCGGGATAGAAACGCGCACGGTGCCGGAACGCGTTGCCTTCGCCCACTTCACGGTATTCCGCAGAATTGCGCGCGAGCTCCACCGCGCGCACATAGGTCGGCGATTCGGATCGGGGGAACACGAGCGTGATCGAAAACGGCAGATCGCGCGGGCCGAAGAGCGCCGCGTGCAGATCGGGATCGAGCGCCGCCAGTTCTTCGGGCGTCGGCTCCTCGGGACGCTCGACGTAGGGCCAGAAACGCTCTAGGGGGCGGGTGCGGCGTTCGCTCGCATCTGTCGCCATCTTCGCGTGTGATCGTAACATGTGAATCTGGAGATCCGTGAATCTGGAGATCTGGAGATCTGGAGATTTGGAGTTGATCTGGAGATTTTGTAAATTGGCAAATTTGGCAATCGTCGAGATCTTGAAATGTGGAGATCACCAAATTGACTCCAAATCTCTACATCTCGAGATCTCCAAATTCAGTCGTACACCACGCCGCCATCTTCGCGTGTGATGGTAACACGTGGAGATCCGTGAATCTGGAGATCTGGAGATTTGGAGTTGATCTAGAGATTTGTAAATTTGCAAATTTGGCAATGTCGAGATCTTGAAATTTGGAGATCACCAAATTGACTCCAAATCTCTACATCTCGAGATCTCCAAATTCAGTCGTACACCACGCCTAACTTCTTCAGAGCGTCTTCCGGGCACCCCTTCCACTGCGGCACCGATCGATTGCCCATGTACTGCAAATCCGTGATCCCGATCTTGCTCGTCCAAAAACCGGCCGCCGTGAGATCGCGGAAGCTGTTGAAAAACGCGACGCCATGGCGCAGCTCCGGTTTCGCGCGTTGAGGCCACGCCATATCGTCGAGCATGGCCGTGCGTTCTGCATCGCTGCACGCAACGAAGGTCTTGTCGAACCGCTGCTGACATTCGAGGTCGAGCCACGCGAGGCCGCCGCGCATGGCGGTTTGACGCGTGGGCTGGTCGAGGACGATGAAGTCCATGAACTCGGGAACGCCGGCGTCGGTGGCGCTGCCCGAGCGATCGTCGCGTGGGATGATGATGTCGACGAGCAAACGAACGGTCTCCCACTCGTGCGCCGTGAAAAACTTTGGCGCAAACGGGGTGCCGCTCGAGGCCGCCTTCTGCGCCGCCTGCGCAAGACCGCTCGCCGCCCGCGCTTCGTCCGCCGTCCACACGAAGCCAGCCGCAAGTGGCGCCGAGGCGAGAAGCCGCAGCAGATCGCGACGATCGATGCCGGCCATGGCTATACGCTCCCCTTCTTCCGCTCGTCGGCGATGTACTCGCTCGTCCGCATCGCGAGCGCGAGAATCGTCCACGTCACGTTCTTGTGCGGATTGGACACGAAGGGGCCACCATCGGTGACAAACAGATTGCGCACATCGTGCGCCTGGCAATACGAATTCAGCACCGACTTCTCCGGATCGTTGCCCATGCGCGTCACACCCACTTCGTGGATGATGCGCCCTCCCGTTTCGATGCCATAGCCAACGTCGGCCGAAGGCATCGTCGACAGCGGTGTGCCGCCCATCTCCTGGATGATGGCGCGGAAGGTGTCCTGCATGTGTTTGACCTGTTTGTATTCGTGGTCGCTCCACGTGAAGTGGAAGCGCAGGACCGGAATGCCCCAACGATCGACCACTGCCGGATCGATCTCGCAGTACGTGTCCTCGTTCGGAATCATCTCGCCCCGTCCAGAGAAGCCGACTGTGGCGCCGTAAAAACGCCGATAGTCATCCTTCAACTGCTTGCCGTAGCCGCCCCCCGCAATAAGGGTGCCGCCCACTTCGGTGCCGTTGTACAGATGCACGTCGTTGAACGTGCCGAAGCCTGGCATGCGCCGCCCGCCACCGATCTCGATGTGATAGCCGCGAGGAAAATCGAGGCTCTTGTTGTCGAGCCACCACGGCATATACAAATGGGCGCCGCTCGCACCGTCTTCGTTGTGCGGCACGCTGTTCATCATGCGCGGAATGAAGCCGCGCACGCTCACACCCGTACTGTCGGTGAGATATCGGCCGATGACTCCGCTCGAATTCGCAAGCCCGTGCGGGAACTTCGACGACTTCGAGTTGAGCAGCATCCGCGCCGATTCGCACGCGCTTGCGGCAAGCACCACGATCCGGCCATTGACGTGGTTATCGCGGCCGGTCGTCTTGTCGATGTAGCTGACGCCGCTCGCCAGGCCGCTGTCGTCCACCGTCACCTCCCGCGCCATCGCGTTGGCGACGATCGTCAGCCGCCCGGTCGCAAGCGCGGGCGGCAGCAGCACCGACGGCGACGAGAAATTGGCGTGTGCCGCGCACCCGCGACCGCATTGACCGCAGTAGTGACACGCTGGCCGGCCGTTGAGCGGTTGCGTGAGAATCGAGAGTCGATTGGCAATCACGCGAATGCCGAGCCGCTCCGCCGCGTTTTTGATCAGCAGCTCGTAACAGCGTGGCTTCGGCGGCGGTTGAAAGATGCCGTCGGGCTCGTTCGGGATGCCTTCGACCGATCCGAAGATGCCAACCAGCCGATCGAGCTTGTCGTAGTACGGCTTGAGGTCGTCGTAGCCGATCGGCCAATCGTCACCAAGACCGTCAAGGCTCCGGCGCCTGAAGTCATCCGGCCCGAGTCGCAGCGAGATGCGGCCCCAATGGTTGGTGCGGCCACCGAGCATGCGCGTGCGGAACCAATCCCAATCGCTGCCTCGTGCAGTGGTGTAGGGCTCGCCCTCGAGTGTCCAACCGCCAAGTCCTGCATCGAACTCGCCGAACTGCCGTTCAGGTATCGCCGCGCCGCGACGGGGCGAGTCGTACGGCCAGGCAAACATCTTTGAATCACGGCGGGTGTCCCACATCACGCCCGCCTCGAGCATCAGCACGTTGGCGCCGGCCTCGGTGAGCACCTTCGCGGCCATACCACCACCGGCGCCTGAGCCGACGATGATCACGTCGTGAATTGTGCGGCTGCGGATGACCTGCATTGCGCCCCTTTCGTGGCCAATTTTCGAGACCTTCAAATCGTCGGATCCGAAGACCTCGCAGGTGATTGTATCTCTGCGCAGTCTGCCCTTGAATGGCCCCTGCAAAGAGGTCTAGCATCGCCTCCCTCCCCTTCCGTTGCACTGCTGTGGTTTTGCAGGAGGTGGATATGGCTCGCACTTTACTGGCGGTGGCCACGGTCATGGTCTTCTCCGTCGTTCCCGCCATCGCTCAAATCGATCGCGCGCAGATTGCCGGGTTTGTCAAGGATCAGAGCGGAGGCGTGATCCCCGGCGCCACCGTCACCGCGACACACAAGCAAACAGGGCTGGCGCGCACAACGGTGACCGAAGGCACCGGCTACTACGTGTTTCCGTCGCTGCCGCCGGGGCAGTACGACGTCGCCGTCGAACTGCAGGGCTTCAAGCGGTGGGTGAAAGCCGATGTGACAGTCGATGCGGCGTCAAATGCGTCAATCGACGTCACGCTCGAGACCGGCGCGATCAGCGAAATGATCACGGTGACCTCCGAGGCGACGCCGCTTCAAACCGATGTGGCCGTGCGGAAAACAATAGAAGCGAAAGACATCGAGCTGCTGTCGTTCTCCGGACGCAATCCGATCGGCGTCGTTGGTCTGAAGGCCGGTGTCATGGGCGGGAATTTCAATAGCCGGGGC
>JBKPAJ010000073.1:0-10385 GCA_046726375.1 Acidobacteriota bacterium
TCCGCGTTCGGTCAACGGCACGCCTTGATAGAGGCCGAGGAGCGTTTCGTCGGGACCGATCTCCATTTCCTCGAGCAGCTCGTGCGGCGGCTCGTCCTCGATCACGATGGCCACGTTTTTCACTTCACGAGCGAAGCGGACCGGAATTGTGTCGATCGCCTCAGCCACCAACGATTTGAATCGGTCGCGGGTCATCGTCGTTTGGGCAACGCGCGGAGCGGCGATTTCGCAGGCCTGCGCCCGGCCGCGCGCCCTGCACGCACCGTAACGCCGCCTGACAAGAAGAAGTCACAATCCTTCCGCACGTTGCAGATCTCGCACCTTGGCGTTGGGCGGCAAATGCGCCGGCCATGCAGAATCAGCAGGTCCGACACCTGAATCCATCGTTCAGGGGGGTAGAGTGCAGCCAGTGCCGGTTCGACCTTTTCGGCGTCATCGCTGTGCACCAGGCCGATGCGATTCGCCACCCGCAGCACGTGACGATCGACCGGCAAGCCGGGAACGCCGAGCGCGTGGCCGAGCACCACGTTCGCAGTCTTGCGCCCCACGCCGGGGAGCTTGGTGAGCGCCTCCATGTCTGGCGGAACCTGCCCGCGATGATGGTCGACGAGCGCCTTCGACATGCCGATCAGCGCCTTCGACTTCTGCCGGAAGAATCCGGTCGGCTTGATGATGCTCTCGAGTTCGACAGGCGCGGCGCCGGCAACGGCGTGCACGTCCGGATACCGCTGGAACAACGCGGGCGTCACCTGGTTCACGCGCTCATCGCTCGATTGGGCCGAGAGAATCGTGGCGACGAGCAGTTCGTAGGGCGTGCGGTAATGAAGTTCAGTATCAGGGTGAGGGTGATGGCGCGCGAGCGCATCAAAGATGCGCCTGGCGACCGCCTTTGTTTTCAATGCACGGGCCCCTTCAAATCGGGAGCCGGCGGAGGAGTGTGGGACTCGGAGAAGATCCGCAGGTTTTCCTGAAGCGCCGCGATCAGCGTCGGAATGAATTGCACCGGCATGACCACACGCGCCTTGATCGGCGCGCGAACGATGTGGTCGGCTTCCGCCTCGCGGATTTCTTTTTCGGACAGCGGCATGACCTCACAAAACGTGATCGTGAAGTCGAACGGGGTGTGCGCCACCGCCGCGAAGTTGGCGTACTCCCGCGCCGGAGGTGGAGAGATGTCGTCCGGCACGATCGTAAAGTTGATCTGCTTGCGTTCCGTCATGAGGCGAGTGTACATCCCGCCTTCGCTTACGCGATAGTGGACAAGCGTCGGCCCTGCGACTCAGGGCCGTCCTTGTGCGTCGTCGAAGGACCGCGGGGCAAGCGGCCCACGCGTCAGTATTTGCGCATCACCCCGACGACCACGCCTTGAATTTGAATCGCGTCGGGATCGACGAGAATCGGTTGCATGGTCGGATTCGCCGGCTGTAGCCGTATGCGACCGCCCTCTTTGTAGAACTTCTTGAGCGTGGCGTCCTGTCCGCCAACCAGGGCGATGACCATTTCGCCGTTGTCGGCGGCCCGGCGGTCTTCGACGACCACCCAATCTCCGTCGCGGATCTGCTCGTCGATCATCGAGTCGCCGCGGACACGCAGCACGTAGGTGTCGCGCTTGCCGCTGACGAGTGTTTCCGGTACGGCGATGCTTTCCGACGTGGCCACGGCCTCGATCGGCATACCGGCCGCCACGTATCCGAGCATCGGCAGCTCCACGGCCCGTCCACCAGACCGGGAAGGCAGCAGCTCAACCGAACGGCTGCGGTTCCAGGCACGGCGAATGAACCCCTTTTCCTGCAGGTTTGTCAGGTGCTTGTGCACCGTCGCCAACGACGACAGATTGAATCGGCGACCGACTTCTTCCAGGCTCGGCGCGTAGCCGTGTTGCTGGATGAACTCGTTGAGGTAGTCCAGAATCTCGCGCTGACGTTTTGTGAGCGGCTGCACGGGGCGAGAGTAAACCAAACAAAAGGCGAAAGTCAACCGATCCGATCTAACGCCGGTTCACGTAGCTGGTCTAATAAAAGAGAGGCAACGCGGTGATGTCTGATGGATCCGCAGCGCGCACCTGGCCGGGCTCGATGCTCGCGGGCGCGCCGAAATGGACAGTGAAAGTGGTCCGCGGTGACGACCCCAGTGTCGACCAGTCGACAATCGCCGCGAAACCTGACGACACGGCGCTGGTCAGCGCGTGTCTGAACGGTCAGCGCGACGCCTTTGATGTGATCGTGGCGCGGCATCGCCGGGCCGTGTATCAGGTGTGTTACCGGTTCGTCAACAACCACGAAGACGCGGCTGATCTTTCGCAGGAGATCTTCGTTCGCGCGTGGCGCGCGCTTCACACCTTCAAAGGGCAGTCCGCGCTCTCGACCTGGCTCTATCGCATCGCCGTCAACGCATGCCTCAATCGCGTGAGCACGAGACAGCCTGAAACCGAGCCGCTCGATCACGATCGATTCGAAGACACGCGAACCGAAGATCCAACGGCGGCCCTGATGCGGGGCCAGCGCGCCGCCGCTGTGCGCCGCGCGATCGCCGCGTTGCCCGACAAGCAGCGCGCGACGCTGATCCTGCGTGCGTATCATGATCTGACGCACCAGCAGATTGCGGAAATCCTGGGCAGCTCCGTCGGAGCGGTGAAGGCGAACTTCTTTCACGCGCTCGGCAACTTGCGGAAGATGCTGGGGAGCGAGCCATGAGCCATCTCACGCCCGACGAGTTGATCGACGCGGTGGACGGGGCGCTCGGTGCGAGCCGGATGGCGCATCTCGCGGCCTGCGAGGGATGCCACACGCAAGTGGCGCAGCTGCGCGCGGCTCTCGGCGAAGCTCGCCGAGTGCAGGCGCCTGAACCGTCGCCGCTCTTCTGGGAACACTTTTCCGCGCGTGTGCGCTCCGCGATCCGTCAGGAGGCTGTCCCGAGTAGCCGCTGGAGCTTCGATTGGCTGCGGTGGCGCGTCATCGCACCGTTGGCAACGATCTCCCTCATCCTGATCGTGCTCGGCGCGGCCGTGTCGCGGACGCCGGTGAGGTCTGATGCGGCGCGTAGTGCCTCCTTGCAGTCGCAGGTTGATCTCGCGGCGCTGGGCGAGCGGGAATGGGCGGTGGTGTCGGCCATTCTCATGGCTGACGATCTCGAAGCCGCAAACGATGCCGGGATGCTTGTTCGCCCCGGGGATGTGGAACAGGCGGCATCGGAGCTCAGCGCCGACGAGCAGGAATCGTTGGTCAAATTGTTGAAGGCGGAGATGGACCGGTCAGGCGGCTAACGATGCGGCTTGCGTTGATGCTTGTGTTCTCATTCGCCGTCTCGCTGAGCGCACAGGAACCGGGCGCCGTGTCGCCGCGGGGCGGAGCGGGCATGACTCCGGCGGAGATTCAAAAGATCTTCGACGGTTACGTGGTGATTCAGGCACAGGAAGCCCTCGGGCTGAGCGACGAGCAGTTCGCGCAATTCGTCCCACGGCTCAAAGCGCTTCAGGACACACGCAGGCGTCACCAGCAGGAAAGAATGCGGCTGATCGTCGACATGCAGCGGCTCACGCACGGGACGAACCGCGGCGCCGGCACCGACGACGGGTTGCTGAAGCAGCGGCTGACGGAGTTGCAGGAGAGCGAAGCGCGGTTTGCGGCCGACCTTCGGAAGGCGTACAACGCGCTCGACGAAGTGCTCGATGTGCGGCAACAGGCGCGCTTTCGCGTGTTCGAGGAGCAGATCGAGCGCAAGAAGCTAGATTTGCTGCTCCGCGCCCGTCAACAAAATCCCAACCGAGCCATGCCCAAGCGGCCACCACCAGGCCGTTAAAGTCTTAACATTAGTTATGAACGCTCCCGCACTTCTTCTCGCGACGACGGTCGCCGTGTCGATGCAGCCCATCCCAGCGAATGTGAAGGCCGAGGCCGACAAGTTTCAGCAAAAACTGCAACAGATCGTCGCAAATGGCAACAGCGAGGGACGCAGCGAACGTCGTACGCCCGTCTCACAGACCGAGGTCAACGCCTATTTGAAGGTCCGAGGTCCTGAGCTGCTCCCCGTCGGCGTCACGGACGCGACGGTCGCGGCGCACGGATCGGGACGGGTGAGCGGGCGCGCGGTGGTCGATCTCGACGTGATTCGAGAGAAGAAGGGCAGCGGCAGTTTGCTCGATCTGAAAAGCTATCTCACGGGTACGCTGCCAGTGACTGCACGCGGCATTCTTCACACCAAGGATGGCATGGTGCGCTTTGAGCTCGAAAGCGCGGAAGTGAGTGGCATCCCCATCCCGAAAGGGTTTCTCCAGGATTTGGTGTCGTACTACACACGATCACGGGACTACCCGAACGGTGTGAATATCGATCAGGCCTACGAGCTCCCTGCCAACATTCGCGAGATCCAAGTCGGGCAAGGGAACGCGATCGTCGTGCAGTAACATTTCGCGTATGGCCGACCTCCTCCAGATGCCGCTGCAGTATCTGAAGGGCGTCGGTCCTCGCAAGGCGGCGGATCTCAAAAAGGTCGGCTTGCAGACCGTCGAAGATCTTCTTTTCCGCTTTCCGCTTCGCTACGAGGATCGCAGCCGCTTACAGTCGATTGCTTCGTTGAAGCCAGGTCAGGTATCTGCCGTCGCCGGCGAAGTGCTCAACGCCAGTCTGCAACCGACGCGGCGCCCCGGGTTTCGTCTCTTCACCGCGCTCATTCAGGACCAGAGCGGGCAGATTAAAGCCGTGTGGCCGAATCAAGCGTTCCTCAAAGACGTCATCAGATCGCACGCGCAGGTCGTGCTCTACGGCAAAGTCGAGTACTGGGGATCGCGCGGACTCCAAATCACCGATCCTGAATTCGAGATCATTCGCGACGAGAGTGCCGACGACGAGTTCTCCACGATTCATACGGGACGGATTGTTCCGGTCTACGAGCGGACCGGTAGCGTGACCACGAACATGCAGCGCCGCTTCGTCTGGCAAGCACTCGAGCAACTCGGATCAGAACTCTACGACCCGGTGCCTGCCGACATTCGCTCGCGCGAAAGGTGGCCTTCTCGGCGCGATGCCTTGCAGCGTGCACATTTTCCTGATGCGGGCACGCCGGTGGATGCGCTCAACGCGTTTCAAACCGTCGCGCAGCGGCGGTTGATCTTCGAGGACTTCTTCGTATTTCAGGCCGGTCTCGCGCTTCGCCGCCAGCAGAACGCGCAGGTGCGCAAGGGGCTTGTGAGCAAAGTCGACGACCGTGTGCGCGCCGCCGCTCGCGCGGTGCTGCCGTTCAAGCTCACTGACGGCCAGCGGCAGGCCTTGGCGGAAATCGTCGCGGACATGCAGAAAGAGTGGCCGATGCAGCGGCTGCTTCAGGGCGATGTCGGCGCCGGCAAGACGATTGTCGCGCTCCTCGCGGCGATTGTCGCCATGGAAAACGGATTTCAGGCCGCGTTCATGGTGCCCACCGAGATTCTCGCCGAGCAGCACTTTGCGACGATCTCGACGTGGCTTGCGAAGACCAGATTTCGCGTGGCGCTGCTGACTGGCCGCACCACGCCCGCGGAACGGCGAATGCTGCTCCCGTCGATCGAGCGCGGCGATGTCCAACTGCTGGTCGGCACGCATGCGCTTGTCCAGGAGCATGTGAAGTTTCGCGCGCTGGCGCTCGCTGTCATCGACGAGCAACACCGCTTCGGTGTCCTGCAGCGTGGCACGTTCGCGGCGAAAGGGTTGCATCCCGACGTGCTCATCATGACGGCCACCCCGATTCCGCGCACGCTCGCCTTGACGGAATGCGGCGACATGGAAGTATCGGTGATTCGAGGGCTGCCGCCCGGCCGGCGGCCGGTGAAGACGCTCGTGAAGCCCGACTCGCGGCGCGACGATGTCTACGCGCTGGTGCGTGAACAACTGAACCAGGGTCGACAGGTGTACGTGATCTATCCGCTCGTCGAAGAATCGGAGAAGGTCGACTTGAAGGCTGCAACCGAGATGGCCGAGCACCTGGCGCGCGACGTCTTTCCGGAATTCCACGTGGCGCTCCTGCACGGCCGGATGAAAGGCGAGGAAAAGGAACGGGTCATGCGCGCGTTTGCCGCCGGTGCGCTGCACATGCTGGTGTCGACGACCGTGGTCGAAGTGGGAGTGGATGTGCCCAACGCAACCGTGATGATCATCGAACACGCGGAGCGATTTGGGCTCTCACAGCTGCATCAACTGCGGGGTCGCGTCGGCCGTGGCGCGCACGAATCGTACTGCGTGCTGCTGTATCAGGCGCCGTGGTCGGAGGATGCGCGTGAGCGGTTGAAGGCAATGGCGGATACCAGCGACGGCTTCGTCATTGCCGAGCGCGATTTGAAGCTGCGTGGTCCAGGCGACTTCTTCGGCACGCGGCAGTCGGGCATCCCGCAGCTCCGAGCCGGTGATCTGACGCGCGACGTCGATCTGCTCGAACTCGCCTATTCCGAAGCGCGCCAGCGCGTTGACGCAGGCGCGCTGACGCCAGCGGAACGTGATTACGTTCAGAGCGTCTGGCAGCGCCAGTTCGGGTTGATTACTGTCGGGTAGTCGGCTCTCAGCTGTCGGCGTTCAGCAACAGATGCGGATTATCGCGGGCGAGTTCAGAGGGCGAACGCTGAAAGCACCGAAGTGGGACGGGCTGCGCCCGACGTCCGACAAGCTGCGCGAGACGCTCTTCAACATCGTGGCGCCGCGCGTACCCGAGGCGCGCGTGCTCGACGTCTTTGCGGGCACCGGCGCGATCGGGCTCGAGGGTCTCAGTCGCGGCGCGGTACAGGCGGTGTTTATCGAACAGGATCGGCGCGCCTCGGCGTTGATCGCCGAGAACGCCGAGCGCTGCGGCGCGCGCGATCGCTGTGTTATCATCCGCGACGCCGCCGAACGCGCGTTGCAGAAGCCGATTGCCGGTGATCCATTTGATTTGATCATTCTCGATCCGCCCTACGATTTCGAGCCGCTCGCGAAGGTGCTGAGCGTGGCCGCGCCGCATCTGGCGCCGCGCGGATGGATCGTGCTGGAGCACATGCGCCGCCGTGCGCTGCCGGAAGCGGCAGGTGTTCGCCCGGTGCGGACGGTTGCGTCGGGCGACAGCGCACTCACGTTTTTCGAGGCTGCATGAGCCGGACGACTGCTGCACGCACCGCGTTGTTTCCTGGATCGTTCGATCCACTCACCAACGGACACGTCGACATCATCGAGCGCGCGGCGCGCATCTTCGATCGCGTCATCGTGGCCGTGGCGATGAATGCCGAGAAAGTGCCCCTCTTCTCCGTCGACGAGCGCGTCGCGATCATTCGCGAGGTCTTCGGTCATGAGCCGATCGTCGAGGCCGACACCTTCAAGGGACTGCTCGTCGATTACGCGCGCCAGCGCGGCGCCTCAGCGGTCATTCGCGGACTGCGCGCCGTCTCGGATTTCGAATACGAATTTCAGATGGCGCTGATGAACCGGCGCCTCAATCACGATCTGGAAACCGTGTTTCTCATGCCGGATGAGAAATACACCTACACGAGCTCGCGTTTGATCAAAGAAGTCTTCATGCTCGGCGGCGAGGTGTCCGGCCTCGTGCCGCCCATGGTCGAAGAGCGGCTCCGGAACAAGCAGGCCAGCCTGCGCAATCCGCTGGCAGGAACACGAAAAGCATGAGTCTGAGCAGTCGCATGTCGCAGATCGCGCCGTCGCCGACGCTGCGCGTGACCGCGGAAGCCGATCGGCTGCGCCGCCAGGGCGTGGACGTTGTCGACCTGGGCGCCGGCGAGCCGGATTTTCCGACCCCTGAGCACATCAAGGAAGCCGCCCGGCGCGCGATTGCCGGCAACTTCACGAAGTACACCCCCTCGGCCGGCATCATCGATCTGCGCGAGGCGATCTGCGAACGGTATCGTCTCGACTACGGTGTGCACTACCAGCCCGAAGAAACAATCGTCACCGCGGGCGGCAAGCAAGCACTCTACAACTCGGCGATGGCGCTTTTCGAGCAAGGCGACGAAGTCATCACGCACGGTCCGTTCTGGCCCTCGATTCCCGAGCAGATCAAACTCGCCGGCGCGACACCCGTCATCGTACGGACGCATGCCGAGGACGGCTTCGCCGTGCACGCGGAGCCGATCGTCGCGGCGATTACCGCGCGTACGAAGGGCATCGTCATCAATTCGCCGTGCAATCCAACCGGGGCGTTGATCACAGAGGAGGCAGTGGCAGCGATTGCCGACGCGGCGGCGACGCACGGCATCTGGATCATCGCCGACCTGACATACGAAAAACTGGTCTACGAGCCAATACCGCACAACCTGCCGCGCGTGCTCGTCGACCGCCACCGCGATCGCACGATCTTGTGCAGCGCGGCGTCGAAGGCCTATGCGATGACCGGCTGGCGTTCCGGCTGGGCGATCGGACCGGCGAAGGTGATCGCCGCCTGCAATGCGATCCAGGGCCACTCCACGTCGAACGTCACCTCGATCACGCAAAAGGCCACTGTTGCGGCGCTCACCGGTCCGCAGGACGGCGTGACGGCGATGCTCGACGAATACCGCACGCGCCGCGACAAAGTGTGGGAGTGGATGACCTCCGAACCGTGCTTCACCTGCGTCAAGCCGCAGGGCGCGTTCTACTTGTTTCCCTACGCCGCCGACGCTCTCGAGGCATCACGGCTACGTACCACCAACGAGTTTGCCGAGCAGCTGCTGCAGGAAGCCCACGTCGCGCTCACAGCCGGCGAGGGGTTCGATGCACCAGGATATTTCAGGATTTCCTACGCAACCTCGCTCGACCGGCTGCGCGAAGGCGTCACGCGAATTCACGAATTCGTGCAGCGACGCTCGAAAACGACTGTCGCCGCCGCGGGCTGAGGATCAAGCAGAGATTACACCGCTTCTTCTTTGCATCTTGATGAGCACCTCGGTGCTCCTCGACGTTATTGGTTGAACTCGTCCGCTTTTCGGACGCGATCCAAAACGAAAAATCTGTGTAATCTGTGTAAGCTGTGGTTCCACTTCACGTTGCCGGCGCGCTGACCGAAGTTGTCGGCGCCGCGAACGTCCGTACGGCCCCTGAGGATCGCGAAAAGTACGGTACTGATGCTCTGCAGATCGGCCACCCAGCCGATCTTGTCGTCATCCCAGCAACCACTGAAGAGATCGCGATCATCGCGCGCGTCTGCAACGAGCACCGCGTTCCGCTGGTGGTCCGCGGCGCCGGCACCGGCTACACCGGCGGTGCGGTGCCGATTCGCGGCGGCATCGTGCTCTCGATGGAGCGCTTCAATCGCATCGTCGCGATCGACGAGGCGAATCTTCTGGCGGTCGTGCAGCCTAATGTCATCACACGCGATCTGCAGGAGGCCGTCGAAGCCCGCGGCCTCTTCTATCCGCCCGATCCCGCAAGCCTGAAACAGTCGTCGATCGGTGGCAATGTCGCCGAGTGTGCCGGCGGACCGCGCGCCGTCAAATATGGGACGACGAGGCGGTACGTCCTTGCGCTCGAAGCCGTTTTGCCAACGGGCGAGATCGTTCGCACTGGATCAAAAAGCGTGAAGAAGGTTGTCGGCTACGACCTCACGCAGCTGCTGGTCGGGTCGGAGGGCACGCTCGCCATCATTACCGAAGTGACGCTCCGCCTCGTGCCGAAGCCCGCCGTTCAAGCCACGCTGCGCGCGACTTTTCCAGACGTGCCGAAGGCCGTCGCTGGCGTGTCTGGCTTGCTGACCGACCGCGTCGTGCCTGCGACGATCGAATTGATCGATGAGATCTCGATTCGCGCCGTGGAGCAGAGAGTCGGGCGTCGTGTGGCGCCTGCGGGTACGGGTGCGATCCTGATCATCGAAGTGGACGGCGCGCCGGGTGCGGTGGAGGAGGAAGCGGATCGCGTTGCAACCGCGTGTGTCCGCGCGGGCGCGTTGGAAGTGCAGCGTGCGTTGACCGAGGAGGAGCGAAACGACATTTGGGAAGCACGCCGTGAACTCTCGTATGCGCTTCGCGCCCTCGCGCCGCGCAAGATCAACCACGACGTCGTGGTCCCACGCGGCCGCGTGCCGGCGCTGTTCGACCTCATCGAGCGTCTCCGTCGCGAGCACCGCCTCCTGATCCCGGCGTTCGGCCACGCCGGCGACGGCAATATCCACGTCAACTTGATGGTGAATCCCGAGGACGCCGACGAAATGCGTCGCGCCAAGCTGGCGGAGCGCGAGCTCTTCGAAGGCGTCATTGCGCTCGAAGGTTCGATTTCGGGCGAGCACGGCATCGGCTTCGCCAAAGCCGGTTATCTCGATCTCGAACTCTCGTCAGACGTGATGGCGCTAATGGCCCGTATCAAGCAGGCGTTCGATCCAAACGGGATTCTCAACCCTGGCAAACTTTGGGACTACGTTCCGTGAATGCGGTGCACGCGCGCCAGCACGACTGTCTCGAGATCCTCGTCGGG
>JBKPAJ010000074.1:0-45091 GCA_046726375.1 Acidobacteriota bacterium
CCGGCAGCGTCCATGCGCGCGTTCATTTTCACGCCGTTGGTGGCGTGAAGCGATCTCGCGCGAGGTGCCAGTATTTCGCGGCCTTGCTCCACGAGGCGGTAATGGTGCGGAGCGTGTGCCCGATCCGCGTTGTGGCGTCCTCATGGTTCGGAAAGTGCCCGCGCGTAGTGATGATTGTTCGCAGACGAGCGTGCCCGCTCTCGAGCGCATTGGTGATGGAGGTCGCCCGACGCACATCGGGCGGAAAGGCGAAGAACGACACGACGTTGCTCCAGGCCGGACGTCCAGACGCGACGACGGTCGGAAATCTCGTGCCTGACGGCCCCGCGCCGAAGGCCGCAAGCGCCACGCTGGCACCCCTCAGCGCTCACTGCGGTGTCGATCCGCCGCGGGTCACCTATGATTCGTCGTGTCTTCGGGCTTGGTGCCGCGCTCGATGATGGCCTTCTTGAACCGGCGGACGGCCGCCTCGCGCTCCTCCGGCGAGCGCGGGTCTTGTCGCACGAGTTGGTCGAAATCTCTGACCGAACCGGGATCAGGTCGTTCCGTTTGCGGGTCATAGCGCCTCCTCTGCTATGCCCCACACACAAAATCCCTGACACCTTCTCCGCCGGTGTCAACGCCCAGACGCCGAGCGAAGCCGGCTGTACTCGACGATCCCAAACTTCATCTGCGTTTTATCTGCGTTCCATCTGCGTTTCCATCTGCGTTCCATCTGCGTTTCATGAGGCTGATCCGCCGCTTACTTATCGGCGTCCATCTCCGTCTGCTCGTGCGCCGCCGAAATGTTCACCTCCTCCTCCGCGAGATCGTTGAGCGCCTGATCCGCGGCTTTCTCCTCCTCGAGTGTTTGCTCGAGGCTCGAGGCGATCTCGATGAGGCCGAGCGTCCGCGCCCACGCGGCGACGGTGCCATAACCGGCCATCTCGTAATGTTCCGCCTTCTGGGCTTCCGCGATGAGCGCCGCGTCGCGCACCGCGCCATCGAGGCTGGCGTTCTCGATGAAGCGCGAGCTCTCCTGGACGATGCCGGCAATGCCTTCGCAATGCTTGCCCGCTGCATTCACCCTGAGAAGAACAAAGATGTCCTCGAGCCGTTTCGCGTGATTACGCGTCTCTTCGAGATGCGATTCAAAGACGCTCCGAAGTCCGTCGCTCTCCGCAGCCGCGGCCAGCTTCGCTAACGCCTTCGCAAGTTGCTGCTCCGCGTCGTACAGGTCTTTTAACTCTTCGAGCAGCAGGTCTCTTAGATTCATGTGCGCTCCCAAGCGAGATTCCAGGGTTTCGAAGTTCCAAGGTTCGAAGAACTCCAGACGCCGGAACCTTGAACCTAGGAACCACGAGAACCTTGGACCTCGAACCCCACGCCGGAACCTCGGAACCCTTCTTTTACCGATCGCGATCGGCCGCACCGCCCTGTTGCTGCCCCGCGCGCGTGGCTCGCTCGCTGGGCTGTGCGGCCGACGTGCCAGTGGTCGTCTCACCGCGCGATACGCGCAGCTGATTGCTCACATCGCGCACGCCGCCGATACGCTCGGCGATTTCTTCCGCCCGCCGTTTCTGATCACGGGTCGACACGGTTCCCATCAACGTGACGTCACCGCTCTCGACTTTCACGACAACGTCGGACGGATCAAGCCGAGGATCGTCGGTAAAGACTTCGCAGATCTCGTCACGGATGCGATCGTCCGAACGCCGGTAATCACGAGGACCACGGCCGGAATAGTCTTCGCCCGCGCCGCCGCCGCTCGGGCCCATCGCCCAATCACCGGCCCAGATGTGGCGCCCGCGCGCTGGACGATTCGGTACCCAGTCAGTGTCCTGCCAGTCGCCACGGCCGGCGCGACCGGTGTTCATGTCGCCCTGGCCGTACGGTGATCCATAGCCGTAACCTCCGCCTCCGCCGCGATCCATCTCCGCTGGACCGAAGCCGAAACTCGGTCCCGAGCTCCATCGTTCGCGCGCGTTGCGATCGCGCCAGCCCCCGGCATCCTGGCGCCAGCCACGATCACCCCAGCCACGTTCGTCGGAGCGAGAGCCTTCTTCCCAGCCACGGTCTCCGCGTCGCGGCGCGCGATACTCACCGCTGTCGCTAACCCCGTAGCCGTAGCCACGTCCCCACCCTTCGCGCTCGCCGTATCCTTCAGGCCTGCCGCGCCAATCCTGATTGGCTTCCCAGCCGCCTCCGCGACTGCCTTGCCAGTCGTCGGCAAAAGAGCGCCCGCGCGGTCCGCCGTACGGCTCATCCGGATAACGGTGCCGCCGCTCTTCGCGCCACGGTTGATCTTGTCCGTAGCCGCGCTCGTGCGAGCCTTGCGCCTGACGATAATCGCGCTGACGACCGCCGCTCCGTCTGTTTCGCTCGTTCAGGTGTTGCCTCCGTTTGGCCTCTCAATCCAGAGGAACTTGGCTGCAAACCGCGGGCCTGCACTAGCGCGTGTCCTTTCAGACGAGGCTTCGAACGGCTCAAGGACGAGATGCAGCAAACGGCAACGTCGCGCCGGCTCGCTGATCGAGGGCGCTACAGGTCGAGCGGTGCCAAGTGCGGGTCAGCTTACGTAATAACCATGACGGGCTCGAATCGTCGCCGTTGGCAGTTTGGGCACCGACACAGACAGTTCGTGCCAGCCCTCGCGGTCGACACCACGCGGCGAGTACTCCAGCACATAGCTGTGCTGGAAATCGTCCAGCGCCTTCTTGAAAGCCGACACCGGGCTGGTATCGCCGAAAAGGCCTGGGCCGCGCAATTCCCCGCCGGTTCGTTCGGCGGCCTCGCCGAGGATTAGCAGATCACGATCGGTATGGCGCGGCCGCTTGAAGTTCGTCGGTGAGCGATACGCCGTGGGCGGTCTGACAGTGACGATCTGCAACACGGCGTCGGCGCGCGACGCGACCTCGCGTACCCGATCGGCAGTGGTCACGCTCATCGTATCGATGCCGTCCGTGATGGCGACGACGAGATGGCGCCGTGCCGGCGCGAGCGGTCTTACCATTGCGGCGATGAGCCCATCGTGCACTGACGAAGCGCCTGCCTCTAACGTTGCGCGCTGGTCTCGCGTGGTCGTCGCCGGCGACATCGGACGGATCTCCTGGACCGCCGCGCCAACGTGCAAAACGCGTAAGCTATCGTCGCGCCGGAGCAGCTGCGCCATCTGCTGCATCTCCTTGGCAAGTCGATCGTCAAGGGCGGTCGAACCGCCGCTCACATCCATCACCAGGGTGACATCAATCGGAAAGCGATCCACGGTGATCGCTTCGACCTCTTGTGTGACCGAGTTGTCGGTCAGCACAAATTCGGCGCCGACGAGTCCCCCAATCGGCCGGCTGCCGTCGCGCACGGAGACCGGCACGTGCACTGCCATCGCGGCGGGAGCCTGCGCAGCGAGGCGGAATCCCGCTGCGTGTGCCACACACGTGCCCAACATCGTGCAGAGCGCGATCGTGCGGCACCGCGTCATTGCAAAGCCTTGCGCAGCGCATCGAAACGTGCGCTCCAGAACCGAAAGTCACCGGACTGATAGTCGCGCCAAGGATCCACGGCCGTGGGCCTCTTGATGGCGGCATCGATCAGTGACGCCGCTTCGTCACGATTGCCGGCGAGAAACAGCAGTGAAGCGAGCGCAACGCTCGCCGATGGCGTGCTGGGCAGCGCCTCGAGCGCGGCGCGATAGGCCGCGATCGAGTTGGCGCGGTCGCCGTCCTGTTCATGCGCCTGTCCGGTGAGAAAGTGCGCGAGATACAGCAGCACCGGATCTTGAGTGAGCGTGAGCACATCCTCGAATTGCTCGACGGCAATTTCGGAGTGGCGCAGGCGCAGGTGAAGAAACCCGAGCCGCAACAACGCATCCGCGCGGATCGCTTCGTCGTTGCTCAAGTCCTCGAGCAGCTCGATCACCGAGCGCATCTTCGCCCGGCGCTGATATTCCATCGCCTTTTCGCGCATCTCGGATGGAATCGGCTGCCGGGTGGTGCGCCGCGCGGCGATGCTCTCGGCAGCCTGTTCGAGCGCGGCATCATTCTCATCCCAGGGCTCGCCGCGATCCGGATCGGGCCAGGTCTCGCTCTCCAACATCAGGACGACGGCGAGCAAGAAGCGCGGCTCGGTATCGAACCGCCGCCACGCTTCCTTTTGCTGTTTGACCTGCAGCTCGTAATCGTACGCGCCGTGGATCAACGACAGCGCGGCGAGATGCCAGAGCCGCTCCGCTTCATCGGCTGTGCCCTTGCGGAGGAGGGCGGAGCCCCACTCAATCAGTTGCCGCCCCTCGCCCCAATCCACGTCGAAACCGGCACGCGCGAG
Organism: Acidobacteriota bacterium; assembly: GCA_046726375.1. Taxonomy (GTDB): domain Bacteria; phylum Acidobacteriota; class Vicinamibacteria; order Vicinamibacterales; family UBA2999; genus DASPWV01. Next base: position 4,300 of record JBKPAJ010000074.1, read on the forward strand.
CTCCAGCGCGACCGTGGCCGCAACCAGCTGGCGGCGGCGGATCTCCGCGCTTCGTCCGTCGCGAATCCACGGTTCTGCGTCGTGTAGGAGTCCCTGGCGCATGCGCTGCAGATCGAGCGCCGTCCGCGGCACTGTGAATGCCGCATAGTCGCCGCGCGCGTAACGATCGAGCAGACCGCTCGTCGAGGGGACTTGTGCGCTGGCGACCAGCGGACAGAGACAGAGCGACACGACGAACGCGATCCTAAACCCGGAGCTCACTCGAGTGGATAGCGCCAACGGCGCGAGCCGCGCGAAACCTGCTCCGCCTTCGGCCATACAGTCGGATCACTTCGATGCCACGATTGGCAACTCAGGTGAATCGAAGGGTTAAACGGCTACTTCGCGGGCTCGGCGAGCGGCTTCCCCTTTTCCACGACATAAATCGCGAGAATCTTCGCAGGCGTCGCGCCCGTGTTTCTGGCATCGTGCGCGGCAGCCACATCGTTCTGGAAATACTCGCCGGCCTTTTTGGTGACCGGCTGACGGCCCTGATGCTCGAACACCACACTGCCTTCGAGCACATAGCCAATCTCCACGCCGTGGTGCATGTGCCGCCCGGCGCTCGCGCCCGGGGCGAGCACTGCGGTGGCCATCACCGTTTCGTGTGTCGTTGAGTTCGGCACGTCAACGCGCTGCAGGACTGTGCGTGTAATGCCGGTTTGCTGCGCGCTGACAATCCGATCGACCCCCACTCCAACGGCACAACCCGCGACGAGGGCGCCCACGACCGCTATGCGGTTCCACGTCATACCAGCTCCTTACGCCTGGGGCATCAGGCCGATGAACACGTACGCAAACAACATCGCGATGATGCCCATGACGACCGTCAATGCGATGCTGTGTTTCAACGTAAACAAAAACAGTTTGGCTTCCTGATCGCGCGGCATGCCCGTTGCCGCCGTCGCCACCGCGATGCTCTGCAGCGACACCATTTTGCCGAGGACCCCCGCCGTTGAATTCACAGCGGCCATGAGCACGGGGTTGAGGTTGAGCGCCCGAGCGCTGATCACCTGCAGGTTCCCGAACAACGCGTTGGCCGACGTGTCGCTGCCGGTCAGAAACACGCCAAGCCACCCGAGAAACGCGCTGAAAAACGGAAACAGGACACCCGTGCCGGCAAGGGCGAGACCGAGCGTCGCGGTCGCCCCAGAGTAGTTCATCACATAGGCAAGCGCGAGCACACCGGCAATCGTCATGAGCGGCACGAACAGGCGCTTGAACACACTTCCCATCAACTGCAGGAAGCGGCCGAACGGAATGCCCAGAAACATCGCCGAGAGAATGGCTGCCATGAATGTCGCCGTGCCGCCGCTGGCCAGCCAGTTGAAATTGAACACGGCCGGATAGCGCGACACGGTGGCGGTGACCGGCGGCACACGTTCGATCGCGTTGTGCAGCAGCGGCACGTTGATCGGGATGCTGACGCGGTTCAGATAGGGCACCGTCCAGGCCGCGCCCCAGACAATCACCAGAATCGACAACAGGATGTACGGCAGCCACGCGCGTCCCAACGACATGTCCGCGTGTGCCTTCGGGTTCGAGCCGCCATGCGCTGCGGCGGTCAGCGGCGCGTCCTTCAGTGAAGCGGAGGCGACGTACTTGTCAGGTTTGAACAGACGAATGGCGATCAGCAGCGCCACGGCCGCAGCCAGCGCGCTCAGGATATCGGTGAGATACGGACCGATGTAGTTCGACACGAGGAACTGCGCGATACCAAAGGCAAAGCCGCAGGCGAGGGCCGCCGGCATCACGCCCATCGCGCTGCGCCAGCCGGCCATCAGCACGACCAGATACGCGGGAATGATCACGGCGATGATCGGCGACAGCCGTCCAACCGCCGAGCTGAGTGCCATCAACGGCAGCCCGGTCACGCCCGCCAGCGTGACGATCGGCGTCGCCAGCGCGCCGAAGGCGACAGGCGCAGTGTTGGCCACCAGGCACAGTCCTGCCGCAGTAAACGCTGGAATGCCGAGCGCGGCGAGGAGCGATGCTGATATGACAACCGGTGTGCCGAATCCTGAAGTGCCTTCGATGAAGGCGCCGAACGCAAACGCGATGAGGAGCACGAGCATGCGTTGATCGCCGCTCACGCGCCGCAGCGATCGTTCGATCGCAGCGAAGGAACCCGACTCGACCGCGATATCGAAGAGCAGAATCGCGGAGTACACAAGCCATCCGATGGGAAAGAGGCCAAACGCGCCACCATGGATCGCCGACATCGCGGCGAGCGGCACCGGCATGCCGTACACGAGAATGGCAACAGCCATTGCGGTTAGCAGGGCGAGCGTCGCCGCCCGCCACGCCGGCGAGCGAAACACGCCGAGCATGATTGCGACGACAACCAGCGGCAGCGCGGCGAACAGCACCGAAACGCCGAGCGATCCCGCAACAGGGGTGTAGGTCTGCGTCCAGGACACGCCGCAGAGGATACTTCAGGTGTCACGTATCAGGTATCAGGTATCAGGGAGCAGGTATCCGGGGTTTAGATATCAGGGGCAGATATCAAGGATCAGGTATGAGAGGTCGGCAGCTGTGCCGGTTTCACGGGGCAGGGTGTGAGAACTCACGAATCACGGGCTGCCGGCTCAGTCGATCGCGCGCACGGTTCGTGTCTTTGACAGCAGCTCAAACGCACGCTGGCCGCGTTCGGTGAAGAGCGCAAACATGACGTCGACCATGTACACCTGCAGAAACATCGGGAGTTGCCGCACGATTGCCTGGCCGAAGGTAATGCGGGCGCCCGTGTCGCTCACCACTCGAATGCCCATTAGGCGTTTCCCAAGGGTCTGACCAGCGACGTACTCGGCGATGATCGTGTACAGACCGAAGGCGAAGCTGCCGCCGACGAGGAAGACGAAGACCGCGGTGGGGAACGCGGCTTCCGCCGGCAACAATCCATAGGCAACCAGCGGCACGGGGCTCAATGCCACGATGATGGTGAGGACGTCGAGAACCTTTGCCGCCGCGCGCGACCCAAACGACGCGCTCACGAGCGGCTCGGCCGATAAGTACGACTCGGCCAGCTTGACCGGATCGCCGAGCTGCCGGAGCACTTCGTCAACAGCAAGCCCGCTGTCCAGGCGCTCGGTGATGTGACCGCGCAGCTCCATCGCAATTTGCGTGCGCAACGGCATCGCGCGCGGCATGGCATCCAACACTCTGCTGATGTAGTCCTCGGCCCTGATCGTCATTTCGCACCCCTGTCCTGCTTGAGAAGATCCGTCATCGCGTGCGCAAAGGTGGTCCATTCATAAGTCAGGCGCTCGAGCTCGGCGCCTCCGGCGGCGGTGAGTCTGTAGTACTTCCGCGGCACGCCGCGTTCCGGCGTTTCCCAGCGCACGGCGACAAATCCGCCGCGCTCGAGCCGGTAGAGCAGCGGATACAAGGTGCCGTCAGTGATTTCGAGCGCGCCGTTGGTTTCGGCGGCGAGCTTCGAGACGATTTCGTAGCCGTACGCTTCACCTGGCGCCAACAGATGCAGGACAATGAGCTCGAGCGAGCCGCGTCTGAGCTCGCGCGCGATCCCGCGCCGCTGCTCGTTCTGCCGCTCATCGCCCTTCGCCATTAACGTCAGGGTATCGGACAATATCTTGCCACGCAAGATATATGACGCGGCAAACCTTATGGGGTGTTCCCTGTTAAAAATGGCTGGGCTGGTAAGCTGACGAAATGCGGCGGACTGCGAACGTGCGAACCTACTGGCGCGGTAATCCCTTCACCACACGTTGAGCGTTCTCGTAATACAGCTTCTTCAGCACTTCATCCGGCAGGCTCATCCCGTACAACTTCCAGAACGCGTGGTAGTCGCGGTAGTAGTCGAAGTACTCGTCCGCCGTTTCGAAGACCCGCCAGTAGTACGGGTACTCTTCCGGCTGAAACGCATCCTTGCCGAACAGAATGCGGTCCTGATACTTCAGGAAAAACTCGCGCGCCGCTCTCGGCTGGCGGCCGAGGTCGTAGAGGATGGCGCCGACTTCCACCACCACGTTCGGGAACTGATCGAGCATCGCCGCCGCTCTGGCGAGATCGTTGGCATGCCATCCGAAGTGGGCCGCGATGAAGCGCGTGTTCGGGTGCTTGCGGAACATGTTGTTGCGCTCCGTCATGAGCGCATCGAACGTGACGTGGCCCGGCTCGTTGTTCCGCCGGTTCGCAAACAGCGCGAGCTCGAGCCAGCGTTCGTTGTGGTAATCGAGCGGTTGGAAAAACTCCTGTGGTTCCGCGGTGTGAATGAACACCGGCACATCGAGGCGCGCAAACGCGTCCCACAACGGATCGAGCTCGGGATCGTCCACCTTGAGGCGCGAGCCATCAGGCTTCTGGATATTCAGCCCGAAACTCTTGGGAATCTCTCCCACGCCGACAGCGCCGGCCTTGATGTCCGCTTCGAGTTGGCGCACCGCGCGCTCCGCCCAACCAGGCCCGACGTTGCGGAAATCAACCCCGGCGAGGACGCGAAACCGGTTCTTGTGCGGGCTCGCATTCACCGCGGTCAACACCCGTGTCAGCCGCTCGCCGGAAGAATTGTCGGCGCTCACCATGACGCGCAGATTGAGCGCATCCATGGCCGCCACCACTCTGTCGATGGCCTCCCGCGATGTCAGCGAGGCCGGATGTCCATGGATGTCGATCGCCGGAAACTTCGCTTTGGCAACCGCATGCTGCTTCGTCACTAACGTCGAACGTGGCCGGTAATCGAGAATGCTCGGCGGCGGAACGTCCGGCGCCTGGCACGCTCCAGGGCGTGTTTCCGTCGTGCCGGGTGGACACTCTTCTCCCGGTTTGCTCCGCACGCCGCCTCGCCCGCCCTGGGCCGACAGCACGACACCGACGACGACACCCGCGGAAAGGAGGGCAACGAGAATTCGAGAGCGCATCGCCCTTGCAGATTAACGCAAGTTGCGCGCGCGTTATGCAGGCATCAATTTCTGGAGGCGCTCAGGCTCTTCACCGAGCCACTCGGGATTGGTCGTGGTCGCGTCGAAGATCGAGCTGGTTTTGAACAACTCGAACTCGCCGCGAGACGCGGCCTTGGCGGTCTTGCGAAGCAGCGCCTTGACTTGCTCTTCGTTCATCGGCGCGAACGTGTTCACGGCGTCGAGCGCCTGATCGAGGATTTCCATGCGATCGATGCCCGTGATCACAACCGACGTTGGCAGATTGAGCGCATAGTGCAGGCACTCGGTCGCCGTCACGGTACCGGACGTGAGAATGATGCCGTTGGCCATGCTCTTCATTCCCAGCACGCCGATGTTTTGCCGGACGAGTTCGGGGACGACAAGTCGCTCGAAGCTGCGATAGTGCGCGTCCATCACGTTGAGCGGCAACTGTACGGTGTCGAACGTGAAGCCATGCTCGCGTGCCACGTCCAACGTGTAGAGGTGGATGTGCGGGTCTTTGTGCCCGGTAAACCCGATGTAGCGCAACTTCCCGGCTCGTTTGCCGTCGAGGAGAGCCGCGTTGGCGCCGTCCTCGTCGAACATGCGATGCGGATCTTCGTAGCGCAGCACTTCGTGATGCTGGACGAGATCAATGCAGTCGACCTGCAGGCGCTGCAGCGACTCGTCGAGCTGTCGCGCGGCTTCTTTTTTCGATCGGCCGTCGATCTTCGTCATCAGGAAAACCCTGTCGCGATATCCATCGCGCAGCGCTTTGCCCATGCGCGTCTCGCTGGCGCCGTCGTTGTAATCCCAGCTGTTGTCGAGGAAGGTGATGCCGCGATCGATCGCGGTGCGAATCAACGCCATGCTGTCAGCGTCGTTCTGATGTGGAAAGCCGATGTGCCAGCCGCCGAGCCCGATGGCAGACACACGCTCGCCTGTGCGACCAAGGGTGCGATAGAGCATGCGAAGAACGATGCCACTCGTTGCCTGAACTCCGCAAGCACGGCGCTACGGGGCAAAGTATGTTCGAGGTTCCGGGGTTCCGGGGTTCCAGGGTTCGAAGTTCCGATGTTCGATGTTCAACGAAGCCCAACCTCGGAGAACCTTCGACCCTCGAACCTTGGCATCCCGGAACTTCGGCACCCAGGAACCTCCGAACGGCGCTAGCCGGGAGCTGATCCCTGCGTGTTCACGTAAAGGGCGTAGAGCGACTGTCCTGCCGCCATGAACAGGCGATTGCGTTTCGGCCCGCCAAAGGTCACGTTGGCGCACACCTCCGGTAGGCGAATGCGGCCGATCATTTTGCCGTCGGGGGCATGCACGGTGACGCCGCTGTAGCCAACGTTGTTGCCGGCGTTGCTGCTGCACCACAGGTTGCCGTCGACGTCAGTGCGAATCCCGTCGGGGCCGCAGCGGATGCCGTCGACCATGAAATTGCTGAACGGCTGCACGTTGGTGAGCTTGTTCTCGCCGGTGATGTCGCCAACCACCACTCCCCCGCGCGCGACGAGATAGAGCTTCTTGTAATCGGGCGCGAACGTGATGCCGTTGGCCGCAGACGCGAGCGTCTCCTGATCGATGACGAGCGTGACCTGGCCGCTCGGATCGGCGCGATAGACGTTGTTCGTCAGCTCGCGCTTGAGGACGCCTGCGCCTGCCGGCTGCCCAGCTTTGGCGTTGAGGCGCCCCTGCGGATTGCCGGGACCTCCCGGCGCATCCACCATGCCCTCGTACAGCGACCCACCGAACGGCGGATCGGTGAACCAGACGCTGCCGTCCTGATGCACGGCGACATCGTTCGGCGAGTTGAGCCGCTTGCCGTCGTAGGCGTCGGCGATGACGGTGACGGATCCGTCGTGCTCGTACCGCACCACGCGGCGTCCCGAGTGCTCACACGATAGCTGCCGTCCCTGAAAGTCAAAAGTGTTGCCGTTGCTGTTGTTCGACGGCGAGCGGAAGACCGTCACGCGGCCATCGTCTTCGAGATAGCGCATCTGCCGGTTGTTCGGAATGTCGCTCCAGACCAGATACCGGCCCTGACTGCACCACGCCGGCCCTTCCATCCACAGCGCTCCTGTCCACAAGCGCTGAATCGGCGTGTTGCCGACGCGAAGCGAGTTGAACGCCGGATCGATGGTGATGACGTCGGGGTCAGGATAGGTAACCGGCTGCGCGCCCGGAGTGAAATCGCGCGGCGGGCTCGAAATGACGGAAGGCGGCGTACGCGCCGGCGCAGGAGCGGCAGGCTGCTGCGCTTGTGCGATCAGAGATCGCGGCGCGACGGCAGCGATGCCAGCAGCCGCGCCGATCGTCCACGCAAGATCGCGGCGGGTGATGCGCATAGCGCGCGTATGTTACCGCGAGATCTTGCCACGCCCCCCGCAGTCTTTGTTTAACTCATTGATGCGCGGCGAGAAATGGCCGCAGCGTCTCCATGAACTCGGGACGCCGCATGATCCCGCGCTCACCGCCATGCTCCGCGCCGTCGATGATCACGACCTTGAGCGCGGGCATGACCTTGCCGAGCTCGCGCATCGTCCCCGCTGAGGGATCGGCGCTGCCGATGATGCCAAGCGTCGGCACGCGCACGGCCGCGATCGCTTCATCGGTGACGACCAGAGTGCGACGACCGCGATGGTACGCGGTAAGGGCGGCGAGATCGTTGGCTGCCACCAGCGGCTGGACCAGCTTGCGAATCTCTTCGTCGCTCGGGACCGGCGTCCCCGGCGGCGCGATGCCGACCGCGAGCGACTTGAAGGGCGTATCACCCTCGAGCTCGCGCGCAGAGGCTTCGGCTTCCCGTTCGTCTTCGGCCGTCCAGGTGTGAACGGCGTGGTGCCCGACAAACGTCGCGGTGATGAACCGATCGGGGTCGGTTGTCAGAAGCTGACCGGCGATGATCGCGCCCATCGAATACCCGATGACATGCGCGCGCGTGATCTTGAGATAATCGAGCAGCCGGATCACATCCTGCCCCATCTCCGCTCCGTACGCCTTGGCGTCGTGCGGCTTGCCGCTCTTGCCATGCCCGCGGCAATCGAAGGCGATGACGCGATGATCGCTGGCGAGATTGACAAACACTCCTGGATTGATCCAATGGCGCTCGAGCGTGCCGGTGTAGCCGTGAATCAGGACGATCGGAGGTCCTTGCCCCTGTTCGACATATCGAATCCGAACACCGCCCGAATCGAAGAAGTTGTCAGGTGGAAGCGTCGGCGCCGGCGCCTGGTCGTTTGTCTGAATCGCGACCGAGACGAAAAGCAGTGCGAGTGCGGTCTTCATGAGCGTACCCTCGCCGTACGTGGGCGGCGGGCCTGGGCGCCGCCCACGTCACGTCTGTCCCCTCGTTCTAGCAGCTAACGGGCGCTTTCCCGAGAGAGTTCCTGCGCGACGTCTTCGAGCTTATCGTAGCTCCTGGCGGCGCCATCAGCCATGCCGGTCTTGAGAACCATGTCGCGAACCTCGGGCGACGGATACACGACGTTCGCCGTAAGGCGTGTTTTGCCGTTCTCCTCCGTGAGCACTGCGGTCACCACGGACTCGGCGTCGGGGAACGGCTCGTAGATCTCGGTGAACACCATGCGGTCGGGTGGTACCACCTCGCGGTACACGCCGTAAAACACGGCCTCGCCTTCGGGATGGCGATTCACAAACCGCCATTTGCCGCCCGGACGCAGATCGACCTCGCACACCGGAACGGAATAGCCTTCACCGAGGCAGCCCCACCACCGCTTGATGTGTTCAGGTTTGCTCATCGCCTCGAACACGAGATGGCGCGGCGCATCGAAGAGACGCGTCATGCGGATTTCGCGATCCGACGGAGTCGTGACTTTGAAGGTTTCACTATTTGCGACGCTGCTTACGGCCATGTTTCCTCTCCTTCGCTTTCAGGGTCTGTAGATAGGTCTCGAGGCGATCGAAGCGCCGTTCCCAGATGGCGCGGTAACGCTCCGTCCACTCGGCCACGTCTTTGAGGGGTGCGGGTTCGAGCCGGCACGGCCGCCACTGCGCCTCCCGGCCGCGAACGATGAGGCCCGCGCGCTCGAGCACTCTCAGGTGCTTCGACACGGCGGGCATGCTCATCTCGAACGGCTCGGCCAACTCCGTGACCGAGCACTCGCCGGATGCCAGCCGGGCGAGAATCGCGCGCCGAGTCGGGTCGGCGAGCGCAGCGAACGTCGTGCTCAGTTGGTCTGTGGCCATCGCTTACTGAACCAATTGGTTAATTAACACATAGGTTAAATACAACGAACGCGCAGGGCGTGTCAAGTTCCGATTTTTCTCTCAACGGTAAGATTGGACGCCGGATCCAGCGCCGCGTGGCGTCGAGCCCCACGCGATTCAATAGCGCGGTGCGCGACCGGTCCTATGACCGATCGCACCCGCCGTCGTTAACGATCAATCGACACCCAGACGCGGTACTCACCGCTGTTGTCCGGGAAGTGATCGTCGTTCACGCCGAATTGCAGGCGTCCGCTGTATGCCTCCCTGCTATTCAGGAAGCACAAGGCGTACCCCGTTGCTCGACTGGGCGTCACGGTGTCAAGGGGGCGTTACGTTCGAGCCGGTCCGAAAATCCGGTCGAAATTGCCGCCGAAGATCTTCGCGGCGACGTCCTGCTCAACCCCGAGCTCGTCAAGCACCGTGCGCTGCGCGCCGTGAATGACGCGGCGCCAGCCACGGGGAAAAAAGGACGAGTCTGTGCCGAAGATCAGCCGGTCCGCTCCAGCGGTGCCGAGCGCGCGGCGAAAGACTTCGGTCAAAGTCAAGCCGGGCACGTATTTCACCCAGGCGTTGGAACTGGACGTGTCCAGGTAAATGTTGGGCGCCGCATCGGCGGCCATCAGCGCTTCGCGGAAGAACCCTGCGCCGAAGTGCGGCACGATCACGGGAACCTCCGGAAACCGGACCGCGGTTGCGGCAACCGCCAGCGGATCGCCCGCGCGCAGATCGATCCGGCTTGGCAGCTGCAGCCGCACGCGCGCCTCGATTGACAGATAGCCGCAGTGCGCAAACACTGCGCTTCCATGCTCGGCGGCCACCTGAAACAGCGCGGCGACACGCTCATCGTCCATTCGGTAATGATGCAGCGCCGGGAAGAGACACACGCAGCGCATCCCCAGCTCGCTGAACGCACGTCGCGCACGATCGAGCGCGTCGGGCGCGATCGGATTCAACACGAAGAAGCCGACGAATCGTGTGGGATGTCGCTGCACGGCCGCGGCCACCGACGTTTCGTCACCAGGCACGCTCGCGATCAGCGCGACGCGGGCGACATGGTGCTCGTCCAACTCCGCTGCCCAGCGATCTGCCAGCACTTCTGGCGGGCCCGCCGGATCCCAGCCGAGATCGCGCGCGATCTGATCGCCCGTGACGGTGCGTTGCTGGCCATATTTCTCCTGGCCCAACGCTTCGAAGAAGCGCTGGGAAAAGAAATGACAGTGCGCGTCACTGAGCGGCATCGCATGGCCGCGGGCTTCAGAACGCATATTCGAGCCCGACGAGCGGTGTCACGCGATCGCGAAGTCCGTGCTCGTCGATCTTGAAGAGCAGATTGACGTCGAGCAGCAGCCGTTGCAGGAGGTTAGCTTTCATTCCGACACTGCCGCTCAGCAGATTGAACGAGTCGCGTGTAAACACGATAGATGGGAACGTCGAGCGATTATCGAGCGCATGGAAGGTGTCCGCACGCACGCGTTCGGCGTTGTACACGTATTGACCGATGATGTCGAAGGCGAGCGTGAGACGAGGGTTCACACTCAGATCCGCACCCAGGGCGTAGCCCGACTGATCGGGAAAATGCGCCCGTTCGCCCGTGACCGGATTGCCGGCAAGGACGCTGGAGCCATTCCACCTGTAGCTGCCGTTCACATGAGGCGAGACGGCGCCGTATGTTGCGGACCAGATGAGGAATGGCTGAAGGCCGACGGTCCCACTCCCCAACAAATCCATTTCATCGCCAGTCGGGAGGCGCAGGTCGACGCCTGCGGCCAGTCCATGCGAGCCGCGCCGCAAAAGATTGCTTTTGACACGCAGCATCAGATCACCGACGCCACTCGCGCGCGCGGCCGCCGTGAACAGGCGCCGATCACCGACCTCGCCGGCGGATTGTCGGAAAAAGTGGGTCAGTGGATTAGTCGTGCCCAAGCGGTGGATGGTCGCGTCGGAGACGACTCTGAGCTCATGATCGATGAGGGGCACCGCCAACGACACATCCAAATGGTCGGTCACACCCAGTGTGACGAAGGTCGTCGCTTGACTGACACGAGCGTCGATGGCGCTCGTGGTCGTCACGACGTCTTCACGACCACCGAGAAGAAAGGCGTTGTCGTGCGTGAACACCGCTGGCACGCGCTGCAGGTCGATGCCCTCGATCGTGTCGTATTTGTAGCGTTGAAACGCAAATCCGACCGAGACACGGCGTGCGCCGATCGTGTCGGCGCGATCTGCAAGGATGGGCCCGAAGCTCGTCGTCGTCCGCTGAAAAACACCGAGCGTTGCATCGAACTCATAGGTAAAGCCGCCGGCTGGCGACGGCAACGGCAGGCTCACCAACTGCCCGACAAGTGCCGTACTAAACTGCCGGAAGTTTGATTGGAAGTTGCTGTTGAAATGTGCGGAATGCAGCTGCTCGCCGGGCAGGGTCGCCTCGCTATCGACGATGAGACCGCGCGGGCCAAAGAGATCGGCGAAGAGTGTCGCCATGTGGGTGACCGACGCGGTGAGATTGTACGGCTCCTGCGCGTTCACTGGTGCGGCGATGGCCGCAATGCAGACGAACACCAGGCCGAGGCGACGGATCATTTTCCCTCCTGATTGATTACCGGATGTCGACAATGCCCCAGCCGGATGCCATGCGTGCCAGGCGAAGCGTCTGCCGGCTCTTGGTGGTGTACTGCCGGCCGCCTGCTCGGACGATGTCCTGCCGGTCGACCACCACGGATGCAGTGTCGCCCTCGCGCTCGATCGAGACGATGGTGAGATTGACTTGCTGCGACGTGACAGCGCGGAAGCCGTCCTGAAGCCTTCGCTCCTCTTCGCGCGAGAGGTTCGGCTTGATGGCGCGAAACAGCGCCATGTCCTTCTGTTCGATCGCGCGCGCGTAGGCTGCGACAAGTTGTCGGATCGCCGCGTCGTCGTTCTGGGCGGGTGGTTTCGCAGGCGGCGGTTCCACTCGTGGCGGCGGAGCCGCCGGCTTCGGTGACGGCTCAGGTGCGGCGGCCACCGGCTCTGGTACAGACGGTTTCGGCTGCGGCGGTGTGGCGGGCGGCGGCTGCGGCGCGGCCTGCGGCGGTGCCGGCACTGGTTCAACTGGTGGAGCTGGCAGTGACTGCGGCGGCGAGGCCGGCGGCGGCGTCGTACTGGCGATACCGGCGCCCCGGCTGGCGCGCGACGACCCCGGGTCTACCCTCGTGGCGGCATCTCTTCTGCGGGCCTCGGCCGACAATCGCGATGTGATCTCGATCACACTCGGCGCTCCGGGGTCCAGGGCGCGAGCGGTATCGAGCGCACGCGCCGCTCCCTCGATGTCGCCGGACTGGATGCGGCTGCGTGCGTCGCGAATCGCGACGTCAAACCGCGTCAGCATGTCCTGAGCGCGATTGCGGATCTCGGTCGCCTCGGGATGTCCTGGTGCGATCGCAAGAATCTCCGCTGCGTAACCGGCAGCGGCTCGGTAGTTCTTCGCATCCCAGCTCGCGCGCGCCAGTTGCAGTCGGTCCGCAATATTGGTCTGCGCGCTTCTTGAACCTGAATCCCCGCCGATTGGATTTGCTGAAGCACTCGTCGGCGCAGGTGGACTTGTCACCGCGGGCGCCGGCCAAAATTTGTACGCGAGCGCTCCCAGCGCTAAAACCACGATGACAGAAACAACTGCGACGAGCGCGCCGAACGACAACGGTGCAGGCGCTTTCTCGTGCGGCAGTGATACCTCGCGGTGCGACCGCGACCCGCCTCCGGAGCGCGCATCCAACCCCGACGTCGCTGCTCTCGGCGGGTAATTGGACTCGATGTCTCGCCGAACGCGTTTCAGGTCGGCGCGCAGGTCAGCGGCGGACTGATACCGAAGCTCGCGATCCTTTTCCAGGCAGTTGTCGATCACCTCTTGAAGCCGCAGGGGCAGCTCTGGATTTCGTGTCAGCGCCGGAACCGGCGCTCGATCGAGAATCGCCGCGACGATCGCGGCCGCGGTCTTGCCGGGGAACGGATGTTCGCCGGTGGCAGCTTCGTAAAGCACGACGCCGAGTGAAAAGAGATCGCTGCGGGGATCGAGCTGTTCGCCAGTGACCTGTTCGGGCGACATGTACGCTGTGGTCCCGAGCATGACGCCCGCCGCGGTTGGGTCGGGTGAATGCGCCGTGGTCGCGCGCGAAAACTCCGTCGTCGGTGTCACCTTCGCGAGACCGAAGTCGAGAATCTTCACGTGTCCGGTCTCGCTCAGAAAAATATTGCCCGGCTTGATGTCGCGGTGAATGATGCCGTTGGTGTGCGCGATATGCAGCGCATCCGCAACTTCGATCCCGACGTCGAGAACCTGGTGAGTTTTCAGGCGGCCGGTCAGCAGACGCTCGCGAAGGGTCTGGCCCTTTATCATTTCCATCACGATGAACGGCCGGCCATTGTCGTCGCCGATGTCGTAAATCGTGCAGATGTGGGGATGATTCAGCGCCGAGGCAGCGCGCGCCTCCGATCGCAGGCGCTGCACAGCCTGAACGTCGTCAGCGAGATCCTGCGACACGAACTTGAGCGCGACTTCGCGTCCAAGCCGCGAATCTTCCGCGCGATACACCACTCCCATGCCGCCGGCGCCAAGCTGCCCGGTAATGCGGTAATGCGAAATCGTTCGTCCGACCATCGTGATCCGGCTGCTGGTTGTGTCTCGGAAGGCACCATGATACTGCGACGGACCGTGCGCAACACGTAAGGAAGTAGTGAAAGCCGGTGGCGGGCGCCCAGCGTCGGGAACGCTTGCGACGGTCGTGTTATAGACTCTCGGCCATGTCACGACACCTTTTGCGCGCAATCGCGGCCGGGTGCATGTTCGCGCTCGCGCCTGGTCTCGTGGTCGTGGTCGAGGTCGGCCAGCGGGGTGCCAGCAATCCGTTTCCGGGCGGGACAAATCCAGACGGATCGCTGCGGCCTACTGCGCCGCTCACGCGCCTGTTCACACAGGATGCGTATACCGAGTACTCGATTCTCGAGCCAGGCAGCGAGTCGTTCCGCATCCGATTTCTGCCGGAGGAAACGCGTGTTGGGGCAACCGAACTCGTCAACGCGACGCGCGGCGGCAGCGAGGGGTCCGACATCGAAGTCTACGATCCGCGCACCGGCAAGCCGCTGCCATTCACCTACGAACAGGACAAAAACGAACCGGATACCCATGCCATCCACGCCAAGCTGCCGATTCCAGTGGCGGAAGGCGGCATCGGGCGTGTGCTGATCTACAAGACTTACAAGGACCCACGCACATACATGATGCACGGCAACGACATCGTGTGGGTCCGAAGCCTCAGTGGTTATCGGCTCGGCGTGCTTTTGCCGAAAGGGTTCGCGTTCATCTCGTCCAATGTTGCCGCCCAGATGTCGACGACCGCAGATGGTCGATTGAAGCTCGCCTTTGCGAATCCGAGCGGACAGAGCAATCCCGTCACGATTCACGCGCGCAAGACGACGGCGACGTTCACGTCGACAAGTGGCGGCGACGTGTTTTTCGACGATGTGAAGACGCTGTACGACCTCGAACCGCCTGAAACGCATCGGATCAAGGTCGATCAAAGCTACAGCGACTACCGCAACGGCGCCAGGGCGACGCTCGATTCGCTCGCCTACCTGCCCCTCACTGATCTCAAAGTGGTGGACCTCGACACTGCCCGCGCGTTGATGCCAGTGAAGTCAGGTGCCGCGACAACGGTCGCACTCGAGGTGCCGATCACAAATGAGAAGCAGAGCGCGCATCTACGCCTTACAGGCATGCTCTCCGACGCGGCATATACGGTCGAGGGCGGCGACCTCGTGTTTGGCCGGACGCTGAAAGGCTTGCGTAATACCGTGCTGCTGCCCGATGGATGGGACGTTTCGGCGGTATCGCAGTCAGGGACTATCGGCAACTACAACGGGCGTGCGTTCGTGTCGTTGATCAACCTCAACGCCGAAAATCAGTACCTGGTGCGCATCCGTGCGAAACGCCGCTGATCTGAGCCAAGCGAGGCCTTTGTATCGGCTGCGACCGATGCCGTCACGGTGCGTTTACATGTGACCCGGTCTTTCAACCGACCGCTGTATTGCGGCCGGCGCTTCTGGAATTGCACGCATTGGATGCGCAGTCGCGCCAGCAAACTCCGGCGCCTCGGCTGCACGGCGCCGCATCATCCGCAGGCGGGCGTTTTCAATGTAGACGTAGTACACCGGTGTGATGTAGAGCGTCAGCAGCTGCGAGACCAGCAGGCCTCCGACGACCGCGAGTCCGAGCGGCCGCCGCGATTCTGCGCCAGCACCCCATCCAAACGCGATCGGCAGCGTGCCGACCAATGCGCACATGGTCGTCATCATGATCGGGCGGAAGCGCACCAGGCACGCCTGGCGAATCGCTTCGAGCGGCGTCTTCCCTTCCTCACGCTCTGCGACAGCGGCAAAGTCCACCATCATGATGCCGTTCTTCTTGACGAGACCGACGAGCATGATCACGCCCACAAACGCGTACAGACTGAGCTCGCTCTTGAAGATCATCAGGGTCAGCAGTGCGCCGAAGCCTGCGGACGGGAGGCCCGAAAGAATGACGAGGGGTTGCGTAAAGCTCTCGTAGAGGATGCCGAGCACCAGGTAAATGACGATGATCGCCATCACCAGAATGAGGCCGAGGCCGCGCAGCGAATCCTGGAACGCCTGCGCCGCGCCCTGGAAACGCGTTGACACAGTTGCGGGCAGTGTTTCGGCGGCAACCGTTTGAATCTGCGAAACAGCCTCGCCGAGCGCGTATCCGGGTTTCAGGTTGAACGAAATCGTGACGGATGGGAGCTGACCTGTGTGGCTCACGCTCAGTGGCCCCGCCGTCGTTCTCACCTTCGCAACCGTATTCACCGGCACAAGCTTGCCGCTGCTCGAGCGGACGTACAACATCGACAACGCCGCCGGGTCGCGCTGGAACTCGGGCGCGACGCCCATGATCACTTGATACTGGTTGTTGGGTGCGTAGATCTGGGAGACCTGCCGCGTGCCATAGGCGTTGTAGAGCGCGGTCTCCACTTGATTGACGGTCAACCCGAGCGCGGAGATCTTGTCGCGGTCCATGTCGATCTGAATCTGCGGGTTGTTGAGACGCAGATCGCTATTCACATCCTCGATGCCGGGCAGCTCCCGAATCTTGTCCTCGAGCAGGGGCGCCGCGCGATAGAGCTCCGCAGTGTCCGTGTCCTGCAGCGTGAACTGATAGGTACTGCGCGGACCCTGCTGGCCGCCGAGATTGATCGGCGGCTGGTTGACCATGAACACGCGCACGCCGGGCACTTGCGCCAGCTTTGGACGAAGACTCGCGATGATCTGATCGACGGAGCGTGTGCGCTCGTTTCGCGGCTTCAGGTCGACCGCGATTCGCCCCTGATTCAGACCGCTGCCACCCCCGCCACCGCCGCCGCTTCCCACGTTGCTGCTGAAGCCGGCGATATCCGGATCTCTGGCGACGATCTCGGCCACTTCCGCCTGGTGGCGCATCATCTCCTCGAAGCCGATTCCCTGAATCCCCTCGACGGTGACGACAAAACGGCCCTGATCTTCGCTCGGCAAGAAACCTTTTGGAATGCGGGTAAAGAGATACGCCGATCCGCCCACCAACAACAGCGACGCCGCCATTGTCACGAAGCGGTGCTTGAGGCTCAACTGCAGCGACCAATCGTACGCCCGAAGCCAACGATCAAACAAGCGTTCCGTCAGGTTATAGAGCGAACCGTGGCGTTGACTGTGCGGCGGCTTGAGGAAGCGGCTGCACAACATAGGCGTGAGGCTGATCGAAATGAAACCCGACACGATGATCGCGACACCAATCGTGACCGCAAACTCGTTCAGGAGCCGTCCAACGAGCCCGCCCATGAACAGGACCGGAATGAAGATCGCGACCAGCGATACCGTCATGGCGACGATGGTGAAGGCCACTTCCTTCGACCCGTCGAACGACGCCCGCATCGGCGTCTTACCCATCTCCATGTGGCGGACAATGTTCTCCAGCATGACGATGGTGTTGTCCACGACGAAGCCGATGCTCAACGTCAGCGCCATCAACGACAAGTTGTCGAGGCTGTAGTTGAACAAGTACATCACCGCAAACGTCGAGACGATTGTGACCGGCAGCGTCAAGCTGGAAATGACCGTTGCGGTCACGCTGCGCAGGAAGATGAAGATGACTGCGACGACGAGAACGAACGTGAGATAGAGCGTGACCTTGACGTCGTGTACCGACTCTCGGATCGAAACCGAGCGATCCGTCCGGACGTCGAGGATGACCGACGGGGGCAGCTGCTCGCGGAACGTCGGCAGCAGCTCCTTGATGGAATCGACCATCGCCACCACATTGGTGCCCGGCTGTTTCAGGATCGAAAGGTTGATGTTGCGCAGCCCGCGGAAGAAGTTGGCCGATTTGTCCTGCTCGATGCCGTCGTAAACCCTCGCCACTTCGTTGAGCCGCACCGGATTGCCGCTGCGATAGGCGATCACGAGGGGGGCGTACATCGACGCCTTCATCAACTGTCCGTTCGCGAGCACGGTGAAGGCGCGGTCGGGACCGTACATCGTCCCGGTCGGCAAATTGACGTTGGCGCTCTGAATGGCCGACGCGACTTCATCGATGCCGATGCCGCGCGCCGACAGTTTGCGAGGATCGATGTCGACTCGTACGGCATACTTCGCGGCGCCAAAAAGCTGCACTTGTGCGACGCCGCTCACCATGGAAATGCGCTGCGCGATCGTCTCGGCGTATTCGTTGACAGTGGAGAGCGGAAGCGTGGCCGATCGCAACGACAGGAAGATGACCGGCTGATCGCCTGGATTCACCTTCTGGTACGACGGCGGCGACGGCATCTGCGGCGGAAGCTGACGCGCGGCCCTCGCGATCATCGCTTGCACGTCCTGCGCCGCCGCATCGATGTTGCGATTGAGATCGAACTGCAACGTGATGTTGGTGCTGCCCTGCGAGCTGGTCGAGTTGACCGAGCTCAGTCCGGCAATCGTGGCGAACTGTTTCTCGAGCGGCAGCGCCACCGCGGAGGCCATGGTCTCCGGGCTCGCACCGGGCAAACTCGCGTTGACCTGAATCGTGGGGAAATCGACGGTGGGCAGGTCGCTGACCGGCAGCAGTCGATAGGACATCACGCCGAACACAGCGATGCCCAACATGATGAGCGTCGTCGTGATCGGCCGCTTGATGAAGAGCGCGGCGAAATTCATGATCCCGCCTTCGCGCCGCCTGCGTCGCGCATGCTGACGCGGCTACCTGGCACCAGCCGCAGATGGCCGTCGGTGACGACGGTGTCACCCGCCATCACGCCCTCCTTGATCAGCGTCTCTGTGCCCGCGACCCGCGCCACGGTGACCGGGCGCAACTCCACCGTCTGATCGGCTTTGACTACGAAAACGTAGTAGCCGTCTGGACCCGTCTGCACCGCGATGGTCGGCACGACGATCGCCTCAGATTCGGTCGTCAAGCGAACCACGACGTTGACGAATTGGCCAGGCCACAGCCATCGATCCTGGTTGGGAAAGGTCGCCTTGATCTTGATCGTGCCCGTGGTCTGGTCAACGGCGTTGTCGACAAACGTGATGCGACCGGTGGCCACCGAACCCTCTCCGTTCTCGGCGTGCGCGGGCCGCGCATCGACGCGCAGCGAGCCTTGCGCCATGTAGCGGCGCAACTCGGCCAACGATGCTTCAGGGAACGCAAACGAGACGTAAATCGGCGTGACCTGATTGATCGTGACGAGTGGGGTCTGATCGTTGGCGCGCACCAGGTTCCCGGCGGTGACCATCAGCGCGCCCGTTCGCCCGCTGATGGGCGCGCGAATCGTGGCGTACTGCAGCTGTACTTTCGCGTTCTCGACCGCAGCGCGGTCGGCGGCGAGCGTGGCCTCGAGCGCCGCCACCGCGGTGCGCGCGGTGTCGCGCTGTTCGCGCGCGACAATGCCTCGCTCCACCAGTTGCTCATAGCGCTCGACGATCACTTTGGCATTTGCCGCTTGCGCGGTATCGCGTTCGAGGTTTGCGGTGGCCTGCTGCAGTGCCGCTTCGAGCGGCCGCCGATCGAGCGTGAACAACTCCTGCCCGGCTTGGACTTCGTCACCTTGCTTGAAGTTGACCGACGTGAGCTCGCCAGTTATTTGTGCGCGGACCGCCACCGTCGAATACGCCTCGACGGCGCCAATCACGCTGACTTCGAGCGGCATTGCCTTACGAACCGCGGTAGCGGCGGTGATGGGCACCGTCGGCGCGGACTCCGCCTGCTGACTCTGACGGGCCTGGCTGTCCGAACAGGCTGCCACCGTCACGGTCGTGACCCATATCAAACTGAGAACGAGACCACGAGCGAAACGCATCACGAAAGCCCTTGAAATTGCCGGAAACTGAGAGTCATTAGACCACAATGCCCGCGTCGCCGTTGTAACAGGATGTACGTGTTTGGGCGGGCAAGCTGTCACGCACATCTCACGGAACCGTCACCTCTCTCTGAAGACTTCGCACTGCTGCAGGACCCATCCTCGCCGGCGTGGAGGACCGCCGGTGAAGGTCAAATTCATCCTGCCCGCGCTGATGGAGGCAACGAGCCCGCTGTGGCGCCCGATTAAGTACTCCCTGTTCCCGCCGCTCGGCCTGGCTACCCTCGCCGGGTACCTGAACGATAGCGATGAGGCTGAAATCCAGGACGAACATGTCGAGCCGCTCCAATTGGACGACCGGCCGGATCTGGTGGTGATCCAGGTCTACATCACCTCGGCATACCGCGCGTATCGCATCGCTGACCAGTATCGCTACCGGCGGGTACACGTCGCTCTGGGCGGCCTTCACGTCACATCGTGTCCGGAAGAGGCGGCGGCGCACGCCGACACTATCTTTCTTGGGCCGGGCGAAGACACGTGGCCGGAATTTCTGGCTGACTTCCGTCGTCGCTGCCCCCAGCCGGTATACAGGTCGCAGACACGCACCCTTGCCGGCGTTCCGCCGATTCGGCGGGATCTGATCAAGCGTCGGCTGTACCTCGTACCCAACTCGATTGTCGTGTCGCGCGGGTGTCCGCACGTCTGCGACTTCTGTTACAAGGAGGCGTTTTTCGAAGGCGGCCGCTCTTTTTACACGCAATCGGTTGACGCGGCGCTCGCCGAGATTGACCGCCTGCCCGGAAAACACCTGTATTTCCTCGACGACCATTTGTTCGGCGATCGCCGTTTTGCAACGGCGCTCTTCGACGGCATGCGCGGCATGGGGCGGTTGTGGCAGGCCGCCGGCACCGTGAATGCCGTGCTCCTGCCGGAGCTGCTCGAACGGGCCGTCGCGGCCGGCCTGCGCAGCTTGTTTGTGGGATTCGAAACGCTGTCGACGGCCAACCTCGTCGAACAGCGCAAGTTTCAGAACCTGCGGCGCGATTACGCGCAAGCGATTCGCCGCCTTCACGATCTCGGCGTGATGATCAACGGAAGCTTCGTCTTCGGCATGGATGCGGATGACCCCACGGTTTTCGCTCGCACAGTCGACTGGGCGATCGAACACGGGATCGAGACCGCGACGTTTCACATCCTCACACCGTATCCGGGCACCGCACTGCATCAGCGACTGGCGAGCCAGGGCCGTATCTTCGTGCACGACTGGGATCTGTACGACACGCGACATGCCGTCTTTCAGCCGGCGCGCATGTCACCCGAGGAACTCGAACGGGGATATTGGCGTGCCTATCGCGACTTCTATCGCTGGGGATCGATCCTGCGCGGCGCGACGGCCCACGGCAACGTGGTTGCGGGGTTGCGGCATGCCGCGTACGCGGCCGGCTGGAAGAAGTTCGAGCCGCTATGGGACCTCGTCATCCGCGCGAAGCGGGCAGGGATGATGCTGCCGGTGCTCGAGACGATCCTCAGCGAGTTTGGAAGGCGTTCAAATGCCCGACGCGCGAGTCGCCATCACGACGTCAAGGCCTTTGTCGCGTAGGCGAGGCAAGTTTTCACCTCGTCCACTGGGCCGCGCCCGCCTTTGTATTCGTACTCGATATAGGCGCGGATCGGCGAGCGCCGTGCTTTCAGCCAGGCCAGGGTCTCGCGAATCGGCGTATCGCCCTCTCCCCACGGCACGTTGTCGCCCTGGTGCTTCTTCCGATCCTTGATGTGAAGGTTGGTGATCCGGTCGTGATGTGCCTCGATGAACGCCAGCGCATCGAAGTCCGCGGCCGTGAAGTGCCCGATGTCGAGGTTCACACGGAAGAACGGTGACATTGCTAGCGCAGTCGTGAAGCTGACAGGTGTTGCGAACTCGTTCGGGTCGTCGACACGCGAGTGATTGTGCATCGCGACCGGTATGCGATGTTTTGCCGCAAACGGCACAAGCCGCTTCGCGACCGCCAAGGTCGTCGAGGCGGTGATCACCTCGGCCCCGAGCGCGCGCGCGTGCTCGAACCCGCGATCGATTTCTTCATCGCTGAACGAATCGCTGAAGCTCAGGTTATAGGCAAAGATGGTGATGCCCGCCGCTGCAAACGTTTTCCTGATGCCGGCGAAATGGCTGACTGGCGTCGACACGCGCCACTGACGCAGAAACTGACGCGTTTCAGGTGTTGTGCCAGTGGACTCAGGCTCGATCTGCGGCGACCACAACTCGCATTCGTCGAGTCCGCACGCCTTCATGGCGCCGATGATCACGTCCACGGCATCGCCGCCGGCCGGACGCGGCAGTTCCCGAAAACTGTAGGTCTGCACGCCCAAGCGAACGCCGTTCACGAGCGACGCATCGGCCCAACGCCCGGTGAGTGCGGGCAGAATCAAACCGGCCGCTGCGGTTCGAGAGAATTGGCGTCTTGTTACCATGTACCCACCTCTGAAGTTGCTCGCCTACTTGTTTCTCGGCAACACAGTGTAGACCCTCTCAATGAACGCGAGGAACTCGGTCATGTAGTTCTGGAGGAACTCGATTGATCGATTTCGTTGCGAGGCTGCCGACGAGGTAGCCGACGGTGCAGGCGGTCATGATTGTTTCTCATGATGGCACGCACCCAAACCGTAGGCGCATATTTTGCCGCGTTCAGCTTGGTACCAGCGCGCGGTTGCCGAACAATGAGGAGAGATGGAGGAGGGCGTCATGCCTGTTGAGCACGGGGCCATCGTATGGAAGCGTGATATCAACGACGCGCTGAACCAGGCGCGGCAACTACAACGCAGTGCGCTGATCGACTTCAGCGCGGCGCCGATGTGAGCGGGCTGTGCTCGGCTGGATGCCGAGGTGTATACGGATCCGCGCGTCAGCGAATTCATCGAACAGAATTTCGTGCCCGTTCGCGTGCATGTGCGCGAACAGCAGGATGAGTTCAAGCGGCTGGGCGAGCGCTACGGCGTGCAATGGACTCCCACCATCCTCGTGCTCGATCAGAGCGGCGAGGAACGCCACCGCAGCGAAGGATTCCTTCCGGCCGACGACCTGCTGCCCCAGCTCCAGCTCGGGCTCGCCAAGGCGGCATTGGCGGAGGGGAATTTCGCCGAAGCGGAACGGCGGTTTCGAAGGGTGCTCGACGCTTACCCGGATTCCGACGCCGCGCCCGAAGCGCTTTATTGGGCCGGCGTATCGCGTTACAAGGCGACCAACAATCCTGCGGCCCTGGTGGATACGGGACGCGCATTCACGGAGCGGTATCGCGACACGCCGTGGGCGAAGAAAGCATCGGTCTGGGCGGCCACGTAGGTGCCGGACGCGAGCGCCGGCATCGCTGCGGTGCGCACCGAGGCGGTGAATTCAAATTCGACGCAATGCGCGAGTTGCGATCTCGTGCCGTCGCGCTGCGTACGCCGTTGATGCTCTCGCGCGAGCGGCTGCGAGCTCCAGCCGCGGCGCGGCGTAGCGAAGTTCGCTTGACGCTTCGGGGAAGTCCATCTCGTTCAGGGCAAGTACCGTGTACCAAAAAGGAAATTTGCGCCACTGCCCTTCTCCGTCGCGCATCGAGCGAAGGTGGGCGACGCCTCTACGGAGTCGTTCTTCCTGACGATCCAACCCGCCGGCGAGCAAGTTCCGCCACAATCCAACGCTGCACTTGCCACAGCAGTAGAGACCAGGATTCGTGTATCGCGGGTCAAGCGCGCCGCGCTCCAAGCAACGCATGAGTCCGGCAGACGCGCGACCGAGTGCCGCCTTGACCACGCCGTCGCGCACGCGGAGCAACCGCAACACGCGCGAGGCTTCCTCGCCCAGGATGTGGCGTGCAGACGCCGACGTGATCAGCTCGCCAGTGAACAGGACAATGCCCTTGGCGCGCTCGCTGGCAAATCCCGCGAACGTCTCGCCGTAGGCGCCAGGCAAGCCTTGACGCGCGGCAATCCAGCGTGCCGCCTTCTTGCGACTGTCAGCTGAAAGCGGCCGCTGATGAAAAACGGCGGCGTTGATAGCGTCGACAGTTTGGGACAGGCTGGTCGCGTTAATCAGCACCATCGGCTCTACACCCTCATTGACTTGATGATCGTGGCATTGAGCCGAGCTCAAGATTCGGGCCGCAAATGGCATTGTTCGAACGTTCAACGCCGTTGGCGCTGCGAACTGAAGTGAGCTTGGGGTTTAGTCTCAAGAAGTAGCCAACGGCCGATTATGGCATCGCGAGCGCGAAAAATCAGATTTCGGCAGCCGGCGGGTTCGTCGTGGCGCTCGGCTCGAATTCGTAGATTCCACCGTCGGCCATCAGCGATAGCAAGAGATGACCGTCCTTGATCACGTACGACCGAATGTTGCCCCACTGTTTCACGATCTGATCATGCAGGGATCCGGGTGGGCATGCGGCCCGCGTGAGGGCCAGTGGTCCAAACTGAAGCTGACTCGTGCCGCTCGCTTTCCAGGTGCCGCGTCCACGGTTACAGTCGACGCGGGCAGTCAGCTGCCCGCCGGCGCCGAACGCAATGGTGTATTTCGATCGATCGTCCGGCGTCAGCGTTGTATCGTCACTGCCCTGGAACTTGACGAGTTGCCATGACGTGCCTTCCAGTGCCGTCGACGCCGGCGGCAACGCCGCCGCGCGGCCGGCAAATGCCGCCACGCGCCTGCCACTTGCGTCCAACAATTCCAGACGATCGCCCACAATTGTGAATCGTGCGGCGCTGGTGAGCGCATCGCGAAACGCGCGCTCGGTTCGTACTGCGTTCAGGCATGCCATCTGAGTGCTGGCGCCCTGGCCGAACTTGATGCCGTCGCCTTTCAGTTCGTAGCTGCCGAGGATTCGATTGCAACCATCGGAGCCGGCGAGGCGCCCCCCTTCAAGGATCACGTGCGCCTCGCGATTCGCGTCCTGGGCCGGTGTCGGCTTTCCGGCGAGCTCGATGGCTTTCCAATAGGTTCCTTCGAGCGGCCTGGCGACAGGTTTCGGAACGTTCTGACTGGCCGCCGCTCTGCGCAACATCACCGCGACTTTCGTCGGGGCGCCGTGTGTAATCACCGGAGTCGCCGTGTCTGTGGTGAACAGCAGCTTGTGATCGACGATGATCGTCGCGCGAACAACGTAACGGTGGTAAGCGACGATCTTGCTCGGATTGTAAGGAATCGTGAACGCAATCGGCGGATTGCCCGGTGAGGTGACGCGTGTGCGCCCGATCGTCTCCGCCGGAGCGTCGGCACGCGACATATCCTCGCGCGACGCCTCGAGCACAGCGGCCGGTGGCAGTGCCATGCACTCACGAAACGTCGCGGTCCCCTGGATCGATTGAGACATTGCGGTGGTAGTCATCAGCCCGAAACAGATCGTCAACGTGACACGTGCGAGCGTCCTGGTGTGGATGCCGATCGTGCGTGACATGTGCAACTCCTCCCGGCGAACGTGTCGTCGCGACCGAGCGGACCCACGCGATGCGATCCGGCAGACCTAGAGAGGGAGGTCTGTGTGATTCCGACCCCATATTCTGACCCGAAAAAGCGTTCGTCGCGCACGACGACGATATCAAGAACGGGAGCTCAGTGTGTAGCGACGCGATGTTCCCGAACCGGCTCGACCTCTTCAACAGCTTCTCGCATCCTCTGATTTATGTTCCTGGAGACAACGAGTGGACCGATTGCCGTCGCGCAAACAACGGCAGTTACGATCCGCTGGAAAGAACTTCACCCGTGTCGAGGACGTTCGGGGAGAACGACAATCACTGGGTCCCACGTCACGGTTGAGCCAACGAGTTCGAATGTGTTCGTCTTCGATCAGCGCTTGGTAGCGGCGAATTTCGTGCAGCCGTAGGTGGTTCACCGGGCTCCTTCTTTCGCCGCAATTGCGCTGATGTAGCCGGCAAAGTCCTGATCTTCGCCCTCCAGCAATTGCGGCAGCATGGCCCGGAAGTCGATGCGGCGGCACCATTCGCGCATGTAATCATCCCAGGAATGCCAGCGCCGGCGCTGGCTTTCGGTCATGTCCTGATCGAATACCAGAAGGTACGCACGCTCGAACAGCGAGATCAGCATCTCGAACACCACCTGCCGGCGCTCCTGCTGCTCATCGTTGAGCCGGGGCGTGGCGGTTTTCGATCGCAATTGCAGATCTGGATTGGCCATTACGAGCTTGAGAAAATCGACGTAGGCGTCAGACAGCAGCTGATACGTCTCTTCGTCCTCGTTTTCGCGCTCCTTACGCTGTTCCTGCCAAAACGTGAAGATCGCGAGCGGCAGGCCGATGACGGTGACGATGTAACTGAGTAATTCCCAGAGCTCCAAACCTGTCATGATGTGCGTCTCCCCAACATGGAATGCGCGATGGAAGTCTTCCCCTATCGGTATCACAACCTTTTCATAGGCGGATGACGAGATGTGGGTACTGTTCGGAATCGGGGGTGCTCTGGCAGCCGTGGTGACACTCGCTGTGTTGACACGAGTGGTGAGAGGCCGGTCGAAAAAGATTGACGTGGGATCGGTGAGCGACGCCTGGCTCGCGGAACAGAATCGAAAGACCGATTAATCCGGCAACGCGATTCTCTTCAGCACCGCGATCTGGCCTGCGTGGTAGGCGTGATGCTGTGCGAGCCCATGGAGCAGGACGTAATAGCTCACGCCGGAACCCGCCGGCCTGTTGCGCGCGTCCACTGGCGGCGCCTGAAGCGTGGCCTCGGAGAGCGCTGCGATCTTTTGCAGCAATCGACGATGAGCCTCGACGAGCGCCGCGACGTCGCGTGTCCAGTCCTCGTCACTCGAGCCCGAAGGCGATGGCCAATCGCCTTCCTGCGGTTCCGCGGGCGGATGTCCGTCGACACGACGATGGACTTCGTTGGTCCACGCCGTCATATGCCGCACGATCTCCCAGATCGAATGAACATTCGCGGGTGGTTTGACCGCGGCCATTTTGGCGGTGACATCGCGCAGGATGACGGTGGCGGAGTTCCCGTGCCACGGATCGCCCTCGATTGCGCGCGCGAGCTCGTCGACAATGCGATTGGCTTCAGTCATGGTGCGTTGCGCTCAGTAATTAGGCGTCAAGTGTAAGTCGCGAATCATGTCACCCTCTGTCATGATTTGAAGCGGCGCGATGAAGTTCGTCGAACTCGTGGACACATCACGGCGCGTGGCCGAAACCAGCTCTCGGCTGCGAAAGATCGAGGCCCTGGCAGGCCTGTTGCGGCGGCTCGCACCGGATGAAACGGAAATTGCCGTGGCCTTCCTTTCGGGGTCTACCCGTCAGGGACGAATCGGTATCGGCGGGTCAGTCATCCGCGCGTCGCGCCCGGACGGCGCGGCGGAATCGCCTGCGCTGGAACTGCGTGAAGTCGATGAAGCCTTCGGCGCGATCGCGTTGCTCGCTGGATCTGGATCGTCCCGCGAAAAAGCGCAGGCGCTTCGGTCGCTTCTCGCGCGCGCGACGCGTGAAGAGCAGGACTTCCTCGTACGTCTGCTGTTTGGTGAACTCCGTCAGGGCGCGCTTGAGGGCGTGTTGTTCGACGCCGTGGCGCGTGCGGCGGGAATCAAGAGCGCGACGATCCGCCGTGCCGCCATGATGGCAGGCGATCTCGGCGCCGTCGCGCGTGCGGCGCTCGAGCGCGGCGAGGGCGGACTGGGCACCTTTTCCGTCCGGCTGTTCCAACCGGTGCAGCCGATGTTGGCCGACACAGCCGACACGATCGAAGCGGCGTTGCACTCGCTCGGCGAGTCAGCCCTCGAATTCAAGATGGACGGCGCTCGAATTCAGGTTCACAAGGGCGGCAGCGACGTGCGGGTGTTCACGCGCAACCTGCGCGATGTCACTCCAGCCGCGCCGGAGATCGTCGAGGCTGTCCAAGCGCTGCCGGCGCGCGAGCTGATTCTCGACGGCGAAGTCATCGCGCTTGCCAACGATCAGTCACCGCACCCTTTTCAGTTCACGATGCGCCGATTCGGACGAAAGCTCGATATCGACAGGCTTCGTCACGAGCTGCCGCTGTCGGCCTTTTTCTTTGATTGTCTCTACCATGACGGGCAGCCGCTGATCGACGAACCGCAATCGCGCCGCTTTGCCGCTCTCACCAATGCCGCGCCCGCCTCACTGGTCATTCCGCATATCGTCGCCGGCACGGCGGAAGCTGCGGATGCATTTCTCCGCAGCGCCCTCGATCGCGGTCACGAAGGCATCATCGCCAAGTCGCTCGACGCGGGCTATGCGGCAGGCCGGCGGGGCGCGTCCTGGCTGAAGCTCAAAGTCGCGCGCACGCTCGACCTGGTGGTGTTAGGTGCCGAATGGGGTCATGGCCGCCGCTCCGGATGGTTGAGCAATCTGCATTTAGGTGCGCGCGATCCCCAACACAATGGCTTCGTCATGCTCGGAAAGACGTTCAAGGGGCTGACCGACGACCTGCTCAAATGGCAGACGCAGAAGCTGCTCGAGCTCGAGATCACGCGTGATGACTACACGGTCTACGTAAAGCCCGAGCTCGTCGTCGAGATCGCGTTCAACGAGGTGCAAACGAGTCCCGTTTACCCGGGCGGCCTGGCGCTGCGCTTTGCTCGCGTCAAACGATATCGGACCGATAAAACAGCGGCCGAAACCGACACGCTCGAGACGATTCAGCGCATCCATCAAGGCAGCGCGCCTGTGCGCTGAAAGGGCGCTACATCATGGTCAGCGCGATCGTCAGCAGTGCCGCCGCGACGAGGCCCGCCACGGCACGCACGTGGTTCCATGCTGTCCAGCCCGTGCGGTAGTCGCTCCAGAGGCGAGCGCCACTCGCGCTATTGGGATCCACTGCTGCCAGCGCGGTGTTGCGCGGCACGTTAAACGCGATGGTTACCAGAATGATTCCGACGACGTAAACGGTGCTGCCAGAGAGTAGATAAACGGCGCCTGGTCCCGGCCAGTTGCGCAACGCAACGACGCCTAAGGCCAGGCACGCCGCCGCCGTTCCGAAAAGAGTGGTCATGAACAAGGGTGTGACCGCCAGCACGTTGATTGACTGCATGGCGGCAATGCCTTGTTCCGGGGGAAGACGAGCCAGCGCCCGCATGACGAACGCCGAAAACGCGAAGAAGACGCCGGCCATTAACCCGCAGCCAACGGCGGTGCAGAACGTCACGATCAGGAGGAGGTTCTCAGTCAAAAGTAGAACTTCAACACCAGCTCGATTACCCGCGGAGAGCTGATAGTGTTGGTGACGGTGCCAAATGAGTTTGGCACGGAGATGTCCCGAGCTGGCGGACCAAAGCTTGGATGGTTCAAGACGTTGAACGCTTCGACTCTGAACTCACCGTACCGCGGACCCTGGATCTCAATCCGCTTCGAGAACATGAGATCGAGGTTGGTGTACCCAGGTGCACGCGCGACGCCGACCGGACAATTCCCGAACGTCCCGAGGGGCGCCGCCTGAAACGCGTTGATGTCGAGCCACTTGTCGATCGTCTGGTTCGCTGGCTTCGGATCGCCCACGCAGTTCGGCCGCTCGGATCCTCGTTCTCCTTGAAGTGATCGATTACGGCCGTCGATCACTGTCACAGGAAGCCCTGTTCGCGTCTGGAAGATGCCGCTCACTCTCCAACCACCCGCGAGCGCGTTGACCCAACGCGACGCGGACGCGGACTTCCCGAACGGCAATTCGTACGTCGCCGACAGAATGAGATTGTGGCGAACGTCGTGGAAGGCCGGTCCCCACTCCGCCTCGGGGTCATACGTGTTCTGCCAGTACGCTCCTTCGGTGCCACTGGTGACGCCTTGCAATCCCGAACCACCAAACACGCCGTAGAAGCCGCGATTGTTCGTGCGTGTCTTCCCGAGCGTGTAGGACGCCAGGAACTCAACCCCAGTCGATGTCCGTTGCCGCACGCTGGCTTGCATGGAGTGATAGCGACTTCCCGACCGTGCCGCTGTCGTTGCGATCGTCGTGATGAGCGGCTGCGCCGCGAAGAGTGGTCGACGAGTGGCCTGCGGCGCCCATGTCGAAGGGTCACCGACGCCCGGCAATGCCTGGTTGCCCTCGACCGGCGTCACCAGGTGGCTGGCATGGTGGCCGACGTAGCCCACCTGCGCCGACATGGCAGACGTCAAACGATATTCCACGAACGCGTTCCACTGCTGCGAGAACTGCGGGCGGAGGTTCGGATCGTAGGCGCGCACGTTGCCACTGGGCGTCGTGCCGGGCACCAACTCCGCAAAACCCGTTCGAATCGTGCCCGGCCCGGTGGTCGCGTTATAGGCGACGGACGACTCGAAGAAAAACGGCGGGTTGAGCGGAAGTCTCAAGTTCGCGCCGGTGCCTTCCATGAACTGGGTGATGCCGTAACCGCCGCGGAGCACAAGGCGTTCTGTTGCGGTCCAGACGGCTCCCAGGCGCGGCTCCCACCCGTTGTAATACGGCTTGTAGAGCGCACGCTCTTCGATGCTGCCGTCCTGCGCGAAGATCTGGCGTCCGGTCGAGAGATCGAAGTTCGATTGCCGATTGTTCTCCTCGACCAAGGGTGAGGTGTAGGCCCAGCGCAGGCCGAGGTTGAGTGTGACGTTTCGCAGCACTTTGAAGTCGTCCTGCGCGAAGAGCGAGATCCGGTTCTGCAAATGCGTCCAGGGATCGTCGGGATCGCCGCCGCCCCTGCCCTTGCTCGAAACCATGTCGAGGAGAAAGTCTGAGAACGCGAAGTTTGTGAAGGCGCCGTTGAAGTTGATGAACCCGAGCAGGCCGTTGTTTCCCGCGTAGAACCGGCGCTGGTTGTAATGCAGAAACTGCCCTCCGAACTTGACTGAGTGGCGCCCGCGAACCCAGGTCGCCTTCTCGTTGATCTGGTAGGTCTTGGCGAGGGTGTCCGAATCGGTGCCAATCGCTCCTGGCGCGGTGAGGAGATTAGGCGCCCAACCAATCGAGCTCAGGCCGGCGACCGGTTGACCGCCGGCAATGCCGTAGAGCGCATTAGCGGAGCCAATCCCTGCCCAATCCAGCGTCTCCGCGATCACCGTCGTCCTGCTGTAGCCCACAAGCAGCTCGTTGATCAGCGCTGATCCGAAAACGCGATTCCAGTTGAACGCCACATTGTGGAACGGCTGGTCATTTCGCGTGGTCAGGAACAGCGGGAACGGTTGCTTATCGCGGCGGTCTTCGTACTGAGCAAATGAGTAACGGCCGAAGAACTTATCGTTGGTTGACGCGCTCCAATCGACGCGCACGTCGCCCTGATGCGCGCGTATCGCGAGAAACGTTTCACCGACGTAGTTGCCAATAATGCCTCCGGGCACCGCGCGGTTTGGCAACGGGTAGTTGGTAGTGTCGTTCAGGATCGCACGCGCCGTGGCGCCGAAGCGATCGATAGGAATCTGGTTTCCGGGAAACGGGAGTCCCGTTCGCGGATCGCGGATCTGAACGCTCACATCGGAAAGATCACCCCGACGCCAAGCCTCTGGCGCGACCGACGCAGTCAGGAAGCCCGGTGCATCCTGACGCGATCCCTGGTAGTCAGCAAAGAAGAACACCGCGTTTCTCACGATCGGGCCGCCGACCGTGCCGCCATAAATGTGCTGTTTCCGCTCCTGCTTCGCCGCTCCCGAACGATTGTTTTCCCAGGTGTTCGCGTCGAAGTCGCTGTTCCTGTAGAACTCGAACACGTTGCCATGGAACTCGTTGGCGCCGGACTTGATCACGCTGTTGACCACGGCGCCGCCGACGTTGCCAACGTCAGCCGAATAGTTGTTGGTCTCGACGCTGATTTCGGCGAGCGCGTCGGGAATCGGCTGGTACGCTACACGGTTGTCGATGGTCTCGTTCACGTCGAGGCCGTCGACTGTGAAGTTGTTGGTCTGCTCGCGGTTTCCGTTCACGAACGGACGGTTCATGTTGACGCTGCCGATGTTGGTAAAGCCTCTCGGGTTGTAGGTGACTGTTCCCGGAAGAAGGAGCGTGAGCTGGCCGGTGTTTCGACCGTTGAGCGGCAACGAGATGACGGTGTTGCCGGAGAGCACCTCACCGACGCCCGACGTTTCGGTTTGCAGAATCGGTGCAGCGCCGCTCACTTCCACGGTCTCAGCGATCGCTCCGACCGACATCTTGAAGTCAAGGCGCGCAACTTGCCTGGCCTCGAGCGCGATCGGCGCGGTGGCGGCCGTGCGGAATCCGGAGAGCTCCGCTTTGATGACATACGTCCCCACCGTCAGAGGCGTGATGGTGTAGTTGCCGGCGTTGTTCGTCACCGCAACATATTCGACGTTGGTCGCCTGGTTTGTCGCTGTGACCGTGGCACCCGGCACTGCGGCGCCGGTGTCATCCACGACCAATCCGGTGACGGATGCTGTTCCAGTTTGCGCATGCGCCGCGGGCGCGATCACGAGCAACCACCCGAGCAACGCCATTTCGATCCGACCCCGACGTGCCAGCATGACCAGACCTCCTTGAGACGAGCGCGCGCGAAAAGCGATGTTAGTTCACCTTCGTGCGCCGAATGTCTACGGCAACGTGTTCTCCGCGCAGCTCGGCTGTGGTGTACGGCGACGGGGCGATGCGAACCCGCCATTCGGCGGGCGCGTCACTGGTCGACTCGAGGACGTTGGATGTTACGGCGCTGCGCTACGATGCGCGCATGGCGATTCTGCGCGCCGAGACACACCTGCAAGAAAGCGTCGAAACGATCGTACGGTTGCTGGAGCGCCACCGTGTGCTGGAAGCGCTCGCCGAGCGGCACGAGGGTCCACGGCGCGAACTGATCGAGCAACTGCAGCGGCGACAGAATCTCGTCGAGCTGCAGAGACATGTGCGAGCGATGCATGCTGCAGACGTCGCACACGTGCTCGAAGCGCTGCCCATTGACGATCGCCACACCACGTGGGATCAGCTCGAAACGGATGCCGCGGCAGCCGTATTGGTGGAGTTGTCGGACGCCGTGCGCGATTCCATCGTCGATCACACACCGCGCGAGCGGCTCCTCGAGGTGCTCGTGCGTCTCGACCCGGAGGACCTCGCGTACCTGGCCTCTTCCCTCCCTGCCGACCTGATCGCCGAAGCGTCGCGAACGCTCGAAGTTGCCGGTCGCACCATCCTCGATGAGTCCATCCGCTATCCGGCAGGTTCTGTCGGGCATCTGATGACACGCGAATGGGTCGAAATTGGCGAGAGCCAGACGTTGGGCGACGCGCTGACTGAGCTGCGCGGCCTCGGCTCGCTGCCCGCTCAAACCGATCACGTCTATGTCGTCGACGTGCGTCATGTTCTACGCGGCGCTGTGCCTGTGCAAATGCTGCTGGTGCGCGACCCCGCTACACCGGTGGCGTCCGCAATGCGCGATGACGTCCCCGTCTTTCAGGCGTTGGAAGAAATCGCGGACGTCGCGAAGGCATTCGAACGTTACGACCTGGTGTCGGCGCCGGTTGTCGACGAACGTGGCAAGCTAGTCGGCCGCGTGACGGTCGAGGCCGTGATGGATCTGCTGCGTGAAGAGGCGGATCTTCGCGCGCTGAGGAGCGCCGGCCTGTCCCGAGACGAAGATCTGTTTGCGGCGCCGTGGGCGAGCGCGCGGAACCGGTGGCCATGGCTGGGGATCAACCTGGTGACTGCGTTTGTCGCATCTCGCGTCATCGGACAGTTCGAAACGACCATTCAACACCTGGCCGCCCTCGCCGCGCTGATGCCGATCGTGGCGAGCGTCGGCGGCAACACCGGAAATCAAACAATGGCGCTCGTGATCCGCGGACTCGCCATCGATCAGATTCCACGATCGGGCGTTCGTCCCCTCCTGCGCAAAGAGCTCGTCGTGTCACTCTTGAATGGTGCGGTTTGGGGCGTGCTGGTTGGCGTATTCGCAATCGCAATCTATTTCGATGTCAAATTGGGATTGGTGATGAGCAGTGCGGTAGTGCTGAATCTGGTCGTCGCGGCCGCGTCGGGCGTGCTCGTGCCGATGGCGCTCCACCGGATCGGGCGCGATCCCGCACATGGTTCGAGCGTACTGGTCACGTTCATGACCGACGCAATGGGCTTTTTTCTGTTCCTCGGACTTGCGACCTGGTTCCTGGTCTGAGGCGGTGCCGCTTGAGAAATCAAACCAATCGATGTGGGCTTTGGTGAACTTGATCGACTCACCAAGTACGGCTTGTTGATGTTCGGCAGCGAGAGACCGATGACGTTGATGTCTTTCCGCCCGGCCTGCGCCCCGCCTCGGCGGCGCCGCGCGGCGAGCGGCTGTGCCGGAGATGCTGGAATGGCCGGCGATTCGATGATCGACGGTGTCATTGCCGCCATGATCCGTCGCGGAGCGAGGCGAAACGAGGACACCGCGTAAATCCAACACATACACCTACGTGCGATCAGCTTCAAATTGCCGGTTTTTCGTGCCGCCGGTCTGGCACACCCATTGGATTTCGTTTTCGCCTCCGCCTATACTGCCCGGGCGAGCGGGGCCCATGCTCCAGCTCGTGTCGTGCGGCGGCTGTGTCGCGCGCAACCGACGTCTACGCTGCTGGTTATGACCGTGACGTCATCCGTTTGTCGATTTGCGACGTTGGTCGTGTTTCTCCTTGCCGCGACGCCATTCGGCGCCGACGCGGAGCAGTTCGTCTGCCGGCCAATTGTCCGCGGCGACACGGCATCGGGCCTCGCGTTGCGCATGACTGGCAGCGCCGCGGCCGCGTATAGCGATCGATTTCAAATCAGAGATCCGGTGCGACGGACGTTCGTGCCAAAGTCACGGTACCAACGCCTCAGCAGAGATTGGGAAGCGTGCGTGGCCCAGGACCGGGTCACTACGCGTGCGATCACCCGGACACCGGCCGTATCGCCGCAGCAATCAGCTGCTTCCCTCTATAACTCGACGCTCGCCTGGCCCGCGCCATCGGCACCGTCGATTTACGACACGACGTTGGCATGGCGGGTCGGTCTTGCGGTGTCGCTGGCGCTGTTCGTCTGCTGTGTCGCCTTCACGTACGTTGCGCCACGTCCCGTTCCGCCGGACATGCGGCGCACCGGCGAGGAGTTCGTCAGCGCGTTTGCACGACCGTTGATCGATCCCTGGTGCGACGTTCCTCCGATCAAGTCGCGGCTGCGATTCGTGCGCCATGCGGACCAGCTCGAGATTTACATTGCTCCCAATGGCGGCCGGCGCTACCCCAACTTGTCGGATCACAAGGGCAACGTTGAGTACGACGTCGATCGCGTGGTGCGGCGGCTGGGAACGCGCGTGGTGGTTTGCGACTGTCTTCGCGCGGAGGGCAAGTGGGTTGTGGTGCCGATTCGTCGGGTGACCTGAAAGACGTAGGTGTGAAGTGAACATTCTTCTTCTCAGTTCCGGTGGTGGTGGTGGGAACATCCTGCGCTCGCTCAAGACGCTGTTCGCCAGGGACGTTGCCGTTGCGCAGAAGACCGACGCGAGGTACGCAGAGCGTCTACGGCGTGCGATCACCACACGCTTTCTCGACACCAATGAGTTCTCTCTGGCGCAGGTGCCCAAAGAGGAACGCGTCTTGATCGGCGCGGCCACCACGCATCGTCTCGGATCGCGGCACAGCCCCGAGCTGGCGCAGCGCGCGCTGGACGAAAGCCACAGCGAGGTCGAGCGGCTGATCGCAAAGTACTCCGTCATCGTGATGATCGGCACCGCCGGAAAAGGAACCGGCGCCGGCACGATTTTCCCACTCGCCGAGATGGCACGCCGGCAGAACAAGCTGGTGCTGCCGGTGTTCGTCCGGCCGTCGTTCGAGCGGCACGAAGTCGACAAGCGCCGCTATGATCATGCCCTGCACGTTGCTTCGCAATTCGACGCCGCGCGCATCAGGCTGATCGAGATCCTGAACGACCGCGCGTACTCCGACAGCGATCCGCAGCCGCAGTCGGTTGTATGGGAGCGGATGAACCTGCCGATCGCGCGTGGATTGCGTGGACTGCTCTACGTGCTGTGGGATCTGTCGCAAGTCGATCCGTCGGACTTGTCGATCCTGCTCGCCGGACAGGGCCGGATGCGGATCGGGTTCGCCGAAATCAATCCCGCTGACGGCGTCGAGCCGAGCGACGCGGAGCTCGCCGAGGCCGTCCGCGGCTGTTGGCACAACGCGTACTACGCATTCAGCAAGCCGGTTGGCACCTCGCTCCTGTGCATCCAGGGCGACTGGTCCAATCTCGCTGACGCAAAGATCAAAGGCGGGATCGCCGCGCTCGCCCTCGGTGACGCACCCGGCCGGCCATACAACCCGCTGTACGCGCGAGCGTTCCAAACGCCGAAGCCGTGGGGTGTCACTGCCCTGTTTACGGAATACACCGGCGTTCACGAACCGCTTGCGCTCGACTGGACGATCAAGACCTCGCCGCCGATGCCCCCGACTGAAGCGGCGGCGCTCGACGAACCCAGCGCGCCGGCGACTGATGTCGTCACCGAGCCGCCATCGCGCATGGAACCGGCAGCGAGTGAACCTGCGGCGGCGTTCGAAGGGGCACCAACGGCGTCGCCCGATCGTCGCGTCGCGGCAGATCCGTTGCGGTTCGAGACGGCGTGGGATTTCGCCAAGGCGCTCAACAGGTTGGATCGCGCCGCGCTTGAACTGGCTGCCGGCGAGCCTCCAGCCGACATGCTGATCGACGGCCTCATCATCAAGAAGCTGCTCGGCACGTTCTGGTTCCGATCTGTGTTCCCGCGCTTGTCCGACGCATGGCGCGAGCGTTTGCTGGAAGTACTCCGCGAAACTATTGAGATCAGGAATCATGCGCTCCGACTGGGACGCCAGTCCGTGCACCTCAAGGATCTGAGCTACGAACAAATCAAGGAGATCTCCGCCAAGACGCTGGTGCGCGGTGAAGCCGGAACCGATCTGCAGTTGCTGCTCGCGATTGGGAGTCTGTGGGGAGAAGAGGCGTTCAGCCGGTTACGGTTCGTTGACGTGGAGCCGGAAGACCCGTCGCGACTTGCCTCGTTTCTGGGGTTTCGGAGTTAGCGAGCACGGGATGACGCAGATTCACTGAGCTTTGGGCTTAGTAAAGCGTGAACGCAAACAGCGTGTCGCCGGCGGCGACCAATAGGTACTGTTTGCCCGCCAGCATGTATGTTTCCGGAGCGTTGCTCACCTGTCCGATCGTGGAGTGCCACAGAATGTTGCCGTTGGCCGGGTCGTGCGCAACGAGATTGCCCGACAGGTCGCCGGCAAACAGCAATCCGCCCGCCGTGGTGAGCAACCCGCTGCCAAGACCCGTATTGTTCATGGTGCGGTATTGATGCCGCCACGCCGTCTTGCCGGTCTTGTAGTCGATCGCGGTCAGAAAACTTCCGACGGTGCCGACCGGCCGCTCGTCCTTGCCGCCGAGGCCGATAGCGCCGCGCGGATTGGTTTCGGACAGGTAATACATCGCGTAGGTTTCCGCGGCGTTGACGTAAAAGAGTCCGGTCTCTGGATTGAATGCCGGCGGCGGCCAGTTGGCGGCACCCTGATTCGCGGCGGAGACGAGCGCGCCGGCGATGTGGTGATCCTTTGCCGGATCGCGCACCGGCTGCCCCTTGGCGTTGAGTCCCTTCGCCCAGTTTGCCGACTCCGAGAACTTGCCGGTGGTGACGTGTTCGCCTGTCACGCGATCGATGGTGAAGAAGTAGCCGTTGCGCGCGGCGGTGAGCACGAGTTTGCGTGGCTGGCCATTGATCTCGCCGTCCACGAGCACAGGCGTTTGCGCCGAATCCCAGTCGTGCGTGTCGTGGGGAGAGGTTTGGTAATGCCACGCGATTTTCCCGGTGTCGACGTTGATCGCCACGAGCGCGCAGGTATACAGATTGTCGAGTCCTTCACCGCGCGGCGCCGATGTATAGGCGGGCGTCGGGTTGCCGGAACCGAGGATGTAGAGGCGTGTCTCGGCATCGAATGAGCCCGGTACCCAGGGGTGACCACCGCCATGACGCGCGGCATCGAGGTTCTTCCAGGTGTCGAGTCCCGGATCGCCCGGATTCATCGGCACCATGTACGTTCGCCATTGTTCCTTGCCGGTTTCGGGATCGAACGACATGAGGAAGCCGGGCACATCGAGATCGTTGCCGGTGCCGATGAGCACGTGGTTGTCGATCACTGTAGGCGCGGTCGTCAGGAAGTACTGCTGCTGAAAGCTGACGATCTCCTTACTGAATCGCTCGCGGCCGGTCGCGATGTCGAGCGACACCAGATAATCGTCGGGCGTGACGAAGAACAGATAGCTGTTCCAGATGCCGACACCGCGATTGCCGATATGCGTGCCGCCGCGCGTCTTCCAGACGTAGTGCCAGATCTCGCGTCCATCCTGCGCGTCGACCGCCCACACGTTATCCGGCGTGGTTAGGTAAAGCACGCCGTTCGCCTGCAGGATGCCGCCTTTGATTTGTGTGTTGCCGCCGTAAAAATCCGGCCCTACACCGCCGACGATCGCGCCAGGACTGTCGCCGTTGGTGAGGCGGCGCGTCCATGCGAGCGTGAGGTTCTTGACGTTGCCTTGATTGATTTGCTTCAGCGCACTGTATCGCTTGCCGCTGTAGTCGCCCGAATACACCGGCCACGCGTCGCCGAGCGGCTGGTACAGCGACGCCGGAGGAATGCCGCGGCCGTCGGCAGCCAGGGCTGTGGCTCCGAATACGCACGCGATCAGCAATCGCTTCATGGTCGCTCCCTTAGCGAAGCCAGGAACGCGGTGACGTTGTGAATGTCAGCGTCTTTGTACTTCGGCAGCAATGCCTTATGCCCTTCGAGCGGATCCTGGATGTCGACTTTGGTGGCGGTGCCGAACGTGCGGAACGAACGATAGGTCCCATCGGCTTCTTGCAAGCTCACGACGAAGTCGTCTATGCGGACAAGCGTGCCGTCCACTTTCTCGCCGGTCGGCAGCGTGACGGACACCTTCACAGCAGGTGCGGCAACCGCCGCCGCTCCGCTGCGTCCCCCTCGTCCGCCGCTCCCCGGCATCAACCACATCTGTTGCATCGTTTTGTCGTCGGATACGCGCGTCGCAAAGGCTTTCAGCTTGTCCACGGTGTGGCACGAAGCGCATGTTGCCGTGACAAACGCTTCCCCGGCGCGACGATCGCCAACCAGGATGTCGATGGTCGAAGGACCAGTGCGGCTGCTGATCGGAAAGCTGTGGAGATACTCGGCGAGATCGGCAATTTGCGCATCGCTGAGCGGAAGCTTCGCCATTGCGCCCTGGCCGTTCTTGACGATCGGCGCGATCAATTCTCCCTTTTGATCGTCGAGGACGACGAGCGAGCGCAGCAGACTTGGACCGCCGCCGTCGCCGCCGTGCGCGTCGGCGCCGTGGCAGAACGTGCAATGAGTTCCGTACAGCGTCTTACCGCGCGCCGCCGCGGCCGCGTCGACGGTTCGGGGCGGATATGCGACAAATCCACCGCGCCCTTGCGGCGGCGGCGCCTGCGCGCGGAGGGCGACGGTGATCGCGAGCAGGATGAAGGCGACGAATCCGACGCGCATTGATTTCTCTCCGACCGCTAGTCCCTTGGAAACGAGAGGCGTTGCATAAGTCCCGGAGCGCGGCGCCCGGATCGCAAGGCGCGCCGACCGCGCATCTTGGGCAGATGCAAGGGAGAAGCAACGCCGCGAGCCGGGATGCCCCGCCCGGGAATTATGGCGATGCATCTCGTTTCCAGGGGACTAGAACAGCCACGGCAAACTGCATCTGCCGCGGAATCGCATTGCCGGTGCTGGTGATGCTACCAAAGCCGGCCTCTTAGCATTTCAACTGCGCAGTCAGGTGACTACTGTTGCGTCCCTGCGCGCAGTTTTTCCACAATCGGCTGCATTTTGTCGCGGCGATCCAAGATTGCTTTGATCGCGGCTTTATCGAGCCAGTTGCCAAGCGCGGTCGAGAGCTGCGGCTCGTCGAGTGCTTTCATCTGTGCCCAAAGCTCGTTGTCGACTTGGGTCAGCTGGTGATAGAGCGCTTTCGTGCTTGTGAACGCGCGCGTGTGGTCGATAAGAATCAGGTTCCACTCAGGATCGACCAGCCAGTTCCCGAGGTTCGGATCGATGTTGGCGATTAAGTTGTCAAACATCTTCGCCCGGGTCAGCTGTCGCATCCAGCGTGCGAGCTCTGCCGGTGGCGGGCCTTTTACGCCTTGTTGTCCGGGCACGCCGCCGAGATCTTTGAAACTTCGCGTGGGCGCAACCCACAGAACTGCCGCACCGAGCTCGCCTTTGACACGTTTTTCTACGGTCGGTGGGACCATGCCAAGCCCGAGCAGTTTGTCCAACTCATAGGCCGCAATCTCGGACTTGTAGCTTTCCCAGTATCCGTTGTACCGGCCCGGTCGAATTGCCTTCCAGGCGATGGCCTCAACGGGACCACCTGGCGAAAGCTTCGCGCGGCGCGGTTTGGTCACGCCGACGCCGATTTCCTCCATTTGGAGCACGTCGGCGGACTTGAGGTACTCCTCGATTTCTTGGGCGTGATCGGTCCAGATTTTCGCGCCGGCGGCGGCTGGCGTTTGAGCAAGATCCCAGGCAGCCGTTACAGTAAGCGCAAGGAAGCAGAAGGCCGACGCGAGAATCACCCGTGCTTTCTCCATAGCAGTCACCAACTCTTTCGCAATCGTTCACGCGGTGGCTAACGCCGAGAGATCGTCAACATCGAGAGATCATTGCGACTTCGTGTCGTCATTCGGTGCCGTTTCGATACTCACGACCACCGACCGGTTCGATTGCCGCAGCCATTTGATCAATGGCAAATCGTTGCGGCCGGTGATCACCACACTTTCACCGGTAGGATTGCGGACTTCCAATACTCGATTGCCTCGGCAATCATATTCGCGTCCACGACCCGGCCGCGCATCGTAACCGCCGTGACCAACCGGTCCGCCGCGACGCCGCCGGCAGATCCGCTCAACACCAAGTCCTGAGCATCACGCGGCCCCTGCCCCAAAGCGGTTGCCCGGTTTCGTCGCCTAACTTACTCCACTTCGAGCCCAATGCGTTCATCACATTGCAGCCCACGCCGGACTTGGCTGTCCGGGGCGAACGTATCCGAGGCGTACAGGGCGTCATGTCGTGTTTTCGCGGGCTGACGTCGACGAAATCAGCTAGCGCGTCGGCCACGAGGATTGCGCCGTTTTCAGGCGCCTGTTCAAACGCACGACTGGCCTCGCTCCGGGCGCGTCTCGCAAGCGCTTCCGGATTCCGCACTTCGCCCGCCCTTCGTACAAGCGTGGACAAATGACACCGCGTTGCGGCACGTCGAGCTCAATGGCGCGGGATTCCGGCTGGGCGACCACTGGCAGAGAAAAACCGAACACAAGGTATACGAACGTCGAAGTCGGCACTG
>JBKPAJ010000075.1:0-74076 GCA_046726375.1 Acidobacteriota bacterium
ACAACCTGATCCGCCGCCGCTCCGCCGATTTTGATCTCGATCGGTTCGGCCACAGCGGCCCCCGAGACGGCGCCAATCGACGCAGTTCCCGACTCACCGTTTGAGCGAAATGTCGTGACCGCGTGCCCGTTCTGGGTCGGCGCGTCCATCGGCTCGAACCTGCCGAGCGAACCCGTGAACGTCACCATCGTGCCGTTGTGGACGGGCGTGCCAGCCGATTCCGTCACCGTGGCGATCACCTGTACCGTCCCGTTGACCGGCACTGACGTCGAACTTACCGTGAGCGCAATGGTTGATTCCGTCGGGGCGACCAGGGGCACCTTGTCGCACGCGGCAACAAAACCCAACGCGAGGAGAAAAAAGAGGCGGGCAGCGTCGCGCGGCACGGTGAAAGGTAAATATAATAGAACCATGAGTTTAGCGGGTCAAGAACACTCGATCCGCAGCCATCGCGGCTACGCGATGGCCGCTTTGCTCGTGGGCCTGAGCGTCATGGCCGTTCTCATGAGCATGGCGCTGCCAGTGTGGTCGCACATGGCCAAGCGCGAAAAGGAAGAAGAGCTGATTTGGCGCGGTCAGCAGTACGCGCGCGCCGTTGGCCTTTTTATGCGGAAGTTCGCCAACACCTACCCGCCCACGCTCGATGTGCTCGTCGAGCAGAGATTTCTCCGCAAAAAATACCAAGACCCGATTACTAACAGCGACTTTCAGATCATCCCCGCCGGGGGTCAGAGCATGCCTGGAATGACTGGCCCTGGCGCCTCGACGCCTGGTCAGATCGTCGGTTCTGGCGCGACCCCGCAAATGCAGAGCGCGTTCGCCGGGATTGGCCGCGGGCAGTCCAGCGGCGCGCAACCCGCCGTCGGCGCACCTGCAGGCGCTGCGCAGGGTGGGGCGATCAATCTCGGCATCCAAGGCGTCGTCTCGAAGAGTAAGGACGCATCGATCAAGATTTACAACGGACGCCAGAAGTACAACGAGTGGACGTTCGTGTATATCCAAACCGCACAAACTATCGGGCCCGGCGCCGGCGGAGTGCCGGGACGCGGCGGCCGCGGCAATATGCCGCCCGGTCGCGGTGGAGCGGGTCCGGGAGGTTTTCCAGGCGGCCCAGCGTTTCCCGGCGGTGCCGCATCTCCAGGACGCGGCATGCCGGGAGGACGTGGATTCGAGCCGACGCCCGGCAGCCGTCCACCGATGCCTTTCCAGCCGGGCCAGACGCCGCCGTTTGGTCAGCCCGGTCAACAGCCACCCTTCGCTCAGCCCGGACAACAGCCCGTATTTGGCCAGCCGATGGGTCAGCCGCAAACGGTCCCACCATTCGGAATGCCATCTCGCGGTCCGTCAACTCGTCCGCCTGGAAATTAGACGGGGAACTTTCCTTCGCGGCCGGTTCCGACCTTCCGCGTTCTCGCCTCGCGAATCAGAATCGGTGAAATCTGTGCAATTTGTAGTTCCATTGCCCCTCGGTCATTTGCGTAATCCGTGTGGCACTGACGCGCCTTGCGGCGGATCACGTGAGCACCTTCCAGCCGCGTCGATTCAGATCACGTGAGATGACGGCACCCGCAGCCGCAGCCACCGCAAAGAATTTGAGAGAGCTGGGTAGCGATCCGAGAAGCGCCTCACCAATCCCGAAGAGCACCGCGTAAACCAACACAACACCGGCGATCCAGTCGAGGAGCAGACCGCCAATCGCTCCCGGCGGCGGGCCGCCGGCAGCTGCGGCAATGCGTTTCCATCCAGGACCATCGGGCCGCGTGCGCTGGTAGAACGCGATGAGGTGTGAGTCGGGCTCGGGCGGCGTGAGATACGTCACGATCAGCCAGCAGACGGTCGTCCATGCCACGACCACGAGCAGCGTGTACGGAAACGCGAGCGTTGTGAACGCCTTGAGCGCACCGTAGCCGAGCGCGGCGGCGATCATCGCCGTAATCTCCGACCACGCGTTGATCCGCCACCAGTACCAGCGCAGAATCAGCACGAGACCGATCCCCGCACCCGATTCGAGCACCACTTCCCACGCCCTCCGGATGCTTTCGAGATAGAACGTCACGATCGCGCTCAGCACCATCAGCAGGAGCGTCGTAACGCGTGCGATCCACACATAGTGCCGCTCGCCGGCTGCGGTGCGCACAAAGCGGCGATAGAAATCGTTGACGACGTAGGACGTGCCCCAGTTGAGCTGTGTCGAGATGGTCGACATGTAGGCGGCGAAAAACGCGCCGAGCAGGAGTCCGCGCCATCCGATCGGCAAGTGATCACGCATCACCATCACGTAGCCGGCTTCCTTGTCCTCGATACCGGGATAGAGGACCGTCGATGCAAGACCCACGAGGATCCACGGCCACG
The DNA here is from genome assembly GCA_046726375.1 of Acidobacteriota bacterium. Taxonomy (GTDB): domain Bacteria; phylum Acidobacteriota; class Vicinamibacteria; order Vicinamibacterales; family UBA2999; genus DASPWV01. The sequence goes on from JBKPAJ010000075.1 coordinate 2,353, forward strand.
GGCGCACGCAGTAGTGCGCGATGGTGAACCATAGCGTCGCGAAAAAGGAATGCCGTTCGTCTTTCGCCGACATCATGCGCTGCGCAACGTAACCGCCGCCACCCGGTTCCTGTCCGGGATACCAGCTGGCCCACCATTGCACGCAGACATACGTCAGGAAACTTGCGAGCGGCAGCGCGACGAGGCCAACGACCCGGTCGGCCACGGCGCCGCCGACAAACGGCGTGAACGCGAGCGTCCCGGGCGGAACCTTCGCGATCAGGCCATCGAGCCCGCCGATTTCCGGTAGTTGCAGCGCGAACCACGCGAGCGCGATCGTTCCCGACATGGCGAAGACGAATTGAAAGAAGTCAGTGACCACGACACCCCAAAGGCCCGAGAGAGCACTGTAGATGCCGGTGATTGCGAGGCTGAGGAGCACCGCGGTCAGTCGATCCCAGCCGAGCGTGACGGCGAGAATCTTTGCCATCGCGAGATTGACCCAGCCCATGATCACGCAGTTGATCGGAATGCCGAGATACAGCGCGCGAAAACCGCGGAGCAGGGCAGCCGGGCGTCCGGAATAGCGCAATTCCGCGAACTCGACGTCGGTCAGGATGCCGGCGCGCCGCCACAAGCGCGCGAAGAAGAACACCGTGAGCATGCTGCCAAAGGCAGCGCTCCACCAGATCCAGTTGCCCGCAATCCCGTTGCGCGCGACCAGCCCGGCGACCGCGAGGGGAGTGTCGGCGGCAAACGTGGTTGCGACCATCGAGGTGCCGGCGAGCCACCACGGCAGGCTGCGCCCGCTCAGAAAGAAATCGCTGACGCTGCGTCCGCCGCGTGAGGAGTACCACACGCCGATCGCGGCCGACGCCGCGAAGTACGCGGCGATGATGATCCAGTCGAGCGGAGCCAGCGTCATGACTGTTCCTCGAGATCTTCGATCACCGCATCATGAAAGGCGCGGCGGACCGGCTGTATGGCGTCGTTGCTGCGACTGGGATGGACGCGATTGGTGAGCAGCACGGCGTAGAGATCCTGTTCGGGATCCAGCCACAGCGACGTTCCCGTGAATCCCGTATGGCCGATGGCGCGCGGCGACATGCGAGTGCCACACGAGGATGTGGGCAGCATCGTGTCCCAGCCGAGCGCGCGCGAGCTTCCGGGCACTGACGACGGCCGCGCGAACAGCGCCGCTTCGCGGCTCGTGATGCCGGTGCGCGCGTCGTCTTTACCCATCAACAACGACAGCCACCACCGCGCGCAGGCGCCGCACGCCGCAGCTGTCCCAAACAGGCCCGCGTGTGCGGCGATGCCGTCGAGCGCGGCCGCGTTTTCGTCGTGCACCTCTCCCACGAGCAGATGTCCGCGCCAGGGATCCTGCTCGGTCGGAGCCGTGCCTGCCCGCCAGGCCGGCGGAGGCAGATAGGAGACCGGCGCCTCGATCCCGGCCTCGTCCTTCCACTCGCCAAACTGCATCGCCAGCGACTTGGTCACACTGTCTTCGAGCACGAAGCCGAGCAGGATGAAACCGGAATCGCTGTAGATCGAGTGCATCCGCGGCGGATACGCGAGCGGCTCGGCGCAGATCGCCGCTTCGAATGCCGCGCGTCCCGACAGCTCCTGGTAGTACTTGCGATGTGCCGGAAGGCCCGAACAATGTTCGAGCAGGTCGCGAACCGTGACCTGCTGTCGATCGGCTCCCGTCCAGTTCGGCAACAACTCGCGAAGCTCGGCGTCCACCATCAGTACGCCACGATGCTCCTGCACGAGCGCGATCATGCTCGTCGCGATCACCTTCGTGAGCGACGCGAGATCGAAGATCGTGTCCTCGTTCGCTTTGGGTGCGTCGGCTGCGTATGTCAGCCGCCCGGCTGCGTAGCGCCACACCGGACCTTCCGATCCCCCCACCTCGGCCACCGCGCACGGAAATGCGCGCGCGGCTATCGCGTTGTCGAGGACGCCACGCGCGCGGTGAAGAGTGTCGACAGCAGCCATGCCGTAAGGCACGTCGTGGACGCGCCAATGAAAACGTACCAAGTGAACGCCACTGGCGTCCATGCCCAGACGATGGTCATCACAATCAGCCCGGCGATCATGCCGGCCAACGCTTCGCGTTCGCCAACACCCTGCATCAGCGTGCCGAGGAGAAACGCGCCGAGCACCGCCCCTGACGCAAACGACAGCACTGCGAGGCCCGCGTCGAGCACCGATCGGTCCATGAACTGGCCGCCGAGCGCAATCGCAAGCTGGACGACGCCCCACGCGATCGTCGCTTGCCGCGAGACACGCATCTGCGTTGTCTGGTCGGCGTCGGGCCGAAAATAGCGGAGGTAAAAATCGTTCACCGTCGTTGCCGCCATTGCGTTGAGTGACGGCGACAGGGCTGCCGCCACGATCGCCGCGATGATAAAGCCGGCCAAACCATGCGTCAGTGTGGTGACAACGAATACCGGCAGGATCTCGTCGGTGCGGGTGAGCGGTTGCGGCAACGAGTTCTGCTGGTAATAGACGAACAACATCAAGCCGATGAGCAGGAACACGATGAACTGCGCAAAAACGATGAAGCCGCTCAGCACGAGCCCTTGCGAGGCTTCGCGCGCGCTGCGCGCGGCGAGCAGCCGCTGGACGAGAAACTGGTCCGTGCCGTGCGTCGACAGGGTGAGGGCGACGCCGCCGATCACGCCTGCCCACAAGGTGTAGGGGCGCGTGAAATCCAGCGAGAGGTCTAAAAACTGAAACTTGCCGGCCGCCTGACCCGCCGCAACCACCGCCGACCAGCCGCCTTGAATCTGCATGAGCAGCGCGACGGCGATGGCCGCCGCGCCCGCGATGTAGACGAACATCTGAACAACGTCCGTCCATATCACGGCAGACACACCCCCGCGCACCGTGTACAGGATCATCGCCGCGCCGAGCACCAGCGCGACCCACGTGACGGGCACCTGCGTGACAACGGCGATCACAAGCGCGGTGGCGTAAAGCCGAATGCCGTCGGCCAGCGATCGCGTGAGCAGAAAAATGCCGGCGGAGAGCGTTTTGACGCTGGTGCCAAATCGGCGCTGCAGCAGCTCGTACGACGTGAAGAGATCGCCGCGAAAGTACGCAGGAATGAAGAGCAGGCTCACGATGATCCGACCGATGACATAGCCAAGCGCAAGCTGAAGAAATGTCATGTTGCCCGCATAAGCTGAAGCGGGGATGCCGATGAAGGTCAGCGTGCTCGTTTCGGTCGCCACCACCGTGAAGCACACCGCCCACCACGGCACGCTGCGATCGGTCAGAAAATAATCACGCGTGGTTTTCTGGAAGCGCGCGAACCAGGAGCCGAACGCGGTGATCGCGGCGAGGTACCCGCCGATGACGAGGTAGTCCACCCATGTGAGGGACACGCACCGCGAACTTAACATAAGCTGTAAGCATGTACGTCCTCGGCATCGATGCCGGAGGTACAAAAACCGTCGGCTATCTCGCAGATTCCACCGGTCGCATCGTCGGCGAAGGCCGCGACGGCGGCGCCAACCTCCAGGCACACGGCGAGCTCCAGGTTGAAAAGGTCCTCCATGCAGTCATCGATCAAGCGATCGGTGAGCGCGCCATTCTGCCGTCAGCGGTGTGTCTCGGCGTCGCCGGCGTGGATCGGGCCGAAGACGATCGCGTGATCCGCAGCATCGTGCGGCGGCTGGGTTTCAAGTCGCACACGCTGGTCGTCAACGATGCGCTGATCGCGCTTGTCGCGGGAGTGGGCGACGCACCAGGCGTCGTTCTGATTGCCGGCACCGGATCGATCGCTTACGGCGTCAACCAGGCGGGCTTCGCCGCACGGGCCGGGGGATGGGGCTTCATTCTTGGCGACGAAGGTTCAGGCTATTGGATTGGCCGGCAAGCGCTCGCGGCCGTGGTGCGCGATGCCGACGGGAGAGGTCCCGCGACGCAGATGACGCCGCTCGTCCTCGAACACTTCAAGCTCGATCGCGTCGACGGTCTCGTGCGCGAGGTCTACGACCGCGGCCTCAATCGCCAGGCGATCGCGAGCATCGGAGCCGTGGTGGAACAAGCGCGCGCCGGCGGCGATGTGAGCGCTGCGGAGATCCTGACCAGGGCCGGCGAAGAGCTCACGCGAGCGGCAGCGTCGGTGATCACGCGACTCGAGATGCGCGGGCACGCATTCGGGACCGTACTCGCGGGAGGCATGTTTCGCGTCATCCCCTGGCTGGCAGAAAACGTCAAAACGCGGCTGGCAGAGGTCGCGCCGCGCACGACCGTGAACACACTGGCGGTTGAACCCGCCGTGGGCGCGGTCCAGCTCGCGTTACGCGAACTGCGAGAAGGGGTGCAGATCCCGCCGTACGTCGAGGGTGTCGCTACGTGAAGCTGGAGGTTTATGACAGCGAGGAAGCGCTCGCGCGGACGCTTGCTGGCGCGATCGCCGAAGCGATTCGATGTAAACCGGACATCGTCCTCGGGCTGCCCACCGGCCGCACACCGATCCTGCTGTACCGCGAACTGAGAGTCGCCACTCACGCCACCTCGCTCGACTGGTCACGCGTCCGCACGTTCAACCTCGACGAGTTTGTGGGGCTCGGAGATGGTGTTCCGGGCAGCTACCGCCGCTTCATGGACGACCAGCTGTTTCGGCACGTGAACATCTCGCCCGCGAACATCGGGTTCCTGAACGGCCGTGCGAGCAACATCGACGCCGAGTGTGAGCGCTACGAACGTGCGATCGACTCGGCCGGCGGAATCGACTTGATGCTCCTTGGTATCGGCGGGAACGGCCACATCGGCTTCAACGAACCGTGCGATGTGCTTCCCGCCCGGACACATCACGTCGTGCTGGAGGAACCAACTCGCGCTGCTAACGCGTTGTGGTTTGGCGGCGACATTGCCGCGGTTCCGCGGGCGGCACTGTCGATGGGAATGGCGACGATTCTCAACGCCCGCGAGGTGGTGTTGATGGCGACGGGAGAAGGGAAGGCCGATGCGGTGAGCGAGATGGTGGCAGGCGGGATCACCACAACGCTGCCCGCGTCGTTTCTGCAGCTGCATCCGCGTGTCACGGTGATGTTGGATCAGGATGCGGCAGCCGGCCTGAAGGGGCGCGCGTAAGAGCCACGGACTATAAGTGGCTGATGACGTCACGCAGCCGCGGTTCGATATCTTCCCCGATGGCCTCTCTGACGAGGTCTTTTGACTTGCGCAGGCGCGCCATCGCCTTGTTGTACGACAGCCCGGTTTTTTGCATCACAATCGCCGCCTTCACGTTGCCTTGCGCCTTCCTCAGCAGCTTGTCCGCCTCGCTGGGGTCGATGCCGGTGACGATGTGAAGGATGCGGCGGGCCCGGTCGCGCAGCTTCTCCGAGTTCATCTGCACGTCCACCATCAGGTTGCCGTAGGTCTTGCCGACAAGGATCATCGCTCCGGTGGTCAGCATGTTCAGCACCAGCTTGGTGGCGGTGCCGGCCTTGAGCCGCGTCGACCCGGCGATGACTTCGGGACCCACTGCAGGCGCGATTGTGAGATCCACAAACGCCTGCAGTTCGGTGCGGGGATCGCACGTCACGAACAACACGCGAGCGCCCGCCTGACGCGCGCGCGTGAGCGCACCGCGCACAAACGGCGTCATGCCACTGGCAGAGACGCCGACAACCGAATCCTTCTTGGTAGGCTGCAGCCGCTGAACCTGGCGCGACCCTTCTTCGTAATCGTCCTCCGACCCTTCCGTCGCCTTCACGATCGCGCCTCTGCCGCCCGCCATGATTGCCTGAACCATGTCCGTCGGAATGCCAAAGGTCGGCGGCATTTCGGCGGATTCGAGCACACCCAGCCGTCCGCTGGTGCCGGCGCCGACAAAGATAATCCGTCCGCCCTTGCGAAGGCCTTTCGCCAGCATGTCCGCGCCCAGAGCGATGCGGTCGCGCTCGCGCTGTACGGCCACGAGCATCTTGCGATCCTCGGCCAGCATGATGTCAACGATGCCGGCTGCCGGGAGCTTGTCGATTGCGAGTGTGGCTGGGTTAATGGCTTCGGTAGGAAGGGATTGCCACTTCGAACGTGTGGGCATCAGACGAGGCTCCGCGGGGCGCCTGAGACAAACCGTGATACTAGCATGTAATCTGTCTGGCAATTGATGAGCGCGTTTGTCGATGACTACCTGACGCACCTCGGCCTCGAGCGCCGGCTTGCCGATCACACCGTGGAAAGTTACGGCCGCGACCTGGCTGAGCTCGGACGCTTTGCTGCGGCGCGCGATCGTGCCGTCGAGAAGCTCACGCGCCGCGACCTTGAAACCTTCGTTCGCCAGTTGATGTCGCAAGGGCGTTCGCCGCGATCGGTTGCGCGTATGGTCGCAGCGGTTCGTGGCTTCTATCGTTTCCTCAGCATCCACCGGCATGTGCATCTCGATCCCGCAGAGGAGCTGACGGCGCCGCGCGCGTGGCGCGTGCTGCCGAAATTTCTCGACATGGAAGAAGTGGACCGTTTGCTCGAAGCACCTGATGTGAGCACGCCCGCAGGTCTTCGCGATCGCGCGCTGATTGAAGTGCTGTATGCCACCGGTTTGCGAGTGTCGGAGTTGGTGAACCTCCGCCCGCAGGATCTGCATCTCGCCGAGGGCTATCTCACCACGACAGGAAAGGGCAGGAAGCAGCGAATCGTCCCGCTCGGCAACTCGGCGGTGGAATGGGTCACGAAATATATCAAGCGGGGGAGGCCGCAGCTGCTCGGACGCCGTAACTCACCGAGATTGTTCGTCAACGCCCGCGGCGGCAGCGGTCTCACTCGTGTCGGGTTCTGGAAGATCCTCAAGCGACATGCGCGTCAGCTTGGCCTTGCGACGCGGGTGAGTCCGCACGTGCTCCGTCACTCCTTCGCCACACACCTGCTCGAACGCGGCGCCGATCTGCGTGCGATTCAGATGATGCTCGGCCATTCTGACGTATCCACAACGCAGATCTATACGCACATCCTCGACGCCCGGATGCGCACGCTCTACGACAAGTTTCATCCGCGCGCATGAGACGACTCGGTCGGGCTGCCCTCATCGTGCTTGCGCTTGCCTTCGCAACGCTCGCGATAGCGGTGTTGATCTTGATGCCTCCGCGTCCGCCGACGTCTGTCGATCCGTCGTGGATGGCCCGGCGGCCGACTGCGAAAGGGGCGTATCACATCCACTCGTCGCGATCCGACGGCACGGGATCGCTAGACGACATCGCCGCGGCCGCTGCGCGTGCAGGCCTGCAGTTCGTCGTGATCACCGATCACGGCGACGGGACGCGGCCGCCAGATCCTCCGTCGTACCGGTCGGGTGTGTTGTGCCTGGATGGCGTAGAGGTCAGCACCACCCACGGCCATTACGTTGCCCTGGGATTGCCGCAGTTGCCATACCGCCTGGCGGGTCATCCGCGCGAGGTGATTGAAGATGTCAAACGATTCGGCGGGTTTGGGTTTGCGGCGCATCCCGACTCGCGGAAACCGGCGCTGCGCTGGAGCGATTGGACGTTGCCCGTCGATGGCATGGAGTGGCTCAACGGCGACAGCGAATGGCGCGACGAATCGTGGACGTCGCTTGGGCGGGTGATGTTGACCTACGCCTTTCGCCCGCCGGAGACGCTTGTTACCCTGATCGATCGGCCGGTTGAAATGCTTGCGCGATGGGACGAGTTGGCCAGGTTGCGGCACGTCACTGGAATCGCGGCCGCCGACGCGCACGCCCGGCTCGGTTTCCGGGAAACGGCCGAGCCATATACCGACCGCGTGCTCGCACGCCTGCCGTCATACGAAGCGTCGTTTCGCGCATTCAGCAACCACGTCATTCTCGACGCGCCGCTTTCGGGCGATGCGGCGCGCGACGGCACGAGTGTGTTGACCGCAATCCGGGAAGGTCGCATCTACACGACAATCGATGGTCTGGCTACGACCGGCGCGCTTGAAGCGAAGGCGCTAGGTGGTTCGGCAGCCGCTCGCCCCGGCGAATACCTGCAGTCGGCGGAGCCGGTTGTCATCGAGGCTTCTCTTGCAGCACCCTCAGGAACGTCGCTCGTGGTGCTTCGCGACGGCCAAACAATCTTCGATTCGGTGACGAACGAGGCGCGAATTGAGGTCGGCAACAATCCGGCTGTGTATCGTGTTGAGGCGCGACTTGCGAGTGGTGCTGGCGTTCCGCCAGTGCCGTGGCTGCTCACGAATCCGATCTATGTCAACCTCCGACCCGCGCACGCCGCAGCGCCGGCGCCGCACCCGGCGGAACCGACGGAGCGCACGCCGCTCGCAACACAGGATGTGAGCACCGAGTCGAGCCCCGACTCCATCAGCGTTGTGTCGCCGGCGGTCTTGAACAGCGGAGTTCCCGTGATTTCCTGGCGGCTTGCGCTCGCCGATGGACGCGACGGATCCCAGTTTGCCGCCATTTCGCTGCCATCGGGTTCGTCGTTGTCCGCGCATACAGGTCTGCAGATCCGGGCGCGCGCTGATCGCCAGATGCGCGTGTGGGTGCAGCTGCGCGTCCCCGAGTCGCACGGACTCCGCCGCTGGTCGAACTCGTTTTACGTCGGCCCGGAGTTGCAGACGGTTGATTTGAAGTTTGCCGATTTTCTACCGGTTGCAGGAGAGCCATCCGAGAAGCCCCCGCTCAACGACATCGATCGTGTGCTGCTCGTCGTCGATACCGTGAACGCCCTGCCAGGCACGGCTGCCACGGTGTCGATTGCGAATATGTGGCTGACGCGATGAGGAAGGCGGCGCAGGTTAACTCTGTTCGTAGCGCTTGCTCACATCCCAGATGATCGTGGCGATGCCCGTCGCGAGCAGACCGCCTGCTACGCCAAGGACAATCAGCGCGTCACGCTGGGCCTCCGTACCGTAGCCACCGCCTTCGAGCACACCCGCCAGGCGGAAAAATCCGTACACGATCGCGACCACCGCCGACACACATAAAAGCAAACCGATCACGAATCGAACGATCGAACCGCGCCTCTGCGTCATGTGCGTACCGTGAGCAACAGGTAGGCAGCGGCGGCGCCGAAAATCAAGTTCGGCGCCCACGCGGCGAGCGATGGAGGCACGAGACCGCCGGCGCCGAGCGCTGCGAAGATGCTGATCGTCGTCCAATACACGAGCGCGAGCACGATGCCCGCGCCGATCCCATACATTGCCCCGCGCCGACCGGTCGTCACCGCGAATGGCACGGCGATTAGCGTCATGATCACAGTCACGAACGGAAACGCGACTTTGCGTTGCAGCTCGACCTGATATTCCAGAACGTTGTAGCCGCGCTCAACCAGGCCGCGGATGTATTCCCGCAGGTCGGCGAAGTTCATACGCTGCGGTTCCGGCGCTTCGGTGACGAAATGCGCGGCCGGCTTGAGCGCGAGCCGCGCGGTTTCGAACGGCGCATAGCGTTTGACGTCCTGCCCGGCGAAATCGCGTTGCCAGCCGGCACGCGCAACCCACCCAGCAGGGTTCCCCGCACGCGGCAAAAAACTCGCCTGGCTGGCATACGTGCGCCGTTTCAATGCGTGAGTTGCCGGGTCGAACTCGAATACGGACAAGGCGTTCAACTCGCGCTTGTTGGGGTCGAAATAATCGTAGTGATACATCTCATCGTCACCGCCCATCAGCCACTTCCGATTGCTGAGCACGTCGAACGTCTGGGGCGAGCCGCCTTTGATGATGTGATCGAGATAGTCCGCTCGCCGATTGGTGAGAGCGAGCACACGTTCTTCGAATCCAAAGAGCACGGCCCCAGCCGTCAGTCCGAAGAGCAGCAGCGGCACTGCCGTGCGATACAGACTGACGCCGCAGGCGCGCATGACGATGAGCTCGCTGCTTTTCGTCAACAGCCCCACCGTGACGATTGCGGCCAAAAGCACCGAGATCGCGAGGATGTAATACAGATACTTCGGCGTGGACCACGCGAGGAACTCGACGATCATGCCGAGCGACACCTGGCCCTTGAACCACTTGTCCGACTTGTCGATGAACGTGGACAGATAGAACAAGCCCAACATGCCCGCAACCGACATGCCAAGCACGCGCGTGTAGAGGCGCGCGACGTATAAGTCGAGAAGGTTCGGCCGCGGAATCTCGAAGTGCGGGACGCGAAGTACGAGCACAACACGTGGCGCTTGGTTCTGCGCACCGAGCACCGTTGCAACCTCGGTGCCTGACTCAGCGGCGATCGCGGGCTTACGCCACAGCCATCGCAGCACTGGCAGCGTGATCCGAATCGGCTCCTCGGCGCCGCGTACGCGCGTCCACAGGAAAAACACACCAGCAAGCCCGATGAAGATATTCGGAAGCCACATCGCCAGCCATGCCGGCAACAGCGCGCCCTTGGTCATCGCGTGCGCGGTGTACATGATCACGTAGTAAGCGAAGATGACCACGATGCCGACGACGAAGCTCGCGAATTTGCCATCACGCCGGTTGCTGAGACCGAGACCAACACCTACCAGCGCGAAGACGAAGCAGGCAACTGGGATCGAGAACTTCTTGTGAATCTCGATGATTTGGTTGTGCGCCGAGCGGCCGCGGCCTTCATTCTCCGCCCGCTTTTCCTGGAGCTCTGAAACCGACAGCTCGCGATCGCCCCGCGCCGGGCCCGTGCGCGGGAAAACCGTTTCCGGGTTGAGGCTCAGCACCATCTGCTGAAAGCGCACGACCTCGTAGGTTGAAGGGTCGGCGGCCGTCGTTGTGTGGCGCGTTCCTTCCTCGAGCACCATCTCGATCGTTCTCTTGGCGCGATCGACCACCATGCGTCCGCGCCTGGCGATAAAGATGTCGGGATGCGCAGGGTTCTTCGTGTTCGCGGCAAACACGTCCTGCCACCCGCCGCCCTGCGGAATCTCACGTACGTAGAGGACGGTGTCCGGGAAGTCTTCGAAGAACTCGCGCGCGCGCGCCTGTCCCTCGGCGCGATCAGCGACGATGCGCAACGTGATTTCGCGGTAGTTCTGGTTTTCGTTGGGGATGAGCTCGAGCATCACCCAGAGAGTGGCCGCGAGGCAGACCAGGGAAAACGCAATCACGGGCCGTAACAGGCGGTACGGGCTGACGCCGCACGCCATGAGGACGACGATCTCGCGATCCCCGGAAAGCCTGCCCAACGCGACGAGGATGGCGAGCAGAAACGCCATCGGAATCGTCAGGCCGAGCGCCTGTGGCACCAGCGTGGCCGTGAGGCGCAGCAGCGTGGGCCACGGCACGCCCTTGGAGATCAGCTGTTCGGCCATCTCCAGGATGAAAGGGATAATCAGAATGAACGTGAAGACGAGCAGCGCGATGGCGAACGGGGGAAGAATCTCCCGGACAATGTAGCGGTCGATCAGCTTCATCGCGTTTCCCAATTATCGCCTATGGTCAAGCTCGCCATCCTCTGGCACATGCACCAACCGAACTACGAAGACGTCGTAACGGGCAAGCACATCCTGCCCTGGGTTCGGCTGCACGCGATCAAGGATTACGTCGGCATGGTCGAACTGCTCGAGGAATTCCCGGGCATTCGCGTGACATTCAACCTTGTACCCTCGCTCCTCGTCCAGTTGCAGGCATTCGCGGAGGAGCGTGCCCGGGATCGGCACCTCGAAATCGGGCTCAAGCCGGCCGAGGGCCTCGACGCCGACGAGCGCGCGTTTTTGATCGCCAACGGCTTTCACGCCTCCGAGCCTCGGATGATTCGCCCCTACGCGAGGTATGCCGAGTTGTACGCTCGCCGTGCGAGCGTCGCCGCGTTCACCGTCGAAGACCTGCGCGATCTCCAGGTGTGGCACAAGCTTGCGTGGATGGACGCCGATTGGATGGAGCGCGATGCGCGTCTCGCCGCGCTTGTCAAAAAGGGGAGACTCTTCACCGAGAATGACAAGCTCGTGCTCCGCGAGGTCGAACTCGAGCTGGTCCGCCGCGTCATCCCGTCGTATGCCGCCGCGACCGCCCGCAAACAGGTCGAGCTGTCGACCTCGCCGTTCTATCACCCAATCCTTCCGTTGCTGTGCGACACCGATGTGCATTTGCGCGCCCACCCGCACTCGGCGCTGCCGCGTACGTTGTTTCGATGGCCTGCCGATGGACGCACGCAGCTTGCGCGCGCCACTGCGCTGCACGCGCAGCACTTTGGTGATCCGCCGCGAGGAATTTGGCCGTCTGAAGGGTCGGTGTCGGACGCCGCGGTACGACTGATTGCGGACACCGGGGTGTCCTGGACTGCAACCGACGAAGGGATCCTTGCACGGTCGCTTGGTCAGAGTCTTTCGGCCGACGCGTTGTATCGGCCGTATGAAGTGGGCGAACCGGCCAGGCCGCTGCGCTGTTTGTTTCGCGATCACGGCCTTTCCGACTTGATCGGCTTCTCGTATCAATCGTGGGACGCGGAAGCCGCGGCAGAGGACTTCGTCCGGCGCGTAGAGGACGCGGGGCGCCGTTTTTCCGATAGCGGCGCGAAAGACGACGCGACTGTCAGCGTGATTCTGGACGGCGAGAATGCCTGGGAGCACTACCCGGGCGGTGGCCGGCCGTTCCTGCGCGCGCTCTATCGCCGGCTGCAGCGATCGCCGGATGTCCGCACCGTCACGATGTCGGAGGCGGCTGCCGGACCAGCCCGGCGGCTCGAATCGGTGTTTCCAGGATCGTGGATCAACAGCGATTTCTATATTTGGGCCGGGCACCCCGACGACCATCGGGCATGGGCGCAGCTTGCGGCGGCCCGGCAGGCGTATGACGCCCACGCTGCGCTGGCGCCGGCGCCCGATCGCGACCGCGCGCTGGAGGAGTTGCTGATCGCCGAAGGCAGCGACTGGTTCTGGTGGTACGGCGACGACCACTCGTCCGACCACGATAGCGAGTTCGACGATCTCTTTCGCCGGCACGTGCGCAATGTCTACGGCGCGTTGCAGCTGCCGGTGCCGGATGCGCTTTACGCGAGCAACATCTCGACCGCGGCGCCTGCCGGCCCACTGCGCCCGCGCGCGTTTATCGCGCCCGTCATCGATGGGGAAGTCACCGGGTTCGCGGAGTGGTCGGCCGGCGTGGCGGCCGTTCTCGGCGCCGGCGGCGGGACGATGCATCGCGTGGCGAGCGAGCTGGTGCAATCGTTGATGCTCGGTGTCAGCCGTACGGAAGTGTTCATACGAATCGATGGGGCGAGCCTGGCTGAAGGCCTGGCGGCCGGCAGCCACGGACTGGCGATTTTGATCGGCGGCGCGCAGCCGCGACGCATCGAGCTCGTGCCGCATCCCAACGGCGATGGCATCCGCGTCGCCGTGGGGCGGATTGTCGAAGCGGCGCTGGGGTTCGACGCTCTCGGCGCCCGCACTGGGGACCGGTTGACGCTCGCCGTTCTGGTCACCGATCGTGCCGGGCACGTCGTCGAACAGCATCCGTCGGCGGCGGCAATCGAAATCGAAGTGCCCGGGGCCGATCTGGAGGCGCTTAACTGGACCGTCTGAGGAGCCCCCACGCTGCTCACGAAGCTCCTTGGCAGCAGTTCCCCCGAGCGTTCCCGATAGTTCGCGTGGGGTTCCTCGCGCGCTCCTCGCGGTGGGTCACCGAGAGACCTTCCGCGTTGCGCGGTTGAATTCGGTTATCTGCCCGCGGTAGGGTTCCGCAAACCTTCAACAGGCGCCATTCCGGGCCTATTTGCCGTGAGTCTGATAATAGGTGTTATGTTAACTTGACGCTGCTGGGTTCGCATGGCATTTCGCGGGGCGTCGCGCACCCTCACCCCAGTGCCTTCGTGTAGCGGGCGAACGTCGGTCTGATATCGGGCCGCGGGCGCGCCGAACCTCGCTTCCCGGAGCGAGCGGAGCGAGTCGAAGCAGCGACGCCTTCGCGTTCAGCCCTTCTTCCGCAGCTCCGCGATGATGGCCTGCAGCGCCTCAATAATCTCGTCCTTCGATGCGCTGCGCTTGTTGAAGCTCAAACGAAGGTTGAACGTCTTGTCCTGCGGCTTGAAGTTGAACGTGAATGACTTCGGCCGGCCGGCTTTCGGTGTCTGCGTCTCCTTGCGCACCTGCTCGCGCGTCGCGCCGCCCTGGCTGGCGATCTTTTCCACGAGGGCCAGCATCTTGGCCAGGTCGCCCTGACGCACGATTTGCAGCAACAGCGACTTGTTGGTGATATCTGCCAGCCGGCAGACTTTGCGGACTTCCGCCGGCATGTTGTGCAGCGTCAGCGACTCGGTAATCGACGTTCGCGACTTGCCGAGACGTTTGGCCAGGTCCTCGTGCGTGTAGCCGCAGCGTTGCGCGAGGCTGTGCATGGCTTCGGATTCTTCGAACGGCGTCAGGTCCTTGCGCTGGATGTTCTCGACGAGCGCAAGCTCCAGCATCTCAGTGTCGTCGACGTCGCGCACCACCCCCGGGATCTCGTGCAGTCCCGCCTGAATCGCCGCGTGATACCTTCGTTCGCCAGCGATGATCTGATACCGCGATCCCCGCTGCCGCAGCACAAGCGGCTCGATAATCCCTTTTTCGGTGATCGACGCGATGAGCTCGGACAAGTCGCCCATGGCCTGGCGCGGCTGGTCGGGATTGGGGTCGATCAGGTCGATCGGCACCATGCGGCCGACCGGCGTGCCGGCCGACGCGGCGAGGGTCTCCACGTAATGCGCGTCGTGGCGCATTCGCAGCGTGTCGGGCAAGCCTCGCTTAGGCACGATCCATTACCTCCTCGCACAGGCTGTAGTATTCGGTCGCGCCGCTCGAATCGGGCGCGAACGTAAAAATTGATTCGCGGTACGCCGGGCTTTCCTCCAGCCGCACGCTCTTGCTGATTACGGTTCTGAACACTTTGTCGCCAAACACTTTCTTGATTTGTTCTCGGATGTCACGCCCGAGCGCGGTCCGACGATCATGCATCGTGATCACGACGCCGAGAATGCGCAATTCCGGATTGGGGCGCTGCCGCACCTTTTCAATCGTTTCGAGCAGGTCGTCGGTGCCTTCGAGCGCGAAGTACGACGACTGGATGGGAATGAGCAAATGGGTCGCGGCGACGAGCGCGTTGACGGTCAAGAGCCCCAGCGCCGGCGGGCAGTCAATCACGACGTGCTGGTATTCCTTCTTGAGCGCCTTGAGTTGATCCTTCAGGCGGAACGGCGCGTCGAGCTCGCCCGTCATGCGCGCCTCGAGCTTGGCGAGGGCGATGCGCGCCGGCGCCACCGCCAACTGCGGCAGCGTCGTCGGCTTGACGATGCTGCCGAGCGTGGTCGCGGGATCGACGAAGACGTCGTACATGCTCTTTTCGATCGCGCGCAGATCGACGAACGACATGCTGCTGTTCGCTTGCGGATCGAGATCGACGAGCAACGTTTTCTTGCTGCGCAGCGCCAGCGCCGCAGCGAGGTTGATGGCAGTCGTCGTCTTACCGACGCCGCCTTTCTGGTTGGCGATCGCGAGAATCATGCAAGGTGCGGTGCGCTGGGAGGGACGCGCAGGGATTGTATGTCGGCTGCGGAATTTCGCACAAGCGCGCGAGGTAACGTATTGGACGGTGGAGAGTTGCAGAAATTGTCGGCCGGCCGACGGGTGAACGTCCGAATTTAGAGATTTGGAGATTTGGAGATTTGGAGATGATTTGGAGATCTCCAGTTGCCTCCAAATCCCCAGATCTCGAGATCTCCAAATTCACATCTTGTACTTCCCCATCTCCTCGGGGTCGAGCGACTCGAGCCACTGCTGCAACCGATCCGAATCCTGCTTCTCGTTGCTGAAGTCCACGCTCTTCGCGTTGTCGATCACTTTCTCGTCGACGAGGATCGGCGCACGCGTGCGGAGCGCGAGCGCGATCGCATCGCTTGGCCGCGCGTCGATCGCCACCGGACCGGCGGCGGTCTGCAAATGGATCAGCGCGTAGAAGGTGTTCTCCTTGAGATCGCACACGACGATCCGCACGACCGCCGCCTGGAGATCCTGGATCACGTTGCGCAGCAGATCGTGCGTCATCGGACGCGGCGTCTGGATGTTCTCGATCTGGAGCGCGATCGCATTGGCCTCGAAGATGCCGACCCAGATCGGCAGCACCTTCTGACCGTCCTGATCGCGCAGGATGATGATGGGCATGTTGGTGATGGGATCGACCATCAACCCTTTGATCGTCATCTCGATCAGCATCGGCTGCCTACCTGACTGTGAACGTCGCGGCCGACGGCGTCAAGCTCGTCAGGGTCCGTGCCGCACGTGACGCCCCACAAGCTATGCGCACCCGCGCGCCGCACGGTGACGTTTACGAGCTGTCCGACGAGCGCTGGATCGCCGGCGAAGTTCACCACTGTATTGCCGCTCGTCCGCCCTGAGAGCTCCCACGCGCGCCGGCGGCTGACGGCATCGACGAGCACTTCCACCGTGTTCCCCACCGCGGCCTCGTGCCGCTCGATCTGAATGCGTCGCTGCAGCGCCTGCAGCGCCACAATGCGCCGCGTCTTTACCCCGTCCGGCACATCGTCGGCAAGGCGCTTGGCGGCAAGCGTGTTCGGGCGCTCCGAGTACTTGAACGAAAACATGTACGAGAAGCGCACGGTTTCAGTCAGCGCCAGCGTCTCCTCGAAGTCCGCCTCCGTTTCGCCGGGAAAGCCAACAATCATATCGGTCGATATCGGAATGTTCGGGATGGCCTCTTGGATCCGCTCAACCAGATGGAGATATTGCTCGCGCGTGTGGCGGCGCCGCATCGCCTGGAGCACGCGCGTGGAACCCGATTGCACCGGCAGGTGCATGTGCTTGCAGACGGCCGGCAGGTCGCGCACCGCGGCGATCAGACGCTCCGACGCGTGCCGCGGGTGCGGGCTCGCGAACCGGATGCGGCGGACTCCCGGCACGTTGTTGACCGCCTCGAGCAGCCCCGGAAAGTCGCACCCGGGGTCGTCGGGCGAGGAATAGTGATTCACGATCTGACCGAGAAGATGAATCTCCTGCCGCCCGCTCGCCACCGCCTCACGCACTTCGCCGAGGATCTCCGCCTTGGCGCGCATGCGCTCATGGCCCCGGGTGTACGGGACCACGCAGTAGCTGCAATAGTCGTTGCAGCCTTCGATGATGGTGACGTACGCCTTCACCGGATCGCCGCGGCGTGTCAGACCCAGGGCAAACGACGGCTCTTCGTACGGAGTGGAAATGTCGATGACAGGTGACGCTATGTCCCGCGCGCGGGCTTGTTCGACCAGCATGGGCAGCATCTTGACGCGTTGCGTGCCGATGACAATGTCGATCAGGTCTGACTTTTCGAGGAGCCGATTCCCCTCCTGCTGCGCCACGCAGCCGGCGACCACGACCATGGGCGCGTGCCCCGTAGCACGATTCAACCCCTTGAGGTCGCCGAGGCGCGTATAGAGCTTGTCTTCCGCTTTCTCGCGGACGCTGCACGTATTGATGACGACGAGGTCGGCGTCGATGTCGGCCTCGGCGCGTTCGTAGCCAGACGATTCGAGCAGCCCCGCGATTCTCTCGGAATCGTGGACGTTCATCTGGCATCCGTAGGTTTCGATGAAATACTTCATATGCCTGAATACTTATGCGGTGACTGCATACCCCGCTGGTCAAACGGGTGGGCTGGGTCCGGGTATTTTGGCGGATTCAATCTTCCCATCCTTGCCTGTCGGCACCCGCCCCGCCCTACCTGCGCCTGCCCTACCTTCGCTTTCGCCTTTCGCCTTTCGCCTGCCCTGAGCGAACGTCGCCGACTCTGACGGCCTGCCCGCCGCGCACGCTCGCTGCCAACAATTCTCTCGCACTTGCCCGTGCCTGAGCACCGGCATCTATCCCACCAATCATTCGGGCCAACTCCTCCACTCGGGCCTCCTCGTCGAGACGCCGCACCGAGGTCACCGTGCGCGCTCTCCTGACGCTCTTCTCGATATAGAAGTGGGTCGTGCCGGCGGCCGCGATTTGTGGCAGGTGGGTAATGCAAAGCACCTGGAATCGATCGCCGAGCGCGCGCAGTTTCTGCCCCACCACTGTCGCAACCCGGCCTCCGATGCCGGCATCCACCTCGTCAAAGATCAACGTCTTGCCCGGCTGGTCGCGTGTGGCGAGTGTCTTGAGCGCCAGCATGACGCGCGAGAGTTCGCCGCCCGACACGATGCGTGCGAGCGGACGCAACTCCTCGCCCGGGTTAGGCGATAGGTAGAACTCGCCGGTGTCGATGCCGCGCTCCGACCATCGCGCTTCGTCCTCGCTTGTCGTCAGGCGCGCTTCGAAGCGCGTGCGCTCCATCGCGAGATCGGCGAGTTCGTGTTCGAGCGCGGCCGCGAATTTTGTCGCCGCGGCGCGTCGGCCCTCCGACAGTTGTCGCGCTTCGCGGAGAAACTCCTGTGCCGCGTCTGCCAGCACCGACTCAATCGCCGCCGCACTGCCGCCCCCGCCTGTCAGGGCGCTGTACTCAGCATCGAGCGCATCGCGCCGGGCAATCACCTCAGCTAGCGTCGGCCCGTGCTTTCGTTTCAGGCGCTCGAGCAGCGCAAGGCGCTCTTCCACGTGCTGGAGCCGGGCAGGCGAGGCGTCGATACCCTCGGCGAAGTCGCGAAGAGTAAAGGCCAGATCCTCGAGCTGCGCCTTGATGCCGTCCTGCTGATCGAGGTATTGCGCAAATTTCGGATCGATCGAGGCGAGCTCCGCCACCCGCTTCCACACGTGCGCGAGCGCGCTCAGCGCCGAGGATTCAGATTCGTAAAGCTCGCTGTAGCTCTCGCCGCAGAGACGCTGGATCATGTCGGCGCTTCGCAGAATCTGCCGGGTGGCGGCAAGCTCCTCGTCTTCATCAGGCTCGAGCACCGCCTTCTTCAACTCGGAGAGCTGGAATTCCACCAGCTCGAGCCGCGCGGCCCGCTCGCGGCTGTCCATGCGCAGCCGATCGAGCTGCTCGCGCAGTGATCGCACTTTTGCAAACGCCACGGCAACGCGAGTCTGCGTGCTGTCGAGTCCGGCCCAGCCGTCGAGTACCGGCAGATGCTGTTCTGGGTCCAGGAGTTGTTGATGTTCGTGCTGCCCGTGCAACTCGACGAGCCGATTCGAAAGGTCCTTGAGCGCCGCGGCGGTCGCCAACGCCCCGGAGATGAACGCGCGGCTCCGGCCCTGCGCTGTGAGCTCGCGTCGGACGATAAGCTCGGTATCGTCAGGCGCGTCGAAGATGGCTTCGACGGTGGCGAGCTCTTCGCCGGTCCGCACCAGATCGCTCGAAGCACGGCCCCCGAGGAGCAGCCCGACGGCTTCAACGAGGATGGATTTTCCAGCTCCCGTCTCCCCCGTCAGGATGTTAAACGCTTGTTCAAACTCGACCGAGACCGACTCGATGACCGCGAGGTTACGTATCGCCAGATAGCGGAGCACGAGGCGATTGTAGATTGCGGATTGATGATTGAAGATTGGATTGGAGGGGACTTCGGCTCGGTGATCAATCGACCTATCAATCCGGCATCGGCAATCAACCGTCCGAAATGTCCGCGAAGTCCCACGCAGTCAGCGGTTTGACAGAATTTCACAGCATGTGGTACCGTTTCACGAATCCGCGCTCACCCAGCAGCGCATTCCCCGATCGATTCAACCCGGAGGGCTTGTTGCCGACGCCTGGAGCGTTTGTCCTGGCACTGCAACTTCAGGGGGGTGCTGTGTCCTCTCCCGAAGCTGCGGCAGATTTCATTCAACTGATTCGTGGAGCGAGCCCCGCCGTCCAGGGCGTGCTGCTGTTCCTGATGCTGTTCTCGGTGGCGTCCTGGGCCATCGTGCTTTACAAGGCCTGGGTCTTCAGCCGCCTGGAAAAGCAGTCGGCCACCTTCCTGGATGTCTTCCGCCGCAGCACCAAGTTTTCCGAGGTGCAGGCGGTCTGTAAGTCGCTGGCCGACAGCCCGCTGGTAGGCATCTTCCAGGCGGGCTATGCGGAATTGAACCTGCAGTTGCGCCAGCCGGCGGCCTCAGGCAGTCCCGGAAGCCCTGCGCCGCGTCCAACCCTGAAGAGTCTGTCGGCGGTGGACCGCGCGTTGCTGCGCGCGTCGAACGTCGAGGTCATCAAACTGGAGAAGCGCGTGCCATTTCTCGCCACCACTGCCAGCATCACCCCGTTCATCGGGCTGCTCGGCACCGTGTGGGGCATCATGACCGCCTTCGAAGCAATCGGCCGCCAGGGATCGACCGATCTCGCGGTTGTCGCCCCCGGCATCGCGGAAGCGCTCATCACCACCGCGATGGGTCTGTTCGCTGCGATCCCGGCGGTCTACTTCTACAACCACTTCACGACGAAGGTGAAAACCTTGGCCGCGGACATGGATGATTTCGCGCTCGAGTTCCTCAATATCGCTGAAAGGAATTTCACCTAGCGATGCCGAAAGTCATGGCGCAGCCCTCGGCAGGAGACGCACGCGGCCGGCGAGGGCGCCGCGTGTCGAGCACGCTCGCGGAGATCAACGTTATCCCGCTGGTTGATGTGATGCTGGTGCTGCTCATCATCTTCATGGTGGCGGCGCCGATGCTACAGCGCGGAGTGGAAGTCAATTTGCCGCAGGCACGCAACACGCAGAAGCTTACGCAGGAGCTGATTTACATCACGGTTCCACTTTCGTACCGTCAGGATCGTAAGGTCTTTCTCGACGACGAGGCAGTGTCGATCGATTTTCTGGCGGAGCGGACGCGGCAGGCGATGCTTGGACGGAGCCAGCGCTCCGTCTATCTCCGCAGCGATGGCGAAGTGCAGATGCAGGAGTTGCTGCAGGTGTTCGATCGTTTGAAGGAAGGCGGAATCGAGCGCGTGGGCATCGTCGCCCAGCAGCGAGGACGACAGTAGTGGACGCCGTTTCTCAGGTTCTGGCGGGTCGCGGGCGCGAGCTTGGCGGCATGGACCGGATGCTGGCGGCATCAGCGGCCGGCCACTTCGCGCTCGTCGCCCTGATTGCGCTGTTGCCGGCGTCGTGGCTCGGCGGCCACTTGCAGAAAGAGCCTGAGAACGTCATGACGATCAGCCTGGGTGGTCCCGAGGGACCGCGCACCGGCATGACGACGGCGGATGCGCGGCCGATTCAAACCACGGCCGTGGAAACCAGAAAAGCGATCGAACCGGTACGTCCGCCGGCCGCACGCGAACCGGAGATGGTCGAGCCGAAAAAACTCGCGCCTAAGAAAGCGGAAGCGAAAATGGAAAATCCGGCGAAAGATGCCAAGAGCCGGACTCCCACACGCGGCGCGGAAGTACGGCCTGGCAGCGCCGTCGCGGAAACCGGCGCGCGCGGCCAGGGGTTTGGGCTGTCGGCCGGCGGGTTTGGATCGGCCGGCTATTTGGATGTCGCGAATTTCTGTTGCCCGGAATATCTATCCACGATGCTCGAGTTGATCAGACGTAATTGGGATAGGAATCAACAGGCCGCTGGCACCACGGTGATGCGTTACACCATTCAACGTGACGGCCGCATCACTGACGTCCTCGTCGAACGCTCCAGCGGATATGCCGCGCTCGACTTCATGGCGCAACGCGCGCTTCTCAACACTCGGGAATTGCCGCCGCTGCCCGCGGCGTTTACCGAGCCATCGCTAACGGTTCATCTGATCTTTGAATATTTGAGATGACGATACCTACCTTTTTGTCCTTGCTCTCGTTGGTCGTGCTGACAATGGTCGCGGCCTCGGCGCAGCAGCCACCGGCGCAGCCCCCGGCCCCGCAGCAACCCAGCAACATCGAACTTCGATTGACGGGCGACCCGGGCACGCCGCCACGACTGGCGGTGCCGGACTTCCTCGCGCTCTCCGCCGACAAGGAAACACAGGACGCGGCGCGGGTGATCGCCGAAGTGCTGTGGAATGATCTCGACTTCGAGCGCGAGTTTTACATGATTCCGCGCGATACCTACCGATCGATCCCACGGCCGCCGAGCATCGCCGCCCCGCCGTTCGATCAATGGCGCGAGCTTGGCGCCGATGGCCTACTCGTCGGTTCGGTCCAGAAGAACGGCAACGACTTCCGGATCGAGATGCGCCTGTACAACGTGCGTGCGCGACAGCAGATTTATTCTCGCGAGTACAGCGGCTCGGCGGCAAACCCGCGCCTCTACTCTCACACGATTGCGGACGAAGTGCACGAGTCACAACGGCAATTGCGAGGCGTGGCGCGGACCAAGCTGACTTTTTCCTCGGATCGCAATCGTGACCGCGTCACCGGTACCGTCGAGAACCGCGATGTCAAGGAGGTGTACATCGCGGATTACGACGGCGCGAACCAGCGCCGGATCACGATCAACCGCCAGTTGAACATCACACCGGTGTGGGCGCCCGACGGCCGCTCCATCGCATACACGTCATACCGCAGCGGCTTTCCTGACATCTACATCTCAATGATTTATCAGGGGACGATGAGCACGCCGACCAAGGGCGTGGGGCAGAATTTTCTGCCGGCGTTCTCGCCTGACGGCACGCGCATCGCGTTCACATCGAACCGGGACGGCAACTCCGAGATCTACGTAATGAATCGCGACGGCAGCAATATGCGCCGCTTGACGAGTCATCCTGGCATCGACGTTACGCCAACCTGGTCGCCTACGGGTACACAGATCGCGTTTACGTCGGACCGATCGGGCTCACCAGCGATTTATGTCGTTGACACCGATGGTTTGGGGCTCCGGCGCATCAGCTCCGACAGCTACGCCGATCGTCCAACCTGGTCGCCTGCGCCATACAACGAGATCGCCTATACCGCGCGCACAGGGCCCGGCTTCGATCTCAAGGTGTTGAACATCGCGAGCGGGGAAATCCGTCAGATCACGTTTGGCGAAGGGAGCAATGAAAGCCCTGCGTGGGCGCCGAACGGACGGCACATGGCGTTTACGTCCACGCGCGGGGGGCGCACCCAGGTGTTTACTGTCGATCGCGACGGCAAGAACGTGCGTCAGATCACGCGTGAAGGCAATAATTTCACGCCAAACTGGTCACAGTAACGCGGTGCGACAGGTGCGGAGGGTGCGAGGAGTACGAAGGGTGCGGTGCAATAAGGCGGTCGGCCGCAGGATCCTACCGGCGAAAGCCGGTCTCACCCGCGCGGTGCTACCGCGAATGCGGTCCTAACCGCCGAGAGGACATGAATGATGCGAAGGAGTTTGGTTCTGATCGTGGCCGCGTTCATCATCGCCGCGTGCGCGAAGAAAACCGCCCCGGTGGCGCGCCCGATGCCACCCCCAAGCACGACCGCCACCGCCGCAGGCGATACGACTGCGCCGCTGCCGCCCGAACCGGTGGCCGAGCCCCTACCGGTGCCGCCGATTCCGGAAGATACCGTTGCCGGGCGGTCGCTCGACGAGCTCAATCGCGACTCGCCGCTCAAAGCGGTGTTCTATGAGCTCGACAGTGCGGAGCTTTCTCCCGACGCGCAACGTGCGTTGGAGGAGAACGCCGGCGTTCTGAAACAGTACGGCACCTGGCAGATCACGATCGAAGGACACTGCGACGAACGCGGGACGGCCGAATACAACCTCGGACTCGGCGAACGCCGGGCGCTCACCGCGCGTGACTACCTGATGTCACTTGGGATTCCCGCGACGCGCCTCAAGACGGTCAGCTACGGTAAGGAGTTTCCGTTCGATCCCGCCCACAACGAAGCGGCCTGGGCGAAGAATCGCCGCGCGCACTTCGTGATAACTGCCAAGTAGGTTTCCTCACGGAAGTTCCTCCCGTGGGTTCCTCAGGCGCGTTCGCGAGGTTCGAACCCTCGTCGAACTGACGTGCGGAATCGTTGTAAGGAACTTAGGTGAGCAACATACGTGGCTGCGACGGGCGCCACAGTAAGCGAGATAATGGAATCATGACAAGAGTTGCAACTGCGCTGCTAACCGGGTTTGCGCTTGCCGCATTCGCATCGCCCGCCGTCGCCCAGAGCCGACGCGAGATGCAGATGATGGCCGACATCCGCATGCTGCAGGAGCAGACGCAGCAACTGCAGCAGCAGATGCAGACCGCCATCACGACGCTCAGCGATGCGCTCAAGACCATCAACACCCGCATCGACGATCAGAACAACGCCACGCGCAAGGCGTTTGCCGATCAAAAGCTGCTCGTCGACGAGCTCGCCGGCAATCTGCGCATGATCAAAGAGCGCGTGGACGATACCAACGTCCGCATCGGATCGCTGTCACAGGAAGTTGAAGCGCTGCGGCTCTCGATCCCACAGTCCGCTCCTGCGCCAACGCCCGGGATCGATCCGTCGCAGCCGTCGGCGGCTACCCCGGGTCAGCCGGTGCCCGCGCCGGCGCCGCCGGCGCCGGTCGGACCGGGCGTGTCGCCGCAGCGGATGTTCGAGAGTTCCTGGTCCGACTACACCGCCGGCCAGTGGGCGACGTGCGTGCAGGGATTCGACATGTATCTGCGTACCTTCCCGCGCAACGAAATGGCCGCCGACGCGCAGTTTTATATCGGCGAATGCCAGTTTCAGGATGGCAAGTTCACGGAAGCGGTCGACGCGTACAATCGCACGGTCACGACGTATCCGCGCAGCGCGAAAGTCCCGGACGCGATGTACAAACGCGGGTTGGCGCTCGAGCGTCTTGGTCAAAGCGATCGCGCCCGCGAGTCCTACGAGCAAGTGATGAAGAACTATCCCGACAGCGACGCGGCGCGGCTGGCGAAACAGAATCTGGATCGCCTCGGCCGAGGGCGTCCGAAAGGTTAGCCCCTCAATTCACTTGTGTTCGCAATCGTGGCCTCGATCCGATTCCAACGCTCGGGCCGAAACCGGCATGGTTCGAGCGTTTCGCGCCGTTGGCGTTCCGAATTCAAGGGAGCTTTGGGGTTAGGTGAGGGTTTTCGGAGTGCAGAGTGCAGAGTGCAGAGTGCGGATTTTGAGGTCAAGAAAGAGAGCGTCGAGCCATGGGCAGTGTGAACAAGGTCATTCTGGTCGGAAATCTCGGACGGGACGCAGAGGTGCGCTACACGCCGGGCGGTGCGCCGGTGGCAAGCTTCAGCATTGCGACAACGGAAAACTGGACGTCGAAGGACGGCGAAAAGCACGAGCAGACCGAATGGCATCGCATCGTGCTGTGGGGCAAGAGCGCGGAGTCGCTGCAGCCCTATCTCACCAAAGGGAAGCAGATTTACGTGGAGGGCCGTCTACAGACGCGCCAGTGGGAAAAGGACGGACAGAAGCATTACACGACCGAAGTGAAAGCCGACCGCATCGTGCTCCTCGGCGGTGGCGGTCGCGGTGGTGAACGAATGGAACGGCCGGAAACGGCGTATGCAGACCCGCTAGGCAAGGAAGCGGCCCCGATTACGGACGACGACATACCCTTCTGAAACGTGAATTTGGAGATCTGGAGATCTGGGGATTTGGAGATGATTTGGTGATTTGGTGATTTGGTGATTTCGTGAGCGCTAAATTTGGAGAGCCCAGATTTGGACATTTCCAACTCTCCAACTCTCCAACTCTCCAAAGCCTCCAACTCTCCAAGCCTCCAACTCTCCAAGTCTCCAACTCTCCAAGTCTCCAACTCTCCAAGTCTCCAAGTCTCCACATCGGCTCCAAATCTCCGAATCACCAAATCTCCAGATTCACTGTCGTCCGTACCGATCCTCCAGACGGACGACATCATCTACGCCAAGTCTCCAAATCGGCTCCAAATCTCCAAATCACCAAATCTCCAGATTCACTGTCGTCCGTACCGATCCTCCAGACGGACGACATCATCTACCCCAAGTCTCCAAATCGGCTCCAAATCTCCAAATCACCAAATCTCCAGATTCACTATCGTCCGTACCGATCCTCCAGACGGACGACATCATCTACCTCCGGGGTCGACACTTCGAAGATATCCGTATCTTCGATTGCCGTCATGCGATGCACCGTCGGCGGCACCACGTGAAACGCGTCGCCGGGCCCCATCTCGCGCGATTTCCGCTCGCCGGCTTCCTCGAACTCGAACAGGATGCGGCCGTGATGGACGTAAATCGTTTCGTCTTTCTTGTTGTGGTACTGCAGGCTCAGCGCGTGGCCTTTGTTCACGTGAATGAGCTTGCCGACGTACCGATCGGTTCGGGCCCACCAGAGTTCGTAGCCCCAGGGTTTTTCGACGCGATGCAATGAGAAATCCTCCGGCGCGGCTCCAGCCGCGCTGCTCCGACGCAGCTGACGCTGCGCCACTCCCCCGCGGACCTGAAGGTCCGCGCTACGCCGAGGCGAACCTAAAGGTCGGCGCTGCCGACTTCCAGTTCGCCAAACAGATACTGCTCGATGGCTTCCGCCGTCGGCAGCCTGAGCGCGTGGCTCGCGAGCGCGCGCGCCTGGTCGGCGCGCAGGTCTCGAATCGCTTGCTGCGCCATCGGGATCGCCGCCGGCGTCATGCTGAACTCGCGCAAGCCCAGACCGATGAGCAGGCCGAGCAGCGCCGGGTCCGACGCCATTTCGCCGCAGAGCGACAGGGGAATTCTGCGTCGTGCCGCGGCGCGTCTCACGAGACGAATCAGGCGCAGCACCGAGGGATGCAGCGGCTCATACAGATCCGACACGCGGTCATCGGTCCGATCGACCGCGAGGCAGTACTGAATCAGGTCGTTGGTGCCGATGGTGAGAAAGTCGGCCTCCGCGGCCATCAGATCTGCCGTCAGCGCGGCCGCGGGCACTTCCACCATGACGCCCACAGGCGGCGGCGCGATGCCAAGCTCGCGCGCCAGCTCGAGTAGCGCCGATCTCGCCTGCCGGATTTCTTCCACCGACGTGACGAACGGAAACATGATGCGCAGGCGGCCGTGCATCGACGCGCGCAGCAGCGCGCGCAACTGCGTGCGCAGTATCTCCGGGCGCGCGAGGCCGAGGCGCAGACCTCGCAATCCCGGGCGCGCGGGGGGCGTGCCGCGCCCCATCAACTGCCGCTCGTTCAAATCGAACGTGCGAATGGTGACCGGCAGCGGTAACACCTCTTCGAGCAGGCTGCGATAAAGCGCGTATTGCGCATCCTCGGTGGCGCCGTCGAGCGATCGGCCCGACAGCATGAATTCGGAGCGATAGAGGCCCACGCCCTGCGCCCCGTACTCTTCGAGGAACTCGAGATCCTCGAGCAGCTCGACGTTCGCTTCGAGTCGAATCGGCACGCCGTCCCTGGTCGTCAGCGGCTCGGCAACGTCGCCGTGTGGCGGAGGAGCCTGCCCGCGAAGCGGCCGTGCCGCGCGCCGCTGCGCCTCGTCGATCGCCTGCGGTGCGGGATCGATCACCACTTCGCCGCTGGTGCCGTCGAGAATCACCGGGATGCCGGCCGGAATCCGCGACGAGGCGTCGTGCAGACCGACGATCGCCGGCACTTTGAGCGAGCGGGCGAGGATCGCGGTGTGATACGTCCGGCTGCCGGCGTCCACGGCAAAGCCCTGAATGCGGGTCCAATCCAGTTGCGCGGCAAAGGAGGCGGTGAGTTCGTCGGCGACCAGCACCGACGGGCCATCGAGCTCGCTCAGCAGGTCGCGCGCGCCGCGCGCGCCGTGCCGCAGGTTCATGCGCAAACGGCCGGCGACGTCGGCGACATCGTTTTCGCGCTCGCGCAGGTACGGATCTTCGACGCTGGCGAAGATCCGCCGGATCTCCTCGTAGGCGCGATGTACCGCCCACGCCGCGTTGACGCGCTCCTTGCGAATGATCTCCTCAGCGCGTCCCACAAACAGCGCATCGTCCAGCATCAGCATCTGCGCGTCGAAGATCGCGGCCAGATCCTGGCCGCGGGCCCTGACGCGGTCGCGGATGTCGTGCAGTTGCTGCCGCGACTGCTCGCGCGCGGTGCGCAGCACCGACAGCTCGCGTTCGACGCGATCCGGAGGGATCGGAAATCGGACAACCTCGGTTCGAAGCGTCAACACCACCGCGCGGCCCACGGCCACGCCGGGCGAGACGCCGATGCCATTCAAGCGTTCCACATCTGCTCCCCAAATCCGCCTTTTACCAGCTTACACAGCTCCGTGATGGCCTCCGATTCGTCCGGCCCGTCGGCCGAAATCGTGATCGACGCGCCATAGGGCGCGGCCAACAGGAGGATGCCCATGATGCTCTTGCCGTCGATGATGCGGTTGTCGCGCGCCACGCGAATCTGCGACTTGAAGCGTGTCGCCACATGCACGAACTTCGCGGCGGCGCGCGCATGCAGCCCGAGACGGTTGGGAATGTTCACGTCGCAACTGCTCACGTTGTCGACCCTTCGGGGCTGCTCGTCCCCTTGAGCAGGTCGGACGCGACCCAAATGGCGTTCTTGCCGTGCTCGCGCAGCGTCCGCGCAACCTCTGTCAGGTTGCGCTCTTCACGCAGGTTCGCCGCCTTGATCAGCATGGGCAGGTTGACGCCGGTGATCACTTCAATTTTGTTCGGTTCGAGAAAGGTGATGCCGAGGTTCGAGGGCGTGCCGCCGAACATATCGGTGAGAATGAGGACTCCCTCCGTTCCCTGTACGCGGGCAATGGCGGCGGCGATGTCCTCGCGAGCATCCTGAACGTCCTCATGCCAGCCGATCGACACTGCGGTAAAGGTCGCGAGATCGCCGACGATCGTTTCTGCCGCGTTGACCAACTCGGTGGCGAGGTGTCCGTGCGTGACGACAACAACGCCGATCATGATTCGCTCGTGAGGTCGCGATGGCGGACCCGCGCGGTGACGTTTTTCAGGCCGGCGAGATCGCGCTTGAGCAACTCCGCCAGATAGACCGACCGATGCCGTCCGCCGGTGCATCCGATGGCGACGGTCAGGTACGCCTTGCCTTCGGCGACGTAGCGCGGCACCAGATATTTGAGGAGCGCGCTGAGCCGCTGCACGAGGTCGCCCGTTTCCGTGTGCCGCTCCATGTAGGCGGCGACGGCGCGATCGCGCCCGGTTTTCGATCGCAGCCCCGACACGAAGTGTGGATTGGGCAGAAAGCGGCAGTCAAACACCAGATCGGCATCGAGCGGGACGCCGTGTTTGTAGCCAAAACTCTCGAACGTGAGCACGAGCTTTTTGCGCTCTCCGGTGTGGCGCACCATGTCCTGGAAGATACGTCGCAGCTCGTGGACCGACACGTCGGAGGTATCGACGATCTCGTCGGCCATCGCGCGAATACGGGCGAGCATCCGGCGTTCGTCCTTGAGCGTTTCCGCGATCGGGCGTGTCGGGGCGAGCGGATGCGGGCGCCGCGTTTCGCTGTAGCGGCGCAGCAGCACGGGATCGCTGGCTTCGAGAAACACCAGCAGCGGGTCGAGGCCGCGCGTCGCTTTCAGCTTGCGCCACACTTTGGGAAACTCCGTGACAAAACCGCGTTCCCGCACGTCGACGACTGCGGCGACCCGCGGATGGTCGAGGTTCTCGTGCAGCGCCAAATCGGCAAGCAGCGGCATCAGCCGTGTGGGCAAGTTGTCGACACAGTAGTACCCGAGATCCTCCAGCGCACGAATCGCGTGAGTTTTGCCGCCTCCCGACATACCGGTCACCACCACGAACCCGGCGCGTCGCCGCGACTTGCGCGCGCGACGCTTCCTCTTCACAAAGCGCCTCCGTGGTCGAGGTCCTCGTCTTCCTCCGTTCCCGAGAGCGGGACGGTGCGGTGATCGCGCAGCCGCGTGTCCAATTTGGCAGCCAGCTCGCGCGCCGCGTTGATGCCACGCCCGCGCAGAAGCTGATTGCGCGCGGCCACTTCCACCAGAATCGCGAGATTGCGCCCGGGCGCGACTGGCATGCGGATCAGCGGGACGCGCAGCCCCAACACCTCGAAAAACGCGTCATCGAGGCCGAGCCGATCGTACTCGCGGTGTGGATCCCATCGTTCGAGCTGAACGACGAGCTCGACGCGCTTCGACGTCCGCGTCGACGCGACGCCGAATAGATCGCGGATGTTGATCAGCCCCAGGCCACGAACTTCCATGTGGTGGCGAGTGAGCTCGGGGCAACTGCCGATCACGATCGACGCCGCGCGCCGCCGCACTTCAACGGTGTCGTCGGCAACCAGCCGATGTCCACGCACCACCAGATCGAGCGCGCACTCGCTTTTCCCGATGCCGCTCTCCCCCACAATCAGCACACCGAGGCCGAGGATATCGAGCAGGACGCCATGGATCACTTCGCGAACCGCGAGCCGGTCTTCGAGGAGCGCGGTGAGTTTGCCGATCGCGGTCGCGGTGCCAATGGGCGTCGCCAACAGCGGCACACCGGCGCGATCCGCTGCGGCAATCAGATCCGCCGGCACCTCGAGTCCCCCGGTCACGAGCACGCACGGCACCGACGTCGAAAACGACTGCTCGAGCGCCTCGCGGCGCTTCGCCGGGTCGAGCCGCTCGAGATAGCGGACTTCGCTCTCGCCGTAAATCAGCACGCGGCCGGGCTGGAGATATTCGTGAAACCCGGCGAGCGCGAGTCCCGTTTTCTGAATGTACGGGTTGGTGATGCAGCGGTCGAGACCGCGGCCGCCGGCAAGCAGGTCGATAGCGAGGCCGATCGATTCCGGGCGGGTTTCCAACAACCCGCCGACCGTCACGGCCGGAGCAGTGGACATTTACACTTCGGGCTCAATCAGCGCCATTCGTCCGTCGTCGCGACGGTATAACACATTCACCGCATCGGTGTTGGCGTCACGGAATACAACGAACGGCGCCTTCTGCCCTTCGAGCTCGATGGCAGCTTCTTCGACGGTCATCGGCTTGACGGAATACCGTTCGGCGCGCAGCACGCGCCGATCGCGCTCCGCCACGCGCTGCCGTCGCTCCGATGCCGGTGACAGGCCGCTCACCGGCTCGGCGAACCGCGAGGCCGCACGGCGCGCCGGACGCGGCGTGTGCACGCTGCGCGCTGCCTGCCCCCGGCGCTTGCGCTCGTGCCACTTCCCTTTCATCGTCTCCGCCTGGTGCAGCACTTTGGCGACCACGTCGGTCGCCGCCGTCTCCCAGGACGCGGCCTTCGCTACCGCATGAAGGAACTGCTCGCCACGGGCATGCAGCGTCAGCTCCATCACGTTGTTGATTTTTTCCTTGGTGACCACGACGGTCGCCGAGACGCCGGCATCGTTGACGACGCGATTCACTTTTTGCAGCTTGCGTTCGACGAGGCGGCGAAGGCCGGGCGAGATTTCTACATGTCGTCCTGTCAGTTCAACGCGCATCGGACCTGAGTGGAATCAGAAAAGGACCTTCCGCTGGTTGGAGGTCGGTATTTTCAGCTCTTCTCGGTACTTCGCAATCGTGCGGCGCGCCAGCATCAGACCTTCACGCTGCAGGATGCTCACGATCTTCGAATCGGACAAGGGCTTGCGTGGATCTTCGGCTTCGATGATCTTCCGGATTCGCTGCTTGATGGTGACCGACGAGACGGCATCGCCGTACGAGCTGCTGATGCCGCTATGGAAAAAGTACTTCATCTCGAACACGCCCTGTGGCGTGTGCATGTATTTATTCGTGACCACGCGGCTCACCGTCGATTCGTGCATGCCGATGTCGTTAGCGACATCGCGCAGCACGAGCGGCCGCAGGTGCTCGATGCCGTGATCGAGAAAGTCGCGCTGGAAGTTGATGATGCTGGTCGCGACCTTGTGGATCGTCTTCTGACGCTGCTCGACCGACTTGATCAACCACAGCGCTGAGCGGAACTTGTCTTTGACGTAGGCGCGCGTCTCGTCGCTGTTCTCCGTGCCCTTGTCGAGCAGCCGGCGGTACGTGGGGCTGATCCGCAACTGCGGCAATCCCTCTTCGTTGAGCACCGCCACATACTGATCCTCGACCTTGACGACGTAGACGTCGGGAATCACGTACTGCGACTGTTTCGGGTTGTAACGGCTGCCCGGCTTGGGATCGAGATGCTTGATGATCTCGATGTGCTGTTTCAGTTCTTCGATGTTGACGCCGAGCTTTTTCGCGAGCTCGGGAATCTGGTGGTTCTGCAGCAGGCGCAAGTACTCGGTGACGATGCGCTCGGTCGCCGTGCCTTCGAGGCCGATGTGGCGCAGCTGCAGCGTCAAGCATTCCTGGAGATCGCGGGCGGCGACGCCGATGGGATCGAAGCCGTGGATTAACTTGAGGGCGCGCTCCACTTCCTCTATCGGCCAGGGGCCCATGTTGGCGATCTCGTCGACCGAGGCGACGAGATAGCCGTCGTCATCGAGATTGCCGATGATCGCTTCGCCGATGTCGCGCAGCTGCTCGTCGTCGGTCTGGATGGTGAGCTGCCAGCTGAGATGATCGGTGAGCGAATCGCTCGTCGACAGTGTGTTCTCGATCGGCGGCAACTCCTTGACCTCCTGCGGGGCGCGCGGTCGGTAGCCGTCGTCGAGGTACTCGCCGAAGAAATACTCGTAATCCTGGTCGTCCCACGTATCGTTTTTCTGCTGCGCAGGCGCTTCGGGCTCTTTTTCGGCAGCCGGTTGCGCATCGGCGGCCTGCAACTCTTCCGTCGGGACTTCCTCGAGCAGAGGGTTTTCCACCACCTCCTGATTCAGAAGATCCGCCAACTCCAACGTGGACATCGGCAGCAGCTTGATGGCCTGCTGCAGCGACGGCGTCAGGATCAGCTTCTGCGCGAGTTTGGTTTGAAGCTTCTGCTGAATAGCCATGTCGTCGAGGCGACAATCGTCCTTCGGCAAGGCTCAGGACGACCGCAAGCCAAGTCAGGCGGTCGCATGAGTCGTGCCAACCTGTCCATCTTAGTCCAGTCGGAAGTCGGTCCCGAGATAAATCCGACGCACCTCGTCATCCGCAGCCAACTGATCGGGGGTACCGCTGCGAAAAATGGTGCCGTCTGTGACGATGTATGCACGGTCGGTAATGCGCAGCGTTTCACGCACGTTGTGGTCGGTAATGAGCACGCCGATGCCACGCTCCTTCAGATGAAAGATGATCTTCTGAATGTCTGTGACCGCGATGGGATCGATGCCGGCAAACGGCTCGTCGAGGAGCATGAATTGCGGCGCCATGACCAGGGCGCGCGTGATTTCAGCACGGCGCCGCTCGCCGCCGGAGAGCGTGTAGGCTGGTGCCGACGCCAACGGCGTCAGATTCAGCTCAGCGAGCAGATCTCGCAGACGTGTCCGTCGCGTTTCCGGATCGAGGTTGAGCGTTTCCAAAATGGCGAGAATGTTTTGCTCAACCGTGAGGCCGCGAAAGATCGAAGGTTCCTGGGGAAGATAGCCGATGCCTTTGCGCGCGCGCATATACATCGGATCGTCGGTGAGATCTTCGCCGTCGAAGAAGACGCGGCCGCGGTCGGGCGCGGTGAGGCCGACCGTCATGTAAAAGGTTGTGGTTTTGCCGGCGCCGTTGGGACCGAGCAGGCCGACGACTTCGCCGGAGGTAACCTCGAGATTGACATCGCGTACGACGGTGCGCCCGCCGTACGACTTGGTCAGTCCCTCTGTCCGGAGTGTCGACATTCAGTCGCGGGGTGACTCCGGGCAGTTGGTGTTGCCCTTGGTCTGGGTGCGTTGCTCCTCGTTGCCGTCGATCGAAATCCTATCGGACCCTCTGAAGAAGGTCAACGTGCGGCCCGTAGTTTCGCGGCACGATTCGATGTATCGCACTGGCGCCCCCACGAGTCGGTATTGCTCGTCGGTCGGAAGATACGTGAGGCGAGTGCCGGACGCCTGCCGATTTTCGATCAAGACGCGAACGGTCTGGCCTTGCGCCTCCATCCTCTCGAGGGTGTTGTCCTCTGGCGCCAGCACGAGCTCGATTTGATCGGCGCGCAAATTGCCCTGCACGCCGTCGAGTTGTGCGTTTTTCGTGAAAATCGCGCGCCGCTTCGCGTCCACGAACTCGAATTGGTTGGCACGGCCGATCGAGGTCGACGGCGCGGACCCGTCCGCGGCTTTGCCCGCGATAGGAAGCACGGACACGACGTTGCCGGTCGCAAGCAGGTTTCCTTCACGATCGTCGAGCGTGAGGGCGTCGCCTTTGATTGACGTGGCCCCCTGCAGCAGCCAGACGCCTTTTGTGAATGTGCTCTTACCCTCTGCCTCGTCGTAGTTGAACTGATCCGCCTTGATCGTGACCGGTTCGGTGTCCTTCAGCAGCGTGGTCCCGCGCTCCCCCGCTTGCCGGCGGCCTGCGCCGAAGGTCGTGGTCACGCCACCGGCCGCGTTCATGCGTCTTGGCGTCAGCGTCACGTCGATCGAAGGCGCGTCGATGGTGACGCGCTCATCGTTGACCCGCGGCATTGGTCCTTCCTTCGGACTGGATACCGTCAGCACGCCTTTGGTGACCTCGTAGCGGCAATCGGCGCTCGCCGCCCGCAACGCACCTTCCGCGAACGTGAACCCGCCGGTGAAGATCGCGGTCTCGACCGCGCCGCTCGATCCGAGGTCGACCTTGAGCGTGCGTCCCTTGGCCACACGCCGCGCTCCGTTCGCCGCCGGCTCGTTGAATTCGGTGCCACCGTCAAAGGTCAGCGAGGTGAGGCCTTTTCCTGCTGCCCCCGTTCCTTGCAGCGAGCTGGCCGTGATCGTGCGCTGCGGCGTGGTGCCGACCGCAAGCAGTTCCATACGGACGTTGTCCTGGCTGGACAGCTGTGTGACCGAGCCGTCGGCCGCAAGCGCGACGTCGATGTACTGGGCGAAGAGCTGCTGCGCCGGCGACCCGTCAGCGCGCCCAAGATGCGCCACCGACTGCCCGGCCAATACGGCGTGTTCGAGCGTGCGTCCATCCGCCGCATAGTCGAGATTGATATCGCGCGCTTCCATGAACTGCACCGCGCCCATCGTGCCGCCGCCGGTGATGTGTGCACCGGCGCGCAGCTCGATGCGATCCGGCTCGTCGATCTGCGCCTGCATGAACATCGTCGCTTGTTCGGCGGTGATCACTTGCGCGCCGCGCGTCATGCGCACGGTGCGCTCGAATTGCGCGTAGCGCTGCATCCGCGAATAGCCTGCAGTGCCCGCAACGACTTCCATCGGCGGTTCTTTCTGCGTCGCGGCAAACTTGACGACCGCCTGATTCAGTAACCACAAGGCATCTTGCTGGCGGTCATAGGTGAAGCCAACGCCTGTGCCCGACATGTTTTGGCGCTGAAACTTGACCGGTCCGGATCCTTTGAGAATGCCTTCCGCCTCGGTGAACGTTGCCTGGTCGGTGGTGACGAGCAGCCCGTCGGAGGTGAGCAGCGAAACGCCGCCGCGAACATCGTAGGAACTCCGCTCCGCGCCCACCCACGCATCCTGCCCACCAACGACAAACGATCGCCCGCCGCGATTATCGACCGTGGCTTTGAAGGCGACGAGCTTGGTGCGGCCGTCTTCGTACGTAATCTGGTTGGCAAACTCCACCCGAACGTCGCGGCGCTCGGCTTTGAGCTGGACGACGTCGCCGCCTCGGATTTCGACGCTCGATTTGGGATCGAGGCGCTCGGGGCGCGACAGAGACGTGGCAGGCGCGCGCTGACGCATCAGCAGCACGACGGCGAGGACGGCGCCGACAAACACGACCGCCAGGACGAGCCGCGCCCGGCGTTGCCAGCGAGTCATCAACCCATTCTATCGGCGCCGCTAGCGAAAATCTTCGACGCGGAGTTCGAGGTAGGTTTCGCCCTGAAACTCGTTTTGTTCGAGCGAAAACGCGAGTTCGACGCCGGCTTTCTGATCGGTGAGCGCCGCTTCACGTTCGGCCGCGTTCCAGTGAATCGCGCGGAACGTGCGGCCGTCCTGCCGAAAGGCCATCTTCAGGTGCCGATCCTTCAACTTGCGCGGCCCGTCGATGACCTGGACGGGGCCGGTATGGAAGATCGGCTTCGCGTTTCCCGGCCCGAACGGCGCCAGCGTGCCGAGCTCCGAAACGACCTGGCTGCCGATATTGCCAAACGTCAGCGGGCCATCGAGCCAAAGGCGCGGGCGGAGGTCATCCGGACCGAGGCGCGCCTCGCCCCACTCGTTGACCGCCTGCCTGAATGCCTTGATCCGATTGGCATCGAGCTGCAGTCCTGCGGCCTGCTTGTGGCCAC
Organism: Acidobacteriota bacterium; assembly: GCA_046726375.1. Lineage (GTDB taxonomy): Bacteria > Acidobacteriota > Vicinamibacteria > Vicinamibacterales > UBA2999 > DASPWV01. Next base: position 38,194 of record JBKPAJ010000075.1, read on the forward strand.
CGAACCGAAGCAGCATCGGCGCACACGATTCGAGCGCGCCAAGGATGTCAAAACCGGGAATGCTGCGGCACGAACCATGCGCGATGCCATCTTCGATCGACAGCACAATTGTCGGGCGATAAAACGTGTCGACGATTTTTGACGCGACGATCCCGATTACGCCGCGGTGCCATCCGTCGCCGGCCACCACCAACACCGAGCGCGAGCCGATCTCGGGATCGGTCTCGATGATCCTGCGTGCCTTGGCGACGATGTCCTGCTCTTCCTGGCGGCGGCGGTTGTTCTCGGCTTCGAGTTGCTCGGCGAGCTCGCGCGCTTCGTGCGCCATGCCTTCATCGGCCGCCAGCAGCAGGCGCGTCGCGATGTCGGGCGTGCTCATCCGCCCGGCGGCGTTGACCCGCGGCGCAACCATGAAGGCGATGTGATAGCTGTCGATGGTTTTGCCGGTGAGGCCGGCAACGTCAAGCAGCGCGCGCAGGCCGACCTTGTGTGGTCCGCGCGACAGCATTTGCAGCCCGAGCTTTGCGATCACGCGATTCTCGCCAACGAGCGGTACGACGTCGGCAAGCGTGCCGATGGCCGCAACCTTCACGAACGCGGGCAGCCAGTGGGTGCGTCCCGCGCGATGACAGAGCGCCTGCACCAGCTTCAGCGCCACCCCGACGCCGGCGAGATGTTTGTCCGGGTATTCACAATCGTGGCGTTTGGGATTCACGACCGCGAGTGCAGGCGGGAGCTCCGTATCCGGCTCGTGATGATCGGTGATGATCAAATCGACGCCCAGCGCGCGCGCGCGCCGCGCGGCGTCCGCGCCGCGGATACCGCAGTCGACGGAGACGACAACATGCACGCCTTGTGCGTGGAGCCGATCGAGCGCCGCGGGCTGCAAGCCGTATCCATCGCGCAAGCGCTCCGGGATGAAGTGGACGACATCTCCGCCGAGAAGCTCCAGCGCGCGCCGCAGGATCACCGTGGAAGTGATGCCGTCCACGTCGTAGTCGCCGTGCACGGCAATGCGTTCGCGCTGCGCGATGGCGCGCAGCAACCGATCGACCGCTGGTGCCATGTCGGCAAGGCGCATCGGGTCGAGGAGATGCTCGAGCGACGGGTTCAAAAAGCGCGACGCCTCGTCCACGCTGCCGAGACCGCGAATCGCCAGGAAACGCGCGATAACCGGCGACACCTTCAGCTCGTGCGCAAGCGTCGTGGCGCAGGTTTCATCACAGGTATGCGTTTGCCAGATCAGGGGCGCGGCCATATCAGCTCCCCTCGATGATGCCGACCGAACCCATGCGGCGGAATTTTTGATAGCGCGCGTCGAGCCGGCTCTCGACGTCGACGGCGCGAGCGGCGGCGAGCGCGCGATCGAGGGCTGTGTCGAGCATCGCCGCGGCCTGCGCCGGATCGGTGTGCGCGCCGCCGACAGGCTCCGGAACGATTTCGTCGATGACGCCGAGCTGCACCAGATCCGGCGCCGTCAGCTTCAGCGCTTCGGCCGCTTCGATTTTGCGACCCGCGTCGCGCCACAAAATGGCGGCACATCCCTCGGGAGGAATGACGCTGTAAATCGCAAACTCGTGCATCAGGATGCGATCGCCCACGGCGATCCCGAGCGCGCCCCCGCTCCCGCCTTCCCCGTGCACAACGACGATCACCGGCACGCCCAGCAGCGTCATCTCGCGAAGATTGAGTGCGATCGCTTCGGCGACGCCGCGCTCCTCCGATTCGATGCCTGGATAGGCCGCGGGTGTGTCGACGAAGCACACGATCGAGCGGCCGAACTTCTCCGCCAGGAGCATCGCCTTGAGGGCTTTGCGATAGCCTTCGGGACGGGCGTAGCCGAAGTTTCGGTAAATCTTCTGCTTCGTGTCGCTGCCCTTCTGATGCCCCACCACCAGGATTTCTTCACCGCGATATCGCGCCATGCCGGCCACGATCGCGTGATCGTCGGCAAAGCGACGATCGCCGCGCATTTCGACGAAGTCGGTGCAGAGCCGCTCGACGTAATCGAGCGTGGTCGGGCGAGACGGGTGGCGCGCGACGAGCACACGCTGCCACGGCGTGAGCCGGCTGTAGATGTCGCCGCGAATTTGCGTAATGCGCTGTTCGAGCCTCTCGATATCCTGCCGGCGCTGCTCGGTTTCGGGCAGCTTCGAGAGCGCCTCGATCTCTTTCATCAGGATGCCGATCGGTTCCTCGAACTCCAGCAGTTCAGGCGGCATGCGCACCCGTTTGGCCGCAGATGAAACGCAGATAGACGCCGATGAAACGCGGATAGACGCAGATGAAACGCAGATGGGACGCAGATGAACGTAGATAGACGCAGAGGCGCCTTTGGATCGGGATGAGCAGTACCTTCCTTTTCAACGCCGAGGCGCCAAAAGGCGGCTGTTTGTCTGCCACGATCCAAACCAACATCCTGCGGTCATCTCTGTTCATCTGTGTTCATCTGCGCCTAACGTATCTGCGTCCATCGGCGGCTCAGCGAAGCGTCACGGAGCCGGCGCCGCACAGTCTCTCCACCGCTTCGAGCAATTGCGCTGACGGTTTCACTCGAACCTGTGACGTCACGTCGGCGCTGACGCGCAGCCTGCGCCCGTCCTTCTCGACGTCCACTTCAATGGCCACGGGCCGGTCGCCGCGGTTCGCCGCGAGCACGTCCCACAGCGCTTCGAGCTTGGCGCGCGTGCAATTGCCGTTCAACTTGATGCGGACGCTCCTCGACAGGCGCTCACGCAAGGTGGTCAGCGGGAACGCTTCTGTCGCCTGCATGCGCGACGATTCCTCGTCGCGCTCGAACCGGCCGCGCACCGCCACGAGCGCGCCGTTCTCAGTCAGCCAGCGGTACTTGCCGTAGGCTTCAGGAAACACCACGACTTCAACCGAACCCTGGGCGTCCTCGAGCGTGAAGACGGCCATGGGATCACCCTTTTTCGTCTTCAGCGGCCGCAGGCCGGAAATGATGCCGCCAACGTACACGTCTTCGACCAGCAGGCGGCCAGGCGTGCCATCGATTGGCTGCGGCAGCTCCGCGAGCACGAGATCGCCCACCGTGCGGGCGCCAAACGCCCGGAGGTCGTCGGCATAGCGATCGACCGGATGACCGCTCAGATAGAGACCAAGCGCCTCTTTCTCCTGTTGCAGCAACTCCATCTCGCTCCAGGCGGGGACATCGGTCAGCCGGATCACGGCGAGACCGCCGTCATCATCGCTGCCGCCGAACAAGTCGGCCTGCCCCTGGTCGCGATCGCGTTGCGTGCGATTCCCATGCTCGATCGCGCTGTCCACGGCGGCGAGCAACTTCGCGCGGCCGATCGCGAGCGTGATGCCTTGCGGAATCAAACTGTCGCACGCGCCCGACTTGACCAGCGCTTCGAGGACGCGCTTGTTGACGGCGCGTAAATCGAGCTCTTCGCAAAGCTGGTGGAGCGAGGTGATGCGGCCCACTCGCGTCCGCGTCTCGATGAGGCAGTGGATGGCGCCCTCGCCGAGACCTTTGATGGCGGTGAGCCCGAAGCGGACGCCTTCCGGGATCACTGTGAAATGCAGCTGGCTCTCGTTGATGTCCGGGGGCAGCACGGCAATGCCCCGGTCGCGGCATTCGCCGATGTAGAGCGCGAGCTTGTCGGTATTGGCGGCCTCGATCGTGAGCAGCGCGGCCGCAAAATGACGGGGGAAATTCGCTTTGAGGTACGCGGTCTGATACGCCAGAAACGCGTATGCCGTTGAATGCGCCTTAGGGAAGCCGTAGCCCGCGAAATACTCCATCAGCTCGAATACCTTCGCGGCTTTCGTCTCCGAAATGCCTTTCGCCCTGGCGCCGGCGAGGAACGCCTCGCGCTGCTTGGCCATGACCTTCGGATCTTTCTTCCCCATGGCCTTGCGGAGCACGTCCGTTTGGCCGAGGGTAAAGCCGGCGAGTACGGCGGCGATGCGCATCACTTGTTCCTGATACGCAATCACGCCGTAAGTGTCCGCGAGGATCGGCTCGAGCTGCGGCAGCTCGTACTTCACCTCGGCCTTCCCCTGTTTACGCGCGACAAAGTCGTCTACCATGCCCGACTTGAGCGGACCGGGCCGGTAGAGCGCGTTCATCGCGATGAGATCGTCGATGCGCTGCGGCTTGGCCTTGCGCAGAAGCTCGCGCATGCCGGAGCTCTCGAACTGGAAGATGCCGTAGGTCTGACCTTCGGTGAAGAGCTGATACGTTTTCTGGTCGTCGAGCGGCACGGCGTCAATGTCCAGATCGACGCCGTCGGTGCGCTTGATCTCGGTCAGGGCGTCGTGAATGAGCGTCAACGTGCTCAGGCCGAGAAAGTCCATCTTGAGGAGGCCGACACGGTCGACTTCCTTCATCGCCCATTGCGTGGTGATTTCGTCGCGGTTGCTCTTGAACAACGGCGCGTAATCGGTGATCGGCCCTGGCGCGATCACCACGCCGGCCGCATGCACGCCGGCATTGCGCGCCATCCCCTCCAGCCGCTTGCCCATGTCGAGCACGTCTTTGACCCGTGAATCCTGCTCCTGCATCTGCTTGAGCACGGCATTCTCTGTCAGCGCCTTGTCGATGGTCATGTCGAGCGCGCCCGGGATCTGCTTGGCGATGCGATCGACATCCGCGTAGGGCATGTCCATCACCCGGCCGACATCGCGGATCACCGCCTTGGCCTTCATCGTTCCGAAGGTGATGATCTGTGACACGTTCTCGCGGCCGTACTTGCGGGTGACGTAGTCGATGACCTCGGTGCGGCGCCGCTCACAGAAATCGACGTCGATATCGGGCATCGAAACCCGCTCGGGATTGAGGAACCGTTCGAAGATCAGGTCGTAATGCAGCGGATCGACGTCCGTGATCTTGAGCGCCCATGCCACGACGCTGCCGGCCGCCGATCCCCGGCCGGGACCAACCGGAATGCCGTGCTCGCGCGCGTAGCGGATGAAGTCCCAGACGATCAGGAAGTAGCCGGGATACCCCATCCGCTCGATCATGTCGATCTCGTACGAGAGCCGCTGCTCGTAGTCCGAGATGGCGTGACGAAGCTTTCCTTCCTGAGAGAGCTGCTGCAGCCGCGCGACCCGTTCGACAAACCCCTGCCGCGCGACGTGCTCGAAGTAGTCGTCCAGCGTGTAGCCTGCCGGCACGTCGAACTTCGGGAGGTGGTTCTCGCCGCTCTTGATCTCGACGTTGCACCGTTCCGCAATGCGCAGCGTGTTGGCGAGCGCTTCGGGGGAGTCCTTGAAAATCTCGGCCATCTGCGCGGCGCTTTTCAGGAAGAACTGATCGCCGTAATAGCGGAGCCGCTGCTCGTCGTTCACCGACTTGCCGGTGCCGATGCACAACAGAATGTCGTGCGGCTTGTGGTCCCCTTCGCGCAGATAGTGCACGTCGTTGGTCGCGACGAGCGGCATGCCCAGATCGCGGGCAATGGGAAGGAGGCCGGTATTGACGATGCGCTGCTCCTCCAGCCCTTGGAACTGCATTTCGAGGAAGAAGTTTCCGTTGCCGAGGATGTCGCGATACGTCGCGGCCGCGGCGAGCGCTTTCCTGGCCTGCTCGGCGCGGATCTCGGAAGGAATTTCTCCCTTCAAACAGCTGCTCAGCCCGATCAGCCCTTCGCTGTGCGACGCCAGCAGCTCCTTGTCGATCCGCGGCTTGTAATAGAACCCCTCGGTATAGCCTGACGACACCAGCTTAATCAGATTCCTGAAGCCGGTCTGCGTCTCTGCCAGCAGCACGAGGTGGTTGTAGTTGTCGCCGAGATTGTTGGTGCGATCGAAGCGGCTTCCTGGCGCGACGTACACCTCGCAGCCGAGAATCGGCTTGATCCCACGCTTGCGCGCCGCATCGTGGAAGGTGACCGCCGAAAACATGTTGCCGTGCTCGGTCACCGCCATCGCGGGCATGCCAAGCTTCTGCGCTTGATCGAGCAACTCGTCGATGCGGCAGGCGCCGTCGAGAAGGGAGTACTCGGTGTGCAAGTGCAGGTGAACGAACTCAGACATCACGCATCCCTACATCACAGCACATCGCCACCCCACATCGCCATATCGCCAGATCGTGTCATTCCCATTCAATCGTCGACGGCGGCTTCGACGACACGTCGTACACGACGCGATTCACCCCGCGCACCTCGTTGACAATACGCGACGAGATGGTGGCGAGGAGATCGTGTGGCAGACGCGCCCAATCGGCCGTCATGCCGTCGAGGCTTTCGACGGCACGAATCGCCACGGTGTACTCGTAAGTCCGCGCGTCGCCCATCACGCCCACACTCTGCACCGGAAGCAGCACGGCAAAGCTTTGCCAGAGGCGCTCATACCACCCCGAGCGCCGCATCTCCTCGGCGACGATCGCATCCGCGCGCCGTAGCAGATCGAGCCGCTCGCGCGTCAACGCGCCAAGCAGCCGCACGGCGAGGCCCGGACCGGGAAACGGCTGGCGAATCAGGAACCCGCGATCGATGCCGAGGTCCCGGCCGACCGCACGTACTTCGTCCTTGAACAGCTCGCGCAACGGCTCGACCAGCGTGAAGCGCATGCGTTCCGGCAACCCGCCGACGTTGTGATGGCTCTTGATGACGGCCGATGGGCCGCGCACCGAGACCGATTCAATCACATCCGGATAGAGCGTGCCCTGCGCGAGGAAATCGAAGTGACCGAGCTTGTGCGCTTCTTCTTCGAATACGTCGATGAACGTGGTGCCGATGATCTTGCGCTTTTGCTCGGGATCGACGACATCCTTCAATCGCGAGAGAAACACGTCCGACGCGTCCACGAACTGCACCGGCAGCTTGAGGCGCTCGTATCGCTTCATCACCTGCTCGGCTTCGTTGAGCCGCAACAGACCGTTGTCGACAAAGATGCACTGCAAGCGATCGCCGACCGCGCGATGAATGAGCGTGGCGGCCACGGTGGAGTCGACGCCGCCGGAGAGCGCGCAGACGACGCGTCCATCGCCGACCTGCGATTTGATCTTCGAGGTGGATTCGTCGATGAACGACGCGATGGTCCAGTCGCCCGTGCAGCCGCAGACGTCGTAGGCGAAGTTGCGCAGAATCTCCTTGCCGCGTTCGGTATGCGCGACCTCCGGGTGGAACAGCAGCGCGTAGTATCCGCGCTCGGGCGCCTCCATTGCCGCGACCGGCGCGTTGGCGCTCGTGGCCGCGACGGCAAATCCCTGCGGCGCCGCCGCGACGAAGTCGCCATGGCTCGCCCAGACACGCAGTTCCGGCGGCAGTTCGCGAAACAGACGTGGCGTGTCACCGTCGCGCACGCGCACAACCGCGTGTCCGAACTCGCGATGCGGGGCGCTCGACACGGCGCCGCCGAGCAAATGCGTCATCAACTGCATCCCGTAGCAGATGCCGAGCGTCGGCACGCCAAGCTCGAGCACACGTGGGTCGCAATGCGGCGCGTCGAGTTCCGACACGCTCTTGGGGCCGCCCGAGAGAATCAGTCCAACCGGGTGGCGCTGGCGGAGCGTATCGAGGGGCGTGTTGAACGGCAGGATCTCGGAGTAGACCGAAAGCTCGCGCAAGCGGCGCGCGATCAGCTGCGTGAATTGCGATCCGAAATCGAGAACGAGAATGGTTTGATGAGACACGGGACCACGTGGAGAACGCTATTATAGCGGTGTGGGGACGACTGACACCACAATATATAGTGTCTGCCGCAGGGGCAATCGCCCTACGCTCGTGCTCGTTTTTGCGTACGTTTTGCAGACCCTCACACCGATTTCGGCATCCCAGACGCCCGCCGCCGCCGATGTGGCAAAAACTGCATCCGCGCAACGCCTCGTCGCCCTCGACGCGCGCTGGATGGTGACCTTCGACACCGCGCCCGCGGCGCCTTCCGGCTTCGACGATCATGCAGCCTATGTTCCGCTCAAGGGCGGTGAGCTCGTTGCCGTCGGTCTCGAGGCGGGCAATATTCGTTGGAAAGTGCCGATCGCGACGGCTGCCACACCCGCAACCGGCGACGGCTTCGTCTTTGCCGCCGGTGACGGAGCCATCATCGCCTTCGAAGAGCGCACAGGTGCCGTCGCGTGGCAGACGAAAGTGAATGGTGCGCTCGCCGGTCCGGTCGCGTTCGATGCCGGCACTGTCGTGGTCTCGAAGACCGATGGCGAGTTGCTCGCGCTGCGCGCGCAGGATGGTTCGATGCTCTGGCAGCAGGTACTTGGTGCGCCGCTCGCGATCCCACCATCGGCCGCTGGCGATCGATTGTTTGCCGGTCTTGATGATGGACGCGTGCTTGCCCTTGATCGTGAGACCGGCGCGCCGGCGTGGACGCACAAGGTTGATGGCGCTGTCACCGGGCTGCTCGCGCTCGACGATCAAGTCGTCGTCGGCACGCGCGGCAATCGCGTGTACAGCCTTAAACCGGACAACGGACGCCAGCGATGGGAATGGCGCGTCGGCGCCGACGTGGCCGGTGCACCTGTCGCTGACGAGAAGCGCATCTACTTCGCGGCGCTCGACAACGTGCTGCGCGCCGTGGATCGCGGCAACGGCAACCTGCGCTGGACCGCGAAGCTCCCGTCGCGTCCTGCGGGCGGAGCGCTGCGGACGGGCGATGTCATCATCGTTCCCACGGTGTCGGCGGATATCGGCGCCTACAACGCGGAAACCGGCAAAGCGACGTTCACAATCAAAGCAGCCAGCGAGTTGGGAGGTGTTCCTTATTTGCGCGAAGGCGCCAGGCCAACCGCACCACGCCTAGTTGCCGTGAGCCGCGATGGTGTGTTGCAAGGGTTCGCGCCGCGTATCGAGCCGCCGCCGACGGCGTTTTCCGCGCTGCCAAATGGGATCAAGGTTGGAGGCTGAACTGAAGAACGAAGAAGGAAAGTTGGCTCGCTGCCCGAACATCAAAAACCGAGTACCAGCATCTTGAGTGCTAGCACGGCGAGCATCTGACCGAGGTTGCCGATCGCTTGCGTGTTGCCCGGATCGAGACGAACGGCCTCGCGGAAGTGCCTGAGGGCATCCACATTCCGCCCCATCGCCAGGAGCGTGCTTCCCAGATTGTTGTGCGCGCTGGCGTAGCCCGGATTGATTGCCAACGCCTGCCTATACTCTTCGACCGCGCCGTCGAAGTCTCCGACAACAGAGAGCGCCGTCGCGACATTGAAGTGTGCCTGGGCCGACGACGGGTTCAGTTGAAGTGACGCCTTGAAGTGCTCGGCGGCTTTGTCCGCCTTCCCCAATCGCAGATACAAGAGCGCCGCATCGTCGTGCAGCTCGGCATCGGTTGGCGTCGCGCGCAGCATGGTCTCATAGCCGATCACGTCCTCGAGCGTCATCTTGCGTTCGGTTTCGGCGTTGAGCGTCGCCAGGTCACGATGGTCGCGCGGCAGAAGCTGAAACCAGAGATCGCCCATCTCGTCCGCTGTCCGCTGGCCCCAGAACACGCGGCGTGGAGGTCGATCGGGATTGCGCGGGTTCGCGTCCGAGTTGTCGTAGACGTACTCCATGGCCAGGCGCGTGCCCTTCGGCAGCGCGAGCGGTGTCTCGTAGCGATAAACGTGCTGCCAGCGGAAATCCCACTCGTGGATGTGGATGAGCGACCGCGTCGTGCCGTCGGGAAGCGTCGCGGTTCCGCGCACGTCGCTCGCCCGGTAGTGCGCATGCGGCTGCACCGCCTGCAACTCGACATCAACCGGCAGCACGTACGAGTCTTTGATCGTGTAGCGCGACTGCCCCGGAGGAATGTCGATTCCCTGCGACCCCAACCGAAGGATTGCCGGCGTGCGCGTCGGACGTTCCTTGCTGAAATAGAGGCCAATCACCGGTTGCACGAGCTCGGGTGCGCCACTGGGCTGCAGGTGCAGCTGCACCACGAGGTCGGCGCCCGGGCGTAACGGCCACGCGAACGCGCCGGGCACCAGCGGCGCGAGTTGTCCCGGCGTCCACCCGAGGAAGTGACCATCGGGATAGACCGCTGAGCGCGGCATCAACCCGTCGTATCCAGGCAGTGGATCGGCCGCGTCGAGCGTGCGCGTTGCCGGCGAGTAATCGAGTCGGATGTTCGCGTGATGCACGACTCTGGTGTTGCCAGGCAGAAACTCGAGGCCGCGCACATATCGCACCTCGCCAATCGGCAGCGGAATGGCGAAGATGCGGAACACATCGGTGGGCTCCGCCTGCAGCCGAAACGGCGCCGGCAATGTGACCACGAGATCGGGTGTGCCGAGTTGCCATCCATCAGTGCGCGACGGCGCGCGCGGTAGATCGCGCGAATCGCCGGCCGGGGCTCCTGCGGCCACCCACTCGTCGATGAGTGCGATCTCGCGATCGCTCAGCGCGCGCTGGCCGACAAACGGTCCGTCGTGCGGATCGGCCTTCCACGGCGGCATGAAGCGGCTTTTCGTGACCTGCACGATCTGGGTCGCGTGCTGACGAATGGCTTCATGCGTGAGCAGGCTGAACGGTGCCGGACCGCCGGGTCGGTGACACGATCCGCACGCGTCGAAGATGATCGGCGCCACGTCCTTCGCAAAGGTCGGCGGGGGCGGGACGAAGTCGGCAAGCACACAGCCGATTGCCTGTGTTCGAGGGACCGCAATTGACGTTCCGTTGACAATGGCGAGCAGTGCGTCGCGAAGATCCCGTTTGCTCGGTACGGGGCGATCGACACCGAACGAGACGTAGCGATCGTCGATTCGGCCTCTATAGACGACCTGCCCGCGTGTATCGATGACCGCGGCTTCCGGCGCAATCGTGACGCCCGCGCGGCGCACCAGCGCCTGCTCCGGGTCGCGCACAACCGGCAGGCGGTGACCAAACCGCTTCACGTGATCGTCGATCGCCGCGGTTGAATCGGCGGCGTTGGGAAAAACCAGCACGAACTGAATGCGCTGACTCTCAAACTCCTGCTGGAGGCGCGCGATCTCCGGTGCATAGCGATTGGAGATCGGGCAGTCGATCGTCGTAAAGATCAACACACGCGCCTTGACGTTCGCGGGCGGCACGAACGGATCGGGCTGTTCGGACGCGCCGACCGCGGCCGCCGCGGCGAGGGCAACGATGACCAGAAAACGCGCCATCTGACTTGAGATCTGCGATTGTAGATTGTAGATTGCAGATTGCAGATTCGATCAGGCGATTGATGTCGAAAAGCCGGCCCAAGAAGTCTGCAATCCTCAATCAATCTTCAATCTTCAATCAATCTGCAATCTCCAATCCTACATCTGCAATCCTCATCTTCTCGATCGCCCTCGCCGTCCGCCTCATTCACGTGTGGCAGCTGCGATCGGCGCCTTTCTTTTCTGTCCTGATGGGCGACGCGCGCGGTTACCACGAGTGGGCCAGGCGTCTGGCGGCGGGCGACTGGCTCGGCAGCGAGGTCTTCTATCAAGCACCGCTCTATCCCTATTTCCTCGGCGTAATCTACCGATTCGTCGGCGACGACGTGCTCACGGTCCGCGTGATTCAGGCCATCGTCGGTGCCGGCTCGTGCGCGGCGTTGTCGTATGCGGGCGCGCGTCTCTTCTCGAAGCGCGTGGGAATCGTTGCCGGTCTTGCGCTTGCCTTGTACCCCGCCGCGATCTTCTTCGATGCATTGGTGCAGAAGTCGGTCCTCGATCTCTTCTTCACGTGCGTCGCCCTCGCCTTGATCGGAGTGATCGTGGCCGGCACCGATCGGCCGCGGCCGGTCTGGTTGGCGCTGGGCGCCACCATCGGCGCGCTCAGCCTGACGCGTGAAAACGCGTTGCTCCTTGCCGCCGTGGTGTTGGTCTGGGCGGCGAGGCGAAAGTCGGTCACGGCTCCCGCGCTTTACCTGGCCGGCATGGCGATGGTGCTGCTGCCGGTAGTGGCGCGCAACGCCGCGGTTGGCGGCGGCTTCTACCTCACCACGTCACAGTTCGGATCGAACTTCTTCATCGGCAACAACTCCGGCTCCGACGGCACCTACATGTCGCTCCGTCAAGGGCGTGGCGATCCGGAATTCGAGCGACAGGACGCAACCGAGCTGGCGCAACAGGCGCTCGGCCGTAGCCTCACACCGGGTGAGGTCTCGGACTACTGGTTCGAACGCGCGACCGCATACATCCGATCGGAGCCGCTGTCCTGGACGCGGTTGATGCTGCGCAAAGCGGCGCTGCTGGTGAACACATCGGAAATGTTCGATACGGAGAGCCAGGAGAGCCACGCCGAGCATTCCACGATCCTCGCGTTGACGTCGCCCATCGGCCGCTTCGGCGTTCTGGTGCCGCTCGCGATCTTCGGCGCCATCGTGGTCTGGCCGCGACGTTCGCAACTCTGGATTCTGTATGCGCTGCTCGCTGCATATGCGCTCAGTGTGATTCTGTTCTTCGTCATGGCGCGCTATCGGCATCCGCTGCTGCCGCTCCTCCTGCTCTTCGCGGCGGCCGGAGTCGACGGCACGAGACGATTCTGGCGGACGGTGCCACGGGCAGGTGTCGCGGCGACAGCGGCCGTCGTAATAGCCGCCGCCATCGTCGCCAATCGTCCCATGCTCTCCTCGTCGTTGATGCGGGCGATCACCGAGCACAACGTCGGCACGGCGCTTCAGGAACAGGGGCGCGTGGACGAAGCGATCGCGCATTATCGCGCCGCCCTCGAAATACGTCCCGACTACGGACCGTCGTATAACAACCTTGGCACCGCGCTCATGGCCAAGGGCAACCTCCCCGCCGCCGTGGCCGCGTTTCGCGAATCGCTGCGCCTCCAGCCTGATTCGTCGAGCGGGCGCAAGCTCCTCGCCGATGCCAACTACGATCTGGGAAGCGCCTTGCTCGAGCGCGGCGACGTACGGCGAGCGGAAGCGGCGTTGCGTGAAGCGCTGGCGCTCAATCCGAACTCCGCCGAAGCGCACAACAATCTGGGAATCGCGCTTGCGTCCTCAGGTAGGCTCGACGAGGCCGTGGTTCATTGGCGTGAGGCGCTAAAGATAAAACCCGGCTTCGCCGATGCGGAAAACAATCTGCGCCTCGCAGGCAGGTGATTTCGCAGAATGTGGGGATCTCGAGATTTGGAGATTTGGAGAAAATTTGGAGATCTCCACATTTGGAAATCTCGAAATCTTGAAATCTCGAGATCTGCTCCAAATCTCCAGATCAGCAAGTCTCCACATTCACGACTCGCACCCTACCAGCGCGTCACGACCCCAACGCCGTAGAAGCGTGGTTGCAGGATGCTATTGGGTTGCAGATACGTGCCGATCAACACATTGGTCGACGTGTAGCTCACGATCGCATCGGAGTTCGTGACGTTGAAGATTTCCGGCCCGGAAGGTGCGCGAGAATTTCAGATCGAGCTGGTTGATGCGATCCGAATACAAGGTATCGCCGTCTACCAGCTGCACGTTCATCGACGGCTGTCCGAACACTGCGGCGGGCAGGATGATCGCTCCTGCGGGACACGGAGCCGGGCAACTCGCGGGGTACCTGGTGGAACCGGTCGTCATGCCCATATACATGCCGCCTTGAGTGGCCGTCAGGTCATTGCGATTGGCAATGCCGTGATTGCTCTGGAATGCCACGCTGAAGTTGACGCTGTACGGCAGCGGCACGTTGCCGGCCAACTTGAACGACTTGCGATAGGGAATGCCATTTTCGCGATCGTCACAGAACCGCAGCGAGTTGGGATCATCCGGAGCCGTGCAGTTGACGTCCAGCTGGCGCTCAATTGACACACCACCGAACACCTAAATCCGCCCGGGCCGGGCGCGAAATTCAAAAACGAACGCTTCGTACATCCGCTTCCGCTCGGGATCGTCCGTGCCCAGATTGCGGGTGGGACGGCCCTGCGCGGCAGCACTGCGCGCGAAGATCTCGATCGGTTCGCCCGTAATTGCGTTGTAGATCGTGTAAGGCGTGTAATCGGCGCTGGACCAGCTCTCATTGATGGTGGTCGTCAGATTCCTAAAGCTGCCTTTGAACCAGCTGCCTGTCACCGACAGCCGGGGCATCACTTCGTGCTGCACCTCCAGACCGCTCTCGAGATTCCACGTGCGCGGGTAATTCCCGTACGTGTTCAGTGCTGCCGCGCCAAAGTTGGATGCGAGACGGGTCAGGTCGATCTCGCAGCCCGCGGTAAGGAACACGCAATTGGTGACGGTGCCGTCCGGATTGAAATTGCGGAATCCTTGCGCGATGTCATCGCCATTGAGATCGCGCCACGGCAGCGCCGCGGAGGTGAGCGAACGGAACGGGTTGTAGTCGGCGGCAATGCCCGTGGTGCGCTGCTGGTTGTAGCGATTGAGTGACTACTTCAGCGCGGTGCGGCCGTTGCCGAACAGGTCGTACACCATCGCGAACCGCGGCGCCCAGTCCGTCCAATTGGGACCGCAGACCGTTGTCTTCATGGCGCGCGATGTTGCTGGCCTGCCACTGGCCGGGGCGATACGAGTACTTGAAGTCACCGCTGAAGCGGTTGCCGCCCTCGCGCGGAGTCATATTCAACCGCACGCCACGTGCCGATGTCTCGGCGCCGATGCCGGGGTTTGGTAGCTGACCTCCGCGTTCTTAGCGTCATTGAAGTAGCTTTGGATGGCGCCGTCACCCTGCAGGCCATTGACCATCATCCCGGCCACGAGCACGGTGTTGTTTGCTGAGGTCATGCCGTGCGTCGACATGTAGGTCTGCTGCATGGCGCGTGCGCCGCCGGTGTCGGGGAGATTCAAGTTGATGCCGGAATCAGCTGCCCCATCCCTTGGATGGTGCGTCCCGTGGGCACCGCGTCGATCACTTCACGATCGAGCACCTGCGTGTGCACGGCGGTCGTCGTATCGACGATCGGCGATTCGCCCGTGACGGTGATCGTTTCGGCCAGCTCACCGACCTTCAGCTCCGCATGGATCGTGGCCGTGAACTCCGCGGCAATCTGCACGCCCTCGCGCCGCACGGTTTGGAAGCCCGGCAGCGTGAACGTCAGGACATGGTGCCGGGACGCAGATCAACGATGCGGTACTGCCCGTTCCCATCGGTGGTGGCTGTTTTGACTTTCTCGATCAGAACATCCTAGCGGCCTCGACGGTGACGCCAGGAACCACTGCGCCGGTATTGTCCTTGACGACTCCCACGATCGCGCTCTGGGCAAATACGACGGTCGGCAACAGCATGGTTGCCAGTCCGACGAAAAGCGCCGAGGTCAGCTGCAGTCTGCGCATACACGTCTCCTCTTAAGTCAACTCAAACGAGACCCCATGACTGGACGATTTTGCTTGGCGGAGCCTACGCGCGTCTTCTGCTATGCCAATCGTGTGTTAGCACTAGACGCGGCCAGCGCGTCGAGAGCGGCTGCGAGCCTGACGATCCCGTCCTGGATGCGGTCGAGGGATGGCGCCGAGAACGACAGCCGGGCAAAGCGATGGCCTTCGCCGTTGACGAAAAAGGCGCTGCCGATGACGAAGCTGACATGCTGATCGACCGCTCGGTCGAATAGCTGCCGGTCGTCCACACTCGCGTCGAACTCGGCCCAAAGGAAGAAGCCGCCCCGCGGCTGCGTCCACCGGACCCGCTGACCAAGCGCGGTGCGGAGCGCGTCCTCCATGACGCTGCGCTTGTCCTGGTAGTGCGTGCGAAGACGCGGCGCGATCGCCGAGACTACGCCCCGTTCGAGCGCAGCATGGACGATGCGCTGGTCGAACACGCCGGTGCAGAGATCCGTTGCCTGCTTCGCGAGTTCAACTTTGGCGGCGATGATCTCCGGTGCCACGAGCCACGCAACGCGAAAGCCGGGCACGAGCGTCTTCGAAATGCTGCCCAGATAGACGACGCGATTTTCGCGATCGTCGGCCTTGAGGGGGCGTGTGTCTTCGGCGCGAGTCGAGTCCTCGAAGTACAAACTGCCGTATGGATCGTCTTCGATGATGAGGAGGTCGTGCCGCGCCGCGGCCTCGCGCAACGCGTGACGCCGGCGAGCCGACATCAACAGGCCTGTCGGGTTCTGGAAATTCGGCGTGACATACACCGCGCGCACCCGCCGGCCCTCGCGCCGGAGCCGTGCCACGACCGCGTCGAGCGATTCGATTGAAAGCCCCTCGGCGTCCTGCACGACCCCGATCAAGTGCGCCTGCAGATTGCGGAACGCGGCAATGGCCCCGCTGTATGTCGGCAGCTCCACTAACACGACGTCCGCCGGATCCAGCAGCACCCGTCCAATCAGATCGAGCCCCTGCTGCGAGCCGGTGGTGACGATCACTTCGCCGGCGCTCGTCGTAATCCCGCGTTCGCCAAGTGCGGCGGTCAGTTGTTCGACGAGCGGCCGATAGCCGCGCGTAGCGCCGTACTGCAGCACGTTGCCGTCACGCTGGGCGAGCAGATCGCCGGCGATCGCGCGCAACTCCTCCCACGGAAACACCTCCGGCGCGGGATAGCCCGGTGCAAACGAAATCAGATCGGGTACGCGGCCAGCGAGGGCGCCGGTCCTGCGGATGGCCGACTCCTCAAACTGCCTTGCCGCCGTGGAAAGGAATTTCTCGTGGTCCATGCAGGTTCGTTACTATACGACGCATGAGCAGACGTGTTCTCGTGTGCGCCGTGCTTCTCTCCTCGATGGCCAGCATCGTGACCTCGGCGCAAGCGATTAGCGGAAAGGATTTGCTGGCGGGATTCGGCAATCCAGAGCGATGGCTGACCTACTCGGGCGATTACAGCGGCCGCCGCCACAGTCCGCTGAATCAGATCACGAGCGCCAACGTGGCGCGCCTCGTGCCGCAATGGACGTTTCAGACCAACGTAATCGGCAAGTTTGAAGCCACTCCCCTGGCAATCGACGGCGTCCTCTATGTAAGTGGTTGGGACAATCACGTCTGGGCGCTCGATGCGAAGACCGGCCGTCAACTCTGGCACTATCAGCGCAGGATTCCGCAAGGTGTGCAGGCCTGCTGTGGACGCGTGAATCGCGGCGTTGCGGTTCACGGCACGCGCCTTTACATGAGCACGCTCGACGCCCATCTGGTCGCGCTCGATATGAAGACGGGTGAGGTGGCGTTCGACGTCGAGATTGCCGACTTTCGCGAAGGTTACGGATCCACTCCCGCGCCGCTCGTCGTGAAGGACAAAGTCGTTGTTGGCATCACCGGCGGTGAGTTCGGCATTCGCGGCTTCATCGACGCGTACGATCCGGTCACCGGCAGTCGCGTGTGGCGGTTCTACACGATCCCCGCAGCCGGTGAACCCGGCAGCGACACCTGGCCGGAGGAAGTATGGAAACGCGGCGGCGGTCCAACCTGGCTCACCGGCACCTACGATCCCGATTTGAACCTGCTCTACTGGGGTACCGGTAACCCGGCGCCGGACTGGTACGGCGACGATCGCAAAGGTGACAACCTCTATACCGGTTCGCTGGTCGCGCTCGACGCCGATACCGGCAAGCTGCGCTGGCACTTCCAGTTCACCCCGCACGACACCCACGACTGGGACGCGAATCAGATTCCGGTGCTCGCGGACCTGACCCTCGGCGGCAAGTCTCGCAAGGTGGTCATGGTCGCAAACAGGAACGGCTTCTTCTATACGCTCGATCGTGCGACCGGCGAGTTCCTGCAAGCGAAGCCGTTTGTGAAGATCACGTGGGCAACCGAGGTCGATGGGAAGGGTCGTCCCGTGCTGGTACCTGGATCCGATCCAACACCCTCGGGCACCACCACCTGTCCCGATCTCTACGGCGGCACCAATTTCATGTCGCCTGCGTTCGACCCCTCGACGGGACTCTTCTACGTGACCGCGCGTGAGACGTGCATGGTGTTCTCGAGCCGCAAGGAAGAATACAAGGTCGGCGAACGGTGGATGGGCGGCAGCGTGAAGATCACCGGCCAGCGAAGCGGCGCGCTGCGCGCGATCGATGTGGTCACCGGCGAGCGCAAGTGGGAGTTCCCCTATCCGACGCCCGCGTGGGGCGGCGTCCTGTCCACTGCCGGGGGCGTTGTGTTTACGGGTGACAACGAAGGCAACTTCCTCGCCTTCGATTCGCGTACGGGCAAGAATCTGTACCGCTATCAACTCGGCGCCCAGGTGTATGCGGCGCCAATGACGTACATGCTCGACGGCAAGCAGTACGTCGCACTCGGGGCGGGTACCACGTTGACGGTGTTTGGGTTGGGCGGCGGAGCGGCGTCATTTTAGCCGCTCAATTCACTTGTGTTCGCAATCGTGGCATCGAGCCGATTCCAACGCTCGGGCCGAAACCGGTATGGTTCGAACGTTTCGCGCCGTTGGCGCTCCGAATTCAAGTGAGCAGTTTTGGGGTTAGATTGCAGATTTTAGATTGCAGATTGGGTTTGGCGATTCGAAGATCAAGCCGATAATCCAATCTGCAATCTGCATTCAACAAATCTCCAATTACGCGCTCCTTCTGATGGTGCTCGACGGCTGCCCCTGCGCGATCCGGTACACGCGCAGGTAGGCGACAAGCGCCGTGAGTCCGATGAATTCGAACACGAGGCCGCGCACGATCCACGCGATCAACTGAAGCGGGAGCGCGGCGAGTCCAACCAACGGCACAAACGCGATTAAGCCAAGCGCCGCGGTTGCCAGAATCGACGCTGCCGTCGTCAGGATAATCATCACCAGGGTTGCCGCGAAGATCGTGCCCACAGCGTGGAATTCGCGGCGCAACAAACCCGCCACTCGGCGCACGGCTTCGGGTACCGTGCAATCGTCGGCGCACACCACAATCTGCAGCAACAGGTAGAGCGCGTTCACAACCGTGATGACTGCGACGATGACCAGCGACACGAGCGCTGTTACGCTCCAACTGCTTGGCTCGGGCGCGGGTCCAAATAACAGCAGGACCGAGGGCACCGTGGTCAGACCGTAGACGATCAGCAGCCCGGCGCCGAGGATGACGTAGCGTCTGAACAGCCGCTGCGCGCCATCGGCAAAACGCTCGAGCGAAAAATAGGCCGCGCGCCGGAACGCCGGCAGCCGGATTGGCGGGTGCTCGATGGCGCCGGCGCCGCGTTCGGCCGCCGAGAGCACCGTCACGGTGCCGCCCTTGACGAGGAACATCATCAGCGAGCCGCCAATCACGACGATGGCGAGGGCGAAGAGGAAGGCTCCGAGCGCGAGCGGCCGCGCCAGCAGCACTTGCGTCATCTTCGGGATGATCGAGCGAACGGGAAGGTCGAGCAAATCGATCGGATCGCCGCCTACCAGGAGAACGGCCAGAAAGACGCCGCCCACGATCGGAACGGCGAGCAGGGTCTTGAACAGCGCGTCGGCGACGAACTGAATGATGACGACTTGCCAATTGGCTGCGGCAACGAGAACACCGCGTTTAAGGGACGCTTTGAGGGATTGCACGTGTCGCACGGCCTACTGCATCCGCCTCCGCCGGCTGTATTCACGCGAACTCCGGCGAGACCTCGCCGAGGGGGCGCGCAACTCCGATGCCGCGAAGGCTGGCCTGACGCACCCGGCTCCAGCTTACGGCAAAATGACTAAAGGTTGAGGCCGCTGCCCTTTTTCGTGCGCCGCGCTGTGCTCCGCGTGTTGATTGGCGGCGCCATTGTCGCCGTGCTGGCAGGGGTCGCGGGGGTCGTGGGCGAACGCACGCGGCTTGGCGGCAGCCTCGAGAGTGCCCGCGATCGCATCTCGGCGGATGTCGAGCGTCAGTTCTCGACACTCTCGGACCGGCTCGATGCCGCAGTCAACGTCGTCGCCGCCGAACCGGCGCTCCTTACCGTCGTACAGACGCGGGACGGCGCGGCGACGCGCGGATTGTTTGTTCGCGCGTTCGAAGCCGCCGCCAGCACGCGACTACCGGGCGTGGCGATCACCTTGTACGGCCCCGAAGGGCGTCCCATCGCCTGGTCAGGCCGGCCGGCGCCCATCCCAATCCCGCGCCTGAGTGGGCCGGACGCGCTGTTCCTCGCGCCGAGCAGCGGGCTCAGCGTCCGGATCGTGCGCGTCAAGCCGGTCGTCGATCCAAGCGCGATCGACCGCCGCGTGGCGACCATCGTCGCTGAGGCGCCGCTTTCTGCAACAAGCGGCGTCGCTTCGCAAACGGACGGCTTTCTTCTCGACACTGCGATCGTGCGCGTGCCGCTCAGAACACGCTTCGAAGGCGCGCCGGACGCCGCCGCAAATGCGATCGTCGTACGGGGCCGCAGCGGTGAACCGATTGCGGTGGTCGACGTGCCGTCGAGCGAGATTGAAGCGGCGCACGTCCGGTGGCAGACACGGACGGCCGCGGCTGAGGCGATGGTGCTCGCCGGGGTCCTGCTGCTCCTGCCGGGTCCTCTGCTCGACTGGCGGCGGATGATTCGGGCGATCAGCGCGCACGTTGCGATCAGCATCGCGATTCTCGCCCTCTTGATCGTGGCGCGCGCGGTCCTGTGGTTTGCGTTGCGGCTGACGAACCTCGCCGATCGGCCGCTCACGTCGCCCGAGGTCGCGGGACCGTATTGGATTGCGCTCGCCTCACCGTTCGACTTTCTTTTTACGGCGCTGTTCATCGGTGGCGTCGTCGCCCTTCTGACGTCGAGCTTTGAACAATGGCGGTACGGACGTCGGTGGCGCGTCCGTGTGCTCGATGTCGCGCACCCGCTCCGCATCGTCGTGTTTGTAGCCACGCAACTGGCAGCCGGACTTGCAGTTGGCGGTCTTGTCTTCGCTTACGCGTCGTTCCTGCGAACGCGGTTGTCGCAGGCGTCGATT
Organism: Acidobacteriota bacterium; assembly: GCA_046726375.1. Lineage (GTDB taxonomy): Bacteria > Acidobacteriota > Vicinamibacteria > Vicinamibacterales > UBA2999 > DASPWV01. Next base: position 58,817 of record JBKPAJ010000075.1, read on the forward strand.
GATGTCCTGCACTTTTCGCTGCATCCAGTGGACGCGACGCGCCTTGCGGTCGTCGCAGGACTTCTGGTGCTGCACGTCGCGCTGGCCGCGCTCGCCGTTCTGATTTTCCGGGCGGTGCGCTCGCCGTGGGTGTTCGCGCCGGCGGTGCGCTGGGCGCGCGCGCTCATTCCTGTGTTCTGGGCTGCTCCCGCATTGTGGCTGCTACGTGAAGCGATGCGATTGTGGGAGCGGCCGCCAATCGTCCCGGCGGCGCTAGTGATCGCGTTTGCTATCGCAGGCACGTGGATCGTGCGCCGTTACCGGCCACGGATGGCCCACGCGTCGCAGGCGGCGCGCCTCACAGTGCTGTTCCTCGCGTTTGCCGTACCATCGCTGATTTTTTATCCCTTACTCGTGGACGCTGCGGGGCGCGCACGCCGGCAACTCGTGGAATCGCGCTATGCGCCGGAAGTCATCAATCAGCGGCGCAACCTGCAGCTGCAGTTGAGCGAGGCGCAGGCGCAAATCGACAGCTTTCCCGACCTCGCCACGCTCGTCAGCGTGGCTGAACCCGTCCTCACTGGTCCACCCGCGACCGACGCGGCGTTCCTGGTGTGGTCGAAGACCGTGCTGGCCGAACAGCGCCTCACTTCATCCGTCGAGTTGTACGACGCAGCCGGTTCGCTGGTCAGCCGCTTCGCGCTCAAGCTTCCCGAATCGGCGGGTGCGCAGATCTGGCAGGAAGCGTCGTGCAACTGGGAAGTGTTCGAAGAAGTCTCACCGTTCTTCTCAGAGGAGCGGCGTCTGCTGCACGCCGGTCGCGGCATTTGCGTCAGCGGCACCAATGGCCGGCCGTCGATGGTCGGCTCGATTGTCGTCCACGTCCAGCTCGATTACAGCAACCTGTCGTTCATCTCGGCGCGCAGCCCCTATGTGGCACTGCTGCGCGCGCCCGACGAGCAAACAGTAGAACGGACGCCGCGTGAACGTCTGGAGTCTACGGTGTACGGCTGGAGCCGTCGTGCCTTGTACACCTCAGGCGACGATGCCTGGCCGCTCGTCGAGGAAGTCTTCTCCCGGCTGCTCGCGTCTCGCGATCCGTTCTGGGCGAATCTCTCGCGCGGCGGCGCCGAGTACGAAGTGTATTTCCAGAACGATCGCGGCGCCATCTACGCCCTCGGGTATCCCCTGACGGGCGTGTTTGGCCATCTCATGAGTCTGGCCGAGATCCTGGTCCTCGGCGTTGCGACGATGGTGGCGCTGCTCACTGGAGCAGCGTTGTACGGGTTGATCGCCGCACGAACGCCGGCGTCTGGTCGCGCGCTGCTGCGCGAAGTGCGCGCCAGCTTCTATCGAAAACTCTTTATCGCGTTCGTCATCGCCGCGGTGCTGCCGGTGCTCGCGCTCGCGTTCCTCACCCGCGAATACGTGGCGGATTTAATCAGCACGGACGTCGAACAAGAGGCCACACGCACGGCAGCGTCGGCGAGTCGCGTCGTCGAGGACGTCGGGACGCTCGAGGCACGCGGCGGATCGGATCTGGAGGTGGTTGACGACAACCTTGTCGTCTGGCTGAGCCGCGTCATCGCACAGGACGTCAACATCTTCGATGGTGTCGGCCTGTTGGCGTCGAGCGAACGCAATCTATTTGTCTCAGGTCTGCTGCCCACGCGCACACCCGGCGAGGTCTATCGCGCCATTCTGCTCGAGGGCCGCCCGTCGTTCGTCTATCGCGAAACCGTGGCTGGCTACGAATACCTCGTCTCGGCCGCACCGGTTCGGATCCAAAACCGCGACGCGATCCTGACTGTGCCGCTGACGCTGCGGCAGCAGGAGCTGGAGAGCCAGACGGACGAGCTCGATCGACGCGTGGTGCTCGCTGCGGTTCTTTTCATCATTCTGGGCGCGGCCATCGGCTACTGGATGGCCGAGCGGATTGCCGATCCCGTCAATCGCCTGATGAAGGCAACGGCCCGGATCGCCCGCGGCGATTTAGATGCCAGGATTCTCGCCACTTCGTCCGACGAGTTCCGCCGCCTGGTGGAGTCGTTCAACCGCATGGCCGCCGACCTTCAGCGGCAGCGCGCCGAGCTCGAACGCACGAACCGCCTGGCCGCTTGGGCCGACATGGCGCGGCAGGTTGCGCACGACATCAAGAACCCGTTGACGCCCATTCAATTGAACGCGGAGCACTTGCGGCGCGTCCACATCGATCGAGGCGAACCGCTCAACGGCGTGCTCGACGAATGCGTCTCGAACATCCTCAAGCAGGTCAGCCTGCTGCGGCAGCTTGCGTCTGAGTTCTCCAGTTTTGCATCTGCGCCCACTGCCCGCCCAACGCCCGCGGCGCTGCACGAACTGATCGCGGATGTTGCGGAGCCGTACCGAACCGGTCTCGCGGGCCGGGTCGAATTGGCGATCGACGTGCCCCCCACTCTGCCGCTGGCGCTCGTGGACAAAACGCTGCTCGCGCGCGCACTCACCAACATCATCGAAAACGCGCTGCACGCGATGCCATCGGGTGGCACGTTGTCGATCCGCGCACGCGCGTTGTCGGACGCGCGCATCGAGCTCGCGATTGCGGACACCGGCATCGGAATGGATGCGAGCGCGCTCGCGCGGATCTTCGAGCCGTATTTTTCGACACGCGCCGCCGGAACAGGCCTCGGCCTGACGATCGCGAAGCGCAACGTCGAGTTGAACAACGGCACGATCGACGTGCAAAGCGAGAAAGGAAAAGGGACGGTCGTGACGCTGACGCTGCCGGCGGCCGGGGGCGTGCTTAATCCCGCAATCCACATGAATTACGTGGATGGCTGAAAGCGCTCGGTGTCAAGCGCAGGGAAACGCTGGGCTTAATGATCCGCAGCTGCGTGTGGCCGCCGAAATCGCGTGACGGCCATTTCGACGAACGCTGAGAACAGATACCCCCACGCCATGACCAGCAGCACTTCGTGTGGATACGCGACGACGAGCGCGATGAAGGCGGCGAGTGCGAGCAGTACCGTGTAGCGTCGTTTAGCTCGGAGGTCGAGCGTCTTGAAGCTGCGAAACCGAATCTTGCTCACCATCAACAGCGCGGGCACCAGCACCATCACGACAGCCAGGAACGGACGCAGGTCGACGCTCATGATCGAGGCGAACCGCGACAAATCAATCACGGACGGACTTGTGGCGTAAAACACCGTGGCCGCGGGAATCGCTGCTGCGGCCGGACTCGCCAGACCGACGAAATACCTCTTGTCGGTGTGGCTGTGCTGAATGTTGAACCGTGCCAGGCGCAGCGCGGCGCCGCACACAAACAGGAATCCCAGCGCCCATCCCAACCGGCCAAACGGCGCCAGCGCCCAGACGTACGCGAGTACGGCGGGCGCCATGCCGAACGAGATCACGTCGGCCAGCGAATCGAGCTGCACGCCAAACTCGCTCGATGTTCCGGTCATGCGTGCGATGCGCCCGTCGAGCATGTCCATGACCATCGCCACGCCGATGAACGCCGCCGCCACCGGTAAGTTGCCGTGCATCGCATAGACAATGCACGACCAGCCGCAGAACAGATTGGCAAGCGTGAAGAGGCTGGGCAGGAGCGAAGCACCGCGACGAATGCCGCGTCTGTCCGGATGCCGTATCACTGGCCGTCCCGGGGGGACCGGCGAATGCGCCGCGGGTGTGGGACTCACGTCAGGGCTCCAGCGTTGCGACCGGCGTTTCGCCACCCACAACATGATCGCCGGCCTTCACGCGCACGCGCGCGGAGAGCGGCAGAAACAAATCAATGCGGGATCCGAACTTCATGATCCCAAAGCGGTGGCCGCGGCTGACCTGATCGCCAGGCTTGACACGGCACACGATACGGCGCGCGAGAACGCCTACGATTTGCCGCAACACGACCGTCGTTCCGTCTCGATCGATCCACACTTCGGTCCACTCGTTGAGTGTTCCGGCGTCGTCGCGATACGCGGGCAGAAACTTGCCGGGATGATACTCCACTCGCGTGACGCGTCCTTCGACGGGGATGCGGTTGACGTGAACGTCCAGCGGTGACAGGAAGATCGTGATGCGCTGCCACTTGCCAGGTGGCGCGCCCGGACCGGGATCGCCGATGAGCATCACGCGCCCGTCCGCGGGCGAGACCACAAGGTTCGGCTCGGTGAGAATCGTGCGCTCGGGATCGCGAAAGAAGAAGAGGAAAAAGCCGGTGAGAACCATGAACGGCATCGCCCACAGCCGCCCCTGCCACCACCACATGCCGCCTGCGGCGATGAGCGCGCCAAAAATGAAGGGCCATCCTGCCCGATCGATCATGCTGATCGGATGATAAGCCGTGTTTCCAATTGCCGGTTTCCAGTTCGAGGGATGAACTGGCAACCGGCAACTGAAATAAGGGCTAAACGCTTAGTGCACTGCGGACGCCACTGCGGTGCTCGCGCAAGATCACTTCCATCTTGTCCTTGAGCTGCAGTTTGCGCTTCTTAATAACGACTTCTTCGATCTGTTCCGCGTCTGAGAGGTAGTGCTTCCGGGTAAGCTCGTGCAAGCGGCTGTCTAATTCGTGATGCTTGAAAACCAGCTGGCGGTACTCCTCGTTGGTCTCGAGGAGCAGGGTCTGTAAGTCCTGTGCCTCAGCCATCGTGCTCCGCCTCCTTTCCGAAGTCGGGTACGGGATGCAAACCCACTCCTAGCCGGCACTGTAGCACCACCCCTATAGCGTTGCAAGATGTTTACGTCGCCTTTGCGACGTTGTCGCGTGCGAGTATCAGCGCGTCCTCGATCGGATGCGTGTAGTAGCTCGGGCGAACGCCGGCAATGCGAAAGCCAGCGCCTTCGTACAAACGCCGGGCCGCGGCGTTCGAGCGACGCACTTCGAGCGTCGCGTGTACGGCACCGAGCCGTTCGGCTTCGCGCAGCACGTGCTGCAGCAAAATGCGGCCAAGTCCTCGATTTCGCAGCTCTGGCCGGATGGCAAGGTTGTTGATATGAATCTGATCTGCGACGCGCCAAAACGCGCAAAATCCAGCAACGCGCGATTCAATGGTGCGGATGACAAACACGTAGCAGACGTCCGGCCGATCGAGCTCGCTTTCGTACCACTCGCGTGTCGTGGGGTTGTAAAACGAGGCCCGCTCCACGTCGATCACGCCGTCGAGATCGTCCGGCGCGGTGAGGCGCTCAATCACGATGCCGCTCATACCCTCGCCTGGCGTTCACGATCGAGTTCCGCATCCGGCCGGCGAACATAGAGAGGTTGCAGCGTATGAGGCGCTCCCGCGCCGCCGCGCTGAGCAGCGAGACGTCCAAGGCGTGCCAGCGCGGGAGCGAGCGGCGGGATCTCCGCCGCCACGCGGGCGTTGGCGCCGAGCATTCTGTGGATAACGTTGACGTTCTTGCCGGCGCCCTCGCCGATGAACGTCAGCGGTTCATGCGCGACAAAGGGCAAATCCGACAGAACGTCCTCCGGAAGTCCGACTACCGGCGGCGCAATTGGAAAAATAGCCGCTTCTCCGCTGCGGGAAGCCCGATAACCCGCGGAGAACACTTCGCCGCGCTGCGCGTCCATCCACACGACGAGCGCGTGCTCGATTGCGAGGTCCGCTCGCGCCGTTTCGGCCGACGCGTCGAGCGCGGAAACGCCCACAACCGGCACGTCGAGCACCATGGCGAGCCCTTGAATAGCCGCAAGCCCGATGCGCAAGCCCGTAAACGCTCCGGGACCGCTTGCGACCACGAGCAGATCGAGATCGCGCGGACCGAGACTGGCGTGGCGAAGCGCGGCGTCCATCTCGTCCGGCAATCGCTCGCCGTGCGTCCGCGTGGCGTCGCCTTCGACGAGTGCGATCACGTGATCGTCGCGCGCGATGGCCACGCTTCCCGCGCGTGTTGTCGTGTCGAGCGCCAGAACGACCACGAGTATGATCGTATCGCGTGTCGCAGCCGCCCGAATCACCTTCTGTTGCTCCGTCCGCGCCGGCAAACGTGACGCCGGCGATGCGGCAGTACTTCGACGCCAAGCGCCAGTTCCGCAACGCGCTGCTCTTTTTTCGGATGGGCGACTTCTACGAGATGTTCTACGAAGACGCGCTGGTGGGGGCGCGGGCGCTGGATCTGACGCTGACGTCCCGTTCCAAAGATGCGTCGGGTACCGCCGTGCCGATGTGCGGCGTGCCCTATCACGCGGCCGACACCTATGTTGCGCGGCTGGTGAAGAAGGGCTACCGCGTGGCGATTTGCGAGCAGGTGGAAGACCCGAAAAAAGCCAAGGGCGTCGTTAAACGCGAGGTGGTGCGCGTGGTCTCGCCCGGCACGCTGACCGATTCGGCACATCTCGACGCGCGCGAGCCGGCGTTTCTCATGTCGGTTCTGGCCACGTCCGGAACCGCCGCGTACGGTGTCGCGCTAATCGACCTCACGACCGGCGAGTTCGACGTCGCCGAGTATTCCGGCCTTGATGGCTTGCAATCGTTGCGAGACGAAGTCCTGATTCTCAAGCCGCGCGAGATCGTCGTGGGAGCCGGTCACGATATCCGAACCCTCGTGCCTGAGATCGCCGGCGCCGGGATTTCGGTGACCGAGATCGAGGGATGGCATTTCGATCTCGAAGCGGCCCGCCAGACGCTCCTCGATCAACTGCGGATCGGCAACCTCGAAGGGTTCGGGCTGGAACGCAGGCAGGCCGCGGTTGCCGCCGCCGGCGCGCTGCTCCGCTATCTGCGCGACACCCAGAAAGCCGATCTCGCGCACGTGCGCGGGTTGCGCGTGAAGCAGGCCGCCGACTGCCTGCTCATCGATCCGACAACGCTCAAACATCTTGAAATCGTGGAAGCCGTCGACGGCGGCCGGCCGGGTTCGCTGCTCGACGAGATCGATCGAACCGTGACGGTCATGGGCAGCCGCTTGTTGCGGGCGTGGCTGCTGCGGCCGCTCATCGCATTGGAACCGATCCGCGATCGCCTGGATGCCGTCGAGGAGCTCGCCTATCGCACCACCGATCGCGGGAAACTGCGCGAGGCGCTCAAGGGCGTGCAGGATCTCGAGCGGCTGACGTCGCGCATCGCGCTCGGCAGCGCAGGACCACGCGACTTCGTTGGGCTGCGCCAATCACTGGCGGCGAGTCCGCGTGTGCGCGTGTTGTTGAGCGAGTGTCAGGCGCCGCTCGTGCGCAGTCTGCTGGGCGAGCTCGACGATCTCGCCGACGTCCGCGAGTGGATTGAGGCTGCCGTGCAGGACGATGCGCCGGCGCTCGCGCGCGACGGTGGCTTTGTGCGCGACGGCTACGATCGTGAACTCGACGAGCTGCGAGACATCTCGCGTTCAGGAAAGCAGATCATCGCCGAGATGGAGGAGCGCGAGCGCGCGCGCACGGGTATTCAGTCGCTCAAGGTTCGCTTCAATCGCGTGTTCGGCTATTACATCGAAATCTCGAAAGCCAACCTGCACGCCGTCCCCGCCGACTATAACCGCAAGCAGACCATCGCCGGCGGCGAACGCTTCATCACACCCGCGCTGAAAGAATACGAGGAGAAAGTGCTCGGCGCCGACGAGCGCAGCGTGGAACGCGAACTGGAGTTGTTCGAAGCGCTCCGGCTGCGAGTGACCGGAGAGGCGCCGCGACTGCTCGATAGCGCCCGCGGGCTGGCCACGCTCGACGTTCTCGCCGGTCTCGCCGAGACCGCCACGCTTTGTAACTACACGAAGCCGCACGTGCACGACGGCGACGCTCTGATTGCATTCGACTCGCGCCACCCGGTGGTTGAACGCCTTGCCACCAGCACCTTCGTGCCCAACGACGTCGAACTGGATGGCGAGTCGCATCAGCTCGTCATCCTCACCGGCCCGAACATGGGCGGCAAGTCGACGTACCTTCGCCAGGTCGCGCTGCTCTCCGTGCTCGCCCAATCCGGTTCGTTCGTGCCGGCGCGCGAGGCCAAGATCGGACTCGTCGATCGCATTTTTGCGCGCGTCGGCGCGTCCGACAACATCGCCCGCGGCCAGTCCACATTCATGGTGGAGATGCAGGAGACCGCGCACATCCTGAACGGCGCGACGTCGCGAAGTCTGGTGGTGCTCGATGAAATTGGCCGCGGCACGGCGACCTTCGACGGCCTCAGCATCGCGTGGGCCGTCGCCGAGCACCTCGCCACGAACACCCGCGCGCGGCCGAAGACGCTGTTTGCCACCCATTACCACGAGCTCACCGATCTCGCTGACGGGCTGCGCGGGGTCGTCAACGCCCACGTCACCGCGCGCGAGTGGAAGGACGAGATCGTCTTTCTGCACAAGATCCTGCCGGGGCGATCGGATCGGAGCTACGGGATTCAAGTGGCGCGACTCGCAGGCCTTCCGCCTTCGGTGATCGCGCGTGCGCGCGACATCTTGACCTCGCTCGAACACGACGAGCTGTCGCGCGGTGGAAAGCCGACGCTCAGCAGCGCGCCGACGTCCGCGCAAGCCCAGCTTGGGTTGTTTCAGACGACGTCGGAACCGGAGGACCGGGTGCGGGAGCGGATTCGCGACATCGATTTGAACAGGACGACGCCGCTGGAGGCGCTGCAGATATTATCGGAGTTGAAGAAAGACGTGTAGTTCGCAGGACAGGCAGGTGTAGGGCGCGTCGGCCAGGTCCGGTATCGAAAACCCCGCATCCGATGCTCGCGGGCCCTGCAGACCCGCGCTATGGGAAACATGGATTGTGCAACGGTCGGCGCCGCGCCACGTCCCAGGGAAGTACAAAGCGCGGGTCCCCGTCTCACCTGCCGGACCTGCCTCACCTGCCCCCGTTAGCTCTTAATCTTCTCCAGCTCCTGCTTCGCCGTGGCCGCAAACGGCGAATCCGCGTGCTGCTCGACGATCTGGTTCAGCGTCTTGCGCGCGTCTTCGGTCTTCCCCGCCACGCGATAGGCGCGCGCGAGTTCGAGGAGGATCGCTTCCTTGGGCAACTCGTCGTCGGCCTTGTCGGAAAGCTCCTTGAACGCGGCGATCGCCGCGTCGTGCTGCCCACCCCGTAGCTGCGCTTCGGCTTTGCCGAGCCGCGCGGTTTTGCCAAGCAGACCGCCGGCACCAGTGAGCTGGTCGTACTGCTTCACCGCCTCGTCGAAGCGGCCAAGCGCGACCAGCGTCGAGGCCGCGTGATATCGCGCGGTACGTCCGGCATCTGTCGACGGATGCGCGTCGGCTGCCGCTAACAGTTTCGGCAGCGCCGCTTCCAGCTTCGCCTTTTCCGTTGGGTACGTTCCCGGCTGCTGCGTGGACGCTGCACCAGCCTCGGTGACGGGCATTGCTGGCGCAACGCGCGCCTCCAACACCACCATCGCTTGCGCGAGCGCCGCGCGCGATGTGTTCTCCACGCTGTTGCGCCAGGCGAAGTACGCGCCAACCGCGATTGCAACGACGACCACCGTCGCCACGACCGTTGTCACGCTGCGCCGATTGCGCGCCGCCCATTCGTTGGCGTGTCCCAGCGCAATGGCGAGCTCGTTTTCCTTCAGATGGTGCCGTTGTGACGTCTTCATAAAGCTGATCTTTACAGACTACTCCATTCAGCTGGCAGCCGCCACACGACGCGTCGGCAGACCCATCGCGCTCAGACGTTCGTCAAATCGAGAGTCGCTGCGCAATCGGTCCCAGATTGGCGATGCCGCCAAATCGACCAGCGCGCGACCGCGCAGCGCGATCGCACGATCGAGATGAAGAAATGCACGGTCGACGTCACCCAGCTCCGCGTATAACACCGCCAGCTGAAACGCGCGATTGTGCTCCTGGCCGTGCAAGCGATCGATGCTGTCGCGCCCGACGGCTGCCCGACCGCCTGAGGCGTAGGCCTGCCGAATAGGATCGAGCGACTCGGCTGGCGCTCCGAACGATGCCGCATGCTCGAGCGCTTCGGCCATGGCGCGATCGAAATGCCCTTTTTGCACGTACGCGCCAACGAGGAACTCCCGCGCCATGAGATGGTGGGCGTCCAGCGCCAGGGCCTTGTTCGCCCAGGCAATCGCGTCGTCGTAGTGCTTCTGATGGAATAGGAGAGCGCCACCTGCTGGACGCGCTTGCGCGCCACGACGAGGCCCTCGAGATGAAGCTGCAGGCACTGCAGCACGATCCGCTGTCGCCGCTCGTGCACGTACACGCACACGCTGCGCAGCGAGTGCCGCCGGCAGGACGGATCTGTTGTAGGCCGGGGCACCTATGAAATATCGGCTGACGGGCAATCGTTGACCGCAACGACGTCAGGATGGGATTCGCAGCTGCGGGAGTTCAAGCAGATGACGGTGTGGAACCGCGTGTCACGGGCGATCGGCCGGAAGTGAACGGACGACCCCGCTTACGAGGATTGTGGCGTATTCGGTGGCGGTTACTTGTTACGCCGCTTCCTGGCCTCGGCGATCGTCCGGCGAGATGCCGCGATGTTCCGGCGAGATGCCGCGATGAAGTCGTCGATCGGTTCCATCAACAGCTCGCCGGTCTCCTTTTCGAGGCGATCGAGAATCGCTAGCACGTTCACCACGATGCCGTCGTTGCCATCGCGCAGCCATTTCGCCACCTTTTCCGGGGTTGTGAATTCAACCGTTTCCCACGGGCCAGAGTCGGAGCGCGACCGAGCGGCGTTTGTGCTGGGGGCTATGACGAGAACACCGCATTGCCGGCGCATCTTTCCGTTTGCCAGCTGCCACCACCGACCGCGGACGCTCTCCATGAGGAGGGCGATCGCGCGCACCGGCAGACCGACGCCGAGCAAGCGCGCGGCGATCGCAATCTCAGCGAGGTTTTGCAGGTTGTAGCCCCTGCTGATGCCCCGACGTAGTGCCTCCCTTTCGGGGCGGACGACGCCGGTTCGGACGAGGTGCTCGAGTTGCGGTGCCTTGGCACCGGTAAGGCGGGTTGCGTTCTCCGACGAGTGGGTCGCCACGCGCTCACATCATATTTCATCTGATGTCTGATGTGGGACGTTTTTAACCGCGCCGTGGCTGTCAATTGCCTGTCAATGACCCGGTTGAAAGTGGCGCGCCCGGCCGGAATTGAACCGGCGGCCCCCCGCTTAGGAGGCGGGTGCTCTATCCGCTGAGCTACGGGCGCGTGCTCGCCTCTAACACTTTACACTTCGCCGCACTTGCTTTCGATGAAAGCGCTCGGGCATCGGCTGTCAGCTGTTTGTCTTGCGGAGGGCTGAGCGTCGTGACCGAAACCCGTCCGGAATTCATACCACCCCAAGTGCATTCCTGGCTTGACCACCGTGGCTTCCCAGCGTTTACGAATTTCGAATTCCACGCGAGGCAACGTGCGTTCACGCCGGTACTTCGATCGCCCGCGCCTCCGCACACGACTTCTTTGCGATCGCCAAGCTTGTGAATTCCGTCACATCACGGTCACTGGCCCGTCGGAAAGAGAAACCGCCGTGATTATTGCTGGAACGTATAGCCGCAGTTCCCCGCAGGGCCGATGGGCGGGTGCAGCGTGCCATCAGGATGAGTGGCCGTGGAGGCGAGGTTCGCTACCGGAGGGTAGCTCTGTTGCGTGACGTTGATGCTTCGTTGGTGGAGGTTCTCTTGGCGCGCACACCCATGTCCTCAATACTGAAGGACCGAATAGACGCGTTTGTCAGTAAGCTTGGCGCGACCGTTCAAAAAGCCAAGTTCGATCAAGAACGATAAGCCGACGAGATTGCCGCCGACGCGGCGAATCAAGCCTGATGCGGCCTGTGCCGTTCCGCCGGTCGCCAATACGTCATCAACGAGCAGCACCTTCTGCCCCGGCTGAAACGCGTCGCAGTGAATCTCCAGGGAGTCGGTTCCGTACTCGAGCGCGTATTCCTCGCGATGGGTCTTGGACGGCAGCTTCCCCGGCTTTCGAATCGGCACGAAGCCGGCGTCGAGTGCGTTCGCCACGGCCCCGCCGAGGATGAAGCCACGACTTTCGATGCCGACCACTTGCTCGACGCCTTGATCGCGATACGGACCGGCGAGCGCGTCGATCATGTCGCGAAAGCCTTGCCGATCGTTCAGCAGCGTGGTGATGTCGTAGAACAGAATCCCCGCCTTCGGAAAGTCCGGCACGTGGCGGATCTTCGCTTTCAATGTTTCCATGTTGTTTCGCTTAGCCGATCCCGAATCCCGGGTGCTGGCCGGTGGGCGCCGTGGACTCCACTTCGACGTCGTCCACGCGCGCATGCGACGGCCCCCGCCACAGCGCGGCTTCGAGGCGGGCGAGTGAGCGCTCGTCCCCTTCAGCGGTGACTTCGACCCGGCCGTCGGGCAGATTTCGCACGCGGCCGCTCAGTCCTTCCCGACTTGCAACGTCTCGTGTGAAGTAGCGGAACCCGACGCCCTGCACACGCCCGCTCACGAGATACCGGCGAGCTACGCGCATCTCGTCATTCTAGCCCGGCGGACTTGTCCCGCCATAGCTCGCGCGTGTAGGGGCGAGCGACGGCGGATGATAGCATTAGCGGTTCAAGGCGGCTTGCCCGCCGGAGCCGAATACGACTCGCGAGCGGAGGCGGGACCATTGCACCCGGATTTAGAAGAAGCGGTTGCCTTCCACGAGGCGATTCTCGCGGAAGGCGCCAAAGCCCTCGTCGGCTACGACGCCCCCAAACAGCTCGCCAACGTCGTGCTCCTGTCTGAAATCCCGACGACATATGACAAGAAGGAACAGCGCCAGGTCAGTTCGGGCAACCTGCTGCTGCGCGGCGTGCCCGGCGTCGGCAAAACCTTTTTCGGCGTCATCCTCGCCGCGATCAGCAACGCCAAGTTCGCGCGGCTGCAGGGCCGCGCCGATCTGCAGCCCACCGAAGTCGTCGGCTTTCAGATGATCAACCCCGCAACCGGCGAGTTGATGACCGAGTTCGGCCCGCTCGCCGAGGCGGAAATCATCCTGCTCGACGAAATCAACCGCATCCCGCTCAAATCACAAAGCGCGTTTCTCGAAGGCCTGCAGGACCGCACCGTGACCGTGGGCAAGACGACCTACGAGCTCCCCGCCTTCAGCTTTGCGATCGCCACGATGAACCCGGTGGAGCTCGGACAGGGGACGTTTCCGTTGTCGGAAGCCGCGACCGATCGCTTCGCGATGATCGTGAACATCGGATACCTTCCGCCGGCCGAAGAACGCAAACTCGTCAACTTCGATTTCAAGCGCATCCGCTTGAAGCCGTTGATGGCGAAAGAGCGGATTATCGAGTTGCGCGGCGCGATCAATCAGCACGTGTTCCTTCACGAATCGCTGGGCGAGTACATTCAAGCGCTCGTCGCGGCGACGCGTCCCTACAACCGCGAGATCGACTGGCTCACGCACTCACCGTCCGAGCTCGTGGAGCGCGGCGTCGATCTCGGCGCATCGCCGCGCGCAATCATCTGCTGGGGCCGTCTGGCCAAGGCGTGGGCGATTCTCGTTCGGCGTCGCGACGAGGTCTATCCGGAAGACATCCAGGATCTCGCACCGTATGTCCTGGGCCATCGTGTATGGCTTGGCCCGCACGCCGCGAGCCACGGGCTGACGACTGAAGCCGTGATCAAAGACGTGGTCGAGCGAGTACCGATTCCATGAGGACCCGCGAGCAGGAAGTCGAGCCGCTGATCAACCTGTCGGAGATCACGGAAGTCGAGTTGCGCATTCTGAAACGCATGCGCGAGTTCACGATCGGCGAACATGCCAGCCGCTTCCACGGGTCAGGATTCGACTTCGTCGGCTTGCGCGACTGGCAGGCCGGCGATCGCCCTGAATCGATCGATTGGGCGCAGTCGTCGCTCACCAATTTCAGTCCGCTTGTCGTCCGTGAATTCGAGCAATCGAGCACGTCGAGCGTCGTGATGGTCGCTGATCGATCGCTCTCAACGCGGTGCGGCATCGACGGCGTGCCGCTGGCCGCCACCATCGCGCGGGCCATTGCGACGATCGGCATGTCGGCAGTGTTCTTTCAGGATTCGGTTGGCCTGATCACCTTCGACGAAGACGTGATGCATCTCGAAGGTCTGCGGCCGCGCATCGGGAAAGGCCAGGTCATCCAGTGTTTGCACGCCTACCAGCACGGGCGCGGACTTCAGGAGATTCGCTCGGCCGGAGACGTTGCCGCCACGATCATTGGATTCCTGCGAAAAACCTCGCTCGTTCCTGTCATCTCCGACTTCCTGTTCGAGGACGTCGAGGGATTGTTCAACGATCTCGGCCACGTCAATTCGCTGCACGACGTCTTAATTGCCCTGGTGGACGCCGACTTTGCCTTTGAGCTGCCGACAGTTTCGGCGGGTTGGATTGAGGCCTTCGACGTCGAAACCGGGCGCTCGCGTGTGATGTCGCGCCGTGAGCTGGCGCGGATGGCGCCGCGCGTCCGCGAATGGCAGGATGATGTGGCCAAACGGGCGAAAAAACACGGGTTCGACGTGCTGCGGTTGTCGCAGAATCCGGATCAGTTCGACATCGCGCTTCTGGAATGGGTGGCGGAGCGCCGCTTGCGGCGGCGCTGAAGGTGACGCGTTGCGATACTTCTTACTAGCATCGTTCGTGCTTCTTGCTTCGTCGGCGGGATATGCCCAGAGCGGCACGCAGAACGTCGAAGTTGAACCGGTTACCTGTTGGTGGCGCACCGGCGCGAGCTCGGTTCGCGTCGGGCAGCCATTCTCGGTCGTCTTGACCTGCTCCGCGCTCGAAACCGAAGCGACCAAGGCCAGCATCGACCGCGGCCGACTCGCGCCGGCGGCCGTACAGCTTCCCCCCTTTGAGGTCACCGGCGGGACACAGACCGACGACGTCACGACTGCGGCGCGCCGCTTTATGCAATACGACTACACGCTCCGGCTGATTGCCGATGACGTGTTTGGCGGTGACGTGCTGATTCCGGCGCTGCAGGTGACGTATCGCATCGAGAGCAAAGTGCAACAGGACGCCGCGGTGCAAGGACGGGAGCAGACCTATATTCTTCCGCCCCTGCCGGTGCATATCGCGGCGCTCGTGCCACGAACCGAAACGCACATTCGCGAGGCTCCAGTGGCGACGCTCGCGGCGATTGGCGCCCGCCAGACGCGCGGCTCGCTGTTGCGCACGATTGGCACGATCGCGTTCACGCTCGCGGGTTTGCTCCTGATTGTGGGTCTCGCGCGCGCCGTGCAGCAGCGGCGGTCGTCGGTGGCGCGCGTGCGCACGCACGTCGTCAGCGACTCGAGCATTCTTGGCGGCGTCCGTCGTGAGTTGCGCGACGTTCAGCAGCGTGCTGCGCGCGAGGGTTGGAATGACGTGCTGGCAGCGCGCGCCCTCGCCGCATTGCGCGTCACCGGCAGCTACGCCGCGGGACAGCC
>JBKPAJ010000076.1:0-62586 GCA_046726375.1 Acidobacteriota bacterium
GCCGCGTTGGCCATCGCCACCGGATCGAACGTCCCGCCGAAGAACGCGTCATTCGTCACGTTAAACGAATCGCGATAGCGAGTCGTGAACAGGCGCGTGACGATCTCCTGATCGAACAGATTCTCGATGTTGAGGCCGAGATTGACGCGATGGCTGCCAAACATCCTGAATGTGTGCTGCACTAGAAGGTCGGTTCGGTAGAACGCCGGCGTGCGGCCCAGATCGCCGCGTCCAAAGGCATAGAACGGAATGCTGAACTCGCTCATCTGCGTCTGCAGCGGCGTGCCGCTCTCGGCCAGCCAGTACAAGCCGAGGCCCGTTCCCCACGACAACTCGTACGTGCCCTCGATCTTGAACACATGCGGCCGGTCGGTCTGCAGGAACCCGAAGACCGGCTGCCCGAACCGATCGAACGAGTAGTACTGCCCGTCGAAGAAGCGGTTCACGCTTGGCGCGTTGCGGTTGTTCTCGTCCGAGCTCGTCAGACCCGAGTAGTTGCCCCACAGCCGGCTGTAAAGATAGCTGGTCGTCATTGACCAGTTGTCGCTCAGGCGCTTGTGCAGCCGGAACTCGACGCCGTCGTAGTTGCGCGTCGGCTTTGGCTGATTCGGACAGGTAGTACAGCCGGCGTAGTCGCGCAGCACGTTTTCGCCAATGCGCTCCCCGGGATTGGTGATCCGGAACACCTCGCCGATGCCTGGCACTTGCACGCCGGTATCCTCAATCGTTCGATCGAAGCGTTTGCGCGCGTAGCGGACACCGAGCGAGAGGCGCGGCGTCAGCTCGTGATCCAGGCCGAGCGTGAACTCACGCGTGCGAATCGGCTTGAGATTGGGATCGATGAGGAAGTTGTCCTCCTCGTTGGCGGCATGCCGGAAATCCACGTTCTCGATGTACGTCCCAGGGCAGTTTGGTCCCGATACCGGAGGATGCGCGCACTGGATACTGCAGACCAGCCTTAACTGCGTGCTGCCGCCATTTCGTTGCGTAGTAGGTCATGTCGGCGTTCAACGAGTGGCGGGTGAAATCATCAAACACCGTCACACTGCTCGACGGGAAGTCGGCGTATTGATTACGAACCGGAGCGAATCAGGGATTTCTGGGAAATTGAAACTGGCCGTCTGGAAGTTTGACGCACCAAACACATGTCGCAGCTGAGTGCCTGCACCGCTGCCATGCGTGCCATAGTCGTAGAGGCCGACGGAGATGTTCGCGTACAGCTTCGGCTTGATGATCCAGTCGAGCGCTCCTGTGTAGAAGTTGTCGAAGGTGTCGAGAATGATCGTGCTCGGGAACAGCGTGGGATTCGATGTGCTCGTCCCGTCGGGTTCGATCGTCGGGAAGCCAACGTTGTTTGTATTCGCCGGTCCAGGCAGGTCGCGAAGGCGCTGCTGATTGAGCGAGAACTTCATGCGCATGTTGCAATTGAGCTGCGCCGTGACGTTGCCAAGGAAGTTATGGTCGGTTTCGTTCTGATCGAACGAGGCGCGCTGCTGGTTAGTGCGGAATGTGACCGTGCGCCGGGTGCGCTCGATCTCGGGTGTGTATCCGGCATAGAACCAGATGCGATCACGCAGAATCGGTCCGCCGAGGTCGAGTATCGGCTCCTGCCGCGAGAATTCATCGCCAGGCGTGAGGATCTCCTGGGCCTTCGTTTGATCGGCCGGATCGAGGCGGAGCGTCGGCCGGTTTGCGCCGTTGAAGCTGTTGTTGCGGAAGTAGTAGCCGACGCCGCCGTGCCACGCGTTGCTGCCGCTCTTGGTAATCGCGCTGATCACACCGCCTGTGGTGGCGCGGAATTCGGCGTTGTATCCCGATGAGTTGACCTGTACTTCTTCGATGAAATCCGGCGGCATTTCCTGGCCAGACACCCCGGTGCGAATCCCGGTTGTGTCCATGCCATCGATGACGTAGCGGTGCTCCGAACCGCCAGCGCCGTCGATTTGAATGCCCGACTTGCGTTCCTGCTGCGTGCCGGGGGCGGTCTTGATCAGGTCGGTGAAGTCGCGTGCCTTCGGCAGGCGTCGATCAGCTCGGCGTTGATCGTCGCGCTCGCCGCGTTCTGCTTGACGTCGATGATGGGCGATTCGGCGACGACCTGCACCGTTTCCGTGACGCTGGCGAGGGTGAGAACAAGATCGATCTTGAGCTGCTGACCGAGTGTCAGTCGGACGTTTTCTACCTTGGCAAGACGGAAATCCTGTAGCGTGGCCGTGATTTCGTAAACCCCCGGTGTGAGTGCCGGGAAGCGATAAATGCCCTGGGTGTCGGCGACCGCGGTCTGACTGCCGACGAGAGAGGAGCTTCCACCGTGGCGCCGGGCAGAACCGCGCCCGACGTATCTTTCACGACGCCTTCGATGGCGCCGCTTCGTTCTTGTGCAAGCGCACTGCTGCCAAACACCGCAAACGCCGCGAGCGTTGCGGCCAGTCGGCCGACGTTCCGCATATCATCCTCCTGACGGCGTGCAAGAGAACAGCAAATGGGATGGAGACGTCCGGCGTCCGTCCCAGTCGGGCGCACCTTATCACTACAGAAGGCTATTCGTCCCTGAAATGCAGGCAATCACGGATCGTTGCGAAGCGTGCGGTGCGGCGGTGGCCGACGGTTCGGCAGGATGTCAACGGTTGATTAACGAGCTGATGGCTCAGGCGCAACTTGACCCGCGGTTTGGCGGCGTCTACCGCTTGGCGTTCGATGCCTATTGCCTGCAGCATCCGGAGAAGTACTGTGTGTCGGCCAAGTCCTACGCTGCACACCTGATGGGCCTCTGTCACAGCGTCGAGCACAAGGGCGACCCTGCCACGTATTGGAGGATTCCACGATGGTTGAACGGCCCGGCACGCCTCGACAAGCCACGGCTCCTCGCGTCGCGCGGCACGATGACGATTGCGGATGTGCGCGGCGCTCCGACGCCAGAGGAGCACGCGCGGCGCGTGCACGCATGGGCCGAAACAGTGTGGGCGGCTTACGCGCCGCAACACGCACTCGCGCGAGACTGGTTGCGGCAAGCCATGGGAGAGATGAGATGACGATGCACTTGGTGCGCGCAGCGCTGATGGCGGCGCTCGCAGTGGCGGCATCGGTGACAGCGGCGGCGCAGCAGACGGCGGCAGCCATTGACACGGCGCGGCTGACCGAGATGCGCTGGCGCATGATCGGGCCACACCGCGCCAGTCGATCCAAGGCGATTGCCGGCATCCCCGATCAGCCGCACACGTTTTACATGGGCGTCGTGAACGGCGGACTGTGGAAGACGACTGACGCGGGTCGCACCTGGACGCCGATCTTCGACGATCAACCCACTGGATCGATCGGGTCGATCGCGGTCGCGCCGTCGAACACTGATGTGATCTACGTGGGGACGGGCGAAGGACAGCAGCGCCCCGATCTGGCAACCGGGGACGGGATGTACAAGTCCACCGATGGCGGCCGCACGTGGACGCATCTCGGGCTGCGCGACACGCATCAGATCGCGCACATCATCGTCGATCCGAAGAATCCCGATCGTCTGTTTGTCGCCGCGCTGGGCCATCCGTACGGGCCGAATGACGAGCGCGGCATCTTCCGGTCGACCGACGGGGGACGAACATTTCAGAAGGTTCTCTACAAGGATGAAAACACCGGTGGTTCCGACGTCGCCTTCGATCCCGGTAACTCCGACATCCTCTACGCGACGTTGTGGGAGGCGCGCCAGGGACCGTGGGAAAACGCCGCCTTCAGCGGGCCCGGCAGCGGCGTTTACAAATCGATCGATGGCGGCAACAGCTGGCGTCCGCTGACGACGGGATTGCCAACGTGGGAAGGCGATCGCGTTGGGCGAATCGGCATCGCCGTTGCGCCGAGCCTGCCGTCGCGGCTGTTCGCGACTGTCGAAGCACGATCGACGGCTGGCATCTACCGCTCGGATGACGCCGGTGAAAGCTGGTACCGCATCAATAGCGATCCGCGAGTCGTCGCGCGACCGAACGACGCGTGCGAAGTGCGGGTGCACCCGACCAATCCAGAGATCGTGTATGTGCCGACCATTGTCGCGTGGAAATCGACCGACGGCGGCAAGACGTTCACCGCGTTTCGCGGAGCTCCAGGCGGCGACGACTATCAGAAGATCTGGATCAATCCACGCATGCCGGACGTGATGATCATGTCGTCGGATCAAGGCGTGATCGTGACGTTGAACGGCGGTGAGAGCTGGAGCAGCTGGTACAACCAGCCAACCGCCGCCTTCTACCACGTCACCACCGACACCTCGTTTCCGTATCGCGTGTGTAGCGGCCAGCAGGAAAGCGGATCCGTGTGCATCTCGAGCCGCGGAGATGACGGCCAGATCACATTTCGAGAGTGGCATCCAGTGGCGGTGGAGGAGTACGGCTATGTCGCGCCCGACCCGCTCAATCCCGACATCGTGTACGGCGGCAAAGTGTCGCGCTACGACCGGCGTTCTGGACAGGTGCAGAACGTGGCGCCCAAGCCGCTGCGCCCCGCTGACTATCGCGTCCTCCGTACCATGCCGGTGCTTTTTTCCCCGGTCAATCCACGGAAGCTGTATTTCTCCTCCAACGTGCTCTGGCAGACGACGAACGGCGGCGGGCTGTGGGAGCAAATCAGTCCCGACCTCACGCGCAAGACGTGGGAAGTGCCGGCGAACGTGGGGAAGTATCGAGGCAGCGAGGCGGCCGCGCCCTCACAGCGCGGCGTGATCTACACGATTGCGCCGTCTTACAGGGACGAGAATACGATTTGGGTCGGCACCGACGACGGTCTGATACACGTCTCGCGCGACGGCGGCAAAACGTGGAGCGACGTGACACCACCGGCGCTCCTGCCATGGGCGAAGGTGTCGATCATGGAGGCCTCGCACTTCGATGTGAACACGGCGTATGCGGCAATCAACACGTTCCGCCTCGATGATCTGCACCCTCACATCTATCGCACACGCGACGGCGGCAAGACGTGGCAGCACATCACGACCGGTATTCCCGATGGCGGCATCATCAACGTCGTGCGTGAAGATCCGCAGCGTCGCGGATTGCTCTTCGCAGGATCCGAGCAGGCCGTCTACGTGTCGTTTGACGACGGCGATCACTGGCAGTCGCTGCGGCTCAATATGCCGGCAACGTCGATTCGGGATCTGGTGATCAAAGACAACGACCTGGTGGTGGGCACGCACGGGCGATCGTTCTGGATTCTCGACGACATGACGCCGCTGCGTCAGGCCACGCCCTCGGTGTTTGCCTCGAACGCGCATCTCTTCACGCCAGCAGCGGCATATCGATTCCGGTGGAACAAGAACACGGACACGCCGCTGCCGCCGGACGAACCCGCAGGCGAGAACCCGCCCGACGGCGCGATCCTGGATTACTGGCTCAAAAGCGACGCGCGCATCGTCACGCTCGAGATCCTCGATGACACCAAAGCCGTCGTGCGTCGTTACTCGAGCGCCGACCCGCCGGAGCCGCTGGTTGAAGGCCGGAACACGCCTGACTACTGGATTCGCCCCCACCGCGCGTTGTCGGCGAGGGCAGGCTTCCACCGCTTCGTCTGGGATCTGCGTCATGAGCGTCCTGCCGTGCCGTCCTTCAGCTATCCGATTTCCGCGATCTACATGAACACGCCGCGCGCTCCTCTTGGTTCATGGGTGTTGCCGGGCACTTACACCGTGCGTATCACCGTGAACGGAAATGTCCTCACGGCGCCGTTGATGGTCCGTCTCGATCCGCGCGTGCAGACACCGCCCGCCGGGTTGAAGATGCAGCACGAAATGTCGCGCATGCTCGACGATGCGCTGCGACGCGTGGCCGACGCGCTGGCCGCAAAGCGAGGATCGGCCGAGACGCTCACGCGCCTTCAAGGCCAACTGACGCAGCTCTTCGGCATCGTCGAAGCCACTGATGCCGCACCAACCTCGCAAACGATCGCGGCGGTGCATGATGTGCTTGCCGCCGTCGGCGCGGCAGTGGGAGATCGATGATGTCGACACACGCCAATCGAACAACGGCAATCGGCGCGGTGATGCTCGTCACGTTGGCAATCGCGTCGGCTCTTGCGCAATCCAACGCAGCCAAAGCTGCGCCCGCGCTCAATGGCGTTCCTGTTTTCGAGGCGGACCCGAAGTGGCCCGTGCTGCCGAGCGATTGGTCATGGGGACAGGTGATTGGCATTTTCGCCGATGCGAGCGGACACGTGTGGACCTCCAGCCGCAGCCGCATATCCGAGTGGGATCCGCAGGGCAAGCTCCTGCAGTCCTGGGATGCCCGTGGCCCGGATGGCAACTGGAGCACGATCCATGGGCTGTTCGTCGATCACGACGGCTTTGTGTGGACCAACGCGCGCGAGAGTCACCTCACCGTGAAATTCACGCGCACCGGCCAGGTCGCGTTGGTGATTGGCAAGTACAACCAGACAGGGGGAAGCAACGACACGATGCTCATGGGACGGCCATCGGAGATATGGGCGACCCATCAGACAACGAAGTCTTCGTGGCCGATGGCTATGGCAATCGCCGCGTCATCGTGTTCGAGGGTGCGAGTGGGCGCTATCTGCGTCACTGGGGTGCATACGGGAAACGTCCAGAGGATCCTTCGACTCCCCCCGGTCGCTCAGGGCAAGCCCCTTCGACTCCCGGCGGTCGCTCCGCGCAAAGTGATGCGAGCGTTCCTGCAGCGCCGCCGCAGCAGTTCCGCGTCCCGCACGGCATTGCCGGGTCGCGCGACGGTCTGATCTACGTCGCCGATCGCGCGAACAATCGCATCCAGGTGTTCAGGCAGGACGGCAGATTCGTGACCGAGCGTATTCTGCGCGCGCATTGTGGCGCCGAGGAGCAGGCGACGTGGGCGCCGAAGCGGCCGTGTGGAACCGAGGCCGCGTTCTCGATCAGCTTTTCGCACGACGCGCCGCAAACCTATTTGTATGTCGCGGATGGCGGGACACACGTCATCACGATTCTTCGCAGGAGCGATCTCGAGGTCGTGGACGAATTCGGTGGTCCCGGCGTGGGTCCCGGCCAGCTTGGTCGGCCGCACAACCTCACAGTGGACCCCTCCGGCAACATCTTTGTCGCCGAGGCAGCGAGGCCGCCGGTGAAACATCCGGTCACAGGCGCAAACGTGGATGCGGGCTATCGCGCGCAGAAGTTCACGTTCAAAGGCACGCGCGCGGCGAAGTAAATCTGACGTTTCACATATGTCGCAGGGGGTTCCTCACGAGAGTTCCTGACGTGGGTTGCTCACGTTGGTTCACGAAGGTCCCGTGCGGACGTTCCGCACATAAGTTGCTTACGGAAGTTCCCCGAGGTTCGTTGAACTCCGTGACGAACGGCCGTGACAGGAACTCTCGTGAACTGCCACGAGGAACTCACATAAGGAACCAACGTAAGGAACTAACGAAGGAACCCTCGTGAACGCCGGTCTCACAATCGCGGGCAGCCAATTTCGAAATGGCAGATGTGATTCGTCATTCGCGGTGTCCGCCCGGCGATGGCACATCGTAATTCGACTCAGTGTTCACGGTGGCATGATCTGCAATCCTCTGAGCAACTACCTCCACCAGCGATGCTCGGCGCGAGCCTCACGATCCTGTTCGATAGGACGTCTGTCTCAGAATGACGCCACAACCACAGCACCGACGACGCGCCGCGAGAGGGAGGGCGTCACTGTAACCCTGACCGCGTTGCCGGGGCTCGCGCCGAACGTGATGTGCGGCTTTGAGCGGCCTGAATCGATCGCCCAGCCAACGAGCGCGCCGGCGCCGCTGAATACCGCGCCGTAGCCGAGATAGATCGGCGCCCACTCATCGATCTCGTTGCGGTCGATCGCGAGGGCGTAGACGAACAACGCGCCTGCGACCGCCGCACCGATACCGGCGCCGATGAGAGCGCCATTCCGAACAGAATCGCGAGGGCGCTCAAGCGACTGAATTGCGGTGAGCGGGATCGTGAGGTTGGTGCGCCGCGGTCGGCCGGTGCGCGGCTGACTTTCTGACTGCATTTCGAGATCGCTATCGCCGATGCGAAGCAACCGGCCCGAGATCGACTCTCCGGTCGTTCGGACGACGGAGATGACATCACCAGGATCGAGCACGCCGCGCAACTCGTCGAGCGAGCCGATGGTAACCTGAGCTGCAGCGGAAGTGGCACCGACGAACTCGAGCGCGAGCGTGAGGGCCAGAGCCGCACGCAGAGCGTTCCAGCGACCATCCGGCTTCGCCATGACGACCTCCTCCACAGCTAATGTGCGAAAACAAGTCGGACGAGGTCACCGCCCGAACCCGGTGGACCTGCGCAGGGAACTAACGTGAGGAACGACCTTCAGGAACCGCCGTGAGTGGCACTCGATCGGGCATCACAAACACCGCTCGCGCGAGATCCGACCACAACAACTCTTCGGAGTAGTAACGATCGAGTATCGACGGTTTCCACGCGAGCAGCTCGGGATGCGCCGTTGCGAAATCAGTCCACGTCTCGAGCGGCTGCCGCGCGAGGCGTTCGCCGATTAACAGCAGATACGCCCACGTGATCGTCTCGTGATACAGGTTCGGCGCGCCCTTGGCGATCGCGAATCGCTTGAGAGCCTCCGCAAAGCGCGGAATCGCCGCCGCCACGCCGTATCGCTTCACGTACAGCCAGGCCACGCGCACGTGGTCCTCGTGGTGAAACGCGCCGTTCGGCAGCGACGCGTCTTCGAACGCCTTCAGCAGGCTATCGTCGTCCACGCCGCTGCTCCTTGAGGCGATGCGAGTTGCCGGCATTGAGTTCGAGGCCGAAGACCTTCTTCAATTCAGCAATGCGCGCGAGGTTTTCGTCGTTGAACGGCTGCTTGCCATCAAAGGCATGCAGCACGATGCCTTCGAGCAGGTCGCCGAGCGACAGGTCGTGAAGGTCGGCGAACGCCTTGAGCACCTTCAATAGACGCCTTTCCATGCGCACGCCGGTCTGAACGCGTTCGACGACGACGGATTCGGGGATCGATGGTTCGCGTGACATTGGTAACTTGGTACCAAGCTATCACGATAACTTGGGCAACGCTCGTCGGCTGGGCTGGCCCCGAACGTGCAATCGGGGCTGCCGCCAACGGCGCCGGGAAGCACCTCCCCTGCGCGCGTCCCGGTGTCCGTTGGCCGTAACTCACTGGAGAACGGGACGTTGAGTCGGTCTGACCGATAGAGTTTCCAACCATGCGATGTCTGCGTCAGACTCAAACGGGTGTGGCACTAACCGACCGGCGAGGCTTTTTTGCGCCGAGCGTTGTTGACGCACGGGTGAGCGAACCATCCGACCCTCGTCGCTGAGCGCGCTGTCCAATGGCAGACTGCCAGACGCTCCCCAAGCACTCCCGATGACGTCGAGGCACTGCGCGCGCGTGTGCGGGAATTAGAAACACTCTGCGCCGATGTGTACGGTGCCGCCGTTGAACTTGGGCTGCCGATTCCGCTGCTCAATCGACTTTGGGTCGCTGCACGCGGCTCGACGCCGCACGCGTTCGACATCGAGATGCCGCCTCGCGCGATAGCCGAGCGAACCGCCGCCACGACCGCCGCTGCCTCGCCGCAGCCACACGAGCCGCTTCCGATTCCTGACATTCCTCTTACCGATCGCGAAGCGGCACGGTTCATCAACCCTCAGTAGCGCGGCCTGGAGCGCCGAGCCTCGCCAGCATCTACGCAATGCATCCGGTGTACGCGTGTAAGCTGAGGGCATGCGTCCCATTCTTCCATTTGCGATTCTGCTGGTTGCGATTTGTACGGCCACGGCCGGCGCGCAGGACATGCCGGCCGATTACGCCGCTGTCTTGAAGACGCTGGGCAAGCAAGGCGATTTCAAAGGCGGCGTTCTCAAGGTCAACATTCCCCGCAACGATCTGACAGTTGCGATCGATGGCACGCTCGTGCCGACGCCACTCGGTTTTGGCGGCTGGGTGGCGCTGACAAAAGGTGATCGCAACATGGACGTCATGATGGGCGACCTCGTCCTCGCCGAGAGTGAGGTCAATGCGGTGATGTCAGCCGTGCTCGACGCCGGCCTCGAGGTCACGGCGCTCCACAATCACTTCTTTTACGAGACGCCGCGCATCTTCTACATGCACGTCCACGGGATGGGCACCGCGTCGGAACTCGCGACAAAGATCAAGCCGGCGATCGATTTGATTGGCAAGAACGCTGCGTCGATTGCAAAAGGCACGGGCGCGGCGCTGGCAACCGGTGTCACCGGCGCGAAACTCGAGTCGATCATCGGTCATGAAGGCGAGCAGAGCGGTCCGGTCTACAAGATCACGATCGGCCGTCCCGACATCGACCTTCGGGAGCACGGCGCAAAGATCGAGGCGCGGATGGGACTCAACACGTGGGCCGCGTTTGCCGGCTCAGACGCGGATGCGGTGGTGGCCGGTGACGTCGCCATGAAGGCGGGAGAAGTCACACACGTGCTCAAAGCGTTGCGCGCTGCCGGCATTCAGGTTGTCGCGATTCACCATCACATGACGACTGGCGATCCTGTCTACTTCCTGCATTACTGGGGGCGCGGGCCGTCCGAAAAGCTGGCGCGCGGCGTGCGATCGGCCGTAGACCTGCTCGGTAAATGAAATTCGCTGCTGCCGCAAACGTAACCCTCGCGCTTGCCGCGCTCTCGAGCGCACAGACGACCTCGGTCTTGCTCAAGCCGGACGATCCGGTCTTTCGCGAAAAAGCGCCGGCGCGGTTTTTCGTGCGCCTCGAGACGAACAAAGGCGTCATTCTGCTCGACGTCGAGCGGCGGCTCGCGCCCAACGGCGTCGATCGTTTCTATAACCTGGCCCGGCACGGCTATTACGACGGCGCACGATTCTTTCGCGTCGTCGCACCGCGTTTTGCGCAGTTCGGAATCAACGGCGATCCGGCTATCGCGCAGGCATGGCGCAGCCGCACCATTCCCGATGATCCGCGGATTGCGTCGAACGTCCGTGGCGCCGTGTCGTACGCGTTTGCCGAGGCGAACGGGCGGACGACACAGGTGTTCATCAATCTGCAGAACAACGCGAGCACGTTCGATGAGGAGCCGTTTGTCCCGTTCGCGCACGTCGTCGATGGGATGGATGTCGCCGACGGGCTTTACCGCGAGTACGGCGAAACGGCGGGCGGCGGGATCAGGGCCGGCAAGCAAGATCTGCTGTTTACCGGCGGAAATGCCTTTCTTATACGCGAGTTCCCGCACCTCGACTTCGTCGTCCGCGCGGTCGTGCAGCCTTTGTAACTAGTTGTCACAAAAGGGCCGGGCCTTTTTCCAGTTGTGCGATCATCCTCAGAAGCACACGTGAAACAACCGAGCTTTCGAGCGCTGTTCGCCGTTTCACTTGGCGCGCTGGTGGTGAGCGTTGGACTGCAGGCTCCCTTCGACTCGCCTGCCCTCGCGCGGTCCGCTGCCGCGCGTGCGCTCGCTCAGGCCAGGCAGGCGACTCCGACCAAGCCTGTTCCTGCCAAACCTGCGGCGCCGGCGAAACCTGCGACGCCCGTTAAACCCGTGACGGCGCCGCCCAGCGCCTTAGCGGCGCAGGATCATACCGCCGTTATCAAACAGTACTGCACCGGTTGCCATAGTGAACGTGGCAAGGCGGGTGGATTGTCGCTGGTCGATTTCGACGTCGCCAAGGCGGGCGCAAACTCGGACGTTGCGGAAAGGATGATCCGCAAGCTGCGCGCCGGCATGATGCCGCCATCCGGGGCGCGCCGGCCGGATGAGGCCACGCTCGCTGCGCTGGTCACCGACCTCGAAACGCGAGTGGACGCCGCGGTCGAAGGCAACATCAATCCCGGGTCGCGACCGTTTCAGCGTCTGAACCGCGCCGAGTACGCGCGCGCCATTCGCGATCTGCTCGACCTGAACGTGGACGTGTCGCCGCTTCTTCCCCCCGACAGCATCAGCAACGGCTTCGACAACGTTGCTGACGCTCAGAGCTTTTCACCCACACTGATGGAGGGGTACCTGCGCGCCGCAAGTCGCATCGCGGCGCTTGCAGTTGGCGATCCGTTCGCGCCCGCGAGCGAAAGCAACTACAAACCGCCGAAGACCGCGTCGCAGTTGCGTCGCGTCGACGGCGCGCCGGTCGGCACGCGCGGCGGCGTGTCGGTGATGCACACGTTCCCGGCGGACGGCGATTACGTGTTCCGCATGGATCTGATGTCCAACGCCTGCGGCGTGCTGTTCGGCGGAACTGCCGAGGGAGAGCAGCTCGAGGTCTCGATTGAGGGCGAGCGCGTTGCGCTCCTCGAAATCAATCCGAAGATGATCGAGTCCACGACCGGCATCACGTTGAAGACGCCGCCCATTCACATCACCGCCGGCGCCAAGCGGGTCACGGCGGCGTTCATTCAGCACTTCGAAGGTCCCGTGATCGATCTCATCGCGCCGATCGAGCACACGCTCGCCGACACACAGATCGGCGTGGCGTACGGCATTACGACGCTTCCGCACCTCAAAGACATGAGCATCGTCGGACCGTACCGCGTGAGCGGCGTGTCCGAAACGGCAAGCCGGCGCAAATTGTTTTCGTGCCGTCCCACATCGCCACAGGAAGAAATGGCCTGTGCGACCGACATCATCAAACGGTTGGCAACCGACGCGTTCCGGCGCCCCGTCGCCGAGCGCGACTTTTCGTCGTTGCTGAAGTTCTACAGCGACGCGCGCGGCGAGGGCGGCTTTGAGCAAGGCGTGGCCGCTGCGGTCGAAGCCATTCTCGTGAGCCCGCAGTTTCTGTTCCGGCTCGAACCGGTGCCGGCCAAGCTGACGCCCTCCGGGACGTACCGCATTGGCGATCTCGAGCTCGCGTCTCGTTTGTCGTTTTTCGTCTGGGGCACCTCACCGGATGAGGAATTGCGCAAGCGCGCTGCTGCCGGCGCGCTGCGCATGCCTGGTGAGTTAGAGCGGCAGACGCGGCGCATGTTGCGTGATTCGCGTGCCGATGCGCTCGCGACGCGCTTTGCCGCACAGTGGTTGCGATTGCAGGACATTGACGAGATTCTTCCCGACGCGCTGCTGTATCCGTATTACGACAACACGCTCGGGCAAGCGTTTCGGCGCGAGACGGAGCTCTTTTTCGACAGTCTCGTGCAAGAAGATCGCAGCGTGCTCGAGATGCTCACGGCGGACTACACGTTCGTCAACGAGCGCGTCGCGAAGCATTACGGGATTCTCAATGTCACGGGACCAGCGTTTCAGCGCGTCACCGTTCCCGATTATCGCCGCGGCATTCTCGGGCACGGCAGCATCCTTACGCTCACGTCCGTCGCCGATCGCACGTCGCCGGTGATGCGCGGCAAGTGGGTGATGGAGGTGCTGCTCGGATCGCCGCCGCCACCGCCACCGCCCAATGTGCCGGCGCTCGAAGAAACGAGCGCGGCCTCCAACGGCAAGTTGCTGTCGGTGCGCGAACGCATGGAGGAGCACCGGAAAAATCCTGCTTGTGCCTCGTGTCATCGGGCGATCGATCCGCTCGGGCTGGCGCTCGAGAACTTCGACGTGACCGGCAAATGGCGCATCAAGGACAACGGCGTGCCTGTCGATCCCACCAGCCAGATGTACGACGGTACGCCGATCGACGGTCCCGCGTCGTTGCGCAGCGCGCTCCTGAAGCACAAGGACGCATTTCTCCTGAGCTTTACCGAGAACCTGATGACATATGCGCTCGGCCGCAGGGTCGTGGCGAGTGACATGCCCGCCATTCGCCGTATCTTGCGCGACGCGGCGCGTCAGGAGTACCGGATGTCGTCGTTCATTCTCGGCGTCGTTCAGACCGCGGCGTTTCAATCGAGTAGCGGAGAGAGAGCCGATGTTCATCACTAAAAAGCACGTGTCTCGCCGGGCGGTGCTCAAAGGCATGGGCGCTACCATCGGGCTGCCGTTGCTCGAAGCCATGGTGCCGGCTGCCACCGCGTGGGGGGCGCAGGCGAACCGGAAGACGCGCTTCGTCGCGATCGAAATGGTGCACGGCGCCGCCGGCAGCACTGCCTTTGGCCTGCAGAAGAATCTGTGGTCACCCGCAGCGGTCGGCTCCGCGTTCGATCTCACGCCCAGCGTGCTGAGCGCGCTCGAGCCCTATCGCGAGTACTTGACGATCGTCAGCAACACCGACGTGCGCAACGCAGAAGCGTTTACTGCCCCCGAGATCGGCGGCGATCACTTCCGCTCGGCCGCTGTCTTTCTCACGCAGGCGCATCCGCACCAGACCCAGGGATCGGATCTGCACGCTGGCACCTCGATCGACCAGATCTACGCGCAAAGGGTCGGCAGCGAGACGCCGATTCCGTCGATGCAGTTGTGCATCGAAAACGTCGATCAGGCGGGCGGTTGTTTCTACGGCTATTCGTGCGCCTACACCGACTCGATCAGCTGGGCATCGCCATCGGAGCCGCTGCCCATGGTGCGCGATCCGCGCGCCGTGTTTGATCAGCTCTTTGGCGTGGGTGCGACCCCCGAAGCGCGTGCCAGCCGCCGCCGTCGCGATCGCAGCATCCTCGACTGGGTTGCCGAGTCGGTGAACGAGTTGAAGTCCAGTCTGGGCGCCCTGGACAAGGCGCGCTTGAGCGATTATCTCGACGACGTCCGCGAGATCGAACGGCGCATTCAGAAAGTGGAGGAGTTCAATCGCAGCGGCGAACAGCGCGAGCTTCCCAACGCGCCGATCGGCGTGCCCGATTCCTACACCGAACACGTCAAGCTGATGTTCGATCTGCAGGCGATCGCGTTCACCTCCGACATCACGCGGGTGTCGGCGTTCAAGATGAGCCGCGACGTGTCGAACCGCGTGTACCCCGAAACCGGCGTCAACACCGGCTTCCATATTGCGTCACATCACGGCGAACGTGAAGAGCGCATCCTCGATCTCGCGAAGATCAACCGCTATCACATCGGCCTGGTGCCGTACTTCCTCGACAAGCTGAAAGAGACGATGGACGGCGAGCACAGTCTGCTCGACAACATCGTGATTGTCTACGGCTCGCCGATGGGCAATTCGAACGTTCACAATCACAAACGCTGCCCGCTGTTCCTGGCGGGGCACGGCGCGGGACTGAAGGGCAACCTGCATCTCAAGGCGGCCGACGGCACGCCGATGGCGAACGTGATGCTCACGCTGCTGCAGAAACTCGGTGTCGAAGTCGAGAGCTTCGGTGACAGCTCGGGCACCTACGAACTGAACGCAGCCGGCGAACAGCGGACCTGAAGATCCGAACGGGCAGACACGGCCGCCTGCCCGCGAGCTGAGGGGCTCAGACATGACGCGCATACTCCGTGGATTCTGCGCCAGCGTAGCCGGCGCGCTATTCCTCTCGGCAATGGTGCATGCGGCCAGCGCTCCGGTGGCCGACGCCGCCATGCGCGGCGATAAAGACGCGCTGCGCACGCTGCTCCAGCAGGGCGCCGACGTCAATCAGTCACAGGGCGACGGCATGACCGCGCTCCACTGGGCCGCGACCAGCGGCAACATGGAGCTCGTCGAGATGCTGCTTTACGCCGGCGCCAATGTCCGTGCGACGACACGGCTCGGCGCCTACACGCCGCTCCACATCGCAAGTCAGGCCGGCCGCGCGGCAGTGATCGATGCGCTGACGAAGGCCGGCGCGGACGTGGACGCCGCGACTTCTACCGGCGCGACGCCCTTGATGCTGGCCGCGACCTCCGGAAGTACCGACACGGTGAAACGGCTCCTCGATCGGGGCGCCAAAATAGACGGCGTCGACAAGGCCAACGACGAGACCGCGCTGATGTTTGCGGCGGCGCTCGATCGCGTGGATGTGGTGCGGCTCCTCGTCGAGCGCGGCGCGAATCTCAAACTCACCGCGAAAGTGATCGACCGCGGCAATGGTCCGCTCGCGCCTGGCGACATCGCGCTGCAGGAAGCGTCCCGGAACGGCGGGCGTGCGCCGAACAACGCCGCCGCAGCGGGACGCGGGTCTTCGGGACCAGAGGTGCCGGGTGTCACGCGCCCATACACCTACAACGAACTGATCGGCAAGGTTGGCGGCCTCAGCGCCCTGCACTTCGCCGCACGGCAGGGGAGCGCCGACTCGGTGCGCGCGCTCGTCGAAAGCGGCGCGGACGTGAATCAGCTGAGTCCGGCCGACCAAGCGTCGCCGCTCCTCATTGCCGCCATCAACGGGCAGTTCGATATCGCAAGCTATCTGCTCGAAAAGGGCGCCGATCCCAATCTGGCAAGCGACGCCGGTGCGACGCCGCTCTACGCCACGATCAACGTGCAGTGGGGCCCCAAGTCGTTTTATCCACAGCCGCGCGCGCAGCTGCAGCAGACGACGTCGTATCTGGATCTGATGAAGGCGTTGCTCGACAAGGACGCCGATCCAGACGCGCGCGTGCAGCGAAAGATTTGGTACACGTCCTACAACTTCGACAACCTGCGCATCGACGAAAGCGGCGCCACGCCATTCTGGCGCGCCGCGTATGCCAGCGATATCGACGCGATGAAGCTGCTCGTTTCGTACGGCGCCGATCCGCATATCCGCACGATCAAGAGTGCGGGCCGCAACTTCAGAGACGATGGCACGCGTGAGGGGGAAACGGGGCCGCAGCCGGTGCCGGCAGGTGCGCCGAGCATCACGCCGCTACAAGCTGCGGCGGGAGCGGGTTACGGCGAAGGCTACGCCGGCAACGCCCACCGCTTCGCGCCAACCGGCATGTTTGCGGCCGTGAAGTATCTCGTCGAAGAATTGGGCGCTGATGTCAACGCCGTCGATGCCGACGGCACCACTGCGCTGCATCACGCGGCGGCGCGTGGCGACAACGAGATGATTCTGTACCTCGTGCAGAAGGGCGCCGATGTCACCGTGACCAATCGTCGTGGGCAATCGATCGCGGACATGGCCAACGGACCTGTGCAGCGTATTCAGCCGTTCCCGGAGACGCTGGCGCTGCTCGAGAAGTTAGGCGCGAAGAATAACCACAAGTGCGTGTCGTGTTGAGACGCCGATGAACGCAGATGGCACGCAGATGGAAACGCAGATGGAACGCAGATAAAACGCAGATAAAACAAGTGTTTTCGGCTGCATCTTCGGCGTCGCATCTGCGACCGTTTTGTATTTGCGTCTATCCGCGTTGCATCTGCCGCCGGTCTTATCGGCGAACAAACGGCCCGGCATCGTACAGCAGCCAGATCCCCGGATCCAATACGACGGCCGCCGGTTCGGTATCGAAGGGAACGGTGTAGCGTTCCACTTTTCGATCGCTGCCCACTTTGTGGTGCACCGATTTGCCGTCGCGGCCGGCAATACCAAGCTCGAACGAAATCCGGAAGGCATCGGCGGACTGCGTCTGCCGCATTGTCACTTCCACCTGCTTCTTGTCCGCGTTGTATCGCCATTCGCCCTCGATGCGCGGCACGCCGCTGCGCGTGAGCCACTGATCGAAAAACCATTTCAGGTTCACGTCGGCGGCGGCTTCCATGCACGCCCGCAGATCGTCGGTGGATGCGTTCTGGTTGCGATAGCGGGCGTAGTAATCGCGAATGCCGGACCAGAACGCCGTGTCGCCGATCAAGTAGCGCAGCATGTGCAGGGTCCACGCGCCCTTCTGATACACGAGCTGATTCAGCACTTTGCTCATGTCCGCGAGATTGCGGTGGATGATCGGCGTGTCGGGAAGCTTCGCTGCGAGCTCCAGCACCTGTGCGCGGCTCTTGTTGACCCGCTCGACGAAGGCGTCGCGCCCCTCATCGTGCTCGGTGAACAGCAGATCGAAATAGGTCGCAAAACCCTCGCTCAGCCACACATCGTCCCAATCGCGCTCGGTGACGCTGTTGCCGAACCACTGGTGCGCGATTTCGTGCACGACGGGGCCGCGGCCGCTGGCGGCTTCTTTTTCGCCGTAAAAGATCGCCGTCGCATGCTCCATGCCACCGTTGATGCCGGCAGCCTGGACGTTGGCGAGCTTTTCGTAGGAGTAGGGGCCGATCTGCGCGACGAAAAACGCCAGCGCGCGGCGGCTGAGCGGCTCGAACAGCGCCTGTGCGCGCTCGCGGTCCTGCGGAAACACCCACGTTTCGAGCGGCACGCCTTCGACTTCACCGGCGCGGTGCGACGAGAATCGCGCAACACCAAGCGCGTACA
The DNA here is from genome assembly GCA_046726375.1 of Acidobacteriota bacterium. GTDB lineage: Bacteria > Acidobacteriota > Vicinamibacteria > Vicinamibacterales > UBA2999 > DASPWV01. The sequence goes on from JBKPAJ010000076.1 coordinate 18,082, forward strand.
GCCACGTCGCGATCGGCACCGATTGCGTCCAGTGGGTTTGGCGCATTCCGTTGCCCAAGTCGAGTTCCTCGGTGAGCAGCCCGTTGGAGACGACCTGGTATTGGCTGCCGGTGGTCACAATCAGTTCGCCTGTCGCCTTGTCGTACGGGTGATCGATCGTGGGCAGCCATTGATGCGCAAGGTTGGGCCAGTTCTCGCTGAAGACGGTGGGCTCGCCGTGAATGTTGTTCAGAAACTTCAGCCCACCCCGCGGCACGCCTCCATACTTGACCGTGAAGGTGACGCGTTCGCCCTCGTTCAGCGGCTCGTGAAACCTAACGGTCAGGCGATCGTGTGCGTGCGTGAACCTGAGCGTCTCGCTTCCACTCACGACCGACGTTACGGTCATGCCTTGTCCATCCACAGCAGAGCCGAGATCGAGTGTGATCTGCGACGTTGCGTCACCCGTGACGCGCGCTCCGAGCGTGGCTTCGCCGGTGATGTGATGGTCGACGCCAGGCATGAGTGAGATCCGAAAGGCGTAGTGCAGGATGTCGACGGCCGTCTGCCGGGGATAAGTGTCGGCCGCGAGGCGCGATGAAACAAGCGCGAGAGCTAGTACGACGATCGCACGCGTGGGCATGAAGGCGACGCAGTATACGTCGTCCCGGCAACTCCGGTAGCGGGCAGAAATTGCGTGTCGGTGGTGCCCTCGGCTGTCGCTTCCAGTCAGCCTCGTGCAGCGCCGTCAAGCGTCGGGGGGTGGCCCGCCGCCGGACCGCTATCGCCCGACGCTCGCGGGTGTCGCCGCCGCCGAGGAAGCGCGCGAGGGCGCGGTTGAAGCCGCCGGAGACGCTTCTGCAGCCGGGGCAGTGTTCGAGCCGCTCGGTGTGATGCGCACCGGATTGAGGAACGGCATCATATCGCGCAGATTCGCGCCGACCTGCTCCAGCAGCTGCGACTGCTCACGCGCCCGCGTTTCGTTGAACCACGGCCGGCCCTTCTGATTCTCGGCAATCCACTTGCTCGCGTACGTGCCGTCCTGAATCTCCGCGAGGATCGCCTTCATGGCGCGCCGGGTTTCGTCGGTGATGATGCGCGGACCGCCCGTGTAATCGCCGTGTTCCGCGGTGTCGCTCACCGAATAGCGCATGTAGTTGAGGCCGCCGCGATACATCAGATCGACGATCAACTTCAGCTCGTGCATGCACTCGAAGTACGCGATTTCCGGCTGGTAGCCGGCCTGCACCAGAGTCTCGAAGCCGGCCTTGATGAGCGCGCTGACGCCGCCGCAAAGCACCGTCTGCTCGCCGAAGAGATCCGTTTCTGTTTCTTCCGCGAAGGTCGTCTCGAGCACACCCGCGCGCGTGGTGCCTAATGCCCGTGCGTACGAAAGCGTCAGTGGCCGCGCTGCGCCGGTTGCGTCCTGGTGGATCGCGAGCAGCGCCGGCGTACCCCCGCCTTCGACGAAGACCTCGCGTACGCGGTGCCCGGGTGACTTGGGCGCCACCATCGTGACGTCGGCGTGCGGCGGCGGCGTAATGCAGCCATAGCGGATGTTGAACCCGTGCGCGAACATCAACATGTTGCCGGGTTCGAGACCGGGTGCGATTTCCTTCTCGTAGGTGGCGGGCTGCGTCGTGTCCGGCGTGAGGATCATGACGATGTCGCCCCAGGCGGCTGCGTCGGCGACCGATGTCACGCGCACACCGCCGGCTTCCGCCTTGGCGCGTGAGCGGCTCGCCGGCGGCAAGCCGACCGTGACGTTGACGCCGCTGTCGCGCAGATTGAGCGCGTGCGCGTGTCCCTGCGAGCCGTAGCCGATGATTGCGACGTTACGCGCGCGAACGAGATCGAGATTTGCGTCTTTGTCGTAGTAGATGTTCGCCATATATGTCCCGGGCGCGGAGCACGCCGCGCCGCTACACGGAGTAGGAAACGCCGCTTTCGTGACGGGCCTCGCCGGCACGCGGACGGCGTCGAGCAGCCTTCAGCTCCTGACCGCCGCGCAGCATCGACACGCGTCCGGTGCGCACCATCTCAATCACGCCGTACGGGCGCAGCACGTCGAGCAGACCGTCGATCTTGTCTTCGGTTCCAGTGATCTCGACGATCAGCGAATCGGGGGCGACATCAACCACCCGCGCGCGGAAGACGTCGACCAACTGCATCACCTCACCCCGCGATGCGCTCGTGGCCGCCACTTTGATCATCGCCAGATCGCGATCGACCGACGCATCGGGAGGAATGGATTCCACCCGTTCCACGTCGAGCAGCTTGTACAGATTGGCTTCGATCCGGCTGCGCACGGCGTCGGGCGCGTCGACAACGATGGTCATGCGCGAGAGGCCGGGCCGCTCGGTGTGCCCGACGGTGAGCGAGACGATGTTGAACGCGCGGCGCCGGAACAGCGACGCGACGCGGTTGAGCGCCCCGGGGTGATCCTGGAGATAGACAGCAAAGGTCAGCATGGCTAGTCCGCCGCGGTTTCAACGATGGGTGACGGACGGCGGATCATCGCATGCAGGTCCGCTCCGGCGGGCACCATCGGATACACCGAGTCTTCCTGTTCCACTTGAAAATCGATGACGACCGTGCGCTGATCCTTCCTCGCTTCTTCTACAGCAACCGCGACATCGCGTCGCGTGGTCACTCTGCGGCCGCGCAATCCAAACGCTTCCGCAAGCTTCACGAAGTCGGGGTTATGAAGCGGCGTGGCAGCGTAGCGCTTGTCGTAGAAGAACTCCTGCCACTGGCGCACCATGCCAAGGTAGTGGTTGTTGATGATCGCGACGTTGATGTCCAGCCGCTCCTGCGCCACCGTCGCGAGCTCGGCCATGGTCATCTGGAATCCGCCGTCGCCGACCACGGCCCACACTTCCGCCTCAGGGCGCGCGATCTTGGCGCCGATGGCGGCCGGCAGCGCAAATCCCATCGTGCCGAGTCCGCCCGACGTGATGAGCGAGCGTGGCTGCTCGTGATGGTAGTACTGCGCTTCCCACATCTGGTGCTGGCCGACGTCGGTCACCACCAGTGCGTTGCCGTCGGTCGCGCGCCACAAATCGTGCACGACATGCGCGGCGTACAGGTGGCCATCGTCCGGCAGGTTCTTGATGTCGCGCACCGCGGCGTCACCCTTGTGGTCGTCGATCCATCGACGCCAGTCGCTGTGATTGCCGCGAGCAACCAGCGGTTGCAGCGCCGCGACCGCTTCGGCAAGGTCTGCGACGATACCGATATCCGTCTTGACGTTCTTGCCGATCTCGGCCGGATCGATATCGATATGAATCTTCTTCGCGTTCGTCGCGTAGGTCTTCAGATTGCCGGTCACACGATCGTCGAAGCGCATGCCGAACGCGAGCAGAACATCGGCCTCCTGAATCGCGGCGTTGACCCACGCCTCGCCGTGCATCCCCATCATCCCGAGATTGAGCGGGTGCGAAGCAGGAAAGCCGCCAATGCCGAGCAGCGTCATGGCGATCGGGATGTCGGCGTGTTCCGCGAACGAGCGGACGATGTCCACGGCGTCTGCGAGCATGATGCCGTGACCGGCGAGGATGAGCGGACGCTTCGCGGCGGCAATGAGATCCGCGGCGCGTTGCAAGGCGTCGTGATTCAGTTGCGGAAGGCGGTTGCGGAGATCGCGTCGCGGTGCGGCCGCGTCCCAATCGAATTCGGCTTTCGATTGCTGCGCGTCTTTGGTGATGTCGATCAGGACGGGTCCAGGACGGCCGGAGCGTGCAACATGAAACGCTTCGCGCACGCCCGACGCCACGTCCTCAGCGCGCGTGACTAGGTAGTTATGCTTTGTGATCGGCAGTGTGACGCCGGTAATGTCGGTTTCCTGGAACGCGTCGGAGCCGATGAGCTTGCTCCCGACTTGCCCAGTAATGCACACGATGGGGGAGGAATCCATCATCGCCGTCGCAATGCCGGTGACCATGTTGGTGGCGCCCGGTCCGGAGGTGGCGATCGCGACCCCCACGCGCCCGCTGGCGCGCGCAAAGCCGTCCGCCATGTGCGTGGCGCCTTGCTCATGGCGCACCAGAACGTGGCGAATGGGGTATTCGAGAAGCGCGTCGTAGGCGGGCAGTATGGCGCCGCCGGGGTAGCCGAAGACGTCGGTGACCCCCTCGCGAACGAGCGATTCCCAGAGGATTTGCGCGCCGGTCCTGATCATGTGCATCGACAGAGTGGGGCACCTGAGCGTTATAAGGCAAATGAATAATGTTTCTAACTGTATAAGGATCGCTCCTGCTCGGTTCGCTCCCGACCGGCGCAAGATTCACGCCACGTTGAAGGTGACGCCCGCAATGGCGGCCGGCGTGACCGATGATCCGTGCGAAGCTGGAGACATCCTCGCACTACTGGAGTAGCGGACAATGACGAAATTCGCGGGGCTGAGCGTCGTGACCTTCGCGGTTTTGGTCGCCACCCTTACGATCTTGGGAATACTCATCTGGATTGCGATCTCGCCGCGGTAGTCACGCACCGCGCCGGGCCGTAGCGGTCCCTCGCCGCACAGCGCCGGTCCTACCCGAAGGGTCCCACGACGCGCAGCGTGTCTTACGCGCAGGTTCTTAGCGCGAAGCGGTCCGATACGCACCAACCACGCGAAGCCACGGCGTCACCGTCTTCATATGCTCCACCGCTTCGGCGAGTGTGGATCCCGGCTTGTCAACCGTCAGTTCCACGATAAAGCGATACTCGAACGGCTTTCCCGCGATCGGGCGGCTTTCGATTTTTGTCAGGTTCACCGCGCGGGAGGCGAGCGCCTGCAGCGTGCGGGCGAGAGCGCCGGGTTCGTGTGGCAGATCAAATGCGATCAGCATCTTGTTCGCATCGCGTGCGTCTGGCGCAGCGTCAGCGCGCGCAAGCAGCAAAAACCGTGTCCAGTTTTCCGGGTGATCCTGCAGATGCTCGGCAAGAACCTCTCCCTTGTACAAGCCGGCCGCGCGGCGCGATGCGATCGCCGCCGTGAAGCCATCGTCCTCCCGCATCACGATTTCAACAGCGCCGGCGGTGTCGAAGACCGGCACGGCCTGAATGTTGCGATGCGATCGAAAGAACTCCCCACACTGCGCCAGCGCCACCGGATGCGAGACCACCCGCCGCACATCGTCGCGCCGCATCTGCGGCGGTCCGACGAGCACGTGATCGATGTGGGTCAGTGTTTCGCCGACGACGCGCAAATCGTGGGAGAGAAGCAGCTCGTAAACGTTAGGGACGGTGCCGGACAAGGTGTTTTCCACAGGCACCACGCCATGTCTGGCGCCGCCTGCCGAGACCGCTTCGAACACCTGCTCGAGTGACCGCCTGGGCAGCATGCTCGCCGTCGCTCCGAGTAGCGTGTGTGCCGCCTCCTCGCTGTATGCGCCCGGCGCACCTTGGTAGGCAGCGTCATAAACCGCTTGATGAAGATCTACGTGCATTTGCTCTCCCGATTACGGTGCAGCTGGAAGCTGCTGAGCGCGCAGCGAAAGCTGCACCACGACACAACGGCGATCGATCTGCAGAAGACGGTCGCCCCACCGCGAACGCCGAGAGCCCGTCCTCGGCGTCTTGCACCGGTCCCACCGCGCAGCGGTCCCACCGCGAAGCGGTCCGAGCGCAGTCCCACTGCTGGGTTATCCCATTCGATCGGCTCGGGCTTGTCAACCGCCGGAGCTCCGGCAGATCATAAAAGTGTAATGAAACGTGGCCTCTGGCTCGTCATCGCCTTAATCGGCGTCGCATTGATCGTGTCGATCGTCGGCACGGTCGTCCTCTACACGCTCGTTTCGCCGCCGCCGCGCGTGGCGGACCGATCGACGCTGGTCCTCCGGCCAGGCGGCGAGCTGCACGAAATGATTCCGGACGATGTGCTGCAGTTGATCGGGAGGAGCGAAGCCAAAACAGTGCGCGCGTATGTGGATGCGCTGCGCCGCGCGAAGATCGACAAGCGGATTGCCGCCGTCCTGCTCGCGCCGCGCGAGCTCGAATCGCCGTTCTGGGCAAAGGTGCAGGAACTCCGCGAGGCGGTGATCGACTTCAAGCGGTCCGGCAAGCCGGTTTACGCGTTTCTCGAATACGGCGGCGATCGCGAGTACTACCTGGCGACGGCCGCCGACAAGATTTATCTCGTGCCCTCATCGACCCTGGATCTCACCGGTGTCGTCAGCTACGAACTGTTTCTGCGCGGCACGCTCGATTGGATCGGCACCTATCCTGACTTTCTGCACATCGGCGACTACAAAACCGCTATCAACACGCTGACGGAGAAGACTTTTACGCCCGCGCACAAAGAGATGAGCGCGTCGCTCAACCGCGATCAGTTTGAGCAGCTCGTGCGCGGCATTGCCGACGGGCGCCGTAAGTCAGAAGCGGAAGTGCGGGCGGCAATCGACCAGGGGCCGCTGCTTCCGGAAAACGCGCTGCACATGAGCCTTGTCGACGATCTTGCGTACGAAGACGAGCTCGACGATCTCGTTGAACCGGTCGGCGGGCCGGGACGCCTGCGCCTGCTCGAGAGCGATGACTATGCCGGCGTGACGTGGGAATCGTTGGGCGTGCGGCCGCGCGCGAAGATCGCCGTGCTGAACGCAGTCGGCGCGATCACGTCGGGGCGCGGCGGCTACGACCCGGTGAACGGCCACGTCATGGGGTCGGACTCGCTCGTCAAGCAGATTCGCGAGATTCGGGCCGATCGATCGATTCGTGCCCTCGTGCTGCGCGTGGACAGTCCCGGCGGAGGATCGACGGCGTCCGATGTCATCTGGCGTGAGCTGATGATCAGCAAATCGGGCGAACACGCGCGCCCGCTGATTGTATCGATGTCCGATCTCGCCGCGTCGGGCGGCTACTACCTGGCAATGGCCGGAGACGTCATCGTGGCGCAGCCGGGCACGCTGACCGGATCGATCGGCATCTACACGGGCAAGTTCGTGACCGGCGGCACGTTCGGCAAGTTTGGCGCGAATATCGAATCGACCAGCGATGGCCGGCACGCCGAAATCTACTCGCCCGATCGCCGCTTCAACGACGAGGAGCGCGGCAAGATGGTGGAGTCGATGCAGGCCTTCTACGATCAGTTCGTCGAGAAGGTTGCCGAGGCGCGTCACACCACGCCTGAGAAGATTGATCAGGTCGCGCAGGGCAGAGTGTGGACCGGCCGGCAGGCCAAACAAGTTGGCCTGGTCGATCAATTGGGCGGTCTCATGGACGCGATCGCCATTGCCAAACAGCGCGCGCACATCGCGGCGGACGAGGAAGTCGAGATCGAGGTCTACCCGCCGCGCCGAAGCTTCTATGAAGTCTTGACCGAGCAGTTCGACTCGCCGGCGCAGCGATCGGCGGCGGAAACGCTGGTCACTCTGCTCGGCGCGCGCGATCGGATGGCGCTAGCTGCACTCCTTGCGCCGTCGCGGTTGTTCAGGAGCGGCGAAATCCTCGCGCACATGCCGTACGTGTTTCTGCGCTGACAGTTACAAGTTCAAAGTTCAAAGTTCAAAGTTAGTGGAAAGTTCAAAGTTGAGCGCGTACGGGTGTACGAGTACGAGAAAACGGCCGCCGAAGGCGGCCGTAAAACTTGACACCCTCCAACTAACTTTGAACTTTGAACTTGTAACTATCCGCGCGCGGGTCCCGTCGCACGCGCCAGAACGTCCTGCTTAATCTCTATCTTCAGCTTCTTCTTCGCGTTCTGCATGTAACCGCTGAAGAACTGATCGCGCCGCTGGTTGACGAGCTCTTCGCGCAGTTGGTCGCGCCCCTCGGTGATCTTTTCCGGCGTGACCTCTTCCTTCTCCACCACCCGGATGATGGCCGTGCCCTGCGGCGTCGAGATTGGATCGCTCACGCCGCCTTTCGGCAACGAGAACGCCGCCGCGTCTACTTCCGGCGCGGAACCAAGATCCGGAATCGGCGAGCCGCGTGTGATCAGTTCAGTAGGTTTCACCTCTAGACCCGCCTTCTGAGCTGCGGCGGCAAAATCGGGCGCGCTCTTGAGCGCTGCGGCGATTTCGCCGGCTTTGCTCTTGGCGACCTCCGCCGCGCGCTCGCGCACGAGATCCTCGCGGACCTTGTCGTGCACTTCGGCGAGCTGCGGCACATAGGGATCCTGCTTGCCGGTCACAGTGACGAACACCCATCCTTTCGCCACGCGCAGCGCAGGGCTCACAGAGCCAGGCTCTAATTGGAATGCCTGCGCCGAGACTTCGGGCGACGGCCCGAGACCATCAATCGGCTCGTCGCGCAGAAACAGTCCCGTTTCGACCGTCGTCAGGCCGCGTTCCTTCGCAATCCGGTCCATGTCGGCCGGCGATTTGATTTGCGCCTCGAGCGCTTTGGACTGCTGCTCGGCCTCGGCCTGTGCTTTCTGCCACTTGAGCTGATCTTCGAGCTCCGGCGTGACCTCGGCAATCGGCCGCGTGACCGCTGCCCTGTGATCGACGACCTTGATGATGTGATAGCCGAACGAGGTCTTGACGAGATCGCTGATCTCGCCAGGCTTCATCGCAAACGCCGCTGTCTCGAATTCCGGGACCATCGCGCCGCGGGGGAAGTAGTCGAGATCGCCGCCTTTGCCGGCGTTGCTCTCGTCCTGGGAAAACTCTTTCGCCAGTGCGGCAAAGTCGTCGCCGGCTTTCGCACGCTTCAGCACTTCTTCGGCTTTGGCTTTGACTTGCGCTTCGGTGTCGCCTTCGATCTTCAGGAGAATGTGGCTGGCACGAACCTGTTCCGGCGTTTGGTACTGCGCGAGGTTCTGCTTGTAGAGCGCCTCGATGTCGGCGGGCGCCACTTTCACTTGCTCGCGCACTTTGTCGACGTCGATGAGCGTGTACTTGATCTTCCGCTTCTCGCCGACGCGATAACTCTCTTTCTTCTTCTCGAACGCCGCGGCAATATCGGGTTCGCTAACCGTGATCTGACTCTTGAACGCATCCGGCGTAATCGGCACGACATCGAGCTTCACTTTTTCGTTGCGTCGCCGATACTCCTGCGCCACATCGTCATCGCCCACGCTCATCCATCCGGTCGCAGCGTTGCGCAGCTTTTCAATCACGATCGCGCGACGCACCTGCTCCTCGAATTCTGCGGACGTGAGCGGCGGGTTGTTCAATTGCAGCATCTGACGATACCGCGCTTCGCCGATGAATCGACCGTTCTCCTGGAAGGCCGGAATGGCGAGAATCCGTTCGCGCACTTCCACGTCGCTCGCGCTGATGCCCTGGCGCCGCGCTTCGGCGACCATAGCTTCCTCGTCGACGAGCTGCTGCAGAATCTGCTTCTCGATCCCAAGCTGACGCAGGAGCTGATCGCTCAACTGCGATCCGTAGGCTTGACGGTAGGCCTGCAACTGCGCGGTGTAGCGCCGTTGAAACTCGCGGACCGTGATCTGATGGCCTTCGACAGTGGCGACCGTCTCGCTCGGCGCCGCCCCCGTCGTGCTCGTCAGAAAGTCAGGAATGTAGAACAACACGAAGGTGAGGACGACGAGCGCCAGGCTCCACTTGAGCCAGCCTTTGTGACGCCGCATCCGATCGAGCATCGTCATAAGAACCCCGGTCGCTGATAGTGAAACAATGATCGTATCAGACGGCGCCTCCGCCCAACGGGGGGTTCCTTACGCGGTTCCCTACGTGGGTTCCTCACGTAAGTTGGCGCTGGTTCCTTACGAGGGTTCGTTACGAGGGCTGCTTACAATGGTTCCTCGCGAAAGTCACCGCGGGTTCCGACGCACGTACGGAACCGACGTGAGGAACTTCCGTGAACCCACGCCGGGAACGTGTGGAAGGAACCCCGTTCGGAACCCGCTTGGGCGACGGTTCCTGTGTTATATTCCTGTGCAAATTAAAGACTTACGGCCGCCCGCCTCCGGCTGGAGTCCAGGACCCGATGCCACCCTCGACGGGTGTCCGCCCCGACCTCGCCACCCGCCTTCGACAGAGCCAACGGGCATTGAAAGGGCGTCTCAGTAAGCCGGAGACGGTGCTTTTGTTGATGCGCGAGGCGCACGACGCGCTCGATCCCGCAAAGATCGGCGAGCTTGTCGTGGAGCGCGCGGTGGACTGGCTTAAAGCGGGGACGTGCGCGGTGTTGGCGACCGATCTCGATGGGCAAGTGGTGCCGCTGGCGGGCCGCAATTTGAGCCCGGCTCTGACGACCGCGGCGGCCGCCGTTGGGCGGTGGGTCCTTGCGCATGGCCGCGAGTTTGCCACGGCCGATCTTCGGCGCGACGGACGCGTGTCGGGCGCGTGCGGCGCGGTCGTGGGCGTCCCGCTTCGCTGCCGCGGGCGCAGCATAGGCGCGTTGGTGTTGTTGGATCGGTCACCGGCGGGATTCGAACCCAAGCTCGGCGGCGGCACCAGCGAGTTGATTAGTACCGTCCTGGAAGGCCCCGCGCTGGCCCTGGATTACGCGCTCACGTTGCGGCGCGCCGAAGCCTTATCGGTAACCGACGACCTGACCCAGCTCTACAACTCGCGCTATCTGAATCAGGTCGTCAGGCGCGAAGCCAAGCGTGCGTCACGGAGCGGACGGCCGCTGTCGCTGTTGTTCATGGACCTTGACGGGTTCAAAGGCGTGAACGACGCCCATGGACACTTGGCCGGGAGTCGGGCGCTCGTTGAGGCGGCGGCCGTCATCCGCGGCTCCGCCCGTGAAACGGACATCGTGGCGCGATTCGGGGGCGATGAATTCTCCATCATTCTGCCCGATACTGGATCAGAAGGCGCGGCGGCGGTTGCCGAGCGTGTACGTGAACGCATTGCGGCGCATCCGTTTCTAGCCGGCAACGGTTTAAACCTGCGTCTGACGGCCTCGATTGGTGTCGCTACACTGCCCGATGTGGCGGCGTCGGCCGAGGAGCTGGTACGCGCAGCGGACGTGGCGATGTATCGGATCAAGGAGTCGGGCAAAAACGGTGTAGGCGTCGCACGCGGCGATGAAATGTAGCCGCCGAAAGGTGAATCTTGGCACTTGGCTCGATCCTGTCGTTTCTCTCTACCGACCTCGCGATAGATCTCGGCACGGCAAACACGTGCGTCTACGCGAAAGGCCGCGGCATCGTCGTCAACGAGCCGTCGATTGTCGCGGTCAACAAAGTCAATGGGCGCGTCGAAGCGGTCGGCAAGGAAGCGAAGGAGATGCTCGGGCGCACGCCGGGCAACATCGTCGCCATCAAGCCGATGAAAGACGGCGTCATCGCCGACTTCGACGTGACCGAGAAGATGCTCACGTATTTCATCAAAAAGGCACACAACGGCAATGTGTGGGTGCGCCCGCGCATCATCATCGGGGTGCCCTCGGAAATCACGCAGGTCGAGAAGCGCGCCGTCAAAGACAGCGCCTATCGAGCCAAGGCGAGCGAAGTTCACCTGGTCGAAGAAGCCATGGCCGCGGCCATCGGTGCGGGGTTGCCGATCACCGAACCTGCAGGCAGCATGGTGGTCGACATCGGCGGCGGCACCACCGACATCGCGGTCATCTCGCTCGCCGGCATCGTGTACAGCAAAGCCGTTCGGGTCGCCGGCAACGAGATGGACGAAGCGATCATCCAGTACATCAAGAAGACGTACAACCTGCTGATCGGCGAGCGCACAGCCGAACAGATCAAGATGGAGCTGGGGTCCGCCTATCCCGTGGAAGATCGGCTGACCATGGAGATCAAGGGCCGCCATCTCATCGAAGGTGTGCCCAAGACGATCACGATTACCGACGAAGAGATCCGCGAAGCACTCGCGGAAACGGTCAACGTGATCGTGGATGCGGTGCGTGTTGCGCTCGAGCGCACGCCGCCGGAGCTGTCGGCGGACATCGTCGATCGCGGCATCGTGCTCACCGGCGGCGGATCGCTGTTGCGCAATCTGGACAAGCGCCTGCGCGAAGAGACCGGGCTTCCGGTCACGATGGCTGAGGATCCCCTGTCGTCGGTGGTGCTGGGCGCGGGCAAGATGCTGTCGGACTTTGATTTGCTGCGGAAGATTGCAATTGATTGAGGCGCGGTTGAAGCCGCGCCACTACACACGTGTGCAGTAGTGGCCGGCCTTCCGGCCGGCCGACACCTCAATGCCACCTGTTCAACTCTCACAGCGACCGTTTCTGGTGTTAATTGCCGCCGTCATCCTTCACGTAATTCTCATTTCGGCGCAAGTGAACACAAAAGCGGGTGTGCCGTTGCTCTCAGTGGCGACGTTTGGCGTGTTTGCCGAGATCCAGCGCGGCGCGATGAACACGTTCTCACGTGTGAAAGGCCTGTGGACCGGATACGTGGATCTGCGATCCGCGCAGGTGGAAAACGACCGGCTCAAACAGGAGCTGCAGGCGGTGCAGGTGCGGCTGCAGGAAGAACGAGCGTTTGCGCAACGGGTCGAACGGCTGCAGCAGCTTCTGGAGCTGCGGCAGCGCGCCGGAGTCGAAACGGTCGCGGCAGAGATCATCGGCGCTTCGCCGCAGAATGACGTCCTCGCGCGCACGATCGACAAAGGAACGTTGGACGGGGTGAAAAAAGACATGGCGGTGATTTCGCCGGCGGGCGTAGTGGGCCGCGTCGTCCTTCCGAGCCGCCGGGCGGGATCTGTGCAGCTGCTCATCGATCGCAACGCCGCAGCCGCCGCCTTGATCGAACGCACGCGCGTGCAGGGGATTGTGCTGGGGCAAGGCGGAGACACGCTCGAAATGGACTACGTGGCCGGCACTGCAGATGTGAAGCCGGGCGATCTCGTTGTCACATCCGGACTCGACGGCATTTATCCCAAGGGATTTGTGATCGGCACCATCGAGGCGGCAGAGCGCGGTCCGGGCACTTTCCACAAGATCGCCGTTCGCCCGGCCGTCGATTTCTCGCGCCTCGAAGAAGTGCTGGTCGTCACGACGCCGCCGTCGATCAAAGCAGCAGAGGAGGCGCTCGCCAAGGAACCGCCTCCGAGCGAGACGCCGGTGCTCTCGACGAACCAGACAGCGAACGCGCCACGCGCAGTCAATCAAACCCCACGCGCCGCGCGGCCGTTGAACCAGGCGCCGCGCGCACCTCGTCCGCTCAATCAAACACCCCGCGCGCCAGTGCGGCGCGTCGATCAAACGCCACCGGCGAGCGGAAACGCGACACCGCCGAATGGCAACCGCACGCCACAGGGTGCAACCGAGTGAAGGCGCTGGCGGCGCTCGCAGCCATTGCCGCGGCGTTGGCTCTTCAAACCACACTGACCGGGCTTGTCATCCGCGGAGCGGCAGCACTCGACCTCGTTCTAGTGGTCGTGGTCTACATCTCGCTCATGTCGGGACCGGTCACGGGCGTGCTCGTCGGCAGCCTGGCCGGCCTGATTCAGGACGCGTTGCCGCTGGGCGTACTCGGGATTGGCGGATTGGCCAAGACGCTGGTGGGCTTTGCGGCGGGGTTGCTCGGCACGCAGTTCATCGTGACCGCGGCGTTGCCGAGATTCATTGTTTTCTTCATGGCCACGATTCTGCACTCGGCTGTATTCATGGGGTTGTACATGCTGCTGGACCTGCGGCAGTTTCCAACCCCGTATACGACGGTGCTCAGCCAGGCCATCGGAAACGGACTTGTCGGGGTGGTTGGCGCGCAAATCATCGAGCTTCTTCCTGGCCTTCGCGAGCGCCGGCGGGCCCGCCGAGTCAGCCGGCATTGACGGTAAACTATGTAATGGCAGGTATTTCCGCCTCCGCCAAGCTGCGGCGAGATCCGCCGTAGCCTACGCGAAGACAGGTAGCCCGCCGATATTTGCAATATGGCATTTGCCGAAGATCGCCGACGCATTGGGGTTCGCCTCACCGTGATCCGCGTCGCCGTCGCCGTTTACTTCCTCGTCCTGGTCGGCAGTTTCTGGTTCCTGCAGATTGCGCAGCATGCGCGCTACGAGGAAATGGCGGAGAGCAATCATCAGCGATTGCTGCCGCTGCGCGCCCCGCGCGGCGTGTTGTTCGATCGATATGGGCGCGTGCTGGTCGAAAACCGCGATGCGTTCAACATCTCCATCCTGCGCGAGCACAGCAAAGATCTGAACCGCACCATTCAAGTGCTCTCCGAGATCACGCGCGTGCCAGAGGAGCAGATCCGAGAGGTCGTCGAGCGTCACAAACGCGAACCACAGTATCAGCCGATCGTGGTGATCAACGATGCGCCGTTGCAGCAGGTTGCCGCAGTTGCGGCCCGTCACCTCGAATTACCCGAGATCGTGTGGCAGCAAGTGCCCACGCGCCAATATCCCGCGGGCGGACTCGGTGCGCACCTCTTCGGCTATGTCGGCGAAGCGAGCGAGGAGCAGGTTTCGCAGGGCGTCTTCCCGATGGGCACGGTCGTCGGGCAGTCTGGCGTCGAGAAGGTCTACAACACGCTGCTCATGGGCCAGGACGGCGCGCGCCGTGTGATGGTCAACAGCCTGGGACGCGAGATCCAGACGATCAACGAGGAACCGCCGGTCGAAGGGCGTCGCGTGCAGCTCACGCTCGATCTCGCCATGCAGAAGGCAACGGAAGAGGCCTTCCGCTTTTTCCACTACAACGGCGCGGCCGTGATTCTCGAGCCAAGAACTGGCGAAGTGATGACGTTTGTCAGTGTGCCCGCCTACGATCCCAACGCGTTTGCCGGCGGCATCGATCGCACGACATGGCAACGCCTGAATACGGACACTCTCTTGCCACTGCAAAACCGCGCCATTCAGGGACGCTATTCGCCAGGTTCAACCTTCAAGTTGGTTGTCGCGACCGCCGCACTCGAAGAAGGCATTGCCACGCCTGAGTTCAAAGTGCACTGCAGCGGCGGCGCAGTGTTCTACGGCCGCTACTTCAAGTGCCACCTCGCCGGCGGACATGGCACGGTCGACATGCGCCATGCCATCGAGAAGTCGTGCAACGTCTACTTCTACACGCTTGGCAACATGCTCGGCGTCGACAGAATTCACCGGTGGGCCGAGCGGCTTGGCCTGGCCGGCAGGACGGGCATCGATCTGCCGAACGAGATTGAGAGCATCGTCCCCTCTTCCGAGTGGAAGAAGCAGCGCACCGGCGAGCGCTGGTATCCGGGCGAGACGATTTCAGTTGCGATTGGCCAGGGTCAGAACTCGGTGACTCCGGCGTCGATGGCAGTGATGATGGCGACGCTCGCTAACGGCGGCACGCGCGTCATCCCGCATCTGGTCAAAGCGGTTGATGAAGGTGAGGGCTGGCAGCCTGTGCAGTCCGTGGATAATCCGTTCAGGCCCTTTCTGTTCAAACCGACGACCATCTCCGCGATTCACGACGGCTTGTGGCTGGCGGTGAACGGGGCGGGTACCGCGGGCCGCGCGCGTATTTACGGCCGCGATGTCGCCGGCAAGACCGGAACCGCGCAGGTTATTTCGATCCAGGGCAAGGAACGCGCGCGCGGCACCGACAAGGATCTGCGCGATCACGGCTGGTTCGTATTCATGGTCCCGCGTGACAATCCGGAATTGGCCGGCGTCGTCTTCGCGGAGCACAGTGAGCACGGCTATCTGGCGGCACCGATTGCGCGTCACGCGATTGACACCTATTACGCGCAGAAGGAAGGCCGCCCACTGCCGCGCATCGAAGACATCAATCCCGGCGTGCCGATGCCCGACTCCGAGCCGCGCCGCACAGTCACGGCCGTCGCCGGCGGTGGCGGCGCCGGTCGGTAAGTTCATCGCACATGCTCGAACGGCGACTCTACTTTCACATCGACTGGGCGCTGATCATCGCCATCCTTGCGCTGTGCGCGATCGGCGCGACGATGATCTACAGCACGACGGGCGGGCCCACGCGCACGTATTGGACACAGCTCTACGCGATTGCGCTCGGACTTGGCTTGATGGCGGGCGCCTTGATCATCGACTACCGCACGCTTGCCGACAAATCGCACGTGCTGTATTTGCTCCTCATCGCATTGCTCGTCGCGGTGATGTTCTTTGGATCCGTGCAGGGTGGCTCGCGGCGATGGCTCAATCTGGGATTCTTCAACCTGCAGCCGTCGGAGCTGGCGAAAGCGACGCTGGCGCTGGTGCTGGCCAAACTGCTGGGCGAGAGCCGCAGACCATCGCTCACCAATCAGGAGCTCTTCGTCGCGGGCGTGCTGACCGCCATTCCGGTGTTGCTGATCATGCAGCAGCCAGATCTCGGGACTGCGGTCACGCTGCTGCCCATTCTGTTCGTCGTCGCGTTCGCCGCCGGGTTGCCCATGCGCTACGTGGCGGCGGTTGCGATCGTCGCGACGCTGTCAGCGCCGATCGCGTGGAAATTCGCGCTGCAGGATTATCAGCGCGAGCGGGTGGAAACGTTTCTGAATCCGGAACAGGACGCGCGCGGTGCGGGATACCAGCAGATTCAGGCGCGCATCACCGTCGGTTCCGGCGGTCTGTGGGGAAAGGGATTTCGGCAGGGCACGCAGGGTCAGCTGCGGTTCCTGCCCGTGGCGCATAACGACTTCATCTTTTCGGTGCTGGCCGAGGAGCAGGGGTTCGTCGGCGTCATCGTCGTGTTAGGGCTTTACCTGTTCGTGATTATGCGTTCGCTCGATGCGGCCCGACTGGCCAAGGACCGCCTCGGAGGCTATCTCGTCCTGGGCGTGCTCGCGACGTTCACGTTCCAGGTCATCTACAACATTACGATGTCGGCGGGGCTCGCGCCGGTCAAAGGGCTGACGCTGCCGCTCATGAGTTACGGCGGCTCCTCGATGATCGCGACACTTGCCGGCTTCGGCCTCGTCCTGAACGTGAGGATGCGGCGTTTCACGAATTGAGGACCTGAAGTCGCGGGCAGCGGGTAACGAGTAGCGAGGGTAACCTCGCTACCCGCGATTCGATACGCGTTACTTCACGTCACCATAAATGACTAAGGAAATGATCATTGCCTCGAACGGCCACGAAACGCGCGTGGCCATTCTCGAGGACGATTTGGTCGCAGAGATTTTTGTCGAGCGTGAAAGAAACCGCGGAGTCGTCGGCAATGTTTACAAAGGGCGGGTTTCGAAGGTCCTTCCGGGGATGCAGTCGGCCTTTATCGACCTTGGCCTGGAACGCGACGGCTTTCTGTACGTCTCCGATGTCGTCGACACCGATGACGCGTTTGCCAAACTGAGCGGCGAGGACGAAGAGGACGACGAGCCCAGTGACAATGTGGCGCCGAAGGCGGAAGCCGGCGGCGGCCAGCGTAACCGGCGCGATCAGCGCGAGAAGCAGCAGGATCAGAAGATCGAAGAGCTCCTGAAGGAAGGCCAGGAGATCCTCGTTCAGGTCGCGAAGGAGCCGCTCGGCACCAAGGGCGCGCGTCTGACGTCGCACGTCACCCTGCCGGGACGCTTCCTCGTGTTCATGCCGACAGTCGATCACATCGGCGTGTCGCGCAAGATCGCGAGCCGCGAAGAGCGCCAGCGGCTGCGCGGCATCGTGCGAGAGTTCCGTGAGCAGAACAACTTCGGCGGCGGTGTCATCATTCGCACCGCCGCGACCGACCGATCGAAGAACGACATTCTCGCCGATTTGCAGTACTTCCATCGCATCTGGCTCGACATGCGGCAGCGCACGGAGACGCAGCGCGCGCCCACGGTCGTCTATCGCGAGCCGAGCCTGGTGGCGAAGCTGCTGCGCGATCTGCTGACCGACGACTACACCGCGATACGCATCGACAACGCGCAGGAATATCAGCGCGTGCTCGAGTTCATCGAGCGGATCATGCCGGCGCTGGCGCCGCGCGTGAAGCTGTACGACAAGGACTATCCGATCTTCGACGAGTACGGCGTTCAGGCGGAACTGGACAAGGCGCTACGCAGCAAAGTGTGGCTCAAGTCCGGCGGTTCGATCGTGGTCAACCAGACCGAAGCGCTGGTCGCGATCGACGTCAATACCGGCCGCTATGTCGGCAAAAAAAGCGCGGGACGGCTCGAGGACACGATTCTCAAAACCAACCTCGAAGCGGTGAAGGAGATTGTTCGTCAAATCCGGCTGCGCGATCTCGGCGGCATCATCGTGCTCGACTTCATCGACATGGAGGAAAAGAAAAACCGCCAGAAAGTGTTTCAGGCGGTCGAGCAGGAACTGCGCAAGGATCGCGCGCCCTCCAAGCCGCTGCAGGTGTCGGACTTCGGCCTCGTGATCATCACCCGCAAGCGCGTCAAGCAAAGCCTCGAACGCGTGCTGACCGAGCCGTGTCCGTACTGCACCGGCGCCGGGACGATCAAATCCAGCTCGACGATCTGCTACGAGATTCTCTCTGAATTGAAGAAAGTCGGGACCGACATGGACGGCGCAGGCGTCTTGCTGCGCGTCAATCCCGACATCGCGCGTGCGCTAAAAGAAGAAGAGCGCGGTGTGCTGAAGGATCTGAGACATCTCCTGGGGAAGGACGTAGTCGTCAAACCGGACGTCCACCTGCATCACGAGCAGTTCGATGTGATGTCCATCGGCGGGTAAATCGCTCGCCGGTCGCCGGTCAACGGTCTAACAGCAAGAACGTTCGTGCTGTCGACCGCCGACCGTGGACTGTCGACGACTGCGTCAGCGAGCTGCAGCGCCAGCGGGTGGCAGGTGAACGAGATAGTTGTTCCCGCCGCGGTTGATCCAGACGCGGAGGTACTCGCCGCCCTTCAGCATTTCGACACGCGTCTGATTGGTGCTGACATGCCCCGGCATGTCGGGGCCAGGCTGCGTATCCTTCACCTCCGCGGCCGGAACGATGCTGACCACTTCGCGGCCCTTGACCGTGCCGCCCTGCACGAACTCAACCCAGCGATTGAGATCCGGCACCTGGCCGGGAACCGTCGGCTGTGCCGTTTGCGCGGTGAGACGAATGGTATAGCGACCGGCGGGGAGTGGCTTGCCATCGGCCATGACGTTTCGAGGGATTGATACGGTGCCGAGCGCCGTTTCGCCGGTCGGCACTTCAGCGCGCGCCGGTGTGCTGCGCTGAGTGGTTCCGGTCGCGGGCGTCGTCGGTTTCTCGGTAGTAGGCGGTGCGGGCTTCTCCGGCGCTGGCTTCTGTTTTTCTGTTGGGGGGGCAGTGGGTTTCTGCGTGCCCGTCGCCGGCTGCTGCGCGCCCGTGGTGGGCTTTTGTGTTCCGGTAGCCGGCTGCGTCTGCGCCGCGGCGCTCGCCGCCAGCATCACGCCGGCCAAGGCTCCGAAGAGCCATGTCTGCTTCATCCGCGTCCTCCCTGAAAGGTAGAGGCTCCGCCTACGCCAGACTTCGGCAAGACGATCTGCCTCCTCAATCATTATAGTCGCATCGCACACGTCGCACTACGCGGACCGCGCGTCTTTGACGGTAGTGCTACTAGCTGAGCAGGGAAGTTACAAGTTACAAGTTCAAAGTTCAAAGTTCAAAGTTCAAAGTTGAGAACTCCAAAACTCACTTTGAACCTTGAACTTTGAACTTGTAACTTGACGAGTCACTTCTTCGCGATCACCACGTTTCCTGAGAAGCTGCGAATCGCGAGGATCGCGCTCGCGTCACCAAAGGTGCCGCGAATTGCACGATTCATCCCGCCGCGGCGGCGATCGTTGCCGGAGGACTCCGGAGTCGAGCGAATGGTCACCGGGAAGTCGGAGCGGATGCTGCCGCTGAACGAGCTCGCGTCGAGCTCGAAGCCCGTCACTTCCGACAACATCAGGCGCACGTTGCCGGAATGTGAGTTGAATTCGTAGCGCCCACCGCGCGCAAGACGCGAATCGTATTCGATATCGCCGCTCACCGATTTTGCCTGCAGCCGCTCGGTGCGGACGTTGGTGAGCTGCACGTTGCCGCTCACCGTGACGGCCTCCAGGGCCCGCGCCTCGAGCGCCGAAGCAATGACGCTGCCGCTCACCGTACCCAGTGTCAGCGCGCTCGACGCCGTGATCCCCTGCGCCGTCACATCGCCCGAGACGGTCTTGGCGAGCGCGAGATTTGGCGTCGCCGACACGTCAACGCTGCCGCTGATGCTTTCGGCCCGCACTTCGCCGCGAACATTGGCCACCGAGACGTCGCCGGAGATCGTTTTCAGCGCAACAGCGGCGTTCGCCGGGACGTTGATGACGTAGTCGACGCTGGCGGACAGATTGCGCCCGCTGACGCGCGGATACACGGTGCGCACTTCGACGCGATTGCCGACCTGTGTGGCGTCGATGCGAAGCTCGGCGAGCAGGCGCCTCGCCTCGTTCGGGTCGCGATGACGCACGCGTTTGATCGCTTCGATCTGAATGTCGTTGCTGCGTCCGGCGGTCACGCGAACGTCACCGGCAAGGTTCTCGAGATCGAGCGCGCCGTTGGCGCCCACCTTGTAGCTTTGCGTGAAGCGTTCGGTTTGTTCGGGCCCTTGACGCGTGTCCTGGAAACGTTCGAGCCACGCCGCGCGCGCTTTGTCATTATCGCGGCCGGCAGCCGCGCCAACCGGCGCCGTCACGATGATTGCGGCAAATATCAACGAGAGCCATCGGAAACGTGTCGCCATACCTGTCACTGATTGAGTCCCTGAATGAGGCGACCGGCCTCCGCCGTGTTGCCTTTGCGCATCTCGTTGATCAATTCGACGGTTTGCTGCAGCACCGCCACTTTGGTGCGCATCGCGTCGAACAGGCTGTCCTGTGCATCGGTGCTCGCCGGTTGCGTGGTGAGCGCGGCGCGGCTTTCGCTGATTGCTTGATCGATCACCTGCAGGTTCTTCTGCAAAACGGCGGCGGTCTGCGGATCGAGCTCGCCGCTCTGTGACTTGGCGATCTGCTCGAGTCCCGCGATCGCCTTGCTGTAGTGCTCCTCGGCCGCCTGAAATTCGGCCTGGATCGACGCTACCGATCCGGCGCTGTCGCTGCCGGCCGCGCCGGCACTTGGCGGATCCTGATGGCGCTGTTCCCTGAGCAGCGGGTAGATCGAGGCAACGGTTGCGAGGATCAGCGCGGCAGCTGCGGCCAGCCACACGCCCCACGCCTCGCGGGTGCGCGGCCACGCGAGCAGACGGCCGCGATCGTCGCGCCGCGGCTCGGCCGTGACGCGCGCGCGGATCCCGTCCCAAACGGCCGCCGGCGGCTCGCGTCGATCGAGCGTGAACGCTGCCGCCTGGATGCTTTTGAGATCCGCCACCAGCGCACGGCACGCGGCGCAGCCCTCGACGTGTCGCTCGAGCGCGCGCTGACCCGCGGCGTCGAGCGCGCCGTCGACGAACTCGGCGATCGCATCCTTGTAGTCGTTGCAGTTCATTGCCGTAAGTATTGCCGGATGCGCAGGCGCGCCTTGTGCACCTGCGACTTCGACGTGCCCTCTGATATCCCTAGTATGGTCCCGACTTCTTCGTGTCCAAACCCCTCGACGTCGTGTAACAGAAACGCCGCCCGGCAGGCCGGCGGCAGCGTGTCGATGGCCCGCTCCAAATCCAGGCGGCTCACCGCACCGATGGCGGACCGGGTGGTCGCCGCGTCGAACGCCCCGCCCTGCGCCACGTCGAAAGGCGCCTCCGCCACTTCCATTGCCGAATCATCGTCCAATGAATCGGTTTGTTGCCCCATCCGCGCCTGACGGCTCCGCAGCACGTCGAGGCAGTGGTTCATGGCGAGGCGATAGAGCCATGTCCCCAACGACGACTCGCCCCGGAAGCTGCCGACTTTCCGGTACGCGAGGAGGAAGATGTCCTGCAGCAGATCCTCCGCCTCGGTCGGGCCGCCCGCCATCCGATAGGCCAGGTTATAGAGGCGGCTGGAGTGCTGCCTGTACAGCTCCTCGAACGCGCCCCCATCGCCCGACCGGATACGCCCGGCCAGGTCCAGGTCGGCGCTTCTCACGTCTCCTTGTGGCTTAGACGACACCTTTTGCACAGAGGTTGATGCGGTTATACGTGGTTCGGCGCGCCGCAGTTCGTGCTTTGGACGAGCCTGGTCCCAAAACGGCTCTACCCCCTCAATTCACTCGAGTTGAAATCGCGGAGTTGGAGCAATCCGACGATTCGGGTCGAAAGGGCACCTGTTCGAACGTTTCTCGCGCTCTTGCCCCCATCTAATCAAGTGAGCGCCGGGACTAGAAGGCGGGTTGGCAATCCGGACGTTTCGCGGCGTCCGGAGCGTCGGGTGGCGCTCCCGGCCGGTGAGGCTGCCCGGACGGGTCCAGCACGCCGAGTGTTTTGTTCACGAACAGGACCTGGAATACCCAACCGGGCAGCGGCGCCGCCTCGGGCGTGCAGGTGTAGTTGTTCACGTGAACGCTCACGACATAGAAGGTGCGTTTGAGTTTCCTCACGAGTTCCAGAAACTGCTCGTCGGTGCCGTGCACTTCCATCGGCAGCTGCGGAAAGCGCGCGAGCTCCTCGTCCGGCGTGTTCATCAGGGCGGGGAGCTCGTCGCCTTCGATGTCCATCTTTACGAGCACCCGTTTGCCGGCGTCGCCGTTCCTGCTCAATTGATTGACGACGCTATCGAACAGGCGCCCCTTGATCGTTTCGTTCCGCGCGCCGACGCACTCGTTGTGATAGATGAACGTGCCGCCGGCACAGACCGGGCGATGCGGCGTAAAGCAATCGTACTGATGGACCGGCACGCGCAGCACGCGTGACACGTCACAGCCCCAGTTGTCCTCGGTAGCAATGCCGTACGAATAGGCTGACTCGACGCCCTCGAGCAGGTTCTCGCACATCAGGTAGCCGCCGTCGTGCTGACCGCCGAAGCGTTTCAATGTGCAGTTGGAAAGTGCCACCGGACGGATTTCGTTGAAGAGCGCTTCGCGCGTGCGCCGCTGCTGTTCCGCGCGCGCCGCGCGCGCTTGCCAGATCACGACCGCAAGCACCACGATGCCGGCGAGGACAGCCAGCGCCCAGGCGCGATTGACTTTGGTCATCAACAAATAGTCTACGGCCAGCGAACCTTCGCGAACTGCTTGACACGGGTCGAGGTGACGATGAGGCCCTCGGCCACGAGCAGCGCACGCTTGAGCGTGGTGTTGCCGCCGAAACCGCCGAGAAACCCGTTGGCGGCAATCACGCGATGGTAGGGAAGGCCCGGTTGCGGTGCGGCGCGCATGATGTTGCCGACCGCGCGCGCCGCCCGCGGTCGGCCTGCGAGCCGCGCTACCGTCCCGTACGTGGTGACGCGGCCAACAGGTACGCGGCGCACCACCGACAGCACACGTCGCGTGAACAACGACGAAGAATTTGCGCGAACCGGCCGACGCAACTCGCTCTCTCCCTTTTCTCCCTGCTACGTACGTTCCTAACATGGTTCCTCACGTAGGTTCCTTGCCTCGGTTCACGTGAGTTCGGCACGAGAGGTTCGCGACCTCAGTTCACGGAGGTTCTCGACGTAGACTGAGAACGTACGTTGAGAACCCCGTGAACCGCCGTGAGGAACGCCTGTAGGGAACGTAGGTGAGGAACCGACGGAGATGGTGCTTCGCCTATCGTCCGACTGAGATTTTCAGGCGGATGCTCGTTCCCCCCAGGTTGTCTTCATTGAAATGTGCGGATACGCCGCCTTCGCCGATGGCATCGGCGACCGAGGACCATGCCACTTCGCCGCCCGCCGCCAGCCAGCGCGTGATTTGATACTCGCCGCCCCCAAGCACATGAAAGCCGCCAAACCGCTCGTCGACGTTTTCGCTTGCCTCCGCGTGCTCCGAGGTTTCCTGATACCGATAAGAACTGAAGCCGGCGCCGGCGTAGGGCACAAACCGTCGCGCAATCTGGGTGAAGCGGTATCCTCCGGTCACTTCGATCGGCGTCACACTGATTTCAACCGGGACCCCAAGTTTGAAGATTTCGTCGTTGGCTCCGATGAACACGCGCTCGCCGTCCTCTTTGAACCGCCATGCGCCAATTTCAACGTAGACGTTCCAAGGCAGAAGCACCTGACCACCGCCGCCGAAAATGAGGCCGCTGTGCGTGTCGAGCACGGTGTCGAACGAGTCCTGCGCGGTAAACGTCATGTTGCCCACCATTCCAAAGCCACGCACGCCGATGGTATTGCGCGGTGGCGGTGGTGCCGGCCGGCGAACTTGCGCCGCCGCAGGCGTCACAACGGCAAGGGTAAGCATCAGTACACACAAGCGCTGAACAAGCAGACGTGTCGCCACGGGATGCTCCTTGAGGCTACTTCGCCAGTCCGAGACCACGCAGTGTTGCTCGAGGATTGATCAGACCCGCGCCGTATTCGCTGTCTACACCGGCACGTCCGAGATCGGTTGCGAACTGTTTCATCGCTGCTTCGATCGCTGCGGGGCTGGTGATGCCCTGCTGGATGAGGAGTGCGGCAAAGCCGGCAACATGCGGCGTCGCCATAGACGTGCCCTGGAAGAACTCATACGTGAACATGTCTGCGCGAGGTGGACGATAGGCGGCGGGTCCAAAAACATAGCTGTGAAGAACGTCGCCGTCGAGTGTCTGCTGCAGCACGCCACCGTTGAGACCATCTCGTTGTTGATCGCCGCCTGGCGCCGCGAGTTCGACATAGACATTGGTCGTGGAGTAAAACGCTCGTTCGCGGTTGCGGCCGACGGACCCGACCGCGACCATGCCCGCGAGGGCTGGCGCTATCTGCGCCCAACGGTTCGGCGTGTTGCCCTGGTCTGCTGTATTGCCGGCCGCGATCGCGATGAACACGCCTCTACCCACGGCGTAGCGCATGGCGTCCTCGACCGCGAGTGCTGCGCCGCCGCCCGTTCGGCCGATGCTCATGTTGATCACTTTCGCGCCGTTATCCGCCGCATAACGGATGCCGCGCGCCACCACGTCATCGGTCGTGACATTAGGACTGTCAAACACGAAATCCCAAATTTCGTCGATCACCTTTACCGGCATCAGCTTGACGTTATAGGCCATGCCAGCGACGCCGACGCCGTTGTTCGTCAACTGGCCAATCGTGCCGCTAACGTGCGTTCCGTGACCGTCGAGATCGAAGGGAAAGTTGTTGTTCCAGATGAAATCGTGCGGGCCGATGAACTTCGCGTCGCCAAGCTCTGGCGCAACCGCAAACGGCACGTCGATCGGTCCGAGCGCCGGATACGCGACGATAGTTTGGCCGGCAGAATCGACGAAGCGCCAGGCGGAGGCGTTATATCGGACTGTTGCCGTGCGGAACGCGACTCCGGTGTCGAGCACCGCCACGGTCACATTGCTGCCCGCAGCCGGCTGAATGTCCCACGCACGCTCCATATCGAGCAGCGGAAAGTTCCACTGCTCCCCGTACATCGGATCGTTCGGTCGCGCCATCTTGTGACCCCGATAGCGCGGCTGCGCGTACTCGACTTCCGGCCTTTGTCGTAAGTCCGCCGCTACCGCTTCAGGATCCGCATCGGCCGGAATGTCGATGATGTCGAAATCCGCGTACGACGGCCGGTCGATATCACTCGCCGAGACTGAACGCATCGCTGAAATGACAGCGTTCGAGGCAGCGCCGTTCTTGAACTTGACGATAATCGAGCCGCGTACATAGTCACTGGGCGCTTCGGCGCTGTCGATTCGTTGCACTCGCGGGCGCGACTCACGGCCGCTCGGCTCCTTCGGCGCGCCTTGCGCGCGCAGTCCGCGATCGATTCCGGGAAGACCAACTTCACGGATGATTGGCCATTGCCCGCCCAGGCCGGTGTCCTGCGTTTGTCCACTGGCCACTATCAGAACTGCAAGGCCAAACACTGCGAAAGCGAACCGCCAGCAGCGCAGCACAGGTGACGTCATATCGAGTCCGTTTCCTTCTGGAGCGAGGCAGGCCCGACTATTATGCCTCGCGCCGCGAAACTCGCGCGAAGAACGCTATCTCACTGCACGCTTTAGCACTTTGCCGTCCGCGCCCGGCAAGTTGAGCTGCACCAACGACGCGAGCGTTGGGGCGATGTCGGCGGGAGTCGCGGGATCAGTGAAACGTCCACTCCGAATCCTGTCGCCATAAAAGATCACAGGCACGCGCTGGTCGTATGCCTGGAAGGATCCGTGCGTGGCGGCCGACGAGTCGGTGTTGATCCAGTTTGGTTTGAGAATGATTTGCACATCGCCGCTCTCACCAGGAAAGTAACTGAGCGCCGCCGCACGCTCGAGTGGATCGCTGCTGTTGCGTTTCGATGGCAGCATGTTCGACGTGAACACCCGCAGCACACCGTGTACCGATGAGAGCGCTTGGACGAGCGGATCGAGCGCGCGCGGCTCCGCGGCCGCCAACGTGCGCGCGAGAGGGGTCAGGTAGAGCTGCGTGTACTCAACGTGCGCGACGTGCGGGCCCGGGCCGTGCGCCTTCACCATTGCGGTTTCCGCAATTTTTTGTAAATCGGCGTTTGCCAGGCGGCCGGCATCGCGATGTTCGGCCTGCAAGGCTTCCGGAATGACCCCGACGCCGTGATCCGCCGATAGCGCCAGGGTATAGCGATCGCGTCCGACAGCTTTGTCCAACACGGTCATGAATTCGCCAAGGGTCTTATCGAGCCGAATCAGCGTGTCCTGCACTTCATGGCTGTCGGGGCCGAACGCGTGGCCAACGTAATCGAGCGCGGAGAAACTCACGGCAAGGTAGTCGACCACTCCGCGCTGGCCCAACTGCATCGACTGCACGAGTGTCGCGGCCAGGTTGGCGAGCGCTGCGTCCGAGAACGGGCTGCGTTCCCATAGGTCGAAAAACCGATCGCTCCGCGTGCCGGACACACCCGCGAGCGGATGTGCAAAGAGCGGCGTCCAACCAGCCGGCGGCCGCTCGCCGACACCGTCGTCAGCGCCGCTGTAGGCGCTCGGATCGTAAACGCGGTTCCAGATCGCCCCTCGCTCGTCTTCAATCGGATGCGCAGCGACCCATTCCTGCACCTCCGGTATCAGCTTCGTCGTGTACGCAGTTGACGTTGCCCACGTCTTTGAATCCGCAAACCAGGTGACGGCTGTGCCGCCTTGACCTGTAAGCATCACCGTGCTGCGCGGCTTCATCGACATCGTCACGACGCGCGATTGCGGCGAGGCTGCGCGAAGGCGGTCGCCAATCGTCGGCACGCGGAGGCGAAGTGCGCTATGTCCGATCGATTCCGGCGTGCCGCCGCCGTACGGGAGGCTTGTGACATCGCGGTCGTTCGTGCACGACGTCCGCGTGCCGGTCGACCGCTGCCACCACTCGTTCATGATGATGCCGTGAGTGGAAGGCATCGTTCCGGTCGCGATCGTCGCGTGACCGACGCACGTCACAGTATTCAGGTACGGATAAGCCGCGCGCTCGAACACGGCGCCGTCCGCCAGCAGACGCGCAAAGCCGTGCTTCCAAAAGTGTTTGAAGCGATCGAGATAATCGAATCGCATCTGATCGACGACGACGATGACCAGCAGCGTGGCATCGCCTGCGCCTGATTGTGCCGACGGTGATGGGGCGACGGTGCAGACAAAGAGCAGGGCTACGCAAGCTGTGATCAACCGGTTAGTCATGCGCGTTAGAGATACGTCAGTGGATCGACGGCAACGCGGGCGGGATCGACAGGGCCGACCACGGTCTTCGGGCCGGCCCCGTCCTGGAGAATCTCCCACAGGTTCACGTCATACGGGCGCGCCAGCCGGGCGGCGTCGGCCGACAGAATTACCCGAACCTTCGGCCGATACGGGTCCGGCGCGTAGACGCGCAGGACAACGGCGAATTCCCCGGTATCGAGCTTTACGAGATTCCCAGGCGGATAGATCCCCATGAGTTGTGAAAAGCGCCTGACGAGATGTTGATCGAACTGCATCCCATCGTTGCGCTGCAATACCGCCAGAATACGATCGGTCGGAAACGACTGCTGATACGCGCGCTGCGAACGCATGGCGTCGTACACATCCGCAATGCTGCACAGCATGGTCCCGAGATTGAGCTTGGCGCGGCTGACCTTGAAAGGATACCCGCTGCCGTCGAGCCGCAGGTGATGTTCGAACGCAACCACCGGCGCGAGGGCCGGCATCTCCGGGGTGCGCCTCAGGATCTCCGCCCCGTCGACGACATGCGTGCGCATGATTTCGAATTCCGCCTCGGTGAGCTTGTCCGGCTTGTTCAGAATCTCCTTGGGCGTACGCACCTTCCCGATGTCGTGCATGAGCGCCGCGAGCCCGAACTCCCGCAGTTGTGTCCCCTCGATCCCAAGCGCGCGCGCTTGCCCCATCGTCAGGATCGAGACGTTCACCATGTGCGTGAACGTGTAGTTGTCGTACTCCTTGAGCGCCGTCAGAGCCACGAGCGCGGTGCGGTTTTGCGCCACGGCTTGCGCGAGGTTGTCGACCAGCTGTCGCGCTTCTTCCGGATTGGGAATGCCCTCGCCTTGCGCCGTCTCCCACAGGCGGTTCGCGAGGTTCACGGAGTCGCCGTACAAACGGCGGATGGTCGCGACGTCGGCTGACGTTGTGTCGACGCGCTCGTCAAGGCTGATTCGTCCTACCTTGATGTGCGGAAGGTGCAGGGCGGCCGTGACGTCTGGGGACGCCGCACCCGCGGCGGCTTGCCCCGGCTTTCGCTCGGGATGCGCGACCGTCGATACGAGCCGCTGGACTTCGTCGGGTGTCACACCACGCGCGAGCGCGATGCGCTCGATTCCGAGCGATTGCAGCCGCTTGATCAGCTCACTGTAGGCGTCCCTCTTGCCGAGCGGAGTGTCGCCCACGACGATTTCTTGTCCCAGCAGGCCGATCGTGGTCGACGCTTGATCGCCGAGCAACTGACCAAGCGCGTCGGTGAGCGCCCCGAGCGATCGGAGGACGAGCGGATGACCGGGAGCGTAGAGCTGCGCGCGGCGGACGGCCGCGGCAAAGCGGCGGACGGTCTCTTCCGCCAGACGTTGTCGGCGTCCGTGTTCCAACAACCCGCTTTCGTGCCGCCGCGGTGCGTCCATCAGCTCGCTCTCCTAGGCGCATGCCGCGCCGCAGGTTCCGACAGGAGGGCGCGCGCGATGCGTCGGACGCCGCGCGGGGCGTCGCTGACGGCTTCCTCGAGGGTCTGGTTCGCAATGTCGGAACCCGCGGCCCGCAAGGCGTGGGCAGCCGCGCGCCTCACCCTCGCCATTCTCATCGGCGCCCACCAGTCGCCGCGATAGAGCGCTTTGCGCAGCGCCGCCACCGACTCTGGATCGCCGCCGACTTTGCCGAGCGCCTCGATGGCGCCGAGATACACGCCCTCGAGACCGCGTTTGTAATCGGTGTGCTCGAGGATGTAGACGAAGAGCGGTGACGACCGCTCGTCGCGTGAGGAGCTAAGCACCTGCATGATGGCGTCGCGCGTGCGGCCGGTCCCCGTTTTCAGGGCCTCGAGCAGCGCGGCATAGGGTCGTCGGTGCCAATCTGCACGATCGCGCGCAGCGCCTCGCGCTGCACGCCGGGTTCAGTGTCGTCGAGCAGCGCCTTGAGGTCTGGCAGCGCCTCGGCCCCGCCGAATGCCCGAAGAAGCTCGATCGCCGTGCGCCGCACCGCCGGAATGGCGGATGCGCGCAAACCGTCGGCGTAGGCACGACCGGCCGCGCCAAAGCTCAAAAGGATCTTATCTAAACCCGGGGCTCACGTCAGTGTGTAGCGCCAACGGCGCGAACCGTGGCAAAAGCCGCCTATTTCGCCCCATCCACTCGGATCACCTCGATGCCACCATTCGCAACGCAAATTGGATTGAGAGAGATCAGCGGGTTGGGCGCGCCCTCCCGGCGCGGAGTTGTCATGCAATCCATACGATATACTGCCGCCGCACCAGCTCAACATGTTTCGGGCCGTTGACATCATTCGCGCAAAGCGCGACGGAGAACCGCTTTCGCGCGAGGCCATCGATGCCTTTGTCGGCGGGGTGACCAACGGGGCATGGCCCGATTACCAGGCATCCGCGCTCCTCATGGCGATCGTGCTGCGCGGCATGTCGCCGGAGGAAACGGCGTGGCTCACCGATGCCATGGTGCGATCGGGCACGCGCGTGGATCTATCGTCCATCCCGGGTGTCAAAGTCGGCAAGCACAGCACCGGCGGGGTGGGTGACAAGGTCTCGATCGTGCTCGCGCCGCTCGCCGCCGCGTGCGGAGTCGTCGTCCCGAAGATGTCCGGGCGCGGGCTCGGGCACACGGGCGGCACGCTCGACAAGCTCGAAGCCATTCCGGGTTTTCGCATTGCGCTCTCGCTCGACGAATTTCGCAGTGCGTTGCGCGAGGTTGGCTGCTGTTTGATCAGTCAGACCAAAGACATCGCGCCCGCCGACAAGAAGCTCTACGCGCTGCGCGACGTCACGGCGACCATTGAAAGCATTCCGCTGATTTCCGCGTCGGTGATGAGCAAGAAGATCGCCGAAGGCAGTGATGCGGTTGTGCTCGACGTCAAATGCGGCAGCGGCGCGTTTATGAAGACGCAGGACGACGCGCTCGCCCTGGCGCGATCGCTGGTGTCGATTGGTGCGGCCAACGGGGTGCGGACCGAAGCGTTCATCACCGCCATGGAAGCGCCGCTCGGGCGGGCGGTGGGCAATGCGCTCGAGATCGCCGAGTGCATAGAGACTCTCCAGGGCAAGGGACCGAAGGATCTCGAGACGGTCATCGTCACGCTCGCCAGCCGGATGGTCGCGCTCGCGGGCGTGGCGCGCGACGAAGCCGAAGCCGAAACGAAAGTGCGGCAGGCGATGTCGACCGGGAAGGCGCTCGCGAAACTCGAGGCCGTGATCGCGCGGCAGGACGGCGACGCACGTGTCGTGGCCGAGCCATCGCGTCTGCCGCGCGCGGCGCACGTGAGGCAGGTTGCGGCGGCGTCGGAGGGATATGTCGCGGCCATGGACGCTGAGCGCGTCGGGCGGGCGTCCATGCTGCTCGGCGCCGGTCGCGATCGAGTTGACGCGGTCATCGATCCCGCAGCCGGAATCGTGCTGCACAAAAAGCCCGGCGATCGCGTCGCCAGGGGTGAGTCGGTGCTCGAATTGCACTATAACGACGACCGGCAGCTTGAGAATGCGATCCGGATGGCGGAATCTGCCATCAGCGTCGCCAACACGCGTCCGGCGCACACTCCGCTCGTGTTTGCGTGGGTGCACGCCGCGGGCGAGCGGCGCTTCGTATGAGGGAGAACATGTGAGCGACGTCGTCACGAGGTTGCAGCCGCTTATAGGTCTGGCCCTGATTTTTGCCGCGGCGTTTGCGTTCTCCACCAACCGCCGCGCCATCAATCGCCGCGTGGTGGGGTGGGGGCTGGCGCTGCAGTTTCTGTTCGCGCTGCTCGTGCTGAAAACGCCGTTCGGGCAGGTGAGCGTTCAAACGGTCGGCGACAAGGTGCGGCAGCTTCTCGAGTACTCGACCGTCGGTGCGTCCCTGGTCTTCGGTCCTCTCGGCGATCGATCGGTATGGTCGCGCGTGATGAACGCGACGCTCGGGCCCGAGGGCGCAAATTGGGCGGTGATTTTCGCGTTTCAAGTGCTGCCGACCATCATTTTCATCGCCGCGCTGTTTGCGATCCTGTATTACTTCGGCGTCATGCAGCTGGTCGTGCGGCTCTTTGCTGTGGTCATGAACCGCGTGATGCGCGCAAGCGGTGCAGAGTCGGTGAACGTCGCCGCGAGCATCTTCATGGGGCAGACCGAGGCGCCGCTGACGATTCGCCCATATCTCCCGAAGATGACGCAGTCGGAGCTCATGACGGTGATGACCTCGGGGATGGCGCACATCTCGGGCGGCATCATGGCGGCCTACATCGCGTTCGGCATCGAGCCCGCACATTTGTTGACTGCCGTCATCATGACCGCCCCGGGCACGCTCATGATGGCCAAGATGTTCGTGCCCGAAACGGAGGTTCCGGAGACGCTCGGGACGGTGAAGCTCAAGTTCGAGAAGATGGACGTCAACGTGATCGATGCGGCCGGGCGCGGCACGACGGAAGGTCTCCATCTGGCGTTGAACGTGGCCGCGATGCTGATTTCGTTCATGGCGTTGGTGGCGCTCGTCAACGCGATCCTCGGCACGGTCGGGCTGAGTCTTCAGCAAATCTTTGGCTGGGTGTTTGCGCCGGTTGCGTGGAGCCTTGGCGTTCCCTGGCGCGATGCGGCCACGATCGGCAATCTGTTGGGAACGCGCATGGTGCTCAATGAGTTCATTGCCTTTTCGCAGCTTGGCGCGCTGAAGAGCAGTCTCGATCCGCGCTCGTTCACGATTGCGACGTTCGCCCTTTGTGGTTTTGCCAATTTTTCGTCGATTGGCATTCAGCTTGGCGGCATTGGCGCCCTGGCGCCGACGCGGCGCGGCGATCTGGCGCGGCTCGGACTGCGCGCCATGTTTGCCGGCACGCTGGCAAATTTTCTGACCGCCATCATCGTCGGATTTCTTTTGTGACCGCCGATTATTTCGATCGCGTGACCGAAGCCGTCGAGTGGCTTCGCGGACGCGGGTTTGGCGGGGCCGACATCGGCATTGTTCTCGGCTCCGGCCTCGGACCGTTCACCGACGCCATGAAGAAGCCGTTCGGCGTCGGTTACGGCGAGATTCCGAACTGGCCGGCGTCCAACGTGATCGGTCATGCCGGCCGATTCATCGGCGGCATGGTGATGGGCAAGCGCGTCATCGCGCTCTCTGGGCGGGTTCATTTTTACGAGGGACACGATCTTCAGACCGTGACCTTCGCGGTGCGCGCGCTCGGCCTGCTCGGCGTGAAGACGTTGATCCTGACCAACGCTGCGGGCGGGATCAACACGAATTTCGTGCAGGGTGCGCTGATGGTGATCGACGATCACATCAACCTGTTCGGCGGCAATCCGCTGATCGGCCCCAACGATGAGCGCTTCGGTCCGCGGTTTCCTGACATGACCGAGGTTTACTCGCGCCGCCTCCGCGCCGTCGCCGACGAAGCGGCGCGCGCCGTGCACGTGCCGGTGGAGCACGGCATCTACGTCGCGGTGCACGGACCGAGCTACGAAACGCCGGCGGAGATCTACGCGTTCCGAACCCTGGGCGCCGATGCGGTAGGCATGTCGACGGTGCCCGAAGCAATCGTGGCGCGTCACATGGGGCTCGACGTCCTTGGCATCTCGTGCATCAGCAACATGGCGGCGGGGATCTTCCCGCACCCGCTGCATCACGACGAAGTGATGGAAACCACCAGGCGCGTGCGGGGGCAGTTTGTCGCGCTGGTCGAGGGCATCATTGACCGCCTCTGATCGACTCGTCGAGCACGCGCGCGAGGCCCGGCTGCGCGCGGTCGCCGACTACTCCGGCTTCAAGGTCGGGGCGGCACTCGAAACGACCAGCGGCGAAATCATCACGGGCTGCAATATCGAAAACGCGACCTACGGCTTGACGATGTGCGCCGAGCGTGTTGCGATGTTCAAAGCGCTGTCGGAAGGACATCGTGAGTTTCGTCGTGTGGCTGTCGTCGCGGATACGCCATCGCCAACGCCGCCCTGCGGTTCGTGCCGGCAGATTCTCTGGGAATTTGCCGGCGATGTGGAAGTCGTGTTGGCGAACCTCGAAGACGTCACGGCGCGCTATCGGATGCAGGATCTCCTGCCCGTCCCCTTCGATAAACGCTTGTTGAAATAATCACGATAATGCTCCCGACTATCTCCTTCGAACAGGATGCCGTCGTCATGGTTGACCAGCGCAAGCTGCCGGCCGCCGAAGTTTACGTGCGCTGCCGGAGCGCGATGGACGTCGCCAAAGCGATCAAGACCATGGTGATTCGCGGCGCGCCGGCGATTGGCGTCGCAGCGTCGATGGGCATCGCGCTCGGAATGGAACGCAGCAAAGCGACGGGCACGCGCCAGTTTGCGGCGGAGTTTCAGAAAACGTGCGATCTCATGGCCGCGACGCGTCCCACGGCGGTGAACCTGTTCTGGGCGATCGAGCGTATGAAGCGCACGTTCGCGGAGGGGGCGCACGCCGGGGAATCGGTCGAACAGTTGCAATCCCGCTTGCGGCTCGAAGCGCAGCGTATCCACGACGAGGATGTGGCGAGCTGTAAGGCGATTGGGACGCACGGCGCCAGCTTGATCCCCGACGGCGCTCGTGTGCTCACTCACTGCAACGCCGGCGCGCTCGCGACAGCGGGTTATGGTACGGCGCTGGGGGTGATCCGCGGCGCGATTGAGGCCGGCAAGCGGGTGCGCGTGCTCGCCGACGAGACGCGGCCGTTTCTGCAGGGTTCGCGGCTCACCGCATGGGAGCTTCTCAAGGACGGGATCGATACGACCATCATCACGGACAATATGGCCGGCACGCTGATGCTGCAGCGCGAGATCGATCTCGTGGTGGTCGGCGCCGATCGCATTGCGGCGAATGGCGACACCGCCAACAAAGTGGGAACCTATACAGTGGCGGTGCTGGCCAGGGAGCACGGCCTGCCGTTTTACGTCGCCGCGCCATGGTCGTCGATTGATCTGGCGATTGCTGACGGCTCTCACATTCCGATCGAAGAACGCGGCGCGCGCGAAGTGACGCATGTCGGTTCGAACCAGGTGGCGCCAGAGGGCGCAAATATCCGCAACCCGGCGTTTGACGTCACGCCGCACAAATACATCACGGCAATCATCACCGACCGCGGTGTGTTCACGCCGCCGTTCGAGAAGTCGCTAAAAGCGGGCGGATCCCCGTCGCTGCAAACGACGCTCTAGGAGCCGCCGCGCAGCGCCGCCCTGCGAACCTGCACGCGCACCTGTTATCTTCACCAGGTGCGCATTCTCGGCATCGAGACCTCCTGCGACGAAACCGCCGCAGCCATTGTCGAGACCACCGGCGATTCCGCTCGTCCGTGGCGCATGCGCTCGAGTGTCGTCGCGTCGCAGGTCGAGATCCATCGCGAATGGGGCGGTGTCGTTCCCGAGCTCGCCTCGCGCCAGCACGTCCGCGACATATGCGGCGTGGTCGAGCGCGCCATGGCCGAAGCATCCTGCGATTGGCAGTCGCTGGACGCGCTTGCCGTCACTCAGGGTCCGGGCTTGATCGGCTCGCTGCTCGTGGGCGTATCGTTCGCAAAAGCGAGCGCGTGGGCCGCGGGCAAGCCGCTCGTCGCCGTCAATCATCTTGCCGGCCACATCGAATCGCTCTGGCTCGAACACGGCCGCGTCCCGACGCCGGCTGTCGTGCTGGTCGTGTCGGGCGGCCATACCAGCCTTTATCTCGTACCGGAAGAGGGCGTGTACCGCTCCATCGGCCGCACGCGTGACGATGCGGCGGGCGAGGCGTACGACAAGGTGGCTAAGCTGCTGGGGCTCGGTTATCCGGGCGGACCTGTCATCGATCGCCTGGCACGAAGTGGAGATGAGGAAGCCGTTCGATTCCCTTCGACACGTTTGACGCACCCTGATCGCAACGCGCCGCGGCGCGAATATCGGTTTGATTTCAGCTTCAGCGGACTCAAAACCGCGGTGCTGCGGCATGTGCGGCAGCGCCAGGCCGTGTTGGCCACTGAGCGGCTGCCGGACAAGGAGATTGCCGACATCGCGGCAAGCTTCCAGGCGACGGTTGTTGACACGCTGGTGGAGCGCGCCTTTGCCGCCGCGAAGTGGCACAACGCACTCGCGGTGGGGATTGCG
This sequence comes from Acidobacteriota bacterium, assembly GCA_046726375.1. Lineage (GTDB taxonomy): Bacteria > Acidobacteriota > Vicinamibacteria > Vicinamibacterales > UBA2999 > DASPWV01. The sequence continues at coordinate 53,451 of JBKPAJ010000076.1, forward strand.
GGCGGAGTTTCCGCAAACTCGCGGTTGCGCACCGCCGCGAAGGAGCGCGGCGCGGCGGCGGACTTGCCGGTGTTCGTGCCGAGTCCGCACCTGTCAACGGACAACGCCGCGATGATTGCCGCGGCCGGATTGCGCAAGCTGCATCGTGGCGAGCTTGCGCCGAGCGACCTCAACGCCGCTGCCTCGCTGCCGCTGTAGGCGCCATGGTGAACGCGATTGAAACCGTCGATCTGACTCGTCGATTCGGACGTCGGCAGGCGGTCGATCGGCTCAATCTGAGCGTCTCTGCCGGCAGCGTCTTTGCCTTGGTCGGTCCCAACGGCGCAGGAAAGACCACGACGATCAAGCTGCTCATGAACCTGCTGCGGCCGACGCGGGGATTGGCATCCGTGCTCGGTATCGATTCGCGGCGCCTCACCGCTCGCGCATTCGAACGCATCGGCTACGTCTCGGAAAACCAGCGTCTGCCGAATCACCTGACGCCGTCAGCGCTCCTGGAGTATTGCCGTCCCTTCTATCCGACCTGGGACGACGCACTCGCGCGAAGACTGCAGGAGAATCTCCGCTTGCCGATGGATGCGCCGCTCAAGACGCTGTCGCGAGGCACACGCATGAAGGCGGCGGTGCTTGCCGCGCTCGTGCATCGCCCGGAGCTCGTGGTGCTCGACGAGCCGTTCAGTGGACTCGATCCGCTGGTCCGTGAAGAAGTCCGGCAGGCGCTGCTCGAGACTGCCGGAGATACCGTAAGGACGGTGTTTCTCTCATCGCACGACATTGAAGAAGTCCAGCGATTTGCCGAGTGGGTGGGCTTCATCCATAACGGACGCCTGGTTCTAATGGAGCAGGTCACATCGCTGCTCACCCGATTCCACCCGAGATCACTGCGTGAGATCTTCGTGACGCTCGCGCGCGACGCGGACGCCGAGGTGCCGCAATGAAGCGCGTCGAGCACGTACTCCGGTTCGAACTGCGCCGGACGTGGATGGTGCTCGCGCTCTATCTGGTGATTGTCGCCGGCGGCGTGGTTACCGAGGGCAGCATCCCGTTGTTCGCCGCGAAGCCGCAAGTGGCGAGCGCGCTCGGCGTCGTCGGCACAATGTTGTGGTACGCGCAGATGCTGCTCACGTTCGCCATTGTGTCATTGGTCATCCACGCCGATCCGGCGGTTGGCACCGACGCGTTTTGGATGACGCGGCCAATCGCGCCGCGAGTGCTGCTGGTGGCCAAAAGTATCGTGCTCGGCACCGCGCTGGTGATCGTCCCGGCGCTCGCGCGAATCGCGCTGATGGCTGCTTACGACGTCGAGGTGCGAATCATTGCCGGAATCACCGTTGAACGCGTGCTCCTCCTGACGCTATTTGCGACGCTGCTCATGGCAGCCGCGGCTCTGACGCGCAATCTAGCGTGGTTCGCGCTTTTGTGTGGTGGCACCTTCGCGGCCGTCGCCGCGTCACTCGCGATGATGTTCGCCGTGTTGATGGCGCGTTTCGACGAAGGCGAGTGGTTTGGCAGCGTCGGCGTGTCATACCCGGACCCCACCGGCACCCTCGCGTCCGGCGTGATCGTCGCTATCGCGGCCGTCAGCGCCGTTGCGGCGCAGTACCGTTGGCGGTCGCGTCTACGGACCGTACTCATAGGCGTTGCCGGCGTCGTCGTTGCCATCGTCGTCGACACCTATTGGCCATGGCCGCTCTTGCAGCCGAACCTCGAAGTGCCGTCCTGGGCACACGACGGGCGTGCGATCGGTTTGACGGTCAACACAGGCAGCATCGCCACAGATGATGAGCCGCTCTGGTTTGCGCGCCGCTCGCGATGGAGCACGATTCGAGGCGAGGTCACGCTTGCGGGACTGGAGCCCGGCTGGGCCGCTAACGTGTTCGTGCGCAAAGCGGTCGTGAGGATTGGTCCGGGCACACTTCATAGCGTGGAAGGAATGCCTTCCGCAACGCTATCGATGCTGGGAAGCGGGCACGTGCCCGAGGCCGTACGCAGCTTACTGGGTGCTCAGCGCGTTGCCGAGTACGGCCCGCCGCCGCCACCAGACAAGCTCACGTTGTTTGCCATGCGGCGGGAGGAACTGCAACGCCACACACCCGCGACGGGCGCGTATCAAGGGCAGTTCGCCATTGGTCTTATTCACTTCGTGATTGAGGGTGTGCTGCCGCTGCGTTCCGGCGCGACCCACCGCAGCGCAGACTATCGCGCGGTAGTCGATTCGGTGACGTCGTTCAATCGCGATCTCACGGTTGTTCTGCGCGAATCACGCGCGGCAACGATGTTCGCGCGCCGCCCACCGGCGCGCTACATGTTTTATCTACGCAACCAGGCACGGCAGGAAGCCGCGGCTGGAGGCGACTACCCGATCGGCGGTGAGCCTGCCTGGCTGGGAATCCTGCCGCTCTTGCTAGGCGGCGGCTCCATTGGCAGAGACCCGTCGTCCGGCTTTGTCACGCGCAGTCTGGCCGTGTCGTTCCCGCCGCGATATCGTCGCGATTCCACCGCCACCCTGTCGATAAACGATGCATGGCTTGCGGATGCCGAGCTGGTGATCGTGCGGCAGACGTTCGAGGGCACCGTTGAACGGGCTGTGGAAATTCCGGACTTTCCAGTTCGCAGCGTCTCCGAACAGGTCAAAACCGTTCCATGAAAACAGCGACCGACTACCTCTGGTTCAACACGGAAAAGCGGCAGGAATTCGTCCGCATCACCGACGAAGTCGCCGCGATCGTCAAGAAGAGCGGCGTCAAGGAAGGCATGGTGCTGGTGTCAGCGATGCACATCACCGCCGCCGTCTACGTCAACGATTGGGAAGATGGCCTAATCCACGATTTTCAGGTCTGGCTGGAGAAGCTCGCGCCTGCCGGGTTAACTTACCGCCACCATCAAACCGGGGAAGACAACGCCGATGCGCATCTCAAGCGGACATTGATGGGCCACCAAGTGCTGCTCCCGATTACCAACGGCAAGCTTGATCTCGGCCCGTGGGAGCAGGTGTTCTATGCGGAATTCGATGGTCAGCGAAAGAAACGCGTGGTGGTCAAGGTGATGGGCGAGTAGGAACGTCAGGCGTCAGGTACCAGGTACCAGGTATCAGGTATCGGGGTATCAGGTATCAGGTAGCAGGTGTCGGGTGTCAGTCTCGGGTGAGGTCACTCCGGGCGCGCGCATGTCACGTGAGTTTCCAGAACGTCCCGTAGTCGGTGTCGGCGGTGTTGTTGTCCAGGACGGCCGAGCGCTGATCGTGAAGCGGGCGCACGAGCCGCGAAAAGGCGAGTGGTCGCTGCCGGGCGGCACCGTCGAACTGGGAGAAACGCTCGTCGAGGCTCTGCGACGCGAACTCAGGGAAGAAACAGGCCTCGAGGTCGATGTTGGCGAGGTGGTGGAAGTCTTCGATCGCGTTCACCGGCTCGAAGGGCGCATTCAGTATCACTTCGTGATCGTCGATTACGTCTGCTATCCCGCGGGCGGCGTCCTCGCGGCCGGCGACGACGCGAAAGCTGTGGCGTGGGTGTCCGCGGATGAGATCGATCGCTACGGCGTCAACGAGTTCGCCGCGCGTGTCATTCGGCGCGGCCTGACCATGGCCGCAGATAAAGCCAGCCGCAGATGAAACGCTGTTAGACGCAGATAAACGCAGATGCAACGCAGATGAACGCCGATGCAACGCAGATGAACGCCGATGCAACGCAGATAAACGCGGATGCAACGCAGATAAAACGCAGATAAACGCCCGATGTTTTTTTGATCGTGGCGAGCTGATGGTCCGTCCAAGGCGCCGAGGCGTTTTGAATGACACCGTTGGCCGTCAAGATCCAAGCCCTTATCTGCGTGCATCTGCGTTTCATCTGCGTGCATCTGCGTTTCATCTGCGTGCATCTGTGTTTCATCTGCGTTGCATCTGCGTCCATCTGCGTTTCATCTGCGTCCTGATAAAATCGCCGTCAATGACGCCAACCCGCGACGCCGCCTGGCAAATCCTCACCGAGTGGACCGAGAGCGATAGCCTGCGCAAGCACGCGCTCGCCGTCGAAGCGGCGGTCCGCGGCTATGCCCGCAAGTTCGGCGAAAACGAAGAGGACTGGGGCATCGTCGCGCTCCTCCACGATTTCGATTACGAGCGCTATCCGACCCTTGGCGATCATCCGTTCAAAGGCACCGAGCATCTGCGCAGCCTCGGCTATCCCGAATGGGTGACCCGCGCCATTCTCTCGCACGCCGTTGAGGCAACCGGAGTGCAGCGCGAATCGAAACTCGAAAAGACACTGTATGCCTGCGACGAGATGTCGGGGTTCGTCACCGCTGCGGCGCTCGTGCGGCCCAGCAGGAGCGTGCTCGATCTCGAGGCGTCCTCCGTGATCAAACGGATGAAGGACAAGGCGTTTGCCCGCGCCGTCCCGCGCGAACACCTCCGTGCCGGCGCCGAGGAGCTCGGGCTGCCGCTCGACGAGCACATCACGAACGTGATCGCGTTCCTGCGTGAGAAGGCCGACGTGCTGGGGCTCCGCGGAACGCTGTGAGAAGCCGCACCGTATACTCTCTCTGATGCCCGAGGTCTCGCCCGTCGTCCAGTGTGATCACGTGACCGTCCGGTACGGCAAAAACGTGGCGCTGCGTGACGTCACGACGCCCTTCCTGCCCGGCGCCATCGGGCTGCTGGGACCCAACGGAGCGGGCAAGAGCACGCTGCTCAAGGCGCTGTTGGGTTTTCTCAAACCCGAAACCGGGAAAATGTCGGTGCTCGGCCTCGACGTGGCGACCTCGCCGCTCGAGATTCGCGCACGGCTCGGGTACATGCCGGAGAGCGACGCGCATATTCCCGGGATGAACGCCGTGTCGTTCGTCGCCTACTGCGGGCAGCTTGCTGGCCTTCCCCCCGCCGATGCCATGCAGCGTGCGCACGAGGTGCTCTACTACGTGGGCCTCGGCGAGGCGCGCTACCGCAACCTGGAGACCTATTCCACGGGTATGAAGCAGCGCATCAAGCTTGCCCAGGCGATCGTCCACGATCCCGACCTGCTCTTCCTCGACGAGCCGACCAACGGCATGGACCCGAAAGGGCGCGACGAGATGCTCGAGCTCATACGCGATCTCGCGCACAACAAGGGCGTCAATCTGATCCTTTCGTCACATCTCCTGCCCGATGTCGAGTACACGTGCGACCACGTCGTCGTGATCGACAAGGGCAGCGTCACAGCCAACGGTCCAATCGACGAGCTCAAAGGTCCCGCGGGCCGCGTGTACGAGCTCCGCATCAAAGGTGACACGCCGCAATTCATCGGGGTGTTACGGCGAGAAGGCTACGATTGCCACGACACAGACGAGGACATCATGCGCGTGTTTGTTCCGGGCACGACCGATGAGGGTGCGCGCATCCTGTTTCGACTGGCCGCGCGTGAGGGCGCGCAGATCAGGCATCTGCGGCCGAGCGTGCCCACGCTGGAAGACGTGTTCGCACGCGCTGTCGGGGACCAGTAACGAATGCCAATTCACGATCAGGGGTACCGGCGTTACGGCGGCACGCGCGCCGCGGTTGGTCGCGGGTGGGCGGTCATCGCGCGCAACGGCGTGCGCGCGCTTTTTTCCAGGCGGGCGTTTGGCGCTCTTCTTCTCTTCGCCTGGTCACCTTTCATCGTACGGGCGGTGCAGATTTATGTCGCGTCGAACTTCGCGCAGACGGCCTCGATCCTTGGCGTCAAAGCTGAGACGTTTCGCGAGTTCCTGGAGCAACAGAACCCGTTTGTCTTTTTCGTGACGATCTATGTCGGCGCCGGCCTGATCGCGAACGACCGCAGAGCCAACGCCTTGCAGGTCTATTTATCGAAGCCGCTGACGCGCGCCGAGTATGTCGCCGGCAAACTCGCCATTCTGTTCCTGTTCCTCACCGCCGTCACGTTCCTGCCGGCGATCTCGCTCCTGCTTGTTCAGATCATGTTCGCGGGCAGCTTTACGTTCGTTCGCGACAACCTGTTCCTCCTTCCAGCCATCACGTTGTTCTCGCTCATCCAGGTCCTGCTTGCATCGATGACCATGTTGGCGCTGTCGTCGATGTCGAAAAGCAGCCGCTTTGTCGGGATCATGTATGCCGGGCTGATGTTCTTCACCTCGGCGCTGTTCAACGCCGTACGGGGCATCACCGGCAGCAACGCGCTCGCCTGGCTCTCGCCCATCGCGGCGCTCGAGCAGCTCGGCGACATCATCTTCCGCCTGCGCCCGCGCTACGACATTCCTGGCGTGATCGCGATCCTCACCATCGTCGGCTTGATTGCGCTCTCCGCAATCATTCTGGAACGGCGCGTCCGCGGAGTGGAGGTGGTCCAGTGACGGACCCGATCGTCGACGCGGAGCAGCTGTCCAAATGGTACGGGCAGGTGAGCGGGCTCAACGACGTGTCGGTCAAGATCCCGCCCGGCGTCACGGGCCTGCTCGGACCCAACGGCGCCGGCAAGTCTACGTTCATGAAGCTCATGACCGGACAGCTCAAGCCGAGCAAAGGAACGATCAAAGTGTTCGGCGAACCGGTCTGGAGAAACCCGCCGGTGTTTTTCAGGATCGGGTTCTGTCCTGAACAGGACGCCTACTACGATCGGATGACCGGCATCGAGTGGGTCACGGCGCTCGTTCGATTGAATGGCCTCACCGAAACGGAGGCGACCGACGCCGCCAAACGGGCGCTGGAGCAGGTCGAACTCGTCGACGCGGCGGACAAAAAAATCGGCGCCTACAGCAAAGGCATGCGGCAACGCGTCAAGATGGCGCAGGCGCTCGTGCACGATCCCGATCTGCTCATCCTCGACGAGCCGCTCACCGGCATGGACCCGCTCATGCGCCGCAAGACCATCCGCTTCATCAAAGACTGGGCGCGCGCGGGCAAGCACATCGTCGTCTCGAGCCACATCCTGCACGAGATCGAGTCGATGACCTCGAACATCCTCTTGATCAACAACGGCCGGATCGTCGCCGAAGGCAATGTGCATCAGATCCGCGAGTTGATCGACACGCATCCGCACACCGTGTACGTCCGCGGCGCCGATCCGCGTGCGCTCGCGCGCAAGTTCCTCGTCGAAGACGATGTACTCAGCCTCAAGTTCGAGCCGGGGGCCGTGGTCGTCGAAACGGCGAAGCCGGACGCGTTTTATGCGCGCCTCACCGAGATGGCCGCCAATGGCGATGCAGGCACCATCGACGAAGTCGCGTCTCCTGACGACAACCTGCAGGCGGTCTTCCGCTACCTGGTGAAGCAGTGATGGCGACAGGCCCTTCGACTCCCGCGCAAGATGGATCGTTCAGCGCCGATGTTCCGAGCCCGTCGCAACCTCGGTCGCTCAGGACGGGCCGCCCGATGTCCTACTGGAACGCCGCGCGCCGCGTCATGGACCTGTCGCTGGGCCAGATGCTGTGGTCGCGGCGCACGATTTTCATGGCACTCGTCGTCGGCGGTCCCGTTATCCTGGCGGTGATCGTTCGGGTGCTCGAAACCTTCGGTCTGCCGGCGCTGCGTGTCAACGGTCAACGCGTCGCCGGCCTGAACGTATTCGGCGTGATGATCTGGGTGCTCTTCTTGCGTTTCATCATTCCGGTGCTCGGCGTGTTTTACGGCACCGCGTTGATGGCGGACGAGATCGAGGACAAGACGATCACGTATCTCTTTACGCGTCCGATTGCCCGCGGCGCCGTACTCCTCGGCAAGTACCTGGCGTACGTCGTGTGCACGTCGCTGGTTGTGCTTCCCTCGGTGATGCTCGTCTACTTCCTGCTGGTGCCGTTCCGCGAGATTGGCGCGTCGTTCGGACAGCTACTGACCGACCTCGGGCTTCTGGGTCTTGGCCTGGCGGTTTACGGAGCCGTCTTTGCGTTTGTCGGGTCCTTCTTCAAGCGGCCGCTGGTGATCGGCCTTGTGTTCGCGTTCGGTTGGGAGCAGGTTGCCATGGCGCTGCCCGGCTACATGAAGCAGTTCACGATTGCCTACTACCTCCAGGCGCTCGTCCCCCACGCCATGCCGTCGGAAGGGGTGGTCAGCGTGCTTCAGGGCCTCTTCCGGGACGCGCCGTCGGCGCCCGCCGCGCTGGCCTGGCTCGGCGCATATGTCGCGATTTTTCTGTATCTTGCAGCCAGGACCGTCGAGCGGAAGGAATATGTCCTCGAACAGTGACGGCCGTTCATCCCAGGAACGGCAAGAAATTTGTATCTCTCAGGGAACTCGGGCCTTAGGCGCATTCGTATAATCAACTGAGGGGAGAGATATGTCGAAAAAGACGCGGTACTTCGTGCTGGCTGCCGTCGCCTTCCTGGCGGTGGGCCTCACGGCCGGACTGGTCACCTCCTATATGGGCTTGTCGGTGCCGGTCTTCTCCCGCGCAGCCGGACCCGAGGAGTTGCAGTATGTGCCAGCCGATGCCGCGGTCGTCGCTTACGCCAACGTCCGCGAGGTGATGAATTCCGACTTCCGCCAGCGCTTCCGCAAGTTCGAGCCCGACACTCAGGAACGAGACAAATTCCAGCAGGAAACCGGCATCAATATCGAACAGGACATCCAATCGGTGGTTGCGGCGGTGATGCCGCGAACTACCCGTGACACAACGTGGCGTCCCGACAGGTCGATGCTCGTCGTGGCACGTGGCCGCTTTCAGCAGTCGCACCTCGAAGAGCTGGCCGTCGAGCACGGTGGCGCGGTCGAGGAATATCACGGCAAACATCTTCTCACCCACAGCAGCGAGCGAACCGGCACCAACGACCTCGCGGTTGCCTTCCTCGATGCCGACCTCATCGCGTTCGGCAGCTACAACGCCGTCAAGAGCGCCATCGACGCCAACGGCGGCGCCAACATTGTTTCCAACAACCAGATGATGCAGAAGATCAACGAGCTCGACGCGAGCAACGCGTGGGCCGTTGGACGCTTCGACGCGATCGCGCGCGACGCGACGCTGCCGACGGAGATTCGCGAGCGTCTACCGCAGGTGCAGTGGTTCTCCGCTGCCGCGCATGTCAACGGTGGACTGAGCGGCGTGTTCAAGGCCGAAGCGTTGGATGATGAGGCGGCCAACAACTTGCGCGATGTGTTGCGCGGATTCCTGGCGCTCGCCAAAATGCAGGCTGGGTCCAAGCCCGAGCTGAAAACGATGGTTGATTCGCTGCAGCT
>JBKPAJ010000077.1:0-24530 GCA_046726375.1 Acidobacteriota bacterium
TGACTCGGTGCGTGTGTTTCAGGAGGCGCTCGAGCGTGCCGACGCGCATGTGCGGGACATCAAAGCGATGTTCGATGCGGGGCTGGTGCCGCCGAGCGACGTCGCGCTTGCCGAAGCGCAGCGCTCGCGTGAGCGCATGCAATTGATTGAAGCGCAGAACGCGCAGCGTGTGACCGATCTCGATCTCAAACGGCTGACCGGGTTACCCACGGATGCTGACGTGCGGGTCGAGTTCAGGCCGAGCCCAGCCGCCATTGCCGCGTCTTCCGAGGTCCTGGTTGGCGCCGCCTTGAAGGACCGGGCTGAGCGCAACGCGTTGCTCGAGCGAGTGGCCGCCGCCGAGGACCGTCAAACGGCCGCCGTCGCCGGAAGCAGGCCCACAATCGCACTGAACGCCAACGGCGATTTCGCCAATCCCAATCCGCGCATCTTCCCGCGCGCGGCCGAGTGGCGTGGTTTTTGGGATGCAACGGTGAACGTGAGCTGGCCGCTGTGGGACGGCGGCCGAGCCAAAGCCGAAGCCGCTGAAGCCGGCGCAAATGCCACCGCACTGCGTGAGCGTCTCGCCGATCTCGACGAGCTCATCACGCTGGAAGTGCGTCAACGGCAACTCGACATCGAATCGGCACGCGCGGCTCTGGCCGCGGCCGCGGACACCGTGACCAGCGCCCAGGAAGCGCGGCGCGTGGTCGGCGAGCGTTTTCGCGTTGGCGTGGCAACCAGCACCGAGGTCCTCGACGCGCAGGTAACGCTGCTCCAGGCGGAACTCGATCACACGCGCGCCGTCTCGAATCTGAATCTTGCGGAGGCGCGGCTCGAGCGCGCTGTGGGGCGGTAAATGCCGGCAATCGAGGTCAACGACCTCACGCGCAAGTTCGGGGCGTTCACAGCCGTCGATCACGTTTCGTTCGCCGTCGAGGAGGGCGAGATCTTCGGCTTCCTCGGCGCCAACGGCGCAGGCAAGTCCACGACCATTCGCATGCTGTGCGGACTCCTGCGGCCCACATCGGGGACCGCGCGTGTCGGCGGCGTCGATGTCGGGCGCGATCCGGAAGCGGTCAAGCGGCGCATCGGCTACATGTCGCAGCGCTTTTCGCTCTACGAACCGCTCACCGTCAACCAGAACATCACCTTCTTCGGCGGGATCTACGGTCTCGACCGCGCGACGCTGGACGAACGCCGTGCGTTCGTCCTCGAAATGGCGGGTCTCAAAGGACGCGAGAATACGCTTACCCGCGACCTCGCCGGCGGCTGGCGTCAACGCCTGGCGCTCGGCTGCGCCATTTTGCATCGACCGCCGATTGTCTTTCTCGATGAACCCACTGGAGGCGTCGATCCGCTCTCGCGCCGGCAGTTCTGGGACCTGATTGGCAATCTCTCGCGCGAGGGCGTGACCGTCCTGGTGACCACCCACTACCTGGACGAGGCCGAGCATTGCCACCGCATCGCGATCATCCACGCCGGCAGGCTCGCCGCGCTCGGTAGCGCGACGGCGCTCAAGGAGCGATTCGAATCGCGTCCGATCATCGAGCTCACGACGGATCGACCGGTAGAGGTGATGGAGGCGCTCGAAGCGATGCCCGAAGTCGAGAAGACGAGCCTGTTCGGGACCGCCGTGCACGCGGTGCTCAAGTCGCAGAGCATCGAACCCGAGTCGTTGCGGCAATCGCTGGTGCGATCGGGACATGCCGTCCGCTCCGCCGCGCGCGTCGCGCCGTCACTCGAGGACGTGTTTTTAGACGTGGTAAGTAACTAAACCCGGAGCTTACGTAAGTGGATAGCGCCAACGGCGCCAACTGCGCGAAGGCGGGCCGCATTGCGGGCATACGGTCGGATTAATTCGATGCGACGATTCGCAACTCAAGTGAATTGAGGGTTACCAAAGCTCACTTGCATTCGGAACGCCAACGGCGCGAAACGCTCGAACAATGCCGGTTTCGGCCCGAGCGTTGGAATCGGCTCGATGCCATGATTGCGAACACAAATGAATTGAGGGGCTAGATGGGGAAGGCACTCGCCGTTGCCACCAAGGAGCTGCGTCAAATCGCGCGCGACCGGCGCACACTGATGATCCTGCTGTTCGTTCCGGCGATGTTTCTGCTGCTCTATGGCTACGCGCTCAATTTCGACATCCGCAATATCCAGCTCGTCGTGCAGGACCGCGACCGGTCGGTCGCCAGCCGCGACCTGATTTCCGCGTTCGTCAACTCGGGATATTTCAACCTTGCGGCTGATGTCACGTCGGACGAACAAATCGAACAGGCCCTCGATCGCAATCAGGCGCGCGCCGCGCTCGTGATTCCCGAGGGCTTTGGCACCGACGTCATCAACCGCCGGCCAACCGAGGTGCAAGTCGTCGTCGACGGCGACAACGCGAACACCGCGACAACCGTGATCGCCTACGCGCAGGCGATCGTCTCGGAAGTGTCGGCCACCTTCGAAGGTGAGGTGACGATTCGCGCGCCGATCGTGCTCGAATCGCAGGTCTGGTACAACCCTCAGCTCCGCAGCACCCTGTTCCTGGTGCCCGGGCTCATCGCCTACATCTCGATGATCACGGCGGTCATTTCGACCGCGCTTTCGATCGTCCGCGAAAAAGAGCGTGGCACCATGGAACAGGTGCGCATGGCGCCGGTCGATCCGGCATCGTTCATTGCCGGCAAAACGCTGCCCTATCTCGTGCTCTCTTTTGCCTCCGCCATCCTGATCATCGTCGTGGCGATGCTCCTGTTCGAGCTGCCGATGCACGGATCGTGGCTTTTGCTGTGTGCCGCAATCGGGTTGTTTCTCATTGGCGCGCAGGCACAGGGTCTGGTGATTTCGAGTGTCGCGCAGAACCAGCAGGTGGCGTTTCAGTTGGCGTTGCTGTCGTCGTTTCTGCCGACCTTCATTCTTTCCGGATTCATCTTTCCGATCTCGAGCATGCCGACGGCCGTGCAGATCATTACATACATCGTTCCGGCTCGCTACTTTCTCGTCGCCCTGCGATCGGTCGTGCTCAAGGGCGCCGAGCTGCAGGCGTTCTGGTGGCACATGGTGGCGCTCGCGATCTTCGCGAGCGTCATGCTGAGCCTGGCGGCAATCCGCCTTGGCCGCGAATGGAGGGCGGGCGTTTAAATCATGACTCGCGTTGCTCATCTCATGCGCAAAGAGATCCTGGAGCTGCGGCAGGATCCGCGTCTGTTCGGCATCGTTATCCTGGCCCCGATCATTCAACTGACTGTGCTCGGATACGCAGCGACTACCGACGTGAAAGATGTCCCTGTCGTCATCGTCGATGCCGATCGGTCGGCGGCCAGCCGCGAATTGATCACACGGTTCGACGCCTCGGACAACTTCACCGTTGTCGGCCTGCTCGGTTCGACTAACGAGATCGATCCCTGGCTCGAACGGGGCACGGCTTGGATGGCGCTGTGTATTCCAGCCGGATACGGACGGCTCGTCGAAAGCGGGCAGACCGCGTCGCTTCAGGTCGTCGCCGACGGTACCGATTCGAATTCAACGAACGTCGCGATCGGCTACGCGCGTCTGCTTGTTGGCGGTTACACGCAGGATCTCGTTGCCGAACGCATTGGCCGCGTCCCCGAGCGGCTCGTGACGCCGGCGATCAGAGTCTGGTTCAACCCAGATCTGGAAAGCCGCGATTTCATGATCCCCGGAATCGTCGCGCTGCTCCTGCTCGTCATCACGACCAACCTTTCCGCAATGGCGATCGTGCGCGAGAAGGAGCTCGGCACGCTCGAGCAGCTCAACGTCACGCCTCTCGCGCGTTGGGAGTTGATTGTCGGCAAGCTCGTGCCCTACGCCGCCATCGGCATGATCGACGTTTGCCTCGTGCTCGTGGTCGCAATCTTCTGGTTTGAAGTGCCGATGCGCGGCAGCCTCGCGCTGCTCTTTGCAATGTGTGGCGTCTACTTGTTGTCGACGCTCGGCCTCGGCCTCTTCATCTCGACGATCTCATCGACGCAGCAACAGGCGATGATGACGACCACGTTCTTCTTTCTGACACCAATGATCTACCTGTCGGGCTTCATCTTTCCGATCGAGAACATGCCAGGATGGATCCAGCCGATCACGTACTTGATTCCGTTGCGGTACTTCCTGGTAATGCTGCGCGGCATCTTCCTCAAGGGCGTTGGCCTCGAGACCTTGTGGCCGCAGGCGCTCGCGCTCCTGTGCTGGGGCTTGGTGATGCTGACGCTTGCGACGCTGCGATCGACCAAGCGGCTGGCGTAGGATCCGAATTGCGGATGCTGGTCCTTACGATCAACGGTGGCCAGTCCCCGGTCGCCGGTAAGAAACTGGACCGTCGACCGTAGACCGTCGACCTACGCCGCAGCGTCTCTGGCGGCGCGCATACCTGCGGCTTCATCTACCTTCGACAACAGCAGCGCCCCGGCCGCGAAGAACACGATAATGAATAACACAGCCGTGCGGCTCGAGCCGGTCAGTAGCACGCTGATCGTGAACACGAGCGGTCCGAGAACGGTCGCGAAGCGCTCCGCGACGGCGTAGAACCCGAAGAACTCCGAGGTTTTGTTCAATGGAATGAGGCGCGAGAATAACGCCCGGCTCAGCGCCTGGCTGCCTCCCTGTACGGTCGCGACCAGACCCGCGAGCATGAAGAAATGCACGACCGTGGTCATGAAGTAGCCCAGGATCGAGATGAACGTGTAGACCGCGAGCGCGATGAAGAGCGCGCGTTTTGTGCCAATGCGTGTACCGAGCGCGCCGAACAGGAACGAAAACGGGATGCCGAGGAACTGCACCATCACGAACGCGGCGATTTGCGCCGTTTGATCGATGCCCACTTCCGCGCCGTAGATCGACGCCATCCGGATGATGGTTTGGATGCCGTCCTGATACAGCAGCATGGCGATGAAAAGCAGAAACGCGTGCTTGTATTTGCGGATGTCGCGGAACGTTCGGCCGAGCCGACCGAAGGCGGCGTTAAGGACGCTCTCACCGCGATGCTCGCCGGCGTCCAACGCCACTTCCGGCTCGCGGACTCTGCGGAACAGCGGGAGAGAAAAGATCGCCCACCAGACGGCAACGCTCAGGAACGCCGCCTTTGTGGCGGCCGCGGCATCCGGGAAACCGAACATCTCCGGCTTCGAGATCCACGCGAGATTGATCAGGAGCAGCGTTCCGCCGCCAAGATAGCCAAGGGCATAGCCGGCCGACGACACGCGATCCGTCTCCTCAGGCCGCGCGACATGTGGGAGCAGCGAATCGTAAAAGACGAGCGAACCCGAGACGCCGATGTTGCCGATGATGAAGAGAATTGACGCGAGCCGCCAGTCGCCGCGGCCAATCGCCGCCATCGCCGCGCACGACATGACGCCGACAATCATGAAGCCAAGGAGGAGCCGTTTCTTGATGCCTGTGAAGTCCGCAATGGCGCCAAGAATGGGCGACGCAATTGCGACGATGGCCACCGAGAGCGTCGTGATGGCGCCAAAGCGCGCGGTCGCCTGCGCGGGATCGACGTCAGCGGACGCGTAGGTGCCGTAGAAAATGGGAAAAACGGCAGTAATGACGGTGGTGAAGTAGGCGGAGTTGGCCCAGTCGTACCACGCCCACGCGCGTTGCTCGGGAGTGGTGAGGCCCACTTTGGCGAGCGCTCTCGAAAGCACGCGCGCACGGTATCAGTTACAAGTTCAAAGTTCAAAGTTCAAAGTGAGTTGAAAGTTTGCCAAAGTTGAAAGTGACCGGATATTGCCACTTGCGAACTTCACACTTACAACTAACTTTGAACTTTGAACTTTGAACTTTGAATTTGTAAGTTCCGCCGCTAGCGGCGGATATCGACATCGCCGCTGAAGGTTTTGAATCGAAAGTTCGTGTTCCCGCCGCCGTTGAGCGACCCGCGGAAATTGCGGCGGCTCGACGAGGACAGCGTGACCGCCAGCTCGCTGTTGAAGTTTCCGCTGAACGTATCGAACGTGATGTCGCCCCGCGCGCTGTCGGGGAGGCGAAGACTGACACCCCCGGAGAACGTATTGATGTCGAGATTGTCTCCGTCGGACCAGGCGCGTGCTTCCACCGACACTTCGCCGCTGAACGTCTTGACGTGCATGGGACCGCCGACGTCGGTCAAACGGATTTCGCTCGAGAACCCGTCCACGGTGAGATTGCCGCGGACACCAGTCACGGATACGGGCGCGCTGAAGGTCCTCAGATCGAGCCGCGTCTGCGACGGCACCTGAATGTCAAAATCGGTTTCAACCACGTTGTTATTGCGCCGCTCGACCAGCTGGTGATTCGCGTCGATGTCCACGATGTTGCCTTCCTGACGCACTTCCAACTGGATGTCGCGCAGCCGCTCAGCTGACGCGCGACGGACGGCATGAACGACCACCTGGCTGCCGCCGGTTCCGGTGATGGTGACTCGCCCGGAAAACGTCTTGAGCCGCACGGTGCCGCCCGGGGCAAGAGGGACCGTCCGGTCAAACGTTTCGGTTTGGCGCGGACCTTCGTCCTGGTCGCGATCCCAGTCCCGATCTCGATCCCGATCGCGATTCCGCTGGGCAAACGCCGGCTGGGCGAGCAACAGGGCGAACAAGAGGGCGAAAACCTTCAGGTGGGCGCGTTTCATAGGTTCCTCGGTCCGAATAGACGGGAACGGCGCAGTAAGGGTTTATCAGACCGGAACGCGAAAAAGTTACACGCAACCGTCCCGAGATCTGGAGATCAGGCGTGCGGCTACGATAAAATGGCAGAGCTTTAGCGGCGCCTGCCGAAGCTTTTCTCTCCCCGAATATCGGAGCTTTTCGTGGATTACGCCCAGCAGCGATATTTCTGCGCGACGGGAGTCGCGATCATCGCGGCAGTAGTGTTGCGCGCGGCTGCCGTGCCGGCGCCGTGGCCAGCCGCCCTCGCCGTTTATATCTATGGACTGGTCGCGTGGCCGGTGATTCGCGACGAGATGCTCCCCAACGTCAAGCCGAGCCTTTACGCCATGCTCTGTCTGGGCGCCGCGCTGCTTGTGATCGTCTACGAGAATCTCGGGCGATACGCGGGATGGTAGAAAAGTTACAAGTTACTAGTTCAAAGTTCAAAGTGAGTGGCGAAGTTGGCAAGTTCGCTCAACTTTGAACTTTGAACTTTGAACTACTGTAGGCCGAAGGCAAGCAGAACGTTCCCCGGCTTTCCACGCCACCGCGCGTAGCCGGAATTGGTCAGCACCATCCCGTTCACGATCACCGGACCGCCGCCGTCGATCGATCCGCCGCTACCCTTCACACCGTTGACCGTCTCGTATTCGCGCATCGTGTCGAAGTCCCAGACGATCTTGCCGTCGCTCGTGGAATACGCGCGCAGGTGACCATCCACAGAGCCCGAAAACACCACGCCGGGAATTGCGCTGATCGCGGCAGACTGCGCGCCGGAACATCCCGGCCCGCCTTTGCAGGTGAGCGGCGGCGCCGGCGTGTGCCACAGGCGTTCGCCGGTGACGATCTTCAGTGCATGCAATCCACCGGGTTGCTCGCTCGGGCCGGTGCCTTGCGCGATCACGTCCGAGACCGCGACGTAAACGTTTGCCGTGTCAGCGGCCGGTCCCCACTCGATGCCGCCAAGCTCACTGCCCTTGCCCACGCGCTGCTGCCAGAGCACTTTGCCGCCGTTGTCGGGATCGATTCCGTAGATGACGCCCGACTTCTGACCCGCGAGCAGCACGCGGCGTCCACCGACCGTGCGCAGGATCGGCGAGCTGCCGAAGTCGTGATCGGGACCGACTTCGTCCGGACAATTGGGATTATCGGGCTTGCAGCCGATGACAAACGCGTCGTTCGGCGTGATCTGATTGAACCAACGAATCGCCCCGGTGTCCATGTCGAGCGCCACAATCGCGTCGCTCATCGGCGCCGCCGGCTGCGTGTAGGCGTTGCCGGTGGCGACGTAGACGGTGTTCTTCGCGACGTCGATGGTTGGCGACGACCAGATCGCGACGCCCGCCGACTTCCATAACGGCGTGCCCGCAGCGTTCTTGCCGACGATTTTCGGCTCTTCGGAAATCATGTACGTGCGCCACACCTGCTTGCCGGTGGCGGGGTCGAGCGCAACCACGCTGCCGCGGAACGTGCAGCAGGGATAATTCGGCCGCGAAGCGGGGACTTCCTCGACCGACGACACGGTGACGAACAACCGGTTGTTGCTGAACGACGGCGCGCCCGTGATGCGGGCGAACGGATGCTCGTCGGCACGCACTTTCCAGATCAACTCGCCGGTTTGCGCATCCACGGCGTAGGCATTGGCGCGGAAGTCGCCGAAGAATGCCGCGTAGCGCGCAGGAGTCTGACTGATGCGTTCCACGGTGATGGCGCTTCGTACGCCGGCCTCGGTATCGACCTTCCAATACGTGCAGCCGGTCGCGAGATCGAGCGACCACACACCGCCTGCCTCGCTGCCGACGAACACACGGCCTCCGACCACCGCGGGCTGCGACGTGGCAGTCGTGGCGTTCGGGAATGCAAACGCCCACTTCAACGTCAAGTTTGGCACGGTGCTCGCGGTAAGGCCGGCCGCCGCTTCGCTTTGAAACCGTCCGTTCGATGGATCGTTGCCCCACCCGTTCCACATCGGTGCGAGCGATGTCCCAAACGCCGGCGTTGGCGACGCACATCGTCCGACTGTCGGATCGCTCGATGCTGGCGCCGCAGGTGGTGAGGCCCCGGCCGGTGCCGCTGGCGTTGCGACTGGCGCCGGCGGCGCTGGCGTTGGCGCAGCCAGATACGCTGCGACAGCCTGCTTTTCGGCAGTGGACAGTTGCGCCCCTTGCGGTCCCATCACGCCGGTCGGTTCGAGTGCTGCGAGAATCGCCTGCACCGATCTCGCGTGCAACGACTCGCGCGAGGGCGCGCGTGTCGCATCAGGCGCGTCATGACACGTGGCGCACCGGGCCGCGTAGATGTCCGCTCCAGGACCCTGTGCCGGTTGTGCGTGCGCCGCAGTGGCCGCCGCAAAGAGCAGCGCAACGAACGTGATGCTGACCGTGCGCGTCACTGCTTCTTACCCGTGAAGGTCCCCGTCGCCATGCCGCCGAGATCGACCGTGCCTTTCATGGTGTCCTTCTCGACCGTGCCTGTGTAGGTGACCTTGAACGTCTGTCCCTGCAGGTCGCCGGAGAAACTGAAGGTGATGTCGTTACCTTTGAGGGTACCCGTGAGCTCGGCCTCGCCCAGCTGACCGCTGTAGTGCCCGGTCAGCTTTTCGCCGTCCTGCTTGAGGGTGACCGTGGGCGTGCCGCTGCCCTGATCCGTCTGCACGTCCAACACCCATTTACCGGTGACATTGACGGCCTGCGCCGAGACGATGAGCGAGCTGAAGACGAAGGCGACAACCGACAGAGAGATACGTTTCATTGCTGCTCCTTTAGCCGTTTTTTGATGTCTGTGAGCTCGGGTAAATCCGGATCTGCATGGCTCCAGTATTTCTGCGCAAGCGTGAATTCGCTCGCTGCGCGGGTCGCGTTGCCATCGCGCGCGGCAACCAACCCGAGCGCGTAATGCGTGCCGGCGTACGACGAATCGTGCGCGAGCATCTGTTCCGCGATCTGTCCGGCGAGTAGCCAGTCGCCGACTTGCCGTGCCGTGCGCGCGATCGATTCCAGCGCAAACAGCGCCTGCACCCATCCGTCGAGCCCGGGCAACGCGCGCCAGCGCCCGGCAACGTCAAGCAAGACTCGTCGTCCCTTTTCCCGGTCCGCAGTGCGGAGCGCGATTTCGCCTTGCAGTCCTAGCAGTGAGGGCGCCGCCATCGTAGCGCCTTCTGTGACGCCGCGAAGAATCCGCAACGCCGTGTTCGATTCGTTTGCCGCGTCGCGCCAGCGGCCGCCCGCAATCAGCGCGTAGCCTGCTTCGATGTGGCCGGCGGCCTGCACGAGCGGGTGCGGGTGCTCGATCAACCGCTTTGCCGCGGCCAGGGCCTCGTCCATTCGTCCGCGGCCGCGAAGAAAGCTCGGCCACTCGTGTTTGTTATACACCTGAACCACGAGATTTGACGGCAGATCGAACGACTGCTCGAGCAGCGCCGCGGCCTGTTTCATTCGCCCGAGATACTGCTGCGAGGTCGCGAGCAAATCGAGATTGTGATGAAAGTGCCAGTCGTACTCGGCGGACACCCCCTCGCGTTTGAAATACTCGCGATGCAGCCGATCGGCCGCCTCGAATTGGGCGATGGCCTCGAGGGTGCGGCCCGCGCGCCGCAAATCGTGGCCGTACATGTGATGCGCGTGCGGCACGGCCGGCGCCGCCTCGGCGTACGCTTCCGCCGTCTTGAGGGCCGCGTCCAGCTTGCCGGTGTTTTCGTAAGCGTGCGTGAGGTAATGCTGCGCTGCGAAGTCTGTCGCCCTGGCCGCGGCGGAAGCCTTTTGGAGATAGGGAATTGCCGCCGCACCAGCGCCTTGACCGCGATCCGCCGGGTCTGCGGATTCGGCGATGCCGCGCTGCAAGAGAAACTCGACATCTGAAGGGAACGCCGCGATCGCGGCGTCGAGCACCTGACGATAAGCGGCGAGTTTAGCCGTGTCGCCAGGATTGGTTTCGGCCTCGAACTGCAGGACGCGGGCCTCGATGTGGCGTCGATCGTGATCGGGAACGCTGACGGCCATGCCCCGCGCGCGATCCAGCGCCGCCCGCGCTTCGGCCGGCTTGTTCAATTCGAGGTAAGCGAGGCTCAGCGCGGCATGCGCAACGGCAAGCGAGGGATCGAGGCGCAGCGCCTGATGAAGCGATCGCGCGGCGTCGATCCAGACGTACGAGTGAAGGGACGCAAGCCCCTGATCGTAAAAGCGCTGCGCGTCTGCGGATTTGGTTGCGACCGCGTCGTGCGCCGAACCGATGCCGTCGCGGATAGTGATCGCGCGCTCGAGCAGTTCGTTTGGAACCACCGGAATCCTGTGGCCGGCATGCTGCGCGCGGGCCATCGAGACGTTGACGACGACAATCAGGAGAGCGAGCAATATCTTCACGACAAACAACGGGCGGGTGCGCTGCACCCGCCCATGATCGCGGAGCTCCGCGCTACAGGTGATTGGTCAAGGAGAACCTAGAAGCTGAATTGCGCCCCCAGCTTGAAGAACCGGCTTTGCAGCACGTTCGTCGGCCGCAGCCACTGGCTCATGCTGAGCGAGGTGCTGTACGTCGAGGTCACCGTGTACGGCCAGCTGCTGTTGAACACATTGTAGATATCGAAGTCGAACCGTACGCGGTAGCGATCGAAGGCGAACCGCTTTGCGAATTTGAGGTCGAGCTGGTTCAGGTCGTTATCGCCGTACATCAACCCCTCACGAATCAGTTGAACCGTGCGCGAGGCCGCACCGTTCCATGGGCGGGCACCAAGCGCGGTAGCCGACGCGCTGGGAATCGCAAAGTTCGCTTGGATGCTTGGACCCGCGCCGCCAGTCTGCACGCCGCGGCTGAACTGATACGTGCCGGCGAGCACGATGTCGAGCGGCAACGTATACGAACCCGAGATCTTGACGTCGGGACGGTACGGATACTCTCGGTGGCACGCCCTCGTACCGTCCGGATAGACTTCGGTGCCCTGACCGGTCGTCAACTGCGTCGTTGAATCGCGGAACGCGTCAAGGCCAGCCGCCGCGAGGTTGCAGAAGTCGAGTAGGCGCGAGGTCGCGCTTACGCCGCCCTTGAGGAACGCGCCGTTCCGGAACCGTGCTTCGATGTTGACGTCGAAGCCCTGATACCGGTTCGTTTCGCCGCCGAGGTCGTCGGAAAACCGAATCAGGTTATTGGCGGGGCGGTTTTCGGCGTTGACCGATGGCTTCAGATCCTGTACTCCACACAGCTGGTAACTGGCGCCGTTGCCGTACGGCAGCCGCGGATCGGCCGGTGCGTTGATACACATCGAGTCGTAATCATCCGCTCCAAATGCGAGGTTATCGGTGAATGTCTGGTTGCCAAAACTGCGGCGATAGTAGCCGCCGTTCACCGAGATTCGATCGGCGAGCTGGTGCTGGGCCGCCACTGTCCATTCCAGGTTGTACCCGCGCTTGAACCACCCGTTCAGCACCTCGGGGTCATAGGACGTTGTCGACACGTTACGGCCGAATGTGGATGTCGAACTCGACGTGCCGAGTTCGTTGAACTGGAGGTTGCCGTCGGCGTCGAACGGCAAGCCATTGCGATCGATATCGTTGGTCCATGGCCGCGGATCCGAGCGTGTCAAGCTCTCGACCGGATTGACCTGTCGTGCCACGGCGACGTTCTGGCCCGCGACGTAGCGCGCGATACTGGCTTTTACCGCGGTGCGACCATTACCGAACACGTCGAGCGCGACGCCGACGCGCGGCGAGATGTCCTTCCAGTTCTGCACTTCGCCGAAGCAGCCGCGGCCAGCCTTGCCGTCGGAACATTCGCCGTATGTCACGCCGTTGGCGAGCTCAGAGAACGTGAAGCGGTTGGGCAGAACCGAGCTCTCGCGCGTCTCGCCCACGAAATTGTCGTAGCGCAGGCCCAGGTTCCACGTGACGCGGCCCATGAGCCAGCGATCCTGAACGAACAATCCAAGATCGCGCTTGATGCCGTTGCGCATGTCGTTGGGGAGCCGCAATGTGACCGACACCGGTGTGCCCGCGTTGTAGGTGATTGGCTGCACATCGCCGGTGTATGCCTCCACCAGTCGCCAATCGCCGTTGGTGAGCGTTGCCCCGAAGCGATAGCTGTGCGAACCGGTGACATATGTCGCCGCGCCCATGAAGGTCCGCAGCACAGAGAAGTGATCTGCCGGGCTGTTCCACGCGTTGGCGTTGCGATTGTTGGAGGAATCGATAACGTTGTAGACCGTCGATTGACGGATGGCGTTGAGGTCCCACACCTTGTCTGTCTGCCCTGTGACGCTCGGCTGATACAGTTCAGTGTATTCCTGGTTGTAATAGCCGAATCCGCCCTCGAGCATCAGTCTGCTGGTGTGCGTCCGTGTCCACTTCGACACGTTGACGAAGCTGGTGGGTGTCACTTGCACCGCCGCGGCTTCGGGGGGGATGTTGGCGGCGATGCCCCAGTGGTTGCGGTACTTGCTCTGATCGTCGTGGTAAACGGAAAGTTTGTCCTTCCCACTGATGGCCCACGACACGCGCACGGCGTTGCTCACGACATGGCCGTCGTCGACGCCTTTTCGATCGTAGTCGGCGTCGTAGATAAACGGTGAGTCGTTCTTGTCCGCGTACGCGTCTGCCTTGGTCTTCTCTGTGCCCCAGTGGCGGAACGTGTAATGGAACCACAGCTTGTCGCGCTTGATCGGCCCGCCGATCGACGGGTTGATATCCCAGATTTTCTGGACCTCGTCGACGTTGGTGAGTTGGTTGTTGGGATTGAAAGTCGTGCTCCCCGAGAGATTGCTTCGGGTGCAGGGCTGGCCGATGCCAGGCGAGCCGCAGTTGTCGGAGGTGAATCCTTCGCCGGCATAGTTGCTAAAGAACTGCCCGTGGAACTGGTTGCCGCCGTCGCGCGGCACCATGTTGACGCGCATGCCGCCCTGACCCATTTCGGCGGAGTCGGCGCCTGTGACATAGCTGATCTCTTCGAAGCTCGCGTCGTTCCAGTAGACGCCGCTGTACGCACCCTGCGCGCAGAGGTTGTTCAAGCGAAGACCTTCGATCGTCTGAACGGTGTCGCCGGAGCCGCGGTACTGGAGCGGCGACTGCTGAAGCTGTCCCGATCCACCAACGTCGCGCGAGAGGGCGTTGCCGCCGCCGAGCGCGAGCGCGGTACCCGGAATCATGATCCCGACCGCCTGAATGTTGCGGCCGGTCGGCAGCACGTCGAGCACATCGCGCGTCATCACCACGCGCTGCGTGATGCCCTGGGTATCGACGATGGGCGATTCGCCCGTGACCGTGATGGTTTCTTCGAGCGCTCCAACTCTCATCTCGGCGTTGACGACCGCGGTGAAGTCGGAGGTCAGCTCGATTTCATCACGTTTGACGGTGCCAAACCCGGGCAGCGAAAACGTGACGCTGTAGATGCCCGGTCGCAGGCTGACGACGGAGTACTTCCCGTCGTTGTCGGTGACGACCGTGCGGACTTTTTCGATCAAGGCCGGGCTCGCAACTTCGACCGTGACCCCAGGGAGCACGGCGCCCGAGGTGTCTTTGACGGTACCTGAAATCGTCGTGCCTGTTTGCGCCGAAACGCCCGCTGCAAAGAGCGTCATGCCGAGGATGACGCCGAGCAGGCGAAAGACCAACTTACACATCACCACTACCTCCTGTGGACTGTGCGTACAACCTGGCCATTGCCGGCCAACGCTTAGGGGTGGCGCTAACCTTAGCGGCCCGGCCAAACGAGACCATACGTGTCTCGAACGCTTGGGTATAACCCGGTCCTATTTCCCTGTCAACACTGAGATATCACCTAAACGATCCAAATGGCGGGATGCATCCCGTCATAAGGGAGGACGCCGTTCGCCGACCCTGGTCGCAGTCTCGAAACCGTAAGCGAACTGAAGAAGCGCGAAATCGTGACGCGGTCGTCCGACCAACTGAATGCCGACGGGAAGCCCTATTGACGTAAACCCGCAGGGCACGGAAATAGCCGGCCCGAAAGTAACGCTGATCCAGTACGCCGACTGCATCCACTCCACATAGTGGCGCATCTCGACGCCTGCAACGCTTGATGGCCAGTCGATGTCGCCGTCAAAGGGCGGGACTTGATTGACCGCGCATGCGATGAAGTCGTATTTGTCGTGAAAGTGACACATGCGTTCGAGGAGATCGGCGTGACGCGCCATCGCAAAGGCAATGTCCGCGCCGGTAAGCGCGCGGCCCGCTTCGATCTCTTCGACGGCTTCTGGTTTGATCCGCGTGCGCTCGTATTCGAGCAGCGCGCCGTGTTTGTGCGCCGACATCCACTTGCGGATCGTCAGAAAGATGTCGTCCGCCGCGCTCAGGTCTGGAGCCACATCCTCGACGATGCAGGCAAGATCGACAAAAGTCTGTCGCCTCGCCTCGAGAACGGCGCGCACCTCGTCGTCCAGCGGCAAGCCGCCGAGATCGGGACACCAGGCGACGCGAGTGTCCGTCAAATCGCGATCCAGCGGTGCCACGAAATCGGCCGGATTCGACGGCAGACACGCGGGATCGCGTGGATCCGCGCCCGCCAGGACGCTCAGCAGGAACGCGCAGTCCGCAACCGAACGCGCCATCGGACCTTTGACGGAAAACCCGACGAAGGGAAGGGCCGCGGGTGCCGTGGGCACGAGTCCGACGGACGGACGAAGTCCCACGACGTTGTTGAAGTTTCCTGGATTGCGCAGCGAGCCGCCAAGATCGCTGCCGTCCGCAAGCGGCAGCATGCCGGTGGCGAGAGCAACCGCGGCGCCACCGCTCGATCCGCCGGCGCTCTTTGTCCTGTCGTACGGATTACGCGTCCGGCCGTACACATTGTTGTAGGTATGCGATCCCATACCGAATTCAGGCACGTTGGTCTTGCCGATCGGGATGGCGCCGGCCCGCCGCAGCCGTTCGACGATGAGTGTGTCGCTCCTCGGGAAGAAGTCCTTGTAGATCGGTGAACCGCGCGTGCAGGGGAAGCCGACGGCTTCTTCGAGATCCTTGAACGCCCACGGCAGGCCATGAAGTGGGCCCACGGCATCGCCGCGAGCGAGCGCTCGATCGGCATCATCAGCCAGGGCAAGGCATTGGTCGTCGTCCAACTTCGCGACGATCGCGTTGACGTCAGGGTTGACGCGGCGAATGCGATCGAGGTGTGCCGCCATCACCTCGCGAGCGGAGACCTCGCGGCGGCGAACGAGCGACGCGAGCGCCTGCGCGCTCAGGAAACAGAAATCGCTCACGGACGCGGGAGCCGCCGGATGGTGTCGTCGAACCAGCTGGTAATCAAATGGACACGATCGCGCGCCTTTTGAGTGAGCACGAGGAAGCGCTCTCCGACCAAGTCGATATCGAATGGGCCAGCATTGCGAACGACGACGCCCGGCGTGCCGCCGGCGCCGATCTCCGCGAGGATTTCATACCGTCGGATTCGCGTGCCTGCCGGAACCGTCACGGCGGCGATTCTAGCGAATTATTGCAGCGAATTGGCCAGTCCTCCATGTTGACCCAGTACAATCGCGCAATGCGGTTGATGAGCGCTCTGATTGCCTGCCTCCTGTTGTCTTCTGCCGTCGGCGCCAGCGAGGATTGGACGCGGTTCCGCGGGCCGAACGGACTTGGCATTTCCGACGCGAAGAACGTGCCCGTGGACTTCGGGCCGGACCAGCACGTTCTGTGGAAGACCGCGCTCCCGCCAGGACATTCGTCGCCGGTGTTTACGCCAACCCACATCTTCGTGACGGGGCACTCGCCCGAGCGCGACGGGTACAAGCTGTTTGTGATTGCGCTCGATCGCGGGTCGGGCGAGCAGCTTTGGCAAAAGGACATCCCAAGGTTGCACCCCGGCCGTCGTGAGCTCGTGAACGGTCCGGCGTCTCCGAGCCCCGTCACAGATGGTCGAAACGTGTATGCGTTTTTCCAGGAGTTTGGACTCATCGCCTTTACCGCCGCCGGCCAGGAACGTTGGCGCTTGCCGCTCGGGCCGTTCACGATGTTCTACGGCTTTGGCGCGTCGCCGATCCTCGTCGACGACATGTTGATTCTGCCGGTCGATCAGGATCAAACCGGCTACCTGCTGGCGGTGGATGCGGCCACCGGCCGTGAGCGTTGGAAGGTCAATCGGCCGCACGTGATTTCCGGCTATTCAACGCCGACGATCTACCGTCCGCCGACCGGCGGCACGCAGATCATCGTCCCGGAGTCGTTTCAGCTCACCGCGTACTCGGTCGCCGATGGTCAGAAGGTGTGGTGGGTGCGCGGATTGGCCTGCGAGATGAAATCCGTGGCGAGCACTGATGGCAAGACGCTCTACATCAACGGCTGGGGGTTTTCGCAGAACCAGCCGGGACGGCAGATTCCGACGGTTTCGTTTGACGAAGGGCTGAAGTTGTACGACAGGAACGGCGATCGTCTGGTCGCACGCGACGAGATCAACGGCAGCGGCCCGATGGATCGGATGCTGCGACCGGAGGTCGGCTTCGACGCGTTCGACGGCAATCGCGACGGCAAACTCACGTCACAGGAGTGGGACGTCTTTCGCGCCATGCTGGCCGCTGAAAACGGGTTGCTCGCGATCCGCCTGGGTGGGAAGGGTGACATGACGGATTCCGCAATTCTGTGGAAATACACCCGTCCTGTCCCGCAGGTGCCGTCCACGCTGCTGTATCAGGGCGTGCTGTTCATGGTCAACGACAGCGGCATTCTGATTTCGTTCGATCCGGCAACCGGCAACGTGTTGAAACAGGGCCGTCTGCAAGGCGCGATCGACAAGTACTTCGCATCGCCTGTAGGAGCAGACGGCAAAGTGTGGCTTGTGAGTCAGGACGGCACGGTGTCGATTGTCACCGCGGCAGGGGAGTGGGAAACCGTCGCGGTCAACACCCTCGACGATGAGGTGTTCGCGACGCCGGTGCCCGCCGATGGGCAACTGTTCGTGCGGACGCGCAGCGCGCTTTATGCTTTTGGCCGCAGATGAAACGCAGATAGAACGCAGATGAAACGCAGATAAACGCAGATGAAACGCAGATGAAACGCAGATAAACGCAGATAGAGTTGGACGCAGATGAACGCGGATGGCGCATATGCCGTTTGGATCGTGGCGAGCACCGAAATGCTCAAAGCATCGAGCCGCTTCGACGCGACACTCTCGACAAGATCTCAGTAGAAGCCATCTCATAAATGACGGGCAGGCTACGCCGACCCCGTTCAGATAGGTCAACACTAACGACGCGGGAGGAATCGCGACCTGACGCCCCATTCCAGGAAACCTGTCGCGGCCGACGGTCCGGAACTTCGACTCCCTGTCATCTAGCGAACGACTCGGATTCCGACCATGCGTTGGATTTGCACTCGATGATGGTGCGGTCATCGGCGGCCGTTTGCTTGCGATCATGTCGCACGAAACGCGCGACTTGAGCCCGCCGGTGCAGCGCCACCGCACGACCTCTACGTGCGCTCACCCGCTCATTGAGTGCGTGGACGATCGTCTTGAGCGCGTTCATCGCGACTCCTTTATGCGATGCGTCCCATCCGCCGAATCCATCGTCTGAACACGCTGACGAAGATCGCTCTGCCCAGGCTGCTGGTTACGCATGAATCGAGTTCGATCGACGTCATAATTGCACGTACGTATGGATCTGAGGGCGCGGAAGATCCCAGACGGCCTCCGGTATCGGCGCATCGTCGGGGTCGATGGCGATAGACTCTGCGTATGCATCGACGTGCTCTGCTTCGGAGCGGCAGCCTCGCGTTGGCTGGACTTGCTGTCGGGTGCGGGACGCGGCGCTCGGTCCAGAGCCTGCCCCGAGCGTCACGGCCGCGCCTGAACCTCGCGCCCGTTCAGGCCTCACTTGATCGTGTCATTCGCACGACGGTCGGTCTCCGCCCGCATCGTCCATCCGGTTTTGTCGTGAGGGCGGAGAAGTTCGACGCAAAAACCGTCATTCACGACTACGGTCACGGCGGCGCGGGTATGTCGCTCGCGTGGGGTACGGGGGCCATGGCGGCCGATCTGGCGTTACCACACGGCGCGCGCCGCGCGGCGGTTCTCGGCTGCGGCTCGCCCGGGCTCACGGCGGCGCGACAGTTCCAGCGCCGCGGCTTCGAGGTCACGATTTACGCCCTCTCGGTGCCGCCGGACACGACGTCCAACATGTCGACGGCCGGTTTCACGCCGACCTCCGGCCTCGTGTCCGCGGATCGCCGCACGCCGGAATGGGATGCGCAGTTTCGCCAGGCGGCGGAAATCTCGTATCGCCAGCTGCAACTCCTCGTCGGCCGCGATTTCGGCGTGTATTGGATGGACAGCTACACGGCGACCGACGATCTGCCGCCGGAGGGTGGCGGCGCCGACGCCGATCTGCTGCCTGATCAACTGCGGCCGAATCGTGAGCGCGAAGTGTTTGGACCAGGGGAGCATCCCTTTCCGACGCGATATGCGATTCGAACGGCGGCGCTGTCGATCGAGCCCTCCATCTACATGGACGCGTTGATGCGAGAGTTCGTCCAGTGTGGCGGCAGAATCGTCATTCGCAAGTTCGACACGCCGCGCGATCTGATGTCGCTGAACGAGGTCGTCATCGTGAACTGCACCGGCCTCGGATCGAAGGCGCTGTTCAATGACGAGGAGCTGGTGCCGGTGAAGGGACAGCTGTCGGTGCTGATTCCGCAGCCCGAGGTTCACTACCGCGTCGCCGTGCGGATGCCGGGCGGCAGGCAGCCGGCGCCAAATGCGAGCGCGAATTCGCGGACCGACGGTATCGTCATCGGCAATCTGATGGAGCGCGGCAACTGGTCACTCGAGATCGACGAAGACGTGCGCCGGCGGAATGTCGAGGCCGCCGGACGCTTTTTCGCCGGGATGCGATCGCCCGTGCCCGGCGTGCCGCTGACGCGATCGGCGTCATCACAGAGGCCACCAACTCTGGAAAGCTTCTTCGGCGACGACGAGCCCGAATCGCTTTGAGAGAACGCTCGGACCTCAAGATCACCGTCGCAAAATTCGTGAATCGCGGTTCACTGCCCGATTCCGACCGTTTCTTCGATGTCTTTGCTCGGGAAAGTCGGCTCAATGTTTCTGGGGGTCAATTCGAAGTGCGCTCACTACCTGCGCCACCACCCCGACGCAGTCGAGTCGTCAGCCGTCTGTAGACAGTTGGCTACTCGCGAGTAATCGTGCGCCGCAGGCGGCGCAAACTGAGAACG
This sequence comes from Acidobacteriota bacterium, assembly GCA_046726375.1. GTDB lineage: Bacteria > Acidobacteriota > Vicinamibacteria > Vicinamibacterales > UBA2999 > DASPWV01. The sequence continues at coordinate 19,778 of JBKPAJ010000077.1, forward strand.
CGTGATTTTCATTTCGTCGGCATAAGGCGCTTGAGCTCCTCAAACCAGTGCGGCACGAGGATGAGCCGAGCCGACGCCGCGGACTCGACGGGCCCGCCACTCTCCTTGATCATCAGAAACCGTCGCCCGTCTGGCGACACATCGTAAGTGCGCTCCAACGCTCCATAGACGTACGGGCCATCGAATAGCTTGCTCGGCGTCCCAGCCAGAAACGTCGGTACCGTTGTTAGCGGGACGCGCATCAGCGCCCCAATCGACTCGTAGACTAGTTCCTGTCCGTTCCGTCCCCACAATGGACGTGCGCCGCCGCTCGCGTAGACCTGCCACTTTCCGCCCGTCACATTCGGGAAGGGCCGCACGTAGATTTCGTCCCGACCGGACTCATTCGACTGATAAGCAAGCCAATGGCCGTCAAGTGAAAGTTCTGCATTTACCTCGAGGAAGCGTGTCTGCACGAGCGGCTGCGAGCGGCGCTCGCCTACCAGCGATAACAATCTGAGATCGCCGGGATCGGCGCCCGGATCCGTACTGTGCTCCGAAAAACAAGTCCGGTGCCGTCTGGCGTGACGGCGTAGGGAACTTGGCGTACTGCGCCTTGTGTTAATTGTTCGACTGGTCCCGCCCCACCCACCGCCTGCCGGAAGAGGTGACGTGGGTCGATCGTGTTCCGTTGCTGACATCCGGAGTGCTTGGTGGCGTTGGATTGCAAGTGGCCTGGTTACTAGTCCTCGCGGTCAACTTGTTCCTCGGGAGTATGCGAAGTCACCTGGCTTGTTTCAGATTCGCGGATGGTTACAGCGAATCTGCTTCGCGCTGGTTGTGGCCTGGTTAATACTTGTCGGGGTGCAACTTCGGCTCGCCAGCTAAGACTCCGCCACGTGGCAGGGGAGCCCCTTGGTGTTGCTTGGCGTTGTTGCGGGCGCACGTGAAGCTACGAGGATCAATAAGAAGGGAAACAGATGCATCAGGCAGCTACCAGCGAGAGGCGATTTCACAATCATGGGCCGACACTCTAAACAGAAGCGGCGGTTTGCCTGCACCATGGTGCTTTGTGCGGTTATGACGCCGTTTGACGCCTCCCAAGTGTACGCGCAGTCACCAGCGACGACCGACGTCGAGATTGCGGTTGTCGGCGCGGGTCTTCTGGCGCTGCGTCCCGTGGATGATTTCTACGTGGGAGACCCTTATCTGAGTGACGGACTTGGTGGGGTCGCACTGGGCGCAGGCGGTGCCTTGCATCTACGCGCCCGAGCATTTGTTCTGGCGTTCGAAGCCGGAACGGCGTCGCACGAGGTAGTCCAAACCGGGCGCCTCGTGGGCGGGCGAGCAATCTCACACCTTCGCGAGACGATGATCAGCGGAATGGGTGGGGTGTCGGCCGGCTCACCGCCGAGGCGCATCCAGGTGCTTGTCGGCATTAGTCGCGTCTTCGGGGATCCCAAGGTGAACGGAGTGCCAATCGATAATGCCACCGTTAAGCAGTTCAACCCTTCTTTGCTGGAGGGCGCAGCACCATTGCGCCGACGCTCGGCGGCGACTGGTACAGCGCGGTGAGCAATCGGCTGGCGGTTATCGGCGGCGTACGCTACTGGCGGCTTCCGCGCAGTCGAAGAGCGGAGGAGATCGGCGTTGGCCGCGATGCCTTTCGCATTGGGGTCGGTCTACGCGTCGCGGTGAAGGCCGCCTCATGAGATGCGCGACGGCGTCGTTTCGAGACAGGATCCAGACCGCGTTCAAGCATTTGGTCCAATTAAACAGTACTGCGAGCCAGCGTCTTACTGAAGCACCTGCATTGTGGTGGTCGCACCGGCTTCGGTGCTCATTGGCCCTCGTCTGTGCTGGATTACAGCGTCTCCGAGGGGATTCCGCGACGCTCATCGCTGCTGAGCACTTGCCGACCACAAACCCGCACCGCGGGTTCGATGACAAATCGAGCGGATTTCCGCGTGCAAATCTGGAGCCGGCGGTCGGACTTCAACCGACGGCTTGCTGATTACGACAGGAGTCGCGAGAAAGGCCGTACTGTGGATCTGTGGACGATTTTCTCACGGCCTCTGAGTCTCTGTGGTCGTCTTTCGGTTGCGGAGCTTTCTGTTGAAGAAATCTGCTGTCGCCTTGTAAGCCTTGACCCAGTTCTGATGCCGCAGGAAGTCATGGACTTCATCGGGGAACACCAGCTGCTCCACATCCACCTTGCGTTTACGCAACTCGATGATCAAGTTGATCGACTCGATAAACGACACGTTGCGGTCGTCATCTCCGTGGATGAGAAGCACCGGCGATTTCCATGAGTCGACGGTCGCCAGCGGCGACGAGCCGAATGCGCGGCGTGAGAACTCCGGATCGTCGTGGACGCTGTAATCCGGATTGAACGTCCGGATGCCCTGGTTCCAGTCGTGAACGCCATGGAAATCCACGCCAGCCGCGAACAAATCTGAGGCGCGAGACAGGCCCATCGCGGTGAGGTAGCCGCCATACGATCCGCCCCACAAGCCGATGCGAGTTGGATCAACGTCATGTCGATTCTTCAGATATAAACCGGCGCCGACGACGTCGTTGAACTCGGCGCCGCCCGACGCCCCGTAGTTCAGCGCTTCACGGAACTCAAGGCCGTAGCCGATACCGCTGCGATAGTTCACCGACAAGACGATATATCCCTGGCTCGCCAGCCACTGATTCATCGCGTAGGCGTTTCGGTAGTAATAGTTGTAGTGCCAGTTGACCAGCATCTGCCGGCGCGAACCGCCGTGGAAGAAGATCACCGCTGGGCGACGCTCGCCAGGCTTCAGATCGCGCGGCAGGAACAGCTGCGACGGGATCTCCATGCCGTCGGTGGCCGTGATCATCACCGCCTGCGGACGCACCAGCAGCGACGGGTCGAATCCTTGCGGCAGCATGTTCTCCAGCAGGCTGTGCGCGTGGCCGTCGGACCAGATGAGCATCACGTGCGGCGGCATCTGCGCATCGGCGTGCACCACCACCGTGTTGCCATCGCTGGTGATCACCGGCTGCCACTCGCTGCCGTTCGTCTTCACCGTATTCCTCGTCGGCGCGGAATCATCGACCGGCACCGTCCATACGTGACGCCGATCGATGTCGTCCTGGTTCGAGTTGTAGATCATGCGGGTGCGATCGGGCGTGATGTTGACGTACTCGACTTCGAAGTTGCCCGGCGTCAGCAGTGTCGCCCTGCCGCCAGCCGCTGGGACGGAATACAGGTGGACCCAACCGTCCTTCTCCCATGGGAACACCAGACGATCGCCGGCGGCCCAGTACAACTGCTTGTCCGACACGACGCCTTGGAAGGCGCTGCCGTATCCCGAATCGGCTTTCCACACCCGTTGTCCCTGACCGGTCTTCACGTCTGCCAGGCGCAGGGACCACGGCTCGTCCACCTGGCGGCGCGGCGAGAACATGCGCGCTCGCGGCGCCGCGCCCTGGCGAATCCACGCGATCCTGGTGCCGTCGGGAGACCACGCCGCATTTCCATCACGATCGAGCGACGAATCGAGATACCGCAGCTCACGCGTGGCGAGCGTGAACACGCCGATGTAACTATGGGTGCCGCGATTGCTCGTGAAGGCGAGCACGCTGCCGTCAGGCGACCAGGCCAGCCCGGCGGCGTTGCCGCGCGCGTAGACCAGCTGCGCCGGCGCCTCAGTCGAGCCAAGATCCGCGCTCCAGATCTGCCCGCGCTGCACCCAGGCCACGCGTTGTCCGCGTGGTGACGGCAGCGGACCATTGCCTAACCCAAGCCGTCGCGGTGTGCCGCCGTCGACGCTCACGGCCAAGACGGCCTGTTCGGTGCCGTCCTGCAGCTGGGCGGGATTGGGATTCTCGCCGTGGCGGTTCGCTCCGTCGCCGCGCACGTAGACGATCGTCTTCCCGTCGCTTGTCCAGTTCAGATCGGTGATCCACAAGCCGTCATCACCTTTATGTGTGGTCACTGCGCGCCACTTGAGATCGGTGCGGCCCGCCAGTGGCCCGGTTGCCGATGTGGGATCAGCGACGAGGATGTTGTGCACACCGCTGGTGCTCGAGACCCAGGCCACTCGACCGCCCGTCGGCGCGGCCACGAGATCCGTGGGGAATGGCGTAGCCATCAGCGTGTCGATCGACAGCGATGCTGCCGGCTGCGCAGACAGACGCACGAGCGCGAACAGGACCACGACCGGCACCGCGATACGAACGACAGTCTTCATGGTTGGCTCCGGAGCCTCGGATATTAGCCGAACTCAGGTCGGAATCCAGGGTGCGGTGTCGGCACGATCAAAAGTGACGATCGAGGCCGAATCCCAAAATCCGCGTTCATGTGGTCGCAACCGATTCGTCTGACGTGACTCGGTACCCCCGTCTACGCGGATTCTTCGAATGATGATCTGTACCACGACCGTTTGGAATCGCTCTTGAGACATTTCCATCAGAAGCCCGGCACCAAAACCCGATTGGACACGTGTTCCCGATTTCGATGGACAACACGATCTGGCGATTGAACGTGATCCGCAGATTCGGTTGATACTTGGCGACTACTCGCGTCCAATCCGTGGCAAAGGGCGCTGGCTGACGCTAAAGGCCAGCATGCTACACGCTCTCACCTTGCATGCGGTCGCATTCGGCCTTATAAGTCTCGATCAGGGCCGTAAGCTTCGTCTGGAAGGCGTTCTGCGCGGAGTACACCTCGCCGAGAGGGAGGACCATCTCCTTCTGCTTCAACTCCTCTTCGACTGTCAGCACCAGCTCCGCAAGCCGCTCG
>JBKPAJ010000078.1:0-42093 GCA_046726375.1 Acidobacteriota bacterium
TCCCCAAATCCCCACGTCACCAAATCCCCACGTCACCAAATCCCCAAATCCCCAAATCCCCAAATCACCAATTCGTCTCCAAATCTCCAGCTCACCAGATCTCCAGATTCAGAACACGATTATCTCGCGACCATCTTGAGACGAAGCGGAATAGAATCTTAGTGGCAGGCGTAACTGTACGTAATTGGGAGCCTGCGTACGTGATGGCTTTATGAACCCGCCCTGACTCCGAAGGCTGTCTGGCGCACTGACACCTGGCCGGTCGAAGTTTTCGGGCAGGTCGAGCGCATACTTCGGTAAGGTCTCCTGCTCGATTATCTACTGGTGGTGAACTTCAGGACGTCGATGTGGAATGGTCCTACTGAGACTTCGCCCGAACCGCGTGCCGCTGCGTTGGGCTTCGGCGTCGTCGCTAAGGGCGGTTGCGGAGCGCGCACTCGTCCTGCTCGTGGCCAGTGCGATTTTTGCCGTTCAAGCTCGGTGGGTCTTTACGCATTTCTCGAACGACGGCTATCTTTTCGATAGCGGCTGGCTCGCTTATCTCTTCGGATCCGGTGACCCGCTGCTCCGCAATCCTTCCGTCGTAAATGAGATCAGTTTCTATGCTCATCATCTGTCGCCCCACATCTTCTTGTTCGGGGCCCCGCTTTCGTTTCTGTGGGGTTGGAGTGGTATCGAGATATTTGCCTACCACCAAGGGTTCTTCTTTGCGCTGTTCTTTGTCTCTCTGTATCTCATGTTCACGAGGGCCAGCTTGCGCTATCGGGACAGGACCGTCGCAATACTGGCCGCTGTCCTAATAGGAGCGCTCAGCAACGTCCTGCTTCAAGCCGCGGCATACCCACACTACGAAATCGCGACGTTCGCCTTGTCGTCGGTAGCGCTGGCGGCCTGGGTGAGTGATCATCGACTCCTGTTTTTGCTGTCGCTGCTCTGGCTCCCACTGATTCGGGAGGACGGTGGCCTTTACGCCGCTTTCACCTGCCTGGTGTGCAATGCGTTCGAGTCTGCTTCAGGCCGTGATTACGACCTACGAACTCGCAAACTTGCGATCCTCGCGGTATCAGCCGTGATCGTGAGCGGTTGCGCGTTCACGATCAAGGCGATGTTCTTTCCTGGTTTCGACGCGTTCGCCGGCAATTTTGCTGGACGCTCCTGGGACCATCTGACCGCCGGCTTTTTGGCGGAGCGGCTCCGGGCGATGATCGGCAACGCGAATATCCTGCCGGTGTTGGTCGGATCCGCGTTGCTGGCGGCCTTTGATGTCAGATACGCGACCGGCGTGGTCCTTCTGTCTCCCGTATATCTGTTGCACCTGCTCTCCGTCCGGCCCGAGCACGGATACTTCACGCTTTACTATGCGCTTCCTTGGCTACTGGCCTGGGTGACTTGTCTGGCACTGTTTGTCAAGCGCTCGAGAGCCTCGGCAACATATGCCGCGGAGTCAATCCTCATTCTGATTTTGTCCGTGGCAATGACTGCCCCGATGCACGCTGCGGTTGGTGTAAGTGGACAGTCTTGGTACGTGGCGAAGTGGTCGGTCACGCGGCCGGTGGTCAACATTCCGGCGATGAAAGACTTCGCCTTATGGATACGGCAGAACTATCCTGGAGAGGCTGGTGATGCCGTGACCGGTCAGAAGTACTGCGCCTCGATGGGGATCGCCGCGCTCATTCCGAACGACATGAAGCGCCATGAAGTTCTGGATCTCAGCACTGATCTATCGAAGTGTCGTACTGTACTGCTGCTGCTGCGCGGCGAGGCGGATTATCGGGCGCTTCGCGCTGATGCCGCAGCGCAGAAGTTCAAGCTTGTCGCGAGTCGAGATAATGCTGAGCTTTGGTTCAGGGATACGAACTAACCCCAAAGCTCACCTGAATCGGAGCGCCAACGGCGCGAAACGCTCGAACAATGCCGGTTTCGGCGCGAGCGTGGCAATCGGCTCGATGCCACGATTGCGAACACAAGTGAATTGAGGGGCTAGATTGGCCGGCGCCCCTCCGCAGATCTCGTCGTCGCGGATGTTTATTCGATCGGATTGACGACCCGAACACCGGGGAACCGCGAGAAGTCGCGGTCGGTCGTGTACACCGTGGCGCCGTGCTCGAGCGAGAGCGCGGCCAGGTGCGCGTCGGTCGCCATTGGTCCGCCGGCCTGACCAGCCGTCAACATCTGCCGCAACGTGGACCAATGTCGCGGCGTTGGCAGGATGATCTCCACGGCTTGCTGTTCGAGCCAGTCGTCAACGACCGCCACGGCCCGATCGAGCAGCAGCGGCACGCGGAAAATCCTTGGATTCGTAACGACGCGCAAAAAGCCGAGCACCGATGCCCACGCGAGACCGATGGCTTCGTCCTCGCTCAACGACTGCTCCAACCAGCGCCTGGCGGGTGCGTGCTGCGCGAGCGCCGGCACGTGCGCGTACACGAGCAGGTTCGTGTCCACAAGCTTCATCGACGGGTTGGTCCTTCGACTTGGTCGAGAAGCGCCTCGATGTTGTCGAAATCGAAATTGGCGTCGAGCGGCTCGAGCGCGAGCGGCTTGACCTTGAACGGCGCGCGCGGAAGCTTGCCGCGCTTGGCCGCGAGTCCGATGCGCAGCATGGTGTTGACGGTTTCTTTGAAGCTGAGTCCGGTGCGTCGCGCCTCCGCCTCGAGCTTTGCCGCCACGTCGTCATCGAGCGTGAGCGTCGTCCGCACATCTTGATGCTAATATCTGAGGCATCATGATGTCAAGCAGAACGCCGTGCCGGACGCTCAAATGAACAGGTCGTGACAAGGCCAGGCTTAGGCTTAGGCTTAGGCTAAGGCTAGGGCACCTGAATTGGAAAGAGCCACTCCAACACACGCCCGAAGCGATCGCCCCACGCGCGCTCGGTGTGGGTGCCGCCCTCGATCTCTTCGTAATGAAGGTCCGCGCCTTCGACCCACCCGGCCTTCACTAAACCGGCGTTGAGCAGGCGGGCGTCGTCGAGCACGCGACGCGCGCTGCCGGCGCCGCGACTCTCGGCCGTGCCGATGTCGACCCAGAGTTTCGGCCGGGCCGTGGCTCGCCTGACATCACGAAAAATCGCGCGCCGATCCCACCAGACAGAGGGCGACATCACCACGGCTTTGCCAAAAACGTGCGGAAGCTTCAACGCCAAATAGAGCGACACGAGGCCGCCAAGCGACGAGCCACCGATGCCCGTATCCGGCGCGCCGCTGCGGGTGCGATACGCCGCATCAATCAGCGGTTTGACTTCGGTGACCACGAACGTGCCATAGCGATCCGCGCCGCCTCCGCCGCGCTGCCGATCGTGTGTTGGCGTATATTCGTTGGCGCGTTCGTCGCCCATATGGTCGATCCCGACGATGATCAGTGGCTGAATGCGGCCGGCGTCGATCAGCGCCGTCGCGGTTTCATCGACGCGCCACGGCTGCCCGCCAAACGCCCTGGCCGGATCGAACAGGTTTTGCCCGTCCTGCAGGTAAAGAACTGGGTACCGTTGTTCGGCGTTCTCCTCGTAACCAGGTGGCAGGAAAACGGTGAGCCCGCGGCCGCCGGGCAGGGGGGACGATTGAAGCACGCAATATATATTTCTCTCACATGCATCGTCATTACGAGCGATGGTATTCGCACGCGTTGAGTCGCGACATGGAGTTGCTGGTCTTCGGCCACGCGGGCCCGCCGATGATCGTGTTTCCGTCTTCGATGGGCGCGTTTTTCGAGTACGAGGATCGCGGCATGGTCGGCGCGGTCGCGCACAAGCTCGAGCACGGACGGCTGCAGTTGTTCTGCGTGTCTTCGGTCGACGGTGAGAGTTGGTACAACCGCCAGGTGCATCCACACCAGCGCGTAGCCCGGCACCTGCAATACGAAAATTATCTGATCAGCGACATCGTGCCGTTTGTGCACCACGTCAATCGTCACGGCACCGTTGGCGTCACCGGCTGCAGCTTCGGGGCGTATCACGCGATGGTGCTTGCGCTGCGCAAGCCGCACGTCTTCACGACATGCGTGACGATGGGCGGGGCGTTCGACATCACGCAGTTCCTCGACGGCTATTACGATCACGACTGCTACTTTCTGAACCCGCCACACTTCCTTCCGAACTTGACCGACTCGCACTATCTCGATCAATTCCGCCGCAATAAGTGGGTGCTCGTCACGGGCGAGCACGACATCTGTCGCCGCGCCAACGAATCGTTTTCCGGCCTGCTCCACAGCAAAGGCATTCCTCACAGCCTGCACGTCTGGGGCTTCGGGTCGAAGCACGACTGGCCCGATTGGCGTCCTATGGCTGCTGCCTATCTGCCCTGATAAGCTGTGGACGACGTGAAGAAGATTGGCGTGTTGTTCGGCATGGAAAACACGTTTCCGAGTGCGCTCGTCGAGCGTATCAACGGGCTCGGCGTCTCTGGAGTGCAGGCGGAGTTTGTCAAGGTGGGCGCGGTCAAAATGGCCGAACCATCGCGCTACGCCGTGATCGTCGATCGCATTTCACACGATGTCCCGTTTTATCGCGCTTATCTGAAGAATGCTGCTCTCGACGGCACGTATATCATCAACAACCCGTTCTGGTGGAGCGCCGACGACAAGTTTTTCAACTACTCACTGGCGACAAAGCTCGGAGTCGCGATCCCGCGCACCGTGATTCTGCCGCACAAGGAGCATCCGCCGGGCACGACGGATCGCTCGATGCGCAATCTCGAGTACCCGCTCAGTTGGGAAGGCGTATTCGAGTACGTCCGGTTTCCCGCCTTCCTCAAGCCGTTCGACGGCGGCGGCTGGCGCGACGTGCACAAGGTGACCTCGCGCGACGACTTCTTCAAGGCCTACGATCAAACGCGCACGCTCTGCATGACGCTGCAGGCGGCAGTGAATTTCACGGAGTACTTCCGCTGCTACGTGGTCGGGCAGGAAAAAGTGCACATCATGCCCTACGATCCGCGCCAGCCGTTTCACGAGCGCTATGTGAAACATCCTCCGGCGTACGAGCGCGCCTTGCTCGATCGTGTCGAGCTCGATGCCCGCACATTGTGCCGCGCGTTGGGCTACGACCTGAACACGGTGGAGTTCGCGGTCGAGGACGGTATCCCTTACGCGATCGATTTCATGAACCCTGCGCCGGACGCCGACCTGCACTCTGTAGGCGCCGCCAATTTCGAGTGGATTGTGAACGCCGTCGCGGAGCTCGCGATTCAGAAGGCGACCACGCCTCAGCCCGCGCTCGAACTGCGATGGCATCGATTGCTGGCTGGAGCCATCTAACCCCTGAAATTCACTCGCGTGACACGCCTGGCATCGAGGCAATGCGACAATATGGGCCAGAAATGGCAACGTTCGAGCGCTTCTCGCGCCGCTGGCGCCAGCAGCTCAACGAGCTGTGAGATTAAACAGCGGCTCTGACAAGCATGACGCAGCCCTCCTTCAGCCTGGGGATCGAAGAGGAATACCAGACGATCGATCCGCAGACCTTTGACCTTCGCTCGCACATCGGCACGGAGTTCATTGCCACCGGCAAGCGCGTTCTCAACGAAAAGGTCAAGGCAGAAATGCATCAGGCCGTCGTCGAAGTCGGCACCGGCATCTGTCGCGACATCCAAGAAGCGCGCGAAGACGTGGTCAATCTGCGGCGCGAAACGATTCGTCTGGCACGCGACCACGGTCTGCTTCTTGCCGCCGGCGCTACCCATCCGTTTGCCGACTGGCGCGAGCAGGACATCTATCCCGACGAGCGCTATCTGCAGGTCGTCGAGGACATGCAACTCGTTGCGCGCTCGAATCTGATCTTCGGGCTTCACGTGCACGTCGGGATCGAGGACCGCGAAACAGCGATTCATCTCATGAATCAGATGCGCTACTTCCTGCCGCATCTGCTCGCGCTCTCCAGCAACTCGCCGTTCTGGCTCGGAATGAATACGGGCCTCAAGTCGTACCGCACCAAGGTGTTCGACAAGTTTCCGCGCACCAACATTCCTGACACGTTTTCGAGCTGGGCCGATTTCGACAACTTCGTCAAGCTGCTGATTCGCACCAACTGCATCGACAACGCGAAGCGCATCTGGTGGGACATCCGGCCCCATCCCTTCTTTGCGACGCTGGAAGTGCGAATCTGCGATTTGCCGATGCGAGTGGACGAAACCATCGCCATCGCGGCATTGATTCAAGCCACTCTGGCCAAGCTCTACAAGCTACACTCGAGGAATCAGGCCTGGCGCGCATACGGCCGCGCGCTCATCATGGAGAACAAGTGGCGTGCGTCGCGCTACGGCATCGACGGCATGTTGATCGATTTCGGGCTCGAGCGCGAGATGCCGTGCCGCGAGCTCGTCCTCGAGTACCTCGAGTTCGTCGACGATGTCGTCGACGAGCTCGATTCGCGCAAGGAAATCGAATACGTCGAGACGATTCTCGACCGCGGCACCGGCGCGGATCGTCAGTTGCAGGTCTTCGAGCAGACGAACGATCTCAAAAAGGTCGTCGAGTACATGATTCAGGAAACACAGGCGGGTCTTTAAAATTGACCTTGACGACTTTCGATCGCGAACTGAGCCCAGGCGCGCGCAATGCGATCTGCGTTTGCCTCGGAGTGAAACCAACTGAACGCGTCACGGTGATTACGGACCGCGAGTGCGAAGAAATCGCCGCGAGCCTCATTCACGAAATCGAGGATCTTGGCGCGGCGTACGCGGCGTTCGTTCTGGAAGACATCGCGCCGCGACCGCTTACGGGACTGCCTGTGCCGATCGCGGCCGAAATGGAACGGAGCGACGTCAGCATCCTCGCCGTTCACGTGCAGCCCAACGAGCTCAAGTCGCGCATGGAGCTCACCGACATCGTCAATCGGCGCCGCATGCGTCATGCGCACATGGTCAACATCACGCGCCAGATCATGCTCGAAGGGATGCGCGCCGACTATCAGCGTGTCGATCGGCTGAGCCGAAAAGTGATCGATCTCGTGAGCGTCGCGCGCGAAATTCGCGCGACCACGCCGGCGGGCAGCGACTTTCGGGCCGCGCTCAACCCTGCCTATCGCTGGATCAAGACGAGCGGTCTCATCAGCCCGGACAAATGGGGCAATCTCCCGGGTGGCGAAGTGTTCACTACGCCGGGAGAAGTGAACGGTACGTTTGTGATCGACGGCGTCGTCGGCGACTACCTGTGCGAACGTTTTGGCAGTCTCGCCGATGCGCCGTTGACCGTGGTGGTCAAGAACAACCGTCTCGTGGACGCGCACTCCGACAACTCGACGCTCCGGGACGCGTTCTGGAGCTACACGCACGCCGACGAGAATTCTGATCGCGTCGGTGAATTCGCCATCGGCACCAATATCGAGCTGACACACGTCATCGGCAACATCCTGCAGGACGAGAAGTTCCCCGGCATCCATATGGCGTTTGGCAACCCCTACGGCGCGCATACCGGCGCGGACTGGTATTCCTCCACGCACATCGATGTCGTCGGCACACAGTTCGACATCTGGGTCGACGACCAGCCGATCATGAAGAACGGACGGTTTCTCATCACGGCGTGAAATGCCCACGCATCCCTGGCACGACACCTACGTTGATGAAGCCGTCATCGCCGTCGCATTTCCGGTTGTGGTCGAGATCCCGAAAGGCAGCAAGAACAAATACGAGCTCGACAAGGAAACGGGTCTGCTGCGGCTCGATCGCGTGCTCTACAGCGCCGTCTACTATCCTGCCGATTACGGCTTCATCCCGCGCACGTATTGCGACGACGGCGATCCGCTCGATGCGCTCGTGCTCGGGCAGGAACCGCTGTATCCGCTGACCATCGTCGACGCACGGGCGGTCGGCGTGATGCGCATGCGCGACGAAAAAGGCGTCGACGACAAGATCGTCGCCGTGAGCGTCCGCGATCCGGCGTTTGCCGATTACGTGAACAAGGACCAGCTCCCTGCGCACGTATTACGCGAAGTACGGCGATTTTTTGAGGACTACAAAGCGCTCGAGAACAAGCAGGTGGTGGTCGAAGATCTGCTCGGGCCCGCCGAGGCAATCGAGATCATCAACGCCGCCCTCGATCTCTACCGTCGCCTGCGCCGGGGCGAGCTGAAAAAAACGCGGGCTTGAAGGCGGGCATGGTTCCGTCGCTGCGCCGCGCGTTCAATCAGGCCTGGACTCCTGGAAAGTACGCAGCCTTTCAGCGCGCCATCGAAGCACGCGCCGCGGTCCCGATTGAGTTCCCTGTTTCGGAGACGCCGTGCTTCTTTCCACGCGCCCTTCTCGCCGAGCTCGCAGCGACCGGCGAGGAACTCACGCGCCAGGCGTTGTCGGGTGACGCGGCCGCGGCCGCGGAGAGCGCTGTGCCCGATCGGTTCCGTGGACCCAATCAAGGCGCCACACCGGGCTTCGTGCAAGTTGATTTTGGTCTGACCCGCAACGACCGCGGCGACCTCGAGCCGCGACTCGTCGAGTTGCAGGCGTTTCCGAGTTTGTACGGTTTTCAGCCCGCGCTGGCGGACGCGTATCAGGCGGCGTTCGACCTGCCGCCGACGCTCGAGCCGCACCTTGATCATCTGTCGCGCGACGCGTACCTGCAGGTTGTCGGTACGGCGATTCTCGGCGGCCACGATCCAGCCGAAGTCGTGTTGATGGAGATCGATCCGGCGCGCCAGAAGACGCGTCCGGATTTTCAGATGACCGAACGACTTTGGGGCGTGCGGGCGATTGACACGTCGGAGGTCATCAAACGAGACGGCTCGCTCTTCTATCGCCGCGACGGAAAGCTTGTCCGCATCCGGCGTGTGTACAACCGCGTGATTCCCGACGAGCTCGAGCGCAAACAGATCGCATTGCCGTTCGATTACCGCGACGATCTCGATGTCGAGTGGGGAGGGCACCCAGCCTGGTATTTCCGCGTCAGCAAGTTCTCCATTCCGTGGCTGCGCGATGCGGCGGTCCCCAGGACCTGGTTTCTGCACGAGGTCAGCGATTTGCCGCTGCCACGTGAACGGCTGCTGCTGAAACCGCTCTTCTCGTTTGCGGGCGGCGGGATCCTGTTTGCGCCCACCGACGAACAACTGTGCGCCATCCCGGCCGGGCGGCGCGATCAGTACATTCTTCAAGAGCGCATCTCGTTCGAGCCGGTGATCGACACGCCTGCCGGACCGACGCAAGCGGAAATCCGCATCATGTATGTGTGGACCGATCGTCTGCGGCCGGTGCTCGCGCTCGTGCGCATGGGCCGGGGCAAGATGATGGGCGTCGATCACAACAAAGGCTTGCGCTGGGTGGGGGCGTCGGCCGCGTTCGTGGCGTAGGTTAACGGATGGGCTGCCGCCCGCGTATGCTGCTCTGACCCTGAGGGCGGACCTCAGGGTCCGCCGCTACATGTGCAGAGCGGAAAATGCAGCCGCGGGCCTTTGGCTCCGCCCCAGGTCCGCGATCCGCTAAAATCCGCTCGTCCCGACCGTCGTTTCTGGTTCCTGTTCTTCGTTCTTGTTCTTCGTACTTTTGTTCTTGGTTCTTCGTTCTTCGTTGTTCGTTCCTCGAGGAGGTTCCATGAAGCGGATGTTTTGGGCCTTCGTGCTCGCCAGTCTGCCGGCGCTTGTCGCCGCGCAGTCCACTCCCACCGATCGCCTCACCCTGGATCTGTATCTCGAATACGAGACCGTTTCCGACCCGCAGATCTCACCCGACGGATCGCAGATCATTTACACGCGCCAGTTCGTGGACAAACAGGCCGACCGGCGCGAGTCGGCGTTGTGGATCATGAATGCCGACGGATCGAAAAACCGTTTCCTCGTGCGCGGCAGCAACGCCCGTTGGTCGCCCACCGGCGATCGCATCGCCTACACGGCGCAGGTGGAGCCGCGCGCGACGCAGATCTTCGTGCGTTACATGGACGCCGAAGGCGCGGTGTCGCAGATTACTCGCGTCGAGAAGGCGCCGAGCGGCATCGCGTGGTCTCCGGATGGCACGCGCATTGGCTTCACGATGAACGTTGAGGCAAAGAACACCTGGAACATCCGCATGCCGCGCGCGCCCGAAGGCGCACGCTGGGTCGAAACGCCGCGCATCGTCGAACGCCTCGACTATCGGCAGGATGGCGTCGGGTACGATGACGATGCGTATCGGCACGTGTTTGTCGTGCCGGCGACGGGTGGCACGCCGCGGCAGCTGACCGACGGCAACTGGAATCACAACGGCGTGGAGTGGACGCGGGACAGCAAACAGATCCTGTTCGTCTCGAATCGAACCGACGATGCTGAGTATCAGTGGCGTGAGTCGGACATTTATTCCGTCAATGTCGAGACTGGTTCAATCACACAGCTCACGCGACGCAAAGGTCCGGACAACAGCCCGCAGGTCTCGCCCGACGGCAAGCGCGTGGCCTACACGGGCAACGACTGGTCGAAAGACACCTGGCAGGACAGCAAGCTCTATGTCATGAACATCGACGGCAGCAATCCCCGCCTGGTATCGGGCAAGTGGGATCGATCGCCGCAGAACGTCAGGTGGAAGGACGACGGAACAGGCGTGTATTTCACCGCACAGGATCAAGGATCGCAGAACTTGTATTTCCTGCCGCTCGCCGGCACACGTTCCGACGAAGTGCAGACGCTCACACGCGGCACGCACATGCTCACCACGTCGAGCATGGCGAAGGGCAAGGCCGTTGGCGTCCTCACCTCATTCCAGAAGCCGCCGGATGTGGTGACGTTCGAGATCAACGCGCCGCAGCAGATGAAGCAGTTGACGGCGGTCAATGAAGACATCCTCGCCGGCAGAAAGCTCGGCGAAGTCAAAGAAATCTGGTACACGTCCGTCGACGGCGAGAAGATTCAGGGCTGGTACATCACGCCGCCTGATTTCGATCCGACCAAGAAGTACCCGCTGCAGCTGCACATTCACGGCGGGCCGCACAGCATGTACGGTGTCGGCTTCAACTTTGGCTGGCAGGAACACGCCGCCAACGGCTACGTGATTCTCTACACGAATCCGCGCGGCAGCACCGGCTACGGCAGCGCGTTCGGCAACATGATCATGCGCGCCTATCCGAGCAAGGACTTCGACGATCTCATGGCCGGCGTCGACGAAGTGCTGAAGAAGGGCTTTGTCGATGAGAGAAATCTGTTCGTGACCGGCTGCAGCGGCGGCGGCGTGCTGACGGCGTGGACCGTCGGCCACACCGATCGATTCGCGGCGGCGTCGGCGAACTGCCCCGTGATCGACTGGCTCAGTTTCGTGGGCACCACCGACGGCGCGAGCTGGTACTACAACTTCGAGAAGCTGCCATGGGAAGACCCGAGCGAGCATATCCGCCGCTCACCGCTCACCTACGTCGGCAACGTCAAGACGCCAACCATGCTCATGACCGGTGTCAACGATCTGCGCACGCCCATGCCGCAAACCGAACAGTTCTACAGCGCGCTGAAACTGCGCAAAGTGCCGGCCGCGATGGTACGCTTCAACGACGAGTGGCACGGAACCACGTCCCGGCCCTCGAACTTCATGCGCACGCAGTTGTATACGCGTTACTGGTTCGACAAGCACAAGCGGGGCGCCGCCACAACCACTAGCTCGCAACAGTAATCATGAAACAGACACTCAAGCTCGCGGTTCTCATCGCCTGCGCGGCCGTTGCCGCCGCGCAGGCGCAAGCACCTGCTGCGACACCGCAACGCGCCAGCGGGGAGCCGATCGATCTCGGAACAATTGCGCGCATCAAGCAGGAAGCGCTCAACAACTCGCAGGTGATGGACCACGTGAGTTGGATGAGCGACGTGTACGGGCCGCGTATGTCGGGCACGCCGCAGTTTCAGCAGGCGAGCGAATGGGCGATGAAGCGCTTCACCGAGTGGGGGTTGGCCAACGTGCACCAGGAGCGCTTTGCGTTCGGACAGGGATGGAAAGTCGATCGTTTTTCCGCACACCTGGTCGAACCGCAATTACAGCCGATCATCGGCTACCCGCGCTCGTACTCGCCGTCGACGAAAGGTGCGGTTACGGCGGAGGTCACCCGCGTCGAGATCCGATCCGAGGCGGACTTCGCCAAGTACGCGGGCAAGCTGCGCGGCAAAATCGTGCTGCCACAGCCCGCGCGCGCGGTCCGCATGCTCGAGAATCGCGTCGTGCTGCGGATGAATGAAAAGGACCTCGAAGAGGCCACAACGATGCCGATTCCTGAGGCCGACCGGCCGGGTGGGGCGGGTGAAACCGGTAGGCCGCCTAGTGGCAATTTCACCGAGAAGTTGGCGCAGTTCTATGTGACTGAGGGCGTCGTGGCGCTGCTCGACCGTGGATCGGACAGCGACATGTCGGCCGGCGGCAGCGATCTGTCGTGGCAAACGCAACGTGTGGACGGCGGCACGATTTTCCCGGGAAGCGGCGGCAGCCGTGATCCCAAAGTCCCGCCGGGCGTGCCGTCCGCCACGATCGCGGTCGAGCACTACAACCGGATGGTTCGCATCCTCGACAAGGGCATTCCGGTCAAGGTCGAACTCAACATCCAGAGCACGTTCTATCCCGAAGCCGCGGACGCGCTCAACGGCATCAACACCATCGCCGACATCCGCGGCAGCGATCGCGCGGACGAAGTCGTCATTCTCGGCGCGCACTTCGATTCGCATCCGTATTCCACCGGCGCAACCGATAACGCAACCGGATCGAGCGCCATGATGGAAGCGGTGCGCGTGATCAAGAGCCTCGGCCTCAAGCCGCGGCGGACCATTCGCGTTGCGCTCTGGTCGGCGGAAGAGCAGGGGCTGCTCGGATCGCGCGCGTATGTGGCGGAACATTTCGGCGGTACGGGCAACACGCCGCTGAAACCGGAACACGCCAAGCTCGCCGCCTACTTCAACCTGGACAACGGCACCGGCCGCATTCGCGGCATCTGGGGCCAGGGCAATCTGGGCGCGATGCAGTTGTTCCGGCAGTGGATGGAGTCGGTGCGCGATCTTGGCGCGGACCTCGTGGGCCCGCGTGTTGTCGGCTCAACCGATCATGCGTCGTTCGAAAACGCCGGCCTGCCCGGGTTCCAGTTCATTCAGGAACGACTGGAATACAACTCGCGCACGCACCACTCCACTATGGATTTCGTCGATCGCGTGCAGCGTGACGATCTGGTGCAGCAGGCCACCGTTGTGGCAGTGTTCGCATGGTACGCGGCAAACTGGCCCGATAAGCTGCCGCGGAAGATGGTTGCGGCTAAACCAGCGACGCAGTAAGCTGGGTCTCAGATGACGTTCGTGCGCACCCACCGCCATCATCATCACCGTTCACCGAACGGGCGAGGTGAGGTACGTGTGTAACGGATAGTCAGGCAAGTTTGGGAACACACACGAAGGCCCGCCTCGCGCGGGCCTTTTTATTTTGGGATGCGGAGCTAACCGCAAAGCTTGAATTCGGAGCGCCAACGGCGCGAAACGCTCGAACAATGCCGGTTTCGGTCCGAGCGTTGGAATCGGCTCGATGCCACGATTGCGAACACAAGTGAATTGAGGCGCTAAAGGTCAGCGCTACGTGAAGATATCAACACGTCGCGCGGGCCTTGAGGCCCGCGTTGCACAGATATGGACTTTTCAAAACTCAACGGGCTGATCCCCGCAGTCGTCCAGGATGCGACCAGCAACGAAGTGCTCATGGTCGGCTTCATGAACGACCGCGCCTGGGAGATCACGCGCGAGAGCGGTTATGTGACGTTCTTCAGCCGCACACGCAACACGCTCTGGACCAAGGGCGAAACCTCCGGCAACCGTCTCAAAGTCCGTCAAATTCTCGTTGATTGTGACGACGACACGGTGCTGGTTAAGGTCGATCGCGAAGGCGATGGCAACGTTTGTCATACAGGGCAACGATCGTGTTTCTACACGGAAGTCAGGTAGGGCTGGTGGGGCGGGCTAAGGCATGAAACTCAGATTGGGAATTCCAAAGGGATCGCTCGAAGCGGCGACGGTCCAACTCTTTCAGCGCGCGGGTTTCAACGTGCTGGTCAGCACCCGATCGTACTTTCCGTCGATTGACGATCCCGAGATCGAGTGCATGTTGATCCGCGCCCAGGAAATGGCGCGCTATGTAGCGGACGGCGTGCTCGACGCCGGACTGACGGGCCAGGACTGGATCGCCGAGCACCAGATCGGCCATCCCGAGGAACCGGAACTGGTCACAGTCGCCGATCTCGTCTACGCGAAACAAAGCTTCGGCAAGGTGCGCTGGGTGCTCGCGGCTCCTGAAGAGTCGCACTACCGCACCCCCGGCGATCTCGAAGGGAAGCGCATCGCCACAGAGCTGGTGCGCGTCACGAAACACTATTTCGATCGCAAGCGGATCAGTGTTGCCGTCGAGTTTTCCTGGGGGGCGACCGAGGTAAAGCCGCCGGTGCTCGCCGATGCCATCGTCGAAGCGACCGAGACGGGATCGACGTTACGGGCCAACCGCCTGCGCATCATCGAAACGATCATGGAATCGAACACGCAGTTGGTGGCCAATCAGCGGGCGATGGGCAACGACTGGAAACGGACCAAGATCGAGAACATCGCGCTCTTGTTGCGCGCGGCTATCGAAGCGCAGGGACGCGTCGGACTGATGCTCAACGTGCGACGTACCGACCTTGACAAGATCATCAGTCAACTGCCGGCGTTACAGCGCCCGACCGTATCATCGCTGAGTGATCCCGACTGGGTGGCGGTCAATACGATTATCGAGGAGCGAACCGTTCGCGATTTGATCCCAAAACTGAAGGCTGCAGGCGGCCAGGGAATCGTTGAGTACCCGCTGAACAAAATAGTGATCTGAAAGCGGTCAGCTCTACGCGGTAATGGGGCCGGAGTTCAGCCCGGGCGAATACAAATGATCACCATTGTCCAATCCTCGCGTCGCAAAGCGGTCTCCGCGCTCCTCTCGCCGTACCGTGTGCGTGATGCGGCAACCGACCAGCGTGCGGCGGGCGTTGTCGCCGCCGTGAAACGCGAGGGCGACCGCGCGCTTCGCCGCTACGCCCACGAGCTCGATGGGCTTGTGGGACCGCTCGAGATTCCGCGCGACGAGTGGGAACGGCGCGCCGCCGAACTTCCACGCAGCGTTCGCGCCGCGATCCGTCGTGCCGCGCTGAACATCCGTCGCGTTGCGCGTGCTCAGGTGCCGCGCGGTTTTCGGGTCACGGTGGCCGCCGGCGTTGTGGTTCAGCAACGCGTCGTACCGCTGCAGCGTGTTGGTTGTTACGTTCCCGGCGGCCTCTATCCTCTTCCTTCGTCACTGCTCATGACCGCGATTCCCGCGCGTGTCGCGGGCGTGGGCGAAGTCATCGCGATTTGCCCGCGGCCGCATCCCGCGGTGATCGCCGCCGCCATCGAGGCGCGCATCGATCGCGTCTTTCAGGTCGGCGGCGCGCATGGGGTCGCGGCGCTCGCCTACGGTACCCGCACCATTCCACGCGTGGACAAGATCGTCGGCCCTGGCAACAAGTGGGTGGCGGCCGCCAAGGCGCTGGTGAGCGGCGAGTGCGCCATCGATTTCTACGCCGGGCCGACCGAGATTCTGATCGTGACGAACAGCGGCCCTGCGCGCTGGCTGGCCGCGGACTTGATCGCGCAAGCGGAACACGACCCGGACGCCCGCGCGGTGATGATCACCACAAATCGCCGCTTGGCCGAACAGGTGCGGCTCGCGGTCGAGCGGCTGGTCGGCGCCGACGGGCCGGCACGCGCTTCGCTCGCGCGTCACGGCGGGATTATCGTCTGCCGCAGTCAGGCAGAAGCGATAGCGCTCGCCAACGAGGCCGCATCCGAGCACGTCGTGGTGGAGAACGAGGTCATGGCAGCAGGCATCAGGACCGCCGGCGCGCTGTTCGTCGGGCGGTGGACGGCGCAGGTGGCCGGCGACTACGCGATTGGATCGAATCACGTCCTGCCCACAGCCGGAGCGGCGCGCTTTCGGGGCGGGCTGAGTGCCGCTGATTTTGTGCGCCTGATGTCGGTGCAGCGCCTCACGCGGCGTGGTCTGGCGCGCATTGCGCCGATCATCACGACGCTGGCGCGTGCCGAGGGGCTCAAGGCACACGCGATGTCTATCGACATGCGAATGGCGCATCGCGCATGATCAGAATCCAGGGCATTCCGCACCTCGGCGACGGCGTCCGGCTGCACCTCAACGAAAACACCGGCGGCTGCTCGCCCAAAGTCGTCGAAGCCGTGCGTGCGTTCGCCGCCAGCGGGCTCGCGACATATCCCGACTATGGCACGGCCGTGATCGAGACAGCCGCTTTTCTGAGCGTCGATCCTGAGTGGCTCGTGCTCACCAACGGCCTGGACGAAGGCGTGCTGCTCACCGCCATCGGGTATCTCGGCGCGCGTGCGCCCGAAGCGCTGGTGCAAGCGGGGGCGCCGTTTGTTGCACCAGGCGGTCAATGCGAGGTCGTGGTTGCGACGCCTGCGTTCGAAACGTATGTGACTACCGCCAAGGCGCTGGGCGCGCGCGTCGTTGAAGTGCGACCCGCGGCAGATTACGCGTTTCCCACCGGGGGTGTGCTCAAGGCGATCACGCCGAACACGCGGCTGATCTACATCAACAACCCGAACAACCCCACGGGTCAGCCGGTGCCGAAAGACGCTATCCGCGCGGTGATTCGTGAGGCTGGCCATGCGCTGGTGTTCGTGGACGAGGCCTACCACGACTTCATGGGCGAGAACTTTCTCGCCGAAGGTCTGACCCATCCAAACGTCATCATCGGCCGCACGTTTTCGAAAGCGCACGGGCTGGCGGGCATGCGCATCGGCGTGATGATCGCGCAGCCTGCGCTGCTCGAACCGATTCGCTTTGTCATGCCGCTCTTCAACCTGAACGTCGTCGCGGTCGCCGCACTGCGTGCCGCGCTCACCGATCGCGAGTTCACGCCGTGGTATCTCGCGCAGGTTGCCGACTCGAAGGAGATCCTTTATCAGGCGCTCGAGCGGTCCGGGCTGCGCTACTGGAAGAGCGCGGCGAATTTCGTGCTCGTTGACGGAGGCACCCGGAAAGACGCGCTCGTCAACGGTCTCATCGCGCGCGGCGTTCTGGTGCGCGATCGCTCGAAGGATCCGGCCACTCCCAACTGTTTCCGGATCACGACGGGGGTGGTCGCACACACGCGCATGGCGGCCCAGGTGTTGGAGGAACTGTGCGCCGCGCGCTGATCGATCGCCGCACCACCGAAACGCAGATTCGGGTGGCGTTGAATCTCGACGGAACCGGCCGCTTCGAGAATCACACCGGCATTCGTTTTCTCGATCACATGCTGGATTTGGTCGCGCGGCACGGCGCCTTCGATCTCACGATCCGCGCGCGCGGCGATCTCGACGTCGACCAACATCACACTGTCGAGGACGTGGGCATCGCGCTCGGCGAAGCGGTGAGCAAAGCGTTGCGCACGAAGCGCGGGATCAATCGCGCCGGCTATTTCGTCATGCCGATGGACGAAACGCTCGCCGTCGCTGCGATCGACCTGAGCGGCCGCCCGCATGCGGTGATCGACACCAAAGTCGCGGTGCGCCTCGTCGGCGACCTCCAAAGCGAGCTGGTGCACGACTTCTTCGCAGGGTTCGCCATCGGCGGGCGCGCCAACGTTCACCTGAAGGTGCTCTACGGCCGCTCCAACCATCACAAGATCGAAGCGTGCTTCAAGGCGTTTGCACGCGCCCTGCGCGTCGCCTGTGCGAGAGATCGACGGCTCGCGAAGATGCTGCCGAGCACGAAGGGGTTGCTGTGATCGCGCTCGTCGATTACGGGGCCGGCAATCTCACCTCGGTTCGCAAGGCGTTTGCGGCGCTTGGGGCGGAGGTCGAGACGCCGTCCAACCCGAACGGACTGGTACACGCGCGCGGAATTGTTGTCCCCGGCGTCGGACATTTCGATGCGACCACTGCAATCGATCATGAATGGCGGCGCGTCATCCGGCAACGCGTCGACGCCGGCGTCCCGCTGTTGGGAATCTGTCTCGGCCTGCAATGGCTGTTCGAGGGCAGCACGGAAGCGCCGGGGGTGGCCGGCCTGCGACTCTTTGCCGGCCAATGCGTGCGGATCGATGCGCCAAAGGTCCCACACGTGGGCTGGAACACCCTCGCTGTCCGTCCCGGGTCGCGATTGATGACGAACGTCGCAGACCAGGCGCACGTGTACTTCACGCATTCGTATGCGGCGCCCGTCATCCCCGCAACTGTTGCCGCGACGACCTACGGCACGACGTTTTCTGCCGCGGTCGAACAGGGCAACATCGCAGCGGTGCAGTTCCATCCCGAAAAGTCCGGTGGCGTGGGCCTCCGCATCCTGAGAAACTGGCTCGATGCTCTCTAAACGGATCATCGCGTGCCTTGACGTGCGCGACGGCAAGGTGGTGAAGGGCATCAATTTCGAAGGTCTGCGTGATGCCGGTGATCCGGCGGCGCTGGCCGCCCGCTACGACGACGAAGGGATCGACGAACTCGTCATTCTCGACGTCACCGCCACAATCGAGGCGCGCCGTGCGAGGGCCGCCACCATCAGCGCCGTTGCTCGCGAGATTTTTCTCCCGCTCTGCGTCGGTGGCGGCATCCGCGACGAAGACGATGCGGCGGCGGCCGTTGACGCCGGGGCCGACAAAGTCAGCCTGAACACCGCCGCCATTGAGCAGCCGGCGTTGATTTCGACGCTCGCGCGGAGATACGGTAGCCAGGCCGTGATCGTGGCGATCGACGCCAAACGGCAGGACGGCCGCTACATCGTGTACGCCCGCAGCGGGCAGGCGGCCACGCCGCGCGACGCCGTGGAATGGGCGCGCGAGGCGACCGATCGCGGCGCCGGCGAGATCCTGCTTACTTCAATCGATCGAGATGGGACAAAATCGGGATTCGATTGCGGGTTGACTGCTGCCGTTTCTCGAGCCGTCCCCATTCCAGTCATCGCGTCGGGCGGCGCCGGCGAGTTCGAGCACTTCGCGGATGTCTTTACCCGCGGCTGCGCCGACGCGGCGCTGGCGGCATCGATTTTTCATTTCAACGAAAAAAGCGTGAGCGCGCTGAAGGCGTATCTCGCTCATCGCCACATTCCGGTTCGACGTTGATGCATGCTGATTCCCTCTATTGATCTCAAG
Organism: Acidobacteriota bacterium; assembly: GCA_046726375.1. Lineage (GTDB taxonomy): Bacteria > Acidobacteriota > Vicinamibacteria > Vicinamibacterales > UBA2999 > DASPWV01. The sequence goes on from JBKPAJ010000078.1 coordinate 19,054, forward strand.
CGCGGCCAGGTCGTTCAACTCGTGCAGGGTGAGAAGCTCGCCATTGCCTCCGACGATCTCGACGGCTGGATCGCGAAGTTCGCTAGGTTCCCGAAGGTCCAGCTGATCGATCTCGACGCCGCGATGAGCATCGGACACAACGACGATCTGGTTCGTCGTGTCGCCGCACAGCTTCCGTGTCGCGTCGGGGGCGGCATCCGCTCCGTCGGGCGCGCGCAGGATCTCATCGAAGCGGGGGCCAGGGCCGTGATCGTCGGGTCGGCGTTCTTCGACGCGCGCGGGGGCCGCACGCCGGACGGTCCACCGCTCGTCAAGCTCGATTTCGCGCGCGCGTTGGCTGAAACCATTGGTCCCGATGGCCTGATCGCGGCGGTTGATTCCCGCGGCGGCAAGGTCGTCATTCACGGCTGGAAAACCGCGCTGCCCATCGAGGCGACACAGGCGGTCGAGATGCTCGATCCGTACGTGGGCGAGTTTCTCTACACGCATGTCGATAAAGAGGGATTGCTGCAAGGCACCGACATGGACGCGATCGAGGCGGTGCGGCGCACCACGGCGCGACGGGTCACCGCCGCAGGCGGGATCACCACGCGTGAGGAGATCGATGCGCTGGACCACATCGGCGTGGACGCCGTCGTGGGAATGGCGATTTATACGGGCTTACTCGCGCTCGATTAATCCGCAATCCACTTTGAATTCGCGTGGATTGCCTTTGGCTCTCGGCTTTCAGCTATCGGCTTTCCCCGGGAATCCTGATAACTGACGCCTGACCGCTGAGAGCGCCCGGCGTCAACTAAAGCGGCCCGCCGCGCTTAACGGGAGGCTGGCGATGGCACAAAGCAAAGCGACGACGGTCAGGAAGTACCTCGACGAGCTGCCTGATGATCGGCGGAAGACCCTCTCAAAAGTCCACAACGTGATCCGCAAGCACCTGCCGAAGGGCTACGAGGAGGCGATGAACTACGGGATGATTGCGTATCAGGTGCCGCTCAAGCGGTTCCCGGATACCTACAACGGGCAACCGCTGTGCTATGCGGCCCTGGCAGGGCAGAAGAACTTCAACACGCTGTATCTCATGGGCGCGTACGGCGACGTCACGCATCGCAAGCAACTCGAAGACGCGTTCAAAAGAGCCGGCCGAAAGCTCGATATGGGCAAATCGTGCGTCCAATTCCGGAGGGCAGACGATCTGCCGCTCGCCGACATCGGAAAGCTGATCGCTTCCATCCCAGCTGACAGGTGGATTTCCATCTACGAAGCCGGCAGGAAACAGAAATGACGCGTACATGGTCCGCGGCGATCGTCGTGCTCGCGCTCATCGGCGGCACCACGCTACTAACAGCGCAGCGACTCGTCGTCGGCGACAACGTCAAAGCGTTCGTAACGGTGGATGCTGCAATCGTCGCGCTCACCAACGCGCGCATCATCGATGGCACCGGCGCGGCGGCACGTCCGAATCAGACGCTCATCATCGAGGATGGCAACATCGCCGACCTTGGCGAGGCCGGGCGCGTCACGATTCCGGCAGGCGCGACAACGCTCGACCTCTCGGGCAAGACCATCATGCCGGGGATCGTCATGGTTCACGAGCACTTGTTCTATCCGACAGGCCCCGGCGTTTACGGGCAACTCGGCGAGAGCTTCACCCGCTTGTACCTGGCCGGCGGGGTCACGACGATGAGGACCGGCGGCAACTTGAACGGCTACATGGACCTGAATCTCAAGCGGCTGATCGATCGCGGCGACAAGCCGGGACCGGCAATCGACGCCACTGCACCCTACGTCAACGGCCCAAACACGTTCGTGCAGATGCAGACGGTCAATTCCGCGGAGGAAGCGCGAAAACACGTCGCGTACTGGTCCGAGGCGGGCGCGACCTCATTGAAGGCGTATATGCAGATCTCCCGCGCGGCACTGGCCGCGGCAATTGACGAAGCGCATCGCCGGAAGATGAAAGTCACGGGGCATCTCTGCTCCGTCACCTACAGTGAAGCCGCCGACCTCGGCATCGACGATCTCGAACACGGGTTTGCCGCATCGACCGACTTCGTTGCGAACAAAAAGCCGGACGAGTGCCCCGCTGGCGACGAACGCCAGCAATCGTTTGCGGCGATCGACGAGACCAGCGAGCCATTGAAGGCGCTGGTGAAGAAACTCGTGGACAAGCGCGTTGCTCTTACTTCTACGCTCACTGTCTTTGAGGTCTCGCTTGCAGGCCGCCCAATGCCGCCGGGTTTAGAGGTGCTCACTCCGCAATTGCGGCAACAGTTCGAGCAGACCTACGCGCGAGCCGCGAAAAACACGAGCTCTCCTGGCACAAAACTCTTTCCCAAAATGATGGCGCTCGAGCGGGCGTTCGTTCGCGCCGGCGGCATGCTCGTGGCAGGCACCGATCCCACCGGACCAGGCGGCGTCATCCCGGGCTTCGCCAATCAGCGACAGATCGAATTGCTGGTCGAAGCGGGCTTCTCGCCGCTCGAGGCGATTTCGATTGCGACGCTCAACGGCGCACGCTATCTCGAACGCGATGCGCGGATCGGATCGATCGCGAAAGGCAAACAGGCGGATCTCGTGGTGCTCAACGGCGATCCGTCAACCACCATTGCCGACATTCGCAAGGTGGACACCGTGTTCAGACAGGGCGTGGGGTTCAGCCCCGCGAAGCTGATTGACTCGGTTCGGGGCAACGTCGGCCTGTGGTGATCGCAGCAGGTTGATCGCTTCACGATAGGCTGGAGAAACGCATTGAATCGCCCACTGTTGGCGCAGGCCGTGCGGGCGACGTACAATCGAATCCGCCGCGCCTGCCTGCAAGTAATAGCGAGTGAACATTCGCGCTTCGCTCTCGTCCCACGTGCGGAGATTCCTCGCGGCCTTCGCCGCCGCGCTGTTGGTGTGTGGGTTGGTGGCGCTTGCAGCTGCCCAAAACCCGTCGCCGCCGCCGCAGAACCCTCCGGCGCAGCAGCCGGCAAATCCCCCGCCGCAGCAGCCTCCAGAACCGCAGCAGCCGATCTTTCGTGCAAAGGTCGAGCTCGTCCGGGTGGACGTCTCCGTGACCGGACGGGACGATCAACCGGTTGAGGATCTCAAGGTCGAGGATTTCGAGGTCGAGGAAGACGGGTTTCCGCAGACGGTTGAAACCGCGCAGTTCATCCGGCTCACCGGTCAGGTACCAGCCGACAACAGAGAGTCGATCGACATCCGCTCGCTCGATCACGGCAAACGCGAGGCGGCGCGCGAAGACGTGCGTGTCTTCGTCATCTTTCTCGACGACTACCACGTCGACAAGGCACCTCAGATCACGTTGCCGCTCCGCCGCGCGCTCGAGGACTTCGTCAAGCAGCTCGGTCCCTACGATCTCGTTGCGGTCATGGAGCCGCTCACACCGCTCACGCACGTCAAGTTCACGAGGAACCGCGAGGAACTGCTCGAGCAGATGCACGGATTCGAAGGAAGGCGGGGACAGGTTTTTCCAGTGAAGAGCGCCGCCGAGGAAGCGCAGCTGACGGCACGCAACCTGGCGGAAGTGCGCGCAAGCGTCACGCTCGACGCGCTCAACGCGATCGTCACGCATCTCGGCGGACTGCGCGAAGGACGCAAGTCGGTGCTGTTCGTCAGTCAGGGACCGCCTACGGGCATGAGCGCCGCGAGTCCAAATTTCAGCCGGCTGCAGGAAGTGTTGCGCAATGCAAACCGCGGCAACGTCACGATCAACGCGCTGGATCCACGGCCGCTAGGCGCCGTCGGCTTCGGCGGCGACTACGTGTTGCGGATGCTTGCAGATACAACCGGCGGCCGCGCCATCGTCAACACGAACAATCCCGACGATCAACTCAAGAAAGTGATCGACGATGCGAGCGCGTACTACCTGGTCGGGTATACGCCGACACGCCCGATTGCGAACGACGGCAAGTTCCACAAGATCAGCGTCAAAGTGAAGCGACGCGGGCTTCACGTGACGTCGCGCCAGGGTTACTGGGCGCCGTCGGCCGAGGAGATGACGCCAAGGTATCACGAGGCGCGGCCGGCTGAAGTCACATCGGCCCTCTCGGATTTGATCCGGCCGATCGACGGCCGCGACTTCGACGTCTGGGTTGGCGCGATCCGCGGCTCTGGCACGGGGACGCGCCTGCTGGTCACGTGGGACCCGACCAATCGCTACGGCAATTCGAATCCCGCAAAGGTTGACGTCGAAATCCTCGGCGAGGACGGGAAGCCGTTGGGCGGTGTTCAGACGATTGCGCCGAATCGCCAATCGGGCCTTCCGTCGGTTGCAACACTGGATGCAAAGCCGGGAGCGACCACGCTTCGCTTTACAGCGAAGACCGCGGCCGGCACCGTCATCGATTCGTGGCGCGAGAAGGTGCAGGTTCCATCGCTCGCGGGCAAGCTGGCGCTGGCGACTCCGCGCTTTTACCGCGCGAGAACGCCGTTCGAATTGCGCGCGCTCGAAACCGATCCGTCCCCAACCCCCGCGGCGTCGCGGCGCCTCCGCACAACGGAGCGTGTCATGGTCGAAGTAGAGGCGTACAGCGCTTCCAGCGACCCTCTCGAGTTGTCGGCCGAGCTTCTCAATCAAGACGGCAAGACGTTGGTGGCGTTGCCGGTGCCTGCGCTGACGGGCGGCAAAGCACGCATCACGCTGCCGCTGTCGAGCCTGGCACGGAGCACGTATGTGCTGAGGATTCAGGCGAAATCCGGGGAACTGGAAGCGCGACAGCTGTCGCCGTTTGAAGTGGTTCCGTAGGACCGTGTTGGGCAGGTTGAGCAGGTACGGAAGTTCAGAGATTTCATCTGCTACCCTGACTCACCTGGTACCCTGGCTCACCTGGCCCTACTTGCCCCACCCGCCCGACGTGCTCAACCGCCCCCTTACAAACATTGACAACTCCATGCGCACCGGCCGCCGCGAATTCCGCTTAGAATCTTTCGGATCGTTCGCCCCAACACGGAGGCTCCATGAAAACGAATGTTTCGCGCCGCAGGTTTGTCGGCGGGTTGGCGGCCGCGCTCGGTTATGTCAGCACGGGTCCCAATCTTGATCTGTTCGCGCAGGGTCGTGCCGCTGGCCAGGGGCGTCCCGCGCCGGGCGCGACGGCTGGGCGTGGTCCGCAAACGGAGGCGCAGTACGATTCCTTCGCGAAGCTCGCGAACAACGAGAACAATTACGGCATCCCCGATTCAGTGATGCAGACGATGACCGATCACTGGAAGTACGCCGGACGCTACGGTTATCCGGATCCCGGCATCAATCAGGCGATCGCGGAGTTCGACGGCATCAAGCCCGAGAACGTCATGCTCACCGCGGGCTCTGGCGAAGTGCTCGACGTGGTCGGTACGACGTTCCTCCAGAACGGCAAGAAAGTGCTCGGTGTCGAGCCGTCGTACAGCTCGGTGTATCAGCACGCGACGACGATCAAGTCCGATGCGATCAAGCTGCCGTTGACCAAGGATTACCGGCAGGACATCGGCATGATCATCGACACTGCCAAGAAGCATCAGGCCGAACTCGGCTTCGTCTATATCTGCAACCCGAACAACCCGACGGCCGTGATCGTGACGAAAGACGAGATCAAGCAGTTGCTCGATGGTCTGCCGTCCGGCATGCCGGTACTGATCGACGAGGCGTATCACCACTACGTGGACGATCCCGCCTACGCGACGTCGATGCCGTATGTGAATGAGGGACGTCCGGTCGTGATCGCGCGCACCTTCTCGAAGATCGGCGCCATGGCGGCGATGCGTATCGGCTACGCGGCGGCGCCGACGGCGCTGCTGCAGCAGATGCGTCCGTACGCCTCGGGCAGCGTCAACGTGCTCGCGCGTTATGGCGCGACAGCAACGCTGAAGAATCGCGCGCTGATGGATGAAGTGAAGCGCAAGACGATCGCGAGCCGCAGCAAGACGATGAACGAGCTCAAGGCGCTGGGGTACGAAGTGATCCCATCGCAGGCAAACTTCTTCATGGTGGGCCTGCGGCGCGACGTGCAGCCCGTCATTCAGGCGTTCCGCGACGAAGGCGTGCTCGTGGGCCGTCCGTTCCCGCCGATGACGCAGCATCTGCGCGTGTCGGTCGGCGTGCCGGAGGAGATGGATCGCTTCATGGTCGCGTTCAAGAAGATCATGGCAACGCCAGCGACGACGACGGCCGTAAAACAGTAGTCAGGTATCAGGGATCAGGGAGATTACGCAGATTAGTGAGGGCCGGTCGGGTTCGACCGGCTCTTTTGTTTCAAGCAGCTCTGCGACCTCTCCATCGCCAAGGTCCTCGGCGTCAGCGGCATCTTCTTCAAAATCACCCGATCCGCCAAAACTCTACGCCTGGTATCACACGTGGCTTGGCACGTCGGCTGTCTTTGAGCACGGGCTGTCGTTCATGCCGACCACGATTCCTCGCAGCGGTTTGACGGTGTTCAGCGCCTTCAAGCAGGACAGTAGCTACTTCGATCCGTCACGTCGAGATTTCATGTTCAACGTAATGCTCGACAACCTCGAAGAGTCGCTGACGCAGGTGCGCGAAGGTGGGCGCAAGTCGTTGGCGAGATCGAACGTTACGACTACGGTGACTTCGGCTGGTTCATCGATCCAGACGGCAACAAAGTTGAGCTGTGGCAGCCGAAGCCGTCTGCGCAGGCGGCCTCAGCCTCGACATCTCCTAAGGCTGAGAGCGTGCGAAATGAGGCAAGTTTTGCAAGCGCCTTAGGGGATGTCTAGCCCCCGCGGAGCGGGGGCAAAACCAACATATGGCAGTGAAGCGGAGACAACTTCGCAGTCCTTGGCGGTTTGAGGCGGAGCTTCACTGCCAGCCCGCTAGTCATCGCAACGGGGCCTGATACAACCGCAGATCGCGTCGCTGGCCGCTCGGCAGCCAGCGCTGATCCTCGACGACGGTTCCATGGCGCGAGACGAACTGCAGACGTTCCTCTTCTCCATCGAGCAGGAGAAACACCGGCAGCGCGGCCTTGTGCAGCGCGCCAATCGTCGCGGTGAACTGGTCCGGCGGAATCTTCGCCCAGTCGACGCTCTGCCGATGCGCGTAATAGCGCAGACTGCCCGAATGAAGCGACGAGAGAATCACAGCGTTGGCAGGCGTCGCGCGTGCGACGAGCTGGCCGGCCTGGGCAAAGCGTTCCTGCGCGCGCGCGAGCGACAGCACCTGCTCGTGTTCGAGCCACCGCGCCCAGGACCATGCCAGCGCGAACGTCAAGAGCAACGCGGCCCACGTTCCGATCCGCGCGCCCAGCAGCCGCCGTGCCGCTGACATCAGACCGATGATGGCGAACAGCGTGCCGACCACGAGCAGCGGCAGAATGAAGCGTTGTGTTTCCCAGTGATCGTACGTTCGATAGATTGCGTACGGCAGAATCGCGCCAACCGCCGCCGCGGCGGCGATTGCCCATGCCGTGAGGTCGCGAAGCACGATGAACGCGACGAGCACGCCCGCGATCCAGATCAAACCGTGCGTCAGATATCCCCAATACGCGTAACTCCGCGCGTTGGCCGGCAGATGGCGTAATCCAAAGAGCTCGCTGGCGCTGCCGTAACCATTTCCGAGCGGATTGCCGTAAAGGTACCACTGCAGCCAGAGCTGAATGGCAACGCCGAACCCAAGAACAACGGCGAACGCGGCTGCGCGCGGGATGCGCTTCGACCCGTGCACGAGTGGGACGATCACGAGCGCGGCGGCGCCAGGCAGCTGCGCGGTGCGTGTGATCAACGCCACACTGGCGGCCGCACCCGCGAGCGCCGCCAATGGCGGCTGCGGACTGAGCAAAAGCGCGGCCGCGAGGAGATAAAAGGCAGTGGCCGTGACATCGCTCATCGGCTGAATCGAGTAGGCAAACACCACGGGATGGATGGCGACCGCGGCAGCGGCCAGCACCGCCGTGGTCGAATCACGCGTCCAGCGATACACGAGCCAGCAGCACACCGACACGAGCACGACACCCGATGCGAGTGGAACAAGGAACAGCCCGCGCTCGCCAAACACCCACGCCGCAATCGCCATGAGTGCGGGCAATCCGAGCGGATATGCCGGCACCGACGAATCCGTCGTCCCGGGTTTCGGCACGTAACCGAGTGGAATCGCCGAGAAGGGGGCGGGAATCGTGTCTGCAAGCGGCTCGCGCTCGATCAAGCTGCCGCTGCGAATCCTGCCGGCCGCGCTGACGTATCCGTAGCTGTCGGCCCCGCCGGCGTATGGAGAGAGATAGTGGAACCAGCCGAGAACTCCCGCCACGAGCAAGGCGCCAGCCAGCACACGAGGAAGCACGGTGGAAATCGTCGTGAGCAGCGGCTCGCGCTGTCGCGCCACCGACCAGCGCGCTGCGAGCAGCACCACGGCGAACATGAGTGGCCGCCAGGGATCGCGAACGCTGATGGAAACGCCGAACAACTCACCGCGAAGTTCTCCGGTCCACGCCGCCAGCATTGCGACGCCTGCCAAGAGTGCGCAACAGATCTCAACGATGGGGGAAAAGGGGACAGGCCCCTTTTTAGCTATTGCAGCCATGTCGCAGAAAGGGAAAAGGGGCCTGTCCCCTTTTTGTGCAGAAACGGAAATGGGGCCTGTCCCCTTTTGTCCGTGCGGGCCATTTAACGCAACGGCGGTGTGGTAGGTGGCGGTCGGCGATGATGCGTCGCCTGTTCGTACCCGTACGCGAGCTTGATCAGCGTCGGCTCTGACCAGGCGCGGCCGAAGAACGTGATTCCTGCCGGCAACAATCCGCCGCGCGTGTATCCCATCGCAACCTGGACGGCGGGAAACCCCGTGGTCGGCGAGAAGAATTGACTGTTGTCGCCGTGCGGCGTGTTGAGATCGCCAATCAAGCGCGGCGGATTGCTCCACGTTGGATACACGAACGCGTCCAGCTTCAGCGCGTCCATGGTTTTGGTGACGGCCGCGCGAACGTGATCGCGGTACTCCGTGTCCGCTTTGCACGCATCGCTCTCGGGGCCGTTTTCCGCGCCCTGCTCCGACTGCTCCAACCGCCGTTGCACTGTCGGATGAAACCGTCCGCTCTTCACGATCTCCGCGAGGCTGTGTACGGGCACGTGATCGCCGTGCGACGAAAGATATCTGTTGATGTCGTACTTGAACCCCATGCAGGGGCCAACGCCTTGCGCGCGGTGGATTTGTTCGAGCCCCTCGACCCGCGCTGGATCGACGATGGTGGCACCGAGGCGTTTAAGGTCCTGAACGGCATTCGTGAACACCTGGACGATCTCGGCGTCCGTGGTGTCGCGCTCGTACGCCTGTCGCAACACTCCGACGCGTGCGCCGCGCACGCCGTCGCGCTCGAGCGCCGCCGCGTAATCCTCGCGCGGACGTCCACGCGCAGCGGTGGTCACGGGATCATCCGGATCGTCGCCGACAACGAGCTGAAATACGGCAGCCGCGTCGGCGACCGTGCGCGCTATCGGGCCCGCGATGTCCGCCAGGAGATTGAGCGGCATCACCCCAGCGCGGCTCGTCAAACCCATCGTCGATCGAATGCCGACCAGCGCCTGGTGCGACGACGGCCCGCGGATCGAGTTGCCGGTGTCCGAGCCAAGTCCCGCGGCGCCAAAGCTGGCGGCGACCGCTGCTGCGGTGCCGCCGCTCGATCCTGCGGTCACTCGATCGAGCGCGTAAGGATTCTTCGTATAACCAGGGAGGATCGAACTCACCGTCTCGTAGGGCGTGAACGCCCATTCCGCCATGTTCGATTTGGCGAGCACAATCGCTCCGGCCTCCTTGATCCGCCTGACCTGGAACGCATCCTTGTTGGAGACGAAACCGGCGAGGGCAAGCGAGCCGTTTGCGCTTTGCAACCCGATGGTTTCGAAATTGTCCTTGACGATCATCGGCACGCAGTGAAGCGGACTTGCAAATCCACCGGCTGACGCTCTGCCATCGAGATCATCCGCCTGCTTCAGCGCTTCCGCGTTGACGACCACGATCGCGTTGATAGCCGGGCCGTTTTTGTCGTACGCCTCGATGCGCCGCAGATGGCGCTCGACGAGCGCGCGGCACGTGACGCGACCGGACTTGAGCGCCTCGTGAATCTGCGCGATGGTGGCTTCTTCCACCTGAAAGGGCGGCGGCGTCTGCGCGCGCGGAACCGAGAGCGAGAGCCAGATGCCGATGACGATGGAGGCGCGTCTCACGCGCCCATGATAAGACAGGGTGCCGAATCGGTTAGCATTCCGCCGTGATACGTCTGCTGCTCGTCACGCTTGCCGTGTTTCTCGTCCAGCCGTTCGCATCCGAGCCCGTGCAACCGGATCTCTTTGCTGCGGGCGCGACGCTGGTCAACGCGTGGGCCGACTACGACGGCGATGATGATCCGGATCTGTTTGTCGGATTCGACGGCGCTCCGAATCGCCTGTATCGGAACAGCGCCGGCACCTTCGTGGATCTCGAAGGATGACGGCGTCGCCGAGGCAACGAAGTGCGCGTCGTCGTCGCAGGCACCTCGCGATTCGTCGGCATGCGGCTCGTAGACAGCGGATCCGGCGACGACGCGCAGAACGACGTGCCCCGCTCATTTCGGCATTCCTGCGGACGCACGGTCCGTCGTCGTCGAAGCGACGACCGCACGCGGCGTGCAGCGCAGCAACCCGATCGATATCAGAGGGTGTAGCGGCAGGGTGTTCACGATGAACAAGTCGTCGCGATGAACTCGGCGCCCAAGACGTGCCGGACGCGGGCACACGCCGGAAATTGTTGCAGCGATTCATTTGGGGTGTATGTCGATCGATCGGCTTCGCGGAACGCCGACTGAACAGCGCGTGGCGCTGGGGGCCTGGATGCTCACGCATGCGCCGACGCTTGCTCCAGGCACCGGCTGGCAGTACTCGAATGGCGGCTATATCCTCGCCGGTGCTCTCCCGGAAAAAGTCAGCGGTCGGAGCTTCGATGTGCTCCTGAAGCGTGAGGTGTTCGATCCCTTGATGATGGCCACCGCACGGGTCGGAGGAGAGACCCAAGCGGACGAAGCACGCGGCCACCATATCGTCGACGGCCACGTTCAACCAGTGCCCGTGCGAGACAATCCTTATCAGCTTCCGTCTGCCCTGGAGCCTGCAGGCGCGGTTCGTAGTTCCATCAGCGATCTGATCAGATATGCCCGAGCGCATCTGCGAGGACTTCGCGGCCAGCACGGCTTTCTCCGCGCCGCATCCGTCGTCGAGCTCCATCGGCCTGAAGCGGGACCGACACGACTAGTGGATCCGTTCGGGCCGCCGGTCGGCTACGCCGCAGGGTGGATGGTTTTGACGATGTCCAACGGCCACCGCGTCAGCTGGCACAACGGGAGTGCAGGCAGCTTCTTCGGATGGATCACGATCGTTCCGGAGGACGACGTTGCGATTGCGGTGCTCACGAACGTGGGCGGGCGGGATCCGGGTGAACGCGCGTGCCGCGAAGTGACGGCCGCGGTCCTCAATCGGCTTGGATTGCTGAACACGGCGGGCACTAACCGCGAAGTTCGTTGAATGTGGATCGTGTCGACCGCGCCGCCTCAATCGGCGTCTCGTTCTGAGGTCTTCGGTACGATAGATGATCGACTCACAATGTAATGCTGTTGCAAACTTCGTTCGCTTGGAGGAATCGATGCGCAATCAACTGAAGTACGCCGTCGCGTTCATCGCTGCAGTCGCGTGGTTATCTGCCTCGGTCATCGCACAACCACCAGCGGCTGGACAGGCGACACCACCAGCCCCCGCGAACGCAAATATCGTCGTCGAGAATCCCACGTATGTTTCCATCCCCTTAGAGATCGACGTGAACCGGCCGGCCGCCGAAGTGTGGAAGCGCATTGGGAATTACTGCGACATCGGCGAGTGGCTGCAGATTGCAGCGGGCTGCAAGATCTTGTCTGGAGAAGACAACGAAGTCGGCGCGGTTCGATCGGTGGCCAACGAAGTGCTCGTGGGCAAAACGCAATACTCGTACACCTACACGCAACCGGTTCGAGCGGACCGGCCGTACAACCTCTATCACGGCACGCTTGAAGTCAGACCGGTGACCGCGACGACGTCGAGGATCTACTACACGTTGCTCTACGACAACTCGATGCTGCCCGATGATGCGGCGCGCGAGAAAGACAAGGCATCACGCACGGCGACATTCACGCGCGCGATCAACAACATGAAGATTCTTGCCGAGGGCGGCAAGTTGCCACCGAAGGGGCAATAAGTTCCGCATCGTCGGAAGCGGCCAAGAACTATTTTCTCAGCTCGCGGACCAACGACTGCGTCCGAAGGGCCTTCACGTGGTCAACCCGATGGCAAGAGACTGGCCTTCGCAGCCGGGATTCGCCGGCAGGGCGGCGGGCCCTTCCGCAGATCGCCAACAGCCTATACACGGCGGATATTCCAAGGCCTCGTGGCTCCTTGACAGCGCCAGCCCTGCAGCATCGTCGCGACACGTCCCGCCGCACAAGGTCCACGCGATGTCGTCGGGTAGTCGAGCACGATGCTGGTCGTCCTGCGCTGTAGGCAGAACCGGGAGAGCCCGTCCGTACGCACGAGAGGGCGCCGAGGTGCCTTCGAGGTTCTACCGATGTCACCAATGTTGAGCCATAATCAAGACTGTGTGAATCGGCTCTGGCCCACGTTCTCCGGCGCCATCGCGCAGCGCGACCGTGCCGCAGCGGCAGACGTCTGTCTCGAGTCGCCCTCACCCGAAAGCCTCAGCTGATACGTCCATTCGGGTCTGGGAGCACCAGCCGCTATTCACTTTGCGTGGGGCCGCAATCTGCTCGCAGGGTCCTGCCGTCGTCGCGACACGACCCGGATAAGCAGCGTTCCATGCCAATCAGAACTGAAACATGACGATTGCCAAACGGCTAATCATCCTGCTCACCGTTCCGCTCGTCGCGCTAGCGGCGCTTGGCATTTTCACCCGCCAGCAACTCGCGGACATCGAAGAGAGCAGCCGGTTCGTCGCCGAGTCCCGGATCGTCGCCCTCGCCGCTGTCGGGAATCTGTCGCGGAGCTTTTCCGAACTGCGCGTGAATCTGCGCAGCTTTGTGCTGGCCACGACCGACGCACAACGCGACGCGGCTCGCGGGGCGTTCGACGAGGACGAGCAGGCTGTGGACCGGCTGCTGCGGGAGTACGCCGATCACCTGATTCTCGACGAAACCGACCGCCGTCTGCTCGGTGAATACCAGACGTTGAGTCGCGAGTGGCTGGCCGGTGCGAAGCAGGTCATGGCGCTGGCCAACGAACACCGTGGCAACGAGGCGGTTGCGCTTCTCAACGACAAGGTCTCTGACCTCGGTTTTCGTCTCAGCCACGTGTCCAACGAATGGATTGCGTATGACCGTGAGCGAGCAGGGGCCGCCGGCAACGCATCCATCGCCAGTATCGAGCGGTTCCAGTGGCGGATGTTCGTGGCCAATTCGGCGGCATTCCTGCTGACCGGCCTGCTCGGATTTGTCACCTTCCGCCGAATCGTCACACCAATCCGGGCACTGGAAGGATCCGTCACCGACATCGCCGCTGGCGATTATGCGAAGCCGGTCCCGTTCACCAACACTACCGACGAAACCGGCGGGCTCGCGCGCTCGATTGACGTTCTCAAGCAGGGCGCCGCGGCAACGGACGAGCAGCGCTGGTTGAAATCCAACGTGTCCCGGCTCACCAGTGAGTTGCACGGCGTCGCCTCGGTTGCGGAGTTTGGAGACCGGCTGCTCTCAGGGCTCGTGCCCACGCTCGGCGGCGGGGTCGCAGCGTTTTACGTCTTCGATGAAGCGCGCACGCGTCTGACACGCGTCGCGGCGTACGGCGTCGCCGAGAGCGACGCGGCCAGCTCAATCGGGCTCGGCGAAGGATTGGTCGGCCAGTGTGCGCGAGAGCAGCGCGCCGTCGTGATTACAGATCTCCCACCCGATTATCTGCGCATCACCTCCGGCCTCGGCCACGCGCCGCCTGCGCAAGTCGTGGCCTTGCCGTCGGTCTCCAAGGACGTGGTGCTCGGTGTCCTCGAAATCGCCTCGCTGCGTCCGTTCGATTCGCGCGAGCAGGCGCTGCTCGATGAATTGCTGCCGATCGTCGCCATGAGCCTTGACATCCTGCAGCGCAATCTGCGTACCCAGGAGTTGCTCGGCCAAACGCAGGAACAGGCGCGTCGGCTACTGGCGCAACAGGAAGAACTGACCGAACAGCGCAAGCGACTCGAAGCGAGCGAGGAACGCTCGCGGCTGATCCTCGAATCCAGTGCGGAGGGTATCTTCGGCACCGATACCGATGGGCGAATCACATTCGTGAATCCGGCGGCCTGCCGGATGCTGGGATTTGCCGCAGAGGAATTGATCGGGCAGGCGTCTCACGAGATCCTGCACCATCACCGGCCGGATGGCAGCGAGTACCCGAGGCAACAAAGTCCGATGTTCGCGGCGTACACCTCCGGCAAAGCGATGCGCACGGATAACGAGTTCCTCTGGCGCAAGGATGGCCAGGGGCTGGCCGTCGAGTACGGCGCCACGCCGATGCTGAAAGACGGCGTCATCATCGGCTCGGTCATCACGTTCACCGACATCACCGAACGGAAGCAGGCCGAGGAAGAGCTGCGCAAGCGGGGCGAGGAGCTCCAGCGGACCAATTTCCTGGCCGATAGCGCGTTGGACCTGACCAAGGCCGGCTATTGGCACGTACCGTTGGATGGATCAGGCTGGTACAACTCGTCTGCCCGCGCCGCGCGTATCTTTGGTGACATTCCCAATGCCACCTACCGCTACAGCGTGGCGGAGTGGGCCGAGAACGTCCGCCTGGGAGACGAGGCGGCGGCCGCGACGACAATGGAGAATTTCACGGCTGCCATCGAGGGAAAGATTCCCGTTTACGACGCCGTGTACGCCTACAAGCGACCGATTGACGGACGCATTGTCTGGATCCATGCGGCCGGGCACGTCGTGAAGGACGCGAGCGGCAAGCCCGTGGACATGTTCGGCGTGACGCAGGACATCACCGACATCAAGCTGCTGGAAATGGAGCTGGTTGGCGCCAGACGCAAGGCGGAGGAAGCCACCGAGATGAAATCGATGTTCCTCGCCAACATGAGTCACGAGATTCGCACGCCGATGAACGCGATCATCGGGCTCTCGCATCTCGCCCTCAAGACCCAGCTTTCGTCCAAGCAGCGCGATTACATCGGCAAAATTCACAATGCCGGCACGTCGCTGCTGGCCGTCATCAATGACATACTCGACTTCTCCAAGATCGAGGCCGGCAAGCTCGACATCGAAACCACCGAGTTCAAGCTCGATGACGTCATCGGCTCCGTTACCACGCTGACCGCGCAGAAGGCGCATGAGAAGGGGCTCGAGTTCCTGGCGCACGCCGCGCCCGATATCCCCGAATACCTCGTGGGCGACCCGCTCCGCCTCGGGCAGATTCTGACCAACTTCGTTAACAACGCTGTGAAGTTCACCGAGAGCGGGGAGGTACGGCTCAACATCGATCAACTGGAACGCACGGGCGGAAAAGTGCAGCTCAAGTTCTCCGTGCGTGACACCGGCATCGGCATGACTGCCGAGCAGTCAGCAAAGCTGTTCCAGCCGTTCACCCAGGCCGACATGTCGACGACGCGCAAGCATGGTGGCACGGGCCTCGGCCTCACCATCTGCCGGCGGCTGGTCGAGTTGATGGGCGGCCGTATCTGGCTCGAGAGCGCACCCGGCGTCGGCACAACTTTCTCCTTCACTGTCTGGCTCGGCGTGGGCGAGGCTACGGGTTCGCGCAAGATCGTGCCCGCGAAGCTCGCCGAGCTCCGCGTGCTCGTCGTCGACGATAATGCGGCGGCACGGGAGATTCTGCGGGAACCGCTGAGCACCGTGGCCGCACGGGTGGACGTTGTCGCATCCGGCAAAGATGCCATCGCCGCGATTCAGCAGCACGACCCCACCGACCCCTACGATCTTGTCTTGATGGACTGGCGCATGCCGGGCATGGACGGCCTGCAGGCCAGTCGATACATCAAGAGCGACGAGACGTTGAAGCACCAGCCGCACATCGTGATGGTCACCGCGTTCGGGCGCGAGGAAGTCCGCGAGGAAGCCGAGCGACTGCAGCTAGACGGCTTTCTCCTCAAGCCGGTCACCAAGTCGATGATCGTGGATACGCTGGTGAACGTCTTCGCCGATAGCGCGGCCGAGTCGAGCAAGGCCACCGAAGGCGAGCACGCGGTGCGGCTGCGCGGTGCCCGGATCCTCTTGACCGAGGACAACGAGATCAACCAGCAGATCGCCGTCGAGCTCCTCGAAGGCGTGGGAGCCACCATCGTCGTTGCCAACAACGGCCGCGAAGCCGTCGAACTTCTGTTCGGTGGGCCACAACCACCCCCGTTCGACGCCGTATTAATGGATCTGCAGATGCCGGAGATGGACGGGTTCCAGGCGACCGCCAAGCTCCGCTCCGACCCGCGCTTTGCCACACTGCCGATCATCGCCATGACGGCACACGCCACGCTCGAGGAACGCCAGCGCTGCATCGCCGCCGGGATGAACGACCACGTCGCCAAGCCGATCGATCCTGGCAATCTCTTCGACACGCTGGCGCGATTCTGCAAGCCTGCGGTTGCCGCGATGGCTGTGGATGGGGGCGCGGACGTCGGCGCGACTGGGTCCGCGCGGGAGAATCCTTCTGACGACCTGCCCACGATGGCCGGCCTCGACACCGCAGATGGTCTGGCGCGCGTCGGCGGCAATCGCAAGCTCTATCGCAAGCTTCTTCGCCAGTTCGTCGACGAGCAGGCCACGACGGCCGAGCAGGTGAGCGAAGCGCGGGCCACGGGCGATATCGCACTCGCCGAGCGGCTTGCGCACACGCTGAAGGGAGTGGCCGGCAATATCGGCGCAACACAGGTTCGCTTTGCTGCCGGCGCGCTCGAGAAGTTGATTCACGACCGCGCCGACACGAAGGACGTTGATGCTGCGACACACAAGGTCGCCGCTGCGCTGAAGCCGCTGGTCGTGCAGTTGCAGGCGGCGCTGACGGCCAGCGTCCCTGATCCGCGGGAGTCCTTCTCGCCCACGCCGGCTGGCCCCGCGCGGCCTCGTGAGACGGCGGAGCAGTTGACCACGATGCTCGCTGAGCTCGACGCCGGCGCCGCTGATTTTCTCGAGGCGCACCAGGCATCGCTGCGTCCCCTGTTCGGCGACAGCTCGTGGCAGGAATTCGAACGCCTGGTGCAGCGCTATGCCTTTGCCGATGCTCAAGCGCAGCTGGAGCAGGCGCTGAAGAGTTTTTCTGCCGGATGAACGGAAGGCTTCTGCCGTGAAGGATCTCTCGGAAAGCCGCATTCTCATCGTGGACGACGCCAGGGCCAATGTCGACGTGCTGGTCGAGGCCTTGCGCGGCGATTACAAGCTGAGCGTCGCGCTCGACGGGACCACCGCGCTGCGCAGCGTCGAAAAGAGCCCACCCGATCTCGTGCTGCTCGACATCGTGATGCCTGGTCTCGATGGCTACGAGGTGTGTCGGCAGCTGCGCGCACACGAGTCGACACGCGAGCTGCCTGTGATGTTCCTCAGCGCGCTCGAGGACGTCAAGAACAAGGCGCAGGGCTTCGAGGTCGGCGGCAACGATTATCTGACGAAGCCATTCGAGGTGCTGGAGGTCAAGGCACGAGTCCGGTCGCTGCTCAAGGCCAAGGCGTACGCCGACGCGGTTCGCGAAGCGATGGCCCGCGACCTCCGGATCGCCCGCGAGATCCAGATGGGCATCCTGCCCGCGGACCCCGCCGCCGCCACCAAAGGAACCGGCCTCGACGTGCATGCGGTCATCGAGCCGGCACGTCAGGTCGGCGGCGATCTGTACGAGGTGCTGCGCGCCTCCGACGATCGCGTCGTCGTGGCCCTCGGCGATGTATCCGGAAAGGGAATTCCAGCCGCGCTGTTCATGGCGGTCGCGATCACCGTGCTTCGCACGCTGGCAAGGCAGATCGAGGAGCCGGAC
Source organism: Acidobacteriota bacterium (assembly GCA_046726375.1). GTDB lineage: Bacteria > Acidobacteriota > Vicinamibacteria > Vicinamibacterales > UBA2999 > DASPWV01. The sequence continues at coordinate 37,000 of JBKPAJ010000078.1, forward strand.
GAGATCCTGCGACGGCTGAACGACGAGCTGGCGGAACAGAATCCTCGCGGCATGTTCGTCACGCTGCAGTGCCTCGTGTTCAATCTCGCCGAGCGTCGCGTGTCGTGTGCCGGCGCCGGCCACCATAGTCTGATTGTGCTGTCGCCGGACCGTCCGCCGCGGCTGGCATGCCCATCCTCGGGGCGTCCGGCGGGTTTGATGCCGCACAATCCCGTTCAGCGTGAGACCCTGCCACTCGCGTCCGGCGATATGTTCGTGCTGTTCTCGGACGGCGTCTCCGAGGCGATGAACCCCGACGACGAGTTCTATGGTGAAGAACGGCTGCTGGCGGCGCTGGCCGCGACGTCTGGCGCAATGTCGGCTGAGACCGTGAGGCGTGTGATGGCTGACGTGCGTGCGTTCACCGCCGGCGCGAAACAGTCGGACGACATCACGATTCTTGCCGCACAGTATGCGCCGGTGAAGGGGTGACGTGGGCCCGTCGCTGGCTCGCGACTCATGCCCGCAGCAGTCCCGAGGATGATACCGACGTCGGTCATTGCGGGCGTGGTCGTCTGCGATGTGGTGAATTCTTTGACGCCGGCAGCGAAATCCGATGCCCTTCGCCAGGGCCACGTCGAGCACTTTGACGAGACCGTCGCGCGACTGTGAGGGCTGCCTTCAGGTCGCGATGAACGATGCCGCGTTCATCCGCCGCGGCGAGCGCTTCCGCGATACTGGCGTGCGATCGTTAATGTCTCGTCCATGGGAATGGCTCCCTGCGCGATGCGCTAGCGAGCGTGAGCCCCGTCGGACCGGTCCGGAACAGCTCGCGCGACTGGCGCCGGAACAAGGCAACAACAGCTCTGATGACCACGGAACTGCAGTGTTGCTGGGCGGCATCTGGCGAGCGCGAACGAGTGTCGCACCAAACGCGCTGTAATCGTGCGGAGAACGCGTGGCCATTGAGTCGATCACGGGCGGCGAGCAAATCGACAAGCTCGTCGCTCTGGACCGCGGCCCGGGGGCGCCTTGCGGCTGGACTTACAATAAAGGGGTGGCGTCTCGACGGACTATCGCGCTCACGGTTCTTGCCATCGCGCTCGGTGTCGCGCTGCCGCGGGCGCAGCAGTCACAGTCCGCGCCATCCGCTCCAACTCCCCAAAACCCCTCATCTCCAGATTCAGCGACAGGCTACATCTGCCCGATGCATCCGAGCATCGTCTCGGCAACGCCAGGCAAATGCGAGCTGTGCGGCATGCCGCTCGTTCCCGGCGATCCGATGGCGACGTCCAATTACGACGTCAAAGTGGACATCTCGCCACGTGCCATCAAACCTGGGGCGAAGGCGCGCGTGACGTTCAACGTCTTTCACCCGCTCACCGGAGCACGCGTCACCGATTATGCCGAAGTACACGACAAGCGGTTTCATCTGTTCATCATCAGCCGCGACTTGGATTACTTCGCGCACGAGCATCCGCAGCCGACCAGTGACGGCGGATGGACGATCGACGTCACGCTTCCCAAGGCCGGCCATTACATCCTTCTGTCCGATTTTCTGCCCACCGGCGGAGGCCCGCAGATGATCGCCACGCCGCTTGTGACCGCTGGGTACGAGGGCGACCTGACCAGCTCGATTCCGGAACTCGAACCCGACGTCGAATGGGTCAAGAGCGTGGACGGCGTGAAGATCGAGTTGACGCTGCCGCGGCCGCAGTTGTTCGCGGGCGAAGACGTCGACCTTCCATTCCAGTTCAGCGACCTCAAAACCGGTGAGCCGCTGAAGGATCTGCAGCGCTATCTCGGCGCCTTCGCGCACGCACTCATCGTCAGCGACGATCTCGTGGAGCACATTCACACGCATCCCAAAGAAATGCTCGAGGGAACGGACGTGAAAAGCGGCGGCGGGCCGGAAGTGATTTTCGACGCGTTCTTTCCGCGTCCGGGCCGGTATCGCGCGTGGGTGCAGTTTCAGCGCAATGATCATCTATCGACAGTCGCGTTTACGTTCGATGTGCCACCTTATACACGCTGATTCGGGGATTAAGATTCCGGGATTAAGTGCGGATTACACAGATGGAAGAAACCACAGATTACACAGATGACACAGATTTTCGGTTCGATCTTGATCAGCAGTTCGCCGTCGACGACGCCTGGGCGTTGAACACATACAGCTGCTCGCCACGATCCAAACTCTAATCTGTGCAACCTGTGTAATCTGTGGTTCGTTCCTTCTCTGTAATCCGCTTCTCACCCCAGAGCTACACTTGAATTCGGAACTCCAACGGCGCGAAACGCTCGAACAATGCCGGTTTCGGCCCGGGCGTTGGAATCGGCTCGATGCCACGATTGCGAACACAAGTGAATTGAGGGGCTAATTGGCTGGCGCCGTAATCAGTGTCACGCGTGGGCGAATCGTTGACTTCGCGCTGGAACTGTCGACGTACATCGTCGTCACCAGCTTCGTGCCCTTGGCCAGCGCGATCGGCGACCGCAGAACGTAGCCAGTGGGCCAGTCAGCGCGTGCGTGCTTGACCCACAGCAACGGCTCCGCAACGCCATCCGGCGCGACAGCGGAGAGCTCTACGGACTTGGCGCCATCCGGCAGCTCAGGCCAGATCACGAGCACACGACGCGGAGCGGTCACTACGGTTTCGGCGCGAAACTTCTGAACGCCGCCGCCGTCCTGTTTCAGTTCGACGGGCGCCGCCGGCGCAATTACCAGGGGCGCCGCCTCCTCCGCTGCTGCGGCATCGCTGAAGTACAAACCGAGCTCGCTTTTATCCGAAACTGATTCTTCGGTCGCGCGGTAGCCGATCTCCATCGTCAGCCGCGCGCGCGCAGGCAGCTTGTAGACCACGCCCGCCGGCAGGTTCATCCACGTCTGCCAGGGCGTCCAGGTCCACAACCAGCGATTCGATCCGGCTTCATAGATCGCGGCGTAGCGAACAACGCGGCGATCTCCAGGTTTGAAGGCGATACCCTTCACGCTGCGCGGCGACGAGAACTGGGCGGTCACATCGACGCGGCGAACCTGATCGCCCGAGACGGGCTCCACTGCAAAGGGTTTGTCGAGCGAGAGCACTTCGTCAGGCTGACCCGCGTCCCAGACCGGCGCGGCGGGAACGTACACGGGCGGGATGCTCTCTTCGGCTTTGAGCACACCGCTCGGCGCGCCACCATCTGCCCACGAGAGGATGATGTCCATCTCGCGCTGGGTGAGACTGACGTCATTAGCGAAGTGGCCAAACCCCGTCACTGCGCCCCATGGCGGCATGCGCCGCCCCACCACTTCCTCGCGAATCGCGCGCGCCCACGGCCGCGCCGCTTCATAGCTCGTCAGCGACATCGCGAGGTTGTTCTCGCTGTGGCAGTTGAAGCACTTGCGCTGGAAGATCTGTGCGATTTCCTTTTTGAAGATGATCGGCGTGGTGATCGGCTTGTGCGAATAGGCCGGCTGCTCAGTCGCTGTCAAGACAACAACAATTGCCAAAAGAGCACAGCCGGCAAAAGCCGCGCGTTGCATTTCTCAATACTATCGAACAGATGCCGTAAAGACAGTGGCAACAACAGATTTCAGAGCGCCCACAGAATTACAGAACAGCTACTGAGAGCTCGTCACGACCTTACGGTGGGCGTTGAAGAAATCGAACATGCCCGGCAGATTCGGCGCCACCACGTTGACGTGATTTCCTCCCGGCACTTCGACGTAGTTCACCTCGACGCCCAGCTTCTTCATCTCCGCCACCATCGTCCGTGAGCCGCTCACGTTCACCGTCGGATCGGCATCGCCGTGCACCACGAATTCAGGTATATGCCGCATGCGTTCGATCGTCGCGGGAGAGCCAAGCCCTGAAAACGGCGCAATCGCCGCCCAGATGTCCGGGTACTTCGCCCCGATGGCCCACGTTCCGATCGCGCCCATTGAATGTCCCATCAGGTAAGTGCGCGATGGATCGATCTTGTAGGAGGCGCGCATCAGACGAAGAACCTCGATCACGTCCTTCTCGCTCATCTCCGTCCGCTGCCGCGCCGTGGGTTCAGCCGAGCCGATGACGCCGTAGCCATAAAACCCGTCAACACGGAACCCGAGCGGCGCCGCCACGATGTAGCCGTGTTCCTCGGCGAGGGCCGGAAGCCGCTTGTTGTAGCCGTCGAAGAACGAATCCTCCGTTGCGCCAAGACCATGGAGCGCGATGATCAACGGAAACGGCTTACTGCCGTCGTAGCGCGTTGGCACATAGACGCGATACGGCATGATCTCGTTGGCGCCTTCGAGGAGATAGTGACGCTCGAAGTCGCCGGTGCGGCCGGCGAAGGGATCTTTCTTTGCTTTCGCGGTCGACGACGCGATGGTTTCGGTTGCGGCAACTTCCTTCGCAAGCTCAAAGGTACCGACGCCGATCACGCCTTGATTGATCTTGCGGACGTAGTCGCCGGGGAATCGCAAATCGGCTTGCACCGCGGGCAGTGCCTTCGTCGCCGCGGTTTCCAATGCGCGTAACCGGCCATCGAGTCCTTTGAGCATCGACACCGAAAGTGTTGCCATGCCAAGCGTCCGCTCGGTATCGCGAACCTCTATGGAGAGTGTGTACGACCCGTCAGGGACGTTGAGGACATTGAGATCGATCGGAAACGGCGACTCGCGAAGATCGCGCGCGACTCCTTCGAACGTCCCAAGCTCAATCGCCGGCGGCGCAGGGATTGCCGACGATGCAGCCGTTGACGTGCTCGTGGCTGTCGCGCTCGAACGAGCTCGCAGTGTGGCGTGCGCTGTGAGCGGTCGCGTCAGTTCGATCGCGGGTGCGAAAATCTGTTCGAGACGTACGCGATAAGGCGCGGACGAATCGACCATGAGCCGGTCGGTGCGGATGACGAGCGCCGCGTCGTACTCCTCGGCATCGGTCCAGGGCCGACCTGCGAGCAGGACCATTCCCTTGGCATACAGCCGCCGCACCTCGCCGGTGCGCCCAAGGCGATTGGCTTCCGCGATCTGCTTTTCCAGTTCGTCGAGCTGCGCTTTGAGCTCGCCCTCCGGTTTGACCGTCGCCTTGCGCGTGTTGTAGCCAACGCGCACCGACGAGAGGCTGGTGAGCGCCTGGGCAAAAAGATCGG
>JBKPAJ010000079.1:0-12022 GCA_046726375.1 Acidobacteriota bacterium
CTTCTTCTTGTATTCCTCTAAGGCCACGCAGCGAAGAATAACAAAACTTCGGATAGAGTCTTGCCCATGTATCTCTACGCGGTGCTCGCGTATCTCGCCATTCTGGTCGGGCTGGGGCTGTTTCAGGCGCGTCACGCAAAAACAGGCGACGACTTTCTCGTTGCGAGCCGCACACTGCCGTGGCACGTGCTCGTGTTCACGCTGCTGGCGACGTGGATTGGATCAGGCAGTTTGTTCGGTGGCGCAGGACTCGGGTACCGCGCCGGGTTTCCAGCGCTGTGGCAGTCTGCGGGGGCGTGGACCGGCATCGCACTGGTGTACTTTCTGGCGCCGCGTGTGCGCCGGATTGCGAAATACACGATGCCTGACATCCTCGAGTTGCGATATGGCGCGGCCGCCCGTGTGCTCGGCACCATCGTGGTGGTAATCGCGTACACCACGATTGCGGCCTACCAATTTCGCGGCGGCGGCCGGCTGCTGAATCTGATCGCGGGCGTCGACATCGGCACCGGCGCGCTCATCACGATGGGGTTCTGTGTCGTCTATACGGCGCTCGCCGGGATGCTGTCGGTGGCGTATCTCGACATCGGCAACGGCGTGGCGATGATCATCGGCGTCGGCCTCGCGGTCGCGTATCTGATCATGCATTTGGGCGGCGCCGGCGCCGCGTTCTCTGCACTTCGCCCGGATCAGATCGCACTCTTCGGCACGCTCGATCCCTGGAAGGATGCCATGGCGTTGTTTCTGCCGACCATGCTGCTGCTGATGGGCGAAGCGAACATGTACCAGAAGTTCTTTTCGGCCAAGGATGAGTGGCACGCGCGGGTTTCGGTGGTTGCATGGATCGTGGGCACTATTCTGGTGGAAACGCTCATCATCGCCGTTGGCGTGTTCGGCAGCGTTGCCATCCCGGGCCTCAACACTGCCGATTCCGAGTCGATCGTGATCCAGGTCGCCGGCACCGTTCTGCCGCTCACGCTCGGCGTGCTTTTGGTGTGCGGCGCAGTGGCGATCATCGTCTCGACGGCGAACAGCTTTCTCCTGACGCCAGCGAGCGCGTTGATGCGCGACGTTTACCAGAAAGTGATCAATCCTCAGGCCACCGATCGACAGATCCTGCTGCTCACGCGGTTCTTCGTCGTGGTCTTGGGTGTGCTGGGCTTTGTTGCACTCCGCTTTTTTACGACGATTCTGGAGATGGCGCTCTGGGCGTACACGATGTACGGCGCGTCGATCACGCCGGCTTTGCTCGCCGCCTTTTTGTGGAAGCGCGTCACCCGCGCCGGTGGCGTGGCGTCAATCGCCGCGGGGATGATCACCACGCTCGGCTGGGAGATCAATGCGCGAATGAACAACGGCTACCCTTACGAGCTCGACACGGTTTATCCCGCATTGGCGATGTCGCTCCTGGCGCTGGTCGTTGTCAGCCTCGCAACACCGCGGCCGTCTGCGGTTGAGGTGGATGCGATCGCATAAAGTTGAGGAAGCGTGTCTGTTCTTCTGCTCTCCACCTACGATCTGGGCCGACAGCCGTTCGGCCTCGCCTCGCCGGCTGCCTGGCTGCGGCGCGCCGGCATCGAAGTGGTCGCGTGTGACTTGTCCCGGGAGAGACTGGACGAGACCCAGGCCGCGCGTGCCACTCACGCGGCGTTTTATCTGCCCATGCACACGGCAACGCGACTTGCCTTGCCCGTGATCGATCGAATCCGCGCGAAGTGGCCGCATGTGACGCTGTGCGCGTACGGGTTATATGCGCCGCTCAACGAGTCGCTCCTGCGCGAGCATGGTGTTTCCGTTGTGCTTGGGCCGGAAGCAGAAGAGGAGTTAGTGATCACCTGTGGCGGCCGACCTTCAGGTCGGCCGCTTGAATCGGCCGGCGTCACGGCCGGCGACCGCAGGGGATTTGTTCCCAGGCTGCAATTTATCGCGCCCGACCGTTCCGGCCTCCCACCACTCGATCGCTACGCCAAATTGCAGATGCCCGACGGTTCCACGCGCATCGCGGGCGCGACCGACGCCTCCCGCGGCTGCAAACACCGCTGCCGTCACTGTCCGATCGTGCCGGTGTATGACGGTCAGTTCCGCGTGGTGCCGGTTGACACTGTCATCGCCGACATCGATCAGCAAGTTGCGAGCGGAGCGGAGCACATCACCTTCGGCGATCCTGACTTTTTCAACGGTCCCACCCATGCCCGCCGCATCGTCGAAGCCCTATCCGCGCGCCACCCGAACGTCACCTATGACGTCACCGTCAAGGTGCAGCACTTGCTGCAGCATCGCGATCTCCTTCCGCTACTCGCGAGAACGCGCTGCGTCTTCGTGACATCCGCCGTCGAGGCCGTGGACGACGCCGTGTTGGAGAAACTCGAAAAGAACCACACACGCGCGGATTTCGAGGAGGCGGTGCGCCTCACCAGGGACGCGGGCGTCGCCCTGTCTCCCACATTTGTCGCGTTCACGCCCTGGACGACGCTCACTGGCTATCGCGATTTGCTGGACACCGTTGAACGTCTCGATCTCGTCGATCACGTCGCGCCGGTGCAGTGGGGAATCCGCCTGTTAATCACACAGGGCTCGCGCCTGCTCGAGCTCGAGGAGATCTTGCTTCTCGTGACGCGCTTCGATCCCACGTCGTTGACCTATCCCTGGCGCCATCCGGACCCGCGTGTCGATGCCTTGCAGCGGGACATCGCGCGACGTGTCGGCGTGCGCGCGAAAGGCTCGCGCCGGGACATGTTCGAGGAAATCCGATCGCTCGTCGCTGGCGAGAGGTTGCACACAGTTCCGCTGCCTGCTCGTTCAACCATTCCGTATTTGGACGAGCCTTGGTACTGTTGAGCGGAGCCCAATGGTGAGCAGTTAGCTCTGGTATGAAACGGATTCTGTTTCTCGCAACGACAACCGGCTATCAAACCCGTATGTTCGGCGAAGCGGCCGAGCGCCTTGGGGCGAAGCTGGTTTTTGCAACCGATCGCTGCGATCGCCTCGAGGATCCATGGTGGGACAGCGCCATTCCGATTCGTTTTCATCAGGAAGCGGCGTCTGTGGACGCGATCATGCGCGCCATGGAGCATGCGCCGCCGGACGGTGTGCTGGCCGTCGGCGATCGCGCCACGACCATTGCCGCGTTTACCGCGCGACTCTTCGGCTTGCCGGGCCATCCGCCCGATGCGGCGGCCGCCGCACGCGACAAACATCTCACGCGCCAGCGCCTGCGCGCGGCAGGTCTGCCTGTGCCGTGGTTCACGACGCTGGCGCATTACGCGGATCCGAGAGCTTACGCGGAACGGGTACATTACCCCGTGGTGATCAAACCGCTCATCTTGTCAGGTAGCCGCGGCGTCATCCGCGCGGACTCGCCGGCGGAGTTCGTCACCGCTTTCGACCGCCTGGAGCGGCTGCTGCGGTCCCAGGACGTACGCGCGCTGCAGGATCACGCCGCTGACGCGATTCAAGTGGAACGCTTTATCGAGGGACGGGAGTATGCGGTTGAGGGTCTGTTGCACCACGGCGCGTTGCAAACCCTGGCGATCTTCGACAAGCCGGATCCGCTCGACGGACCCTATTTCGAGGAAACGATCTACGTCACACCGTCACGCGCCCCGGAGGCCACCCAAACCGACATTCGCATTGCGATTTCTGACGCCGCCGGCGCACTCGGTCTTCACCACGGGCCGATCCACGCCGAATGCCGCGTGAACAGCACCGGCGTGTTTGTCCTCGAAGTAGCGGCCAGGCCGATCGGCGGGCTTTGCGCGAAAGCCCTCGAATTCGAGGACCCGGTCGGACACCGGATCGGCCTGGAGGAGCTGTTGCTGCGCCATGCGCTCGGCGAATCGCCGGCATCCTGGATGCGCGCACCCGAGGCATCAGGCGTGATGATGATCCCGATTCCACGCGCGGGTGTCTATCGCCGCACCGAGGGGGTGGACGACGCCAGGCGGGCGCCGGGTGTCTGCGACATCCGGATTACCGCCAAGCCCGATCAGCAGCTCGTGCCGCTGCCAGAAGGCGCAAGTTATCTCGGGTTTATCTTCGCGAAGGGCGAGTCGCCCCAGGACGTCGAGACGGCGCTACGAGCCGCGCACACGCGGTTGGCGTTTGTGATTGATAAAAACGTACCAGTACTCTGAACTCTGAATCTGGAGATCTCGAGATCTGGAGATTTGGAGAAAATTTGGAGATCTCCAAATCTCCAGATCTCGAGATCTCCAGATTCTGCGAAGTCACCCCTTCGCTTGTTGCGGAACGTAGCCGGGAGGCAGCGCCGCTCCCTCGCCGAAGAAAAAATCCTCCATCTGCTTGCGAATCAGTTCCTGGGCCTCTTTTTGCCAGGGCATCAGGCGATATTCGTTGAGGATCATCTTCTGCCGCTCTTCCCACAGCTTCCAGGCCTGGGCAGAGACGTTCTCGTAGATTCGCTGACCGATCTCGCCGGGCCAGGGTGGCGCGTCCAGTGCGGGCAGTTCCTTTTGAAACTTCACGCAAAACACTACTCGTCCACTGCTGTTGCCTGCGGGCTCATCTGAAGGCGCAGGAGGACCGCCGCACATGCTCATGGCTTCATTGTAGTCGTATGATCCTCGCGTGGAACGTGAAGAACGTCACCGCCGCCGCTGGACAGCCGGCGGACGACGCAGATTCCGGTTGACATCGGCTTTGACACGATTGCGGGGGCGAATCGCCGTACTGCGCACCCGATGCTCCATCCAGTGGTCGCTTCGGGTTCAATGTGCGGAATTGCTCACAATGTGAATGCGTTCGCGCCGCGAATCCGAATAATGGGTCGGTAACTGCGGGCGAGTCGCAGGGCCTGCGCTGAGCGAGCTAAGGATGCAGGCGAGGGAAGGGAACGTATTGATCTAAACCAGACCCAACCTCTACTGTAGTGAATCCGTTCACGGCGTTCTAGACGTGTGCAACGGGGAAATGTGCAAAACCAGCCCATTTCGCGCCTAATTTTGTGGATCGTCAGGTGGTTGAGGTGGCACGTCCCTTGCCCTTAAGGGCGGCAGGAGGAGCGCACCGTGAACGAAACGAGAAAGGAACGTCGGGGATTCGCATCTATGTCACCCGAGAAGCAGCGCGAGATCGCGTCGAAGGGCGGTCGCGCCGCGCATCAGAAGGGCACCGCTCACGAGTGGTCGTCCGACGAAGCTCGGGAAGCCGGTCGTAAGGGCGGAATGGCGAGCCGTGGCGGACGCGGCAAGCTACCCGTGACGGCCACGTCGTCGGTCTCGTCGGCAAGCGATACAGAACCAGCGGCCTAGTAGCGTGATTGCAGATTTGGTGATTGCAGGTTGCAGACTGGATTGAGAGATGTTCTGACTCGCAGTCTGCAATCTGCAATTAAAAATCTGCAATCACACCGCAAATCACACGTCTGCGACGCGTTCCACCTGGACGCGTGCGTCGTTGAAGCACGCGCCACCGCCGAGATCCGTCAGGGAATCCGGAACGAGCGCATTCGATGTCAGGCCGTTGCCGGTGTGGCGACGCCAGATCCCTTTGGGCATCGCCACCGTGCCGCGCCGTACGAGTGGCGTCACCCGTGCACTTACCTGGACCTCTCCCAGCTGATTGAACAGGCGAACGGTGTCTCCATCTTCGATGCCGCGCGGCGCCGCATCGTCCGGATGCATCTCGAGCCGTACTTTGGGGCGCGGTAGCTCGCCGAGCGTGGAACTGATCGTTCGTTCGCTGGCGGGTGAAATCAGCGCAAGCGGATAGTCGGCGGTCTCCGGGTCAGCCTGAAAACCATACAGGCCGAGCGGCGCCTCTTGATCGAGGGCCTCGGGACAGAGGTGCACCTTGCGATTCGGCGTGAGCGGGAAAACATCGACGAACTGAACGGGCCGTCCATTCCACGGCGCTGTGGCAACCCAGCGCTCGCGGAGCTCTGCGCCGTGCGGCGGCGGCAGCCCGTCGAGCACCTGAAACATGTTCTCGAGATCGTCCGCCGGGTCGGTGGGCGCGTCCAGCCCCGTCCGCCGCAGCAGATCCGCGAATACATCGGCGTTCGATCGCGATTCGCCCACCTGATCGATCACGGGCCGCGCGAGTTGCATGGTGATCGGACCGTACGACTTTGCGATGTCGTAATGTTCGAGGAAGGTGGTCGCCGGCAGCACCATATCGGCGTACTGCGCGGTGTCGGTGAACACCTGATCGAACACAACCGTGAACAGATCGTCTCGGGCGAGGCCGCGCAGTACTCGGTTCTGATCGGGCATCGTCACCGCCGGATTGCAGTTGTAGACGAACAGCATCTTGATCGGCGGTGACAACGCCTCGTCGGTCAACACCCTCCCGAGATGGTTCATGTTGATCTCGCGGGTTGGCGCTTCCGGATCGCGCAGCCACGTTTTCTCGATCCCCCACGACGCTGAGTTACTCATCGAGTAGCCGCCTCCGCGCACGCCGAATTTGCCGGCGACGGCTGGCAAGGCAAGGATTGCGGCGGCGGCGCTCCCACCGTTGCGATTGCGCTCGAGACCCCACCCGCACTTCACCACTGCTGGATTCTTCGCGACGTACAGTTCAGCGAATTGTCGCAACAGATCGGCCGTGACGCCGCTCACTTCGGCTGCTTGTTCGAACGTCCACGGCTTCGCCCGTTCGCGCAGCGCGTCGCCGCCTTCGGTGTGCTGGCTGAGAAAACCGGTGTTCGCGTGACCTTCCTCGAAGAGATGACGATGAACCGCGAGAGCGACGGCGAGATCAGATCCGGGTTTCACAGGGAGATATAAATCGGCCTGACGTGCCAGGCTCGTCATGCGCGGATCGATCACAACCACTGCCGCGCCGCGCCCGCGGGCTTCCTTGATGAATGGCAGGATGTGAATGCCGGACGTCCCCGGGTTGACGCCCCAGATGACGATGAGCCGTGCTTCGGGATAGTCCTGATAACTCACCGACGGCATCTTTCCGTACAGACCTTCCCTTGCCGCTTTCGTGGGCGCGGCGCAAACCGTGCGCAGCAAGCGCGACGCGCCGAGCCGGCGGAACAACATCGCGTCCGTCGTATCCTGCGTCAGCAACCCGTTGGAGCCGCCGTACGACACCGGCAGAATCGCCTCGCCGCCGTACTGCTGGCGAATCTGTTGCATCTTGTCGGCGATCAGATCGAGCGCTTCGTCCCAGTTGTAGCGGCGGAACGTGCCTCCGCCCTTGGCGCCGTTACGGAGCGCGGGGTGGAGCAGACGATCGTCGCCGTAAACGCGGTGATGAAAATGGCGGACTTTCGCGCAGATATAACCGCGGGTGATTTCATTGCGCGGTGACCCGTCGATCTTGACGACCTTGCCGCCACGCAGCGTGACGTTGATGGTGCAGGCATCGGGGCAATCGAGCGGGCATGCCGTCTCGACATGTGACTCGGGCGGCGCTATAGCAGGGCGGGGCATGCCCTTCATAATAACGCTCGTGCCGATGAAGCCCGGCGGCGCTTTCATTGATACCGGGTGCTCTCACCTCTCAGCTATCAGCTGTCAGCGACCAGCCAGTAGCGGTCCGGGCGAAAGCGAAAAGCCGATGGCCGATAGCCGAAAGCCGAAGACAACCCACGCCAATTCACGTGGACTACAGGGATGAGTCAGGGACACATATGACGGCGATTACGCGCATCGCGATTGTCGGTGGAGGGTTTGGCGGGCTCGACGCCGCCCGCGCATTTCGCGGCGCGGACGTAGAGGTGGTTCTGGTCGATCGCCACAACTATCACGTGTTTCAGCCCTTGCTGTATCAGGTCGCAACGGCCGGGCTCTCGCCGGGCGATATCGCCTCGCCAATCCGATGGATTCTGCGAAAACAATCGAACGTGCGCGTACTCCTCGGGAACGTCGCTCGCGTCGAGCCCGCAGCGCGCACGCTGCACCTCGAAGCCGGTGAAACACTGCCGTACGACTATCTGATCCTCGCGCCGGGGGCGACGCACTCGTATTTTGGTCATAGCGAATGGGCAGCGGCAGCCCCGGGGCTCAAAACGCTCGACGATGCGTTAGCGATTCGGCGACGGATGCTCCTCGCGTTCGAGGAGGCGGAATGGGAACGCGACCCGACGCGAAAGCGGCACCTGCTCACGTTCGCGATAGTTGGCGGCGGACCCACGGGAGTTGAACTCGCTGGAGCGATGGCCGAAATCGCGCGCCACACACTGCGCCACGAATTCCACACCATCGACCCCGAATCCGCGCGCATCATCCTGCTCGAAGGCGGCCCGACGATTCTGCCGGCGTTCCCGCCGTCGCTGCGCGACTTCGCGCGGCGCGCGCTTCGCAAACTTGGTGTGGAGGTATGGGAGAACGCCGTCGTCACCGGCATCGAAAGCGATGCGCTGACGGTCGGCGCCGAACCGCTCGCGGCGCACACGATTCTGTGGGCGGCGGGGGTTGCGGGATCGCCGCTTGGTCGCAGTTTAGGCGTCCCGCTCGATCGCGCCGGCCGTGTGGAAGTCGCCCCGGATTTGTCGGTGCCCGGACATCCGGAGATTTTCGTTATCGGCGATCTCGCCAGCTTTGTGCATCAAACAGGAAAGCCCTTACCCGGCGTGGCGCAGGTCGCCAAGCAGGAAGGAAAGCACGCGGCGCGCAATGTGTTGCGGCGCATCAAGGGTGAGCCGACGGTGCAGTTTCGTTATCGCGATCCAGGCAACCTGGCGACGATCGGCCGGGCCGCCGCCGTTGCCGACTTTGGCTGGCTGCGCGTCTCGGGGTACATCGGTTGGCTGCTGTGGCTGTTCGTGCACATCCTGTTCCTCATCGGCTTTCGCAACCGGCTGTCGGTGATGCTGCAATGGGCCACGGCGTACGCGACCTATCAGCGAAGCGTTCGTCTCATCACCGGCGCGCAGTCCAGCCGCATTGAAAGCTGATATTCTCTCGCGGGGATGACGGCCCAGCCTGGCCACGTGTACGGGCCGTACCGCGTCATTCGTCTGCTCGGTGGCGGTGGTATGGGTACGGTCTTGCTCGCCGAGGATCCTCGCCTCGGGCGATTCGTCGCGCTCAAAACGTTTGCGGGACAAGCGGCGGCCGGCTCACAGGGACGCGATCATCTCCTGCGCGAAGCGCGCGCCGCAGCGCGCTTGACCCATCCCAACATCGCGGCGGTCCACGACGTGCTCGACATCGAGGGCGAGCTCGTGATCGTGTTCGAGTATGTCGAAGGCGAAACGTTGGCCGCGCGCCTTCGCCGAGGACGCCTGGCGGTCGCCGACGCGTTACACATCGCGCGGCAGCTTGCCGACGGCCTTGCTGCCGCGCATGCGCAGGGGGTCATTCATCGAGATCTCAAGCCGGGAAACGTGATGCTCACGCGCGACGGCCGCGCCAAGATTCTCGATTTCGGCATCGCTCACAGCCTTGCTCGCGAAACCGAGGAGACGAGCCCGACCCTTCTTCCTAGCGCCGGCTTGTATGCCGGCACGCCGGCGTACGCCGCGCCGGAGCAGTGGCTTGGAGAGCCGCTCGGTCCGTATACCGACGTTTTCGCCCTCGGTCTGGTGCTTTTCGAGATGCTCGGCGGCCGCCGGCCGTTCGAGGCCGAAAGCCGGCTGGCGCTGATGCAGCAAGTGATCGAAGCGCCACGCCCGCGGATTCGCGAGATCAACCCGCACGTGCCGCCGAGTGTGGACGCGCTGATCCACAGCGCGCTGGCGCCGAATCCGTCGCAGCGGCCGGCAACGGCGCGTGATGTCGCCAACGTCCTGCACGCGATAGAGCAGGATGTCGCGACGGTGCCCTACAAACCCGCTGGTCGGGTTGCGTCCAAAGTGGGTCCGTGGTCGATCGTCGCCATTGTCATCCTGATTGGAGTGATTGCAGCACTGGTTGCGACGCTGCGCGCCCCTCGTCGTGCCGCGCCCATCAATCGCACGCCCGTCGTCGCTGTGCTGCCGCTTTCCAACATGACTGGCAGTGCCGCGAATGATTACCTTGCTGCCGGCATCGCGGATAGTCTGACGACCAGCCTTGCTTCCCTGGACGGCATCACTGTGCTATCGCGTGCGGCGGTGACGGGAGCCTTGGCAAGCAAGGGCCAGCCTTCACATTTGGCAAAAGAGTTGGGCGCCACCTATCTGGTGGAGGGCGCGGTCCAGCAAGCTGGAGACCGCGTGCGCTTGAACGTCAACCTGGTTCGTCCTGACAATTCTGTTGAATGGGCAGACAGCGTCGAGGGAGCCTTTCAGAGTGTCTTTGAGCTGCAGTCTCGACTCGCGTTTTCACTCGGACGCGTGCTTTCTGTGCAGCTCTCCGCGGCCGAGCGGGCGAAGCTTGCGCAACAGCCGACGCGGAACTCCGACGCGCTCACCGAGTACTGGCGCGGCCGCGCGCTAATGGAGCGCCGCGATGTTAAAGGAAACGTTGACAGTGCTCTCGCTGCATTCGAAAGGGCCATTCGCCTCGATCAGCAGTTTGCGATTGCGCACGCTGCACGTGGTGAAGCACTCTGGGCGCGCTACACCGACACGCGCGATCCGACAACTGCACGCCAGGCGGTTGATGCGGGCACGACCGCGCTGCGATTGGATCCGCAGAATCCTCAGGTACGTTATTCGCTGGCGGTCAGTCTCGCTGGTAGTGGGCAGCTCGATGCCGCCGCCGACGAATTGCAGCGCGCGCTCGCTCTGCAGCCGACCTTTGAGGATGCGCGAATCCAACTCGGGCGTGTGCTGGCGCGCCAGGGCCGTATCGATGAAGGTATTGCCGAATTTCGCAAGATCATAGTCAGCAGACCCGACTACGCCGCACCGTACAGCGCGATGGGCGCCAGCTTGTTCGAGGCGGGGCGCTACCAAGAGGCGGCGCAAGCATTCCAGCAGGTTGCCACGCTCCAAGCTGACAACGCCGTTGCACGGCAACAGGTCGGCGTCTCATTCCAGGCGCTCGGTGACAACGCACGCGCGCTCGAGTGGTACCAGAAGGCGCTCGCAATCCGGCCCTCGGCGCAGGCGTACTCGAACATCGGCGCAATTCATCACGAACAGCGCGAGTACAGCAAAGCGATAGCGGCCTACCAGCAGGCGATTGCCATCCGTCCTAACGCCCGTGAGACACACCGAAATCTCGGCGACGCGTACCTTCGAATGGGTATGCGCAGGGAGGCGCTGGCTGCCTATCGTGAGGCGGTGCGCCTCGCGGAAATCGATTTGCAGGTCAACCCGCGCGACGCTCGGCTTCTTGCGTCGCTTGCGGTGTATTTGCAGAAGGCTGGCGAGGCGTCGAAAGCCAGTGCGCGAGCTGACGAAGCGTTGGGTGTGGCGCCACACGATTTCGACGTACTCCGTCGCGTCGCCCAAGTGCACGCCCTTGCTGGCCGAAGCCAGTTTGCCCTCGACATGCTCGAGGCTGCGCTACGGAACGGACTCACGCGCGATGCGCTTCAAAAGGACGATGAGTTCGACAATTTGCGAAAGTTGCCGCGATTTCAGACGCTGGTGAAAGCAGCGTCAGGAGGTTCCCACAAATGACGTTCCGAACGACCATGCTGATATTGGCGACCACGTTGGTAGCAGTGTCGTGCTCTCGGTTTGCTCCAGGATTGGCGGGCGGGACTAAAAAGGGAACCATAGTCTTGTATCGCGATGCGGCCAATAACTGTAAGTCGGTTACGACGCGGTACATGAAAAAATCAAAAAACCAAGACCGCTCTGTGCAGTGGAAAGTAGACGACGAATTCGACTGTCAATCCCAGAACGGGGTCATTGAGCTCAGGTTCGCGCTGGGCCAAGACCCGCTTCCAAACTGCCAGAAGAAAACAGAGCCGGGCAAGAAAGCCATCGAGTGCGACTTGGCGACGGCCAACACGACCAATGGAGCGGTGAAGTACCAGATCTTCCTCGACGGCAACGAGATAGAAGATCCAGAGCTGGAAATCGCCAACTAGTGTCCTGTCCCATTTAATTCTTTACAATTAAGGGGAGCTTGTGATCCAATGCCGGCGTGTTCACGCCGGCGGTGGCGTTGGCGATCGACGACGCGCAACGACGCGAGTTGGAAGGACTCGCTCGCGCAGGCACCAC
>JBKPAJ010000080.1:0-7865 GCA_046726375.1 Acidobacteriota bacterium
CGCATAATTCCCGGGCGGGGCATCCCGGCTCGCGGCGTTGCTTCTCCCTTGCATATGCCCAATATGCGCGGTCGGCGCGCCTTGCGATCCGGGCGCCGCGCTCCGGGACTTATGCAACGCCTCTCGTTTCCAGGGGACTAGCGCGCCTGCGCGCGTTGCCTTACCGGATCCCCAATTCTGCGGGCGTCAGCACGCCGTCCCGATTGGTATCGAGCCTCAGGAAGACATCGCGCGCGCCTCGCCATTCGCCCAACGCCAACACGCCGTCGAGGTTCGTGTCCCACGATGCGTAGCGGCTCACCCCACCCGAACGCGATGCGCCAGGACGGACTTCGCCGCCTGACAAGACGCCGTCGCGGTTCCAGTCGTGATTGCGGAACGACTGATCGTTGCCGCGCCACTCTGCGCGTGTAATCACGCTGTCGCCGTTCTGGTCGAGTCCCCCGAACCTCATGCGATCGTCAGCGTCGCGTTGGTTGTTGTTATTCTTATTCTTATTTTTTTGCTGGTCACCCTGCGCCTGCTTGGCGTGGCCGCGGCCGCGCCCTTGCTCAGCGGCAACAGCGGAACCGGAAATCAACGTCGCGATACAAAACACAGCCGGAATAAGTTTGACGATGAGTCGCATATCAGCCTCTCCGGCGGATGCAGCCAACGTCGTGCCAATCACCGCGGTGACTCCATGCTGATTAGACACGCTGAGCCGAGCGATTTCGAGGACATGTGGGACGTCTTCCGCAACGTCGTCCGCACCGGCGATACGTACGTGTTCGCGCCCGACACGCCACGCGAGGTGGCGCGCGACTACTTTCTGGGTACGGGCATCAAATCGTGGGTCGTCGAGGATGACGATGAGACCATCGTTGGCATGTACAAGTTGATCCCCAATCGCCTCGATCGCGGATCGCATGTCGCCAACGCGTCGTTCATGGTGCACCCGAGAGCACAGGGCCGCGGCATTGGCCGCGCCATGGGCGAGCACTGTCTCGAGGAGGCGCGGAAAGCCGGGTATCTCGCGATGCAGTTCAACTTCGTCGTGAGCACGAACACCGCAGGCGTCGCGCTGTGGGAGAAACTGGGCTTCGAGATCGTCGGCACGCTGCCGAAGGCCTTCAACCATCAGGCCCTCGGCTTCGTGGACGCCTACGTCATGTATCGGTGGCTCTAAATCCGCAATCCACTTGCACTGACGTGAATTGACTTCCGCCGCTGCAATGGTCGCGCGCCCGCTCCGTTGAGCGGGATCGTGCGGCCGAAGGCGTCTGCGCATGACGCCCTCGGCCTCGTCGATCTCACCTCCAGCGAGTCACGAACACGAGCTTACGGAATCACCACCGTTTGCGCCGCCGTCGGCGCACTGAAGCCGCAGACGTTGGTGGCGAGCACGCTCAAGCTGTACGTGCCGGCCGGCCCTGAGCCGCTCAACGCACGGAGCGGCGTGGGGAAGTCGAACGAGAACGCTCCTCTCACGATCAGCACGTACCCCGTCGTAGCCGGTCCCGTCGCTGCAGGGTTCCAGATGACGTGAATGGTGTTGCCGATCTTATAGGCCAGGAAGTTCTCCGGCGGTGAGGGCGGACCTGTACACGGAGCGGGCACGTTCAGCGTGATCACGTTGGACGGCCCGCTACTGCCGGATGCATTCGCGGCGCGCAGCGAAATCGTGTAGGAGCCGCCCGGCACGACCGGAAACCTCGCCGTCTCGCCCGAGCCGATCGGAATCGTTCCCGACACCGAACCGGTCACGTCGAGCAGGATGGTCGACGGCGCGCCACCGGCAAACGTCTTCTTCCATGACAGGTCCACTGCCGAGCCGTTGACCACGCCGGTTAATCCTGCCGGCGCGCTGGGCCGAACCGGCACGTTGACGAAAATGCGGATCTCATTCGACGGATCACTCACCTGAGTGCCCGAGACGGTGCGCACGCGCACGTAGAAGGCGCCGGTTGGTGCCGCGAACGTGAAAATCGGCGCGGGATTGCCGGTGCGGGCGGTCGCCAGCACCTGACCCGGATTTATTCCTCCTTCGAGGAGATAGTCGGTTGTCGGCTCACCGATTGCCGTCCACCGCAGCGTCACCACATTGCCGACTATGGACGCCGCGTGCAGATTTGTGGGCACTCCATTGACGATGTTGACGAACTCTGCCTCTGAGAACGTCACGGTCGCGACTCCCGGCGAATCGATCGTTCCTGCAGGTGGAGCCGTACTTCCGCTGATCGTTCGGAGCTCGGCGTTGTAGTTGAGCGTATCTGAACCGCCGCCGCCGATCACTTGCAGGGCGGCGTTGGCAAACGCCCGGATGTTGAAGATGTCGTTCGCGGTGCCTCCTGTCAGTACTTCGATGAAGCTGAACGCGGTTACCAGACCTGTGATGCTGCCTTGGTTTGGACCGGTGACGTTCCAGGTCACCGCGGTGTTTGGCCCTTGCAGCACGTCGTTGCCGGGGCCTCCGCGAACGTTGAACGTGATTCCGGCATTTGAGCTCGCTGTGAAGCCGAAGAGGTCATCGCCTTCGAAGCCATTCAGGTTCAGTGTTGAAAGTGCGGCGACGCCAGCCAGGTTGTTGACGGTCATCGTGTCGTTTGCACCGATCCCATTGATGGTCATGGTCTCGACGGTACCGATATCGAGCGAGAAGGGGACGAGGTTCACGCGGTCGAAGTCAACGCGTGCGCCATTCGCAGATACGACAAACTGATCTCCGGCGGCGACGGCGCCGTTGACCTGAACGAGATCGCTCTCCGTACCGCCTTCCATGACATCGGTGCCGTCGCCGTTGCTCCACACCAGCACGTCGTCGCCTGCGCCACCGCTCATCGTGTCAGCGCCGGGCGCGCCCACGATCCAATCTCCGCCGCCACTGCCGTTCAACAAGTTGGCGACGTTATTGCCGACCAGGCTGTCGTTCCCCGACCCGCCTTGAACGTTTTCGATACCCGCAATGCTGGCTGTGCCCGTCGCTCTGCCGGTGCCCACGTTCACGTTGCCTTGTGAAAAGAGCTGCCCGCGAATCGCCCCTCCAGGGAACGCCGTCGTATGAATGTTGACGTAAGTGCCGCCGCCGAGAAACGCCGCTTCATTGATCGCGGGCAGCGCGAGACCCGTCGCGGTGAACGTGAAGCCGGTACCCGTAGGGACGAGCGCAGCGGTGTTGAAGGGAACGATGATCGCGCCGTTCACGCCGACCGGCGCTTGATGGATGTGAAAACCGTTAACCGAAGCCGGCGGCACATCCGAGACGGTCACGACGATGTCGAATGTCCCGGTGGCGATGTTGTAGTTGCTGACGACGGCCGAACCGACGCCCAGGTGTGTGGTGGGAGGCACTTCCTGGTCGGCTCCGAGTGTCGCGGCCAAACCATTCGCATTCAAGCCCAGGTTAACTGAGACGCTTGTCGTAAACGCGGCGTAATCGAGCACATCGATTCCGGCGCCGCCATCGACCGTTCCTCGCAGATTGATCCCGTCGGCGAGCACGATCACGTCGTTTCCGTCTCCGGCGATGATGTTGATGATGCCAGTTGTGGCGGCAAGCGTCTGGTCGCCAGCGACTGCTGTGTTGAAGTCGAAGGCACTGTTAAAGCCCGGGTCGCCGAAGCGATTGTGCTGAAAAAGACCGCCGCTCTGCGAAATCGACAGGGTGTCGCTTCCGGCGTCACCGGTCATCGTCGCGGTCAAGCCGGTGAGTGTTGATGTGTACGCCGCGTATACGGCGGACGGATGGGCCAAGAACAGGAGAGCCGCGGAGACTGCAATCGTGCGCGCAAAGCGATCGGTCATTGACGCCTCCAGGTGAGCGGAACTCAACAGTTGTTTACGGTGTGCGCCGAGCACGATACCCGATCTTCGGGTGGCATGCACCACGCATCGGACACTGCGTGTCGCGTTGAGGGCGTCGAAAACCGCAGGCGTTCATCATCCCGATGTGACACAACGAGAAGTCGTACTTAACTGGGTCGTCCGGATCGAACGCACGCAACGAGTTCGTGATATCCACTGCCATTCGCCAGCCCGGGCTGGCGTAACGCGTGAGGCGAAGGCAGCGGCCCACGCGAATCACATGCGTATCGAGTGGGACGATGAGCTGTGACGGCTTCACGCGTCTCCAGACGCCGAGATCCACGGCATCCGTCCTCACCATCCAGCGAAGAAACAAATTGAGCCGCTTGCAGGCGCCGCCTTTCGACGGGCGCGCAAAGAAGTAGCTGACGCCGCGGTTGGACGACCGGCGGCCATACACCGCCTTTACATCGAGCTTGCACGCGCGGTCGGAAAAAGAGTCGAGCGCCTGCTCGATCGTCTCGTGCGACGAGTCGATGCGTTCGGCAAAGAAACCCTCGATCGAGCCGTTCGCCTCGATCATCTGCCGCAGGATCCAGACGAGCGCCGCCAGATCGACGCCGCGCGTCCAGCGATGCACCAGGTGGGCAAGCGCGGCGCGGTCGCGCGCGGGCGCGAACGCCCGCACGTATTCCGAGGGACGCGGACCCATGACTTTCAGCAGTTCCTCGATCGAGTTGAGCACGCTCTGCACGCGCCCGAACGCCAGCGCCGCGGCGCAGAAGCCGACGATTTCACGATCGTCACGAGACTGGAAGCGCCGCACCATCCAGATCGGATCAGCAACGACATGTTCGGCGTTGTACGCGTGGTAAAGATCGTCCAATCGCGCGCGCATATCAGCAGTTGGCACCGTCGTCGGCGTCATTTGCGTTTATCTGCGTCAGATCTGCGTTGTATCTGCGTTCAATATCTGCGCTGGTCGGCGTTCAGTCTATTTGCGGTCAAAACGGCAGCGCGGCGTCCAGCGCGATCACCGCATCGAGAATCGTTTCAGCCGCTTGCCGGAAGAACGTCGGATCGATCTTGTCCGCGGTGTCAGTCGGCTTGTGATAATCGGCGTGATCCTCAACGCCGAAATAGACGAACGGGATCCCGGCCTCGTGAAACGCTGCGTGGTCGGACTGCCTGGTCCAATCGTCCTGACCACCAGCAATCTCCTTCGGCTTGTCGTGGCCAAACAACAGCGTGATCGGCGCGCGCTTGGCAACCGCTTCGAGCGGCGGCTTGGTCTTTGGCCAGTGGTACGGGCCGGCGACATACAGTTCGCGCTTGTCGCTGCGGCTGACCATATCGAGGTTCACGTCAAGCGCAAGGCGTTCGATCGGAACCGGCGGATGCGCGAGGAAGCCCTTCGCTCCTCTAAGCCCGCCTTCTTCCGCATCGAAAGCCACAAACAGCGTGTCGTGCGTGAACGGCGCCCTCCGACAGGAGCCCGCGATCGCGAACATGACCGCAACGCCGGACGCGTTGTCGTCTGCGCCGGGATACAGCCTGCCGTCGCGGATGCCGAGATGGTCGTAATGCGCTGACACCACCATGATGTCGCGCTGCAACTCGCGACCTTTACAAACCGCCACGACATTGCCATCGTCTGTAATCGTGGGGGAGAAGCCCAGGCTCTCGAAGCGGCTGCCGATCCACTCGCGCGCCTTGAGGCCGCCCGGCGAACCGGCGCGCCGGCCCTCGAATTCGGGCGAAGCCAGCGTGCGAACCGTGGTCATCAAGTCGTCACCGTCGAGCTTGGCTGGCTGCTCGGCCCGCGCGGCGACGCTCAGCGCGAGAAGGAGAGCGATATGCAGGACCCGCTTGCCCATGTGCGTCTCACGATTGTAAAAGGACTCATGCGATCCGCAGTGTTGACGACGCTCACGCTCGCCCTCTCGATCGCGCTCTGCGCCCAGTCGACGCGCGCAGGAATCGAGACGACCCTGCTTTTTCAGTCGCTCGAATTAAAGCAGGGACAAACGGTGGGAGAGATTGGCGCCGGGCACGGTGAGCTCACGATCGACGCGGCCCGCCTGGTGGGACCAGAAGGTAAGGTGCTGTCGAGCGAGTTGGGCGAGCGATCGATCGAGCAGCTGCGACGGGCGCTGGAGCCTGCCGGCTTGTCACAGATCACGGTGATCGCCGGCGATCCCGACAAGACGAACTTTCCGGACGGTTGCTGCGACGCGATCTTCATGCGCAACGTCTACCATCACTTCGCCGATCCGGCCGCGATGAACGCCAGCATCGCAAGGTCGCTCAAGTCGGGTGGTCGTGTGGCGGTGATCGACTTCGAGCCCAATCGCAACCGGCCCGAAGCCGCAAAGCCGGCCGATCGCGCACGCAACGAGAGCCACGGCGTGACGCCGCCAACCGTCGCGCGTGAGCTGAAGGAAGCGGGGCTGGAGATCGTGCGCACCGAGCCGGGCGACGAGCGGTGGTTCATGGTCGTCGCGGAAAAGCCGCGGTAGTTCACTGGGAGATCGGGGAGATCAGGGAGAGGAAAGAACAGGGAGATCGGGGAGATCAGGCAGAAGAACAGGGAGATCGGGGAGATCAGGGAGAAGAACAGGGAGAACCGGGAGAACAGGGAGCAATAGACAGCAAGATCAGGGAGATCAGGGAGAGCAAAAAGGGCTGTTCGCCGATTTGAGTACAGCGATCTGACGTGATGGCACAACCTCCAAGCGTGGCCGCGCGTTGCCGCGTCCTTATGAAGATGGAAACGCTCCCAGGGACTGCTGAGCACCAGCTGCTATTTCAGTCGCCGCCACAGGTCCGCCGCGGGTCAGCTTCGAAGCTTCTCTGAATGCCTTCGTTGGAAGCGATCCTCCTATCAGCGGCGAACCGCCGCTCGAGGACGTCCGCTTTGTTCAGCCTGATTGGATAGTTCTGGCGACCTCCGTCAGAAGCTGGACCTGCCTGTCGAACTCGGATTGGTCGACAGGTTTCGGCTCCCAGGGTAACGGTCTTCCGGGAGCAGGATCGTCGACGTACCGGGGCACAAGGTGGACGTGCAGGTGTGGCACGGAATTCCCGAGCAGTTGGTAGTTCATGTGGCATGGCGCGAACACTCGCTCGATCATCCGCGCGACGGTGTGAACGTCGCGCCAGTACGCCGCCACTTCCGGGGTGGTCAAGCTCGTGAAGTCCGCGACGTGACGGTCTCGAAAGATGACGAGCGCGTGGCCACGAGCGATGGCGTGCCGCTCAAGGTGTCCGTCACCCGCGCGTCCCACATAAAACGGCTTACCGAACTGGTTCCCACAGAACCAGCACCCCACCCCTTGTTTCCGGGCGTCCCAGTCCTCGGGCCATGTTCGTGTCATTGTTGTCCTCTGCATCCTACGCCCGAACGACGTGTCGTTCGTGTTGCTCGTTCGTGTGCGAATGCGCGCGCAAAAGGTCGTCACGAGCGGCATCCATACTCACACGTGCAACCGGACCGTTAGTAATACCCGGCCGCCGGCGCGGACCGCTCTTGGGTGGCCGGTCTGCTTGGCGGCCTGGACACACGAAATGCGATCCCACGTGGCCATCCACCATTGGACGGTGTTCTCTCTTGATGTGCTACCAGCAAGGGAGGACGATTGGGATCGCGACGATGGTTCGTGGATTCTGGGACTGCCGGGATTGAACAGCCGGCGGTTCGCAGCGAACAGCGCGTGGAGCTCGGCGCGCTTCGATCCGTGCACCGTGTTCCAGCGCCGCAACAGCAGCTATCGCTTCCCACGTTCGGCGGAGATTGTCTTCGATAAGTTCCACGTGCTGCGCGAGCAGCGCACTCGACGAGGTCCACCGTCAGGAATTCTTTCGCGCCGGTGCGGTGATGCGCGAGCAAGGCCTACGTGCTCCGCGAGCAGCTCGATCGCCTCTGGCTTACAGGACCCGACCGGGCGTGCTCAATTTCCTGATGGGATGGTTCAAGGCGCTGCGCTGGCAACGGCTGCCGGAGAGATGAAGCGGCTGGGTGACTTCTTGCTCAAGCACATCGACGGCATTGCACCCTACTGCGATCATGCGGTCCGCTTCGG
>JBKPAJ010000081.1:0-25026 GCA_046726375.1 Acidobacteriota bacterium
GGCGTAGTTACGCCGCTGGAGTTCGTCCAGCATCGCTTGACGGAGATGGGTCACAGGAACCTCCTTGTGACCCACACGCTACCCGACCGATCGAGCATGCCTTCCGCGTAGCGTCCGCCGCGCCAGCGGCTTCGTTCAAACGCCGTAGTGTCGACTGAACCCTCGGCAGCCCCAGTTTCGGAAGGCTGCTCAACGACGGAGCCATCCTGTCCGGATGGCCCACGCCGCTTCGCGTCATCCTCGTGACCTCACGGACCAGCAATGGAACATGACTGGGCGCTTCTTGCCCGAGCTGCCGCGCCGCCAAGACGGTCGAGGGCGCCCCTGGCGGGAGAACCGCCCTGTGCTTAATGGCATCCTCTGGATCTTGAGGACCGGCGCCCCATGGGCGGACCTGCCGGCCCCGCTATCCGTCGCACCAAACCCGGCACCGGCGGTTTCAGCAGTGGGTCCGCGCCGGCGTGTTGCGGACCGTCCTCGAAATCCTCGCGCAGGCCTCCACGACGAAGGCTATCTGAATCTGCAGGAAGCGTTCATCGATGGCCGCTTCGCACTCGCCAAGCGGGGAGGCACGTGCGTGGGCAAGACGAAACGCGGCAAGGGGTCGAAGATCATGGCGATCGCCGATCGTCAGGGGCTCCCGGTCGCCGTCCACGTCGAGAGCGCCACGCCTCATGAAGTCACCCTGGTTCACGCCACACTCGCGGAGCGAGTTGTCAGCCAGCTCCCAGCGCGTCTCATCGGCGACAACGCCTACGAGTCGGACAGATTGGATGCCGAACTGGCGCGCCATGGTGTCGAACTGATTGCGCCTCACCGGAGCACCCGACACAGCGGACGCAAGACGGTCGCCCGCTGCGGCGCTACCGACGGCGATGGAAGGTCGAACGACTCTTTGCCTGGTTGCAGAACTTTCGGCGGATCGTCGTGCGCTATGAGCGCTTCGCCGAGAACTTTCTCGGGATGCTCCACCTCGCCTGCTGCCTCATTCTGTTGCGGGGTTTATGAGATGGCTTCTAATTTTGAACTTTGAACTTTGAACTTTGAACTTCTTTCTCCTACCGTGGCATGCGCCGGCTCGTCTACCACATTCAATCTCGTTTGTGATGGATTCTGCTACGTCTACCTGAGAGGTTCGCACGTGGCGGCGATCTTCATTGGGGTAAGGACGGAGGTTTCCGCGTACGAAAGAATGGCCGCGGCATGACCGCGGCCATTCAGTTTTTGGTCCCGGCGAACCCGCGACTTTAGCAAACGACACATTTATGGCTGTTCTTCGATCCCAACTTCTCGAGGAGCGCAACCGTTGAGGTAAACGGCGACAAACGCTGTACAGGACTGTTTGCCATGTCCGCAACAGTCTGCCCGCTTCGCGCCACGGCCGTTACATCGGCGCCCTTCGAGACGAGATAGAGAATCGCTTCGTTATCACCGCGCGCTGCCGCGTGGTGAAGCGCTGTGTAGCCATCGTTATCGCGCGCGTTGACGTCGGCGCCGAGCTCTTCGATCAGGTACTTGACCGCTGGCAGCCACGCGTCCGGAGCGTGACGATGAGCGTTGCCGGCAAAACCTTCGCCGTATTCGACGCCCGCAGCCGCGTGAAGCGGGAATGCTCCAGGGCCGCCGTATTGAATTGCCGGCGCGTCGTAGCGCGCCTGAGTCGCGTCGGGTGTTGGCGGCACGGCGCCACCGGCGCCCACATCACGTCCAACCAAGGCACCGCCTGGCTGAGCGGCCGGCTGCGCGGCCGGCTGCGCGGCTGGCTGAGCGGCCGGCTGAGCGGCGCCCGGCGCTGCCGCCGGGGGCGGACCGCCGCCGCGGCGGATCGCCTCGCGCGGCGCCATGGTCGGAATATTCGGATCCGCGCCGTACTTCACCAGCAGCTTCATCGCATCCACATCCGTCGAGTACGCCGCACGCCAGAACGCTGTCGAACCGGAGGTGTCGGCGAGACCGCAATTGCGATTGCCGCATCCGGTATAGACCATGATCCAGGGATGCGATTTGATGCGCGCGTTCGGGTCGGCACCGTGATCCAGCAGCGCGTTCATCACGTCGAGATACGTAGACTTCTGCAGCTCGAGCTCCTGCGGCTGCGGAAAGCGCGTGCGTGGCTGCCACTGGACGTTCACCGCGGCCCATAGCGGCGTCACGCCGTTGCTCGCCGCCGCGATATTGGTATCCGCACCCTTTTCGATCAGCAGCATCGCCACGTCGAACTGTCCGTTGATGATCGCCGTGAGCAGCGCGCTCGCCTTCTCGCCACCGCCGACGTTGTTGACGTCAGCGCCGCCCTCGATGAGCGCACGAGCCGTCTCAACGTAGCCCTGACGCGCGGCGTGATGGAGCGCCGTGAGGCCGCCTTTCGCTGTCACCGGCGGATTGATTTCCTCAGGATTGAAATTGGGATCGCGTCCGCCGCGCCCCTCGGCGTTGGCGTTCGGTTCCGGCGGCGGCAACTTGCCGGAGAGCAGCAGCTCGCGGGCGGCCTGAATCGCCGCCTGAATCTGGCTCGCGGTCGGCTTCTCGCCTTTCGCCACCGACGTCTCGAGCACCTTGGCGGCGCGATTGCGCGCCGCGCGATCGAGCGCCGATTCCTTCGCCACGTCGATCGTCTTCGTCGCCACGTTCGCATCGGCGCCGCGCTGCAACAGCAGTTGGACGGCGGCCACGCGATTTTGAGAGGCGGCGAAGATCAGCGGCGTTTGCCCCCACTCCGACTCCTTGGCGTCGATGTCGGCGCCGTGATCGAGCAGCGCCTTGATGACCTCCGGGTTGCCGGAAGCCGCCGCCAGATGAAGCGGCGTCGCGCCCGTGTTGGTCGTACGCGCGTTGACGTTGGCGCCGGCCTTGATCAGCGCCTCGACAACCGCGGGGTTCCCCGCGTTGCCGGCGAGGTGCAGCGGCGTGTACTGCCCGATGCGGGTGACCGAGCTCACATTGGCGCCGCCGTAGAGCAACATCGCGGCAAGTTCGGCGTCGCCGCGCTGCGCCGCCCAATGGAGCGCCGTCATGCCGTCGCCCTGCGCGGCGTTGACGTCCCCGCCCTGCTTGAGCAGGGTGCGCACCGCGTCGCGGTCGCCGCGCATGGCGGCATCGGCAACACCGGCGTTGGACGTCGCGGCGGCAAGCGCCGCCGACATGCTGAGCGCCGCAACGATGGCGCCGAAATAGCGTCCCGGACGAAGTGTCATTGGCGTCCCCCCGTTACGCAACCGTGGTGCTCACCGACGTGGACAGTGAGAACTCGCCGGTGCTGTCGCCAAACTGCTGGATCTCCTCGACGCCGAGGTTGTGCAGCAGCGTCAACATCACGTTCGCCATCGGCGTCGCGTCTGCCGCCTTGATGTGCAGGTTGCCCTTCAGGATGCCGTTGCCGTGACCAAACAGCACCAGCGGGCAGCGGCGATGGTTGTGGATGTTGGCATCGGCCATCGGCGAGCCCCAGATGATCAACGTCTTGTCGAGCAGGTTCTGGTCGCCGTCGCTGGTCGCCTTCATCTTCTCGAGGAAGTAGGCCATCTGACCGACGCGGAACTTGTTGATCTTGTTGAACTCCATGATCCGCTCTTCGCGGTTGCCGTGATGCGATGACGGGTGGAACGGCTGCTGCGATTCGCACTCCGGAAAGACGCGGTTCTGCGCGTCGCGGCCGGTCTTGAACGAAATCACGCGCGTCATGTCACTCTGCAGGGCAAGCACCTGAAGGTCGAACATCAACTTTATGTGCTCGCTGAACGAGTCGGGCACGCCCGCGGGCGCTTCAGGCAGCGCGCGCTGTTCGCCGCTCGCGTTGTGGGCTTCGACCGCTTCGATGCGGCGTTCGAGCTCGCGTACGTTGTCAAGATAGCGATCGAGGCGCGTGCGGTCGGCGGCGCCGAGCTCGTTACGAATGCCTTGCACTTCGCCCGCGACCCAGTCGAGGATGCTGCGCCGCGTGACGCGACGTGCGGCGCGATCTTCCGCAGTGCCGCCCTGTCCGAACAGCATTTCGAACGCGACGCGTGGATCGCGAATCATCGGTAACGGTTCGTTGGGCGAGGCCCAGCTGATGGAGTCGGTGTAGGCGCACGAATAATTGTAGGTGCAGCCGCCTGCCTGATCGAGGTTCTCGATGCAGAACTGCATCGAAGGCAGCGGGTTCGACTGACCGGACTGCTTGGCATACAGCTGGTCGAGCGAAGTGCCCGCCCAGAGATCGGAGCCCTGCGTCTGCTTCGGATGCGACTGCGTGAGGAACACGGCGCTCGAACGGAAGTGGTCGCCGCCGATTTCCGGCAGCGCAAACGCTTCCGCCATGCGGCAGTCGGTGTTGCTGATAATCGTCATGTAGTCGCGGAACGACTCAACGGTCTTTAGCGGGTTATCCGCGACCAACGAGAAGTTCGACCCGGTCTCCTGCGGCGCATAGAGGAACTTCGTGGCGCCCCAGTTGTTGCACCCGGCAAGGCCGTGGACTTCCTCGATGCACACCAGCCGCGTGCGATCGGCCGCCGCGGCCTTGACCCCGCGGCCCAATCGCGACGGCACCATCGCGTCCAGGAAGGGCAACGCCACCGTGACTCCCACGCCGCGGAGGAACGTCCGCCGGGGCATGTGCTTTCCAGAGATGAAGTGCATCGTCCGAGTCTCCCTTTTACGCGGGCGGCGCGCCCGCGAGGTTACTTGCGTGCGACTGGTTTTGCTGCTTCCGACTTGGTTTCTTCCGTCGTCGACGTATTCGATTCCGCCTTTTTCATCCGGAACGCGTCGCTCTTGACGACGCCCAGGATTAAAGCCGACATGCGGTAATCGTCCTTCTGCGCTGCGCGCGCGATCGCGCGAATCGCCGGTTGATCGAAGTACTCGACGCGCCGGCCGAGCGCATAGGCCAGCAGGTTTTCTGTAAACGTTCGCACCAGCGGCTCGGGGCGTTTGAGCAGCACCGCAATAAGCTCCGCCGGCTTGGTGACCGGCGTGCCGTCGTAGAAATCGCCGCGGGTGTCGAGTTCGATGCCGTTTTCGCGCACGCGCCAGCGCGCCGTGACGTCGAAGTTGTCGAGCGCGAGACCGATCGGGTCCATCATGCGATGGCACGAGTTACACGTCGGATTGGCACGGTGCAGCTCCGTGCGCTCACGCGTCGTCAGCATCTTGCCGTTTTTCGATTCCGCCGTTTCTTCCAGCGCGGGCACATCGGGCGGCGGCGGAGGCGGCGGGGTGCCGAGCAGCACTTCCATCACCCACTTGCCACGCAGGACGGGTGACGTGCGATTCGCGAGCGAGGTCTGCACCAGCACGCTGCCCTGGCCGAGAATGCCGCGGCGCGTATCGTCCGGGTATTGCACCTTGCGGAATTGCGGACCCGAAACGCCGGGAATGCCGTAGTGGCGCGCCAGCCGTTCGTTCAGAATCGTGAAGTCGGCGCGATAAAGATCGAGCATGCTGCGATCCTCGCGCACGATCGTGTTGAAGAACTGAATGGTTTCCTGCCGCATGTAGTCGGCAAGGTTGTTGTCGAAATTCGGATAGAAATTCGGATCCGGATGAACTTTGTCGATGTCCTGCAACCGGAGCCACTGCGCGGCGAACCGGGTGCCGAGCGCATCCGCGCGCGGATCCGCGAGCATCTTCTTGACTTGCCGATCGAACCCGAGCGGGGTGGCGATCTTTCCCGACGTCGCCGCGGCAATCAACTCATCGTCGGGTGGAGTGCCCCACAAGAAGAACGACAATCGCGACGCGAGATCGACGTCCGACACGCGATAGGTGGTCCCGGGCCGCGGCGCACCCGGTTCGCGCTCGAGGCGGAAGATGAAATAGGGGCTGGCAAGAATCGCTTCGAGCGCCGTGCTCACACCGCCCTCGAATCCATCCTTCGTCGCACCCTGCTGATAGAACGGCATCAAGCGATCGATTTCGCGCAGCGTGACTGGACGACGATAGGCTTCGGTTGCGAGACGCGTCAGGATCTCGCGCGCACAGCGGAGCTCTTCGTCGCCGGAGGTCGGACGGCACGTGAAGATTTTCTGGCGTGCTGGCGTTTCCGACACGCCGGTCGCTTTGTATGGCCCGGACACGATGAGGTCGCGCAGGTGCGGCAGGTTGGTAATGCCTCCGCCACCGGAACCACTGCCGGCGTAGGACCAGTCGTGCGGCCGAATGAGATCTTCGTACGGCCCTTCCAACTTCTTCACGAACGCCGCGGCAACGCGATGCTGTCCTGCCTTGATGAGCATTGGCTCGGTGCGAATTTCCACCGCGCCGCGGCCATCGGCACCGCCGGCGGGCAGCGTTTCGTACGCCAACAACGCGATGCGTTCGCCGTCGACCGAAAGGTCGATGTCTTCGTAGCGCGATCCGTCGCCTGAGTTGAGCGCGACGGTAAACACGTATTCGCCGTCCGCCGGGAATACATGGCTCACCGCCATACCGCCGCGTGTGCCGAACGGCGTCCCGTCGACGTGATCCCACGGATGCTGCGACGCGTAATTCGATGCGCTGTAGGTGGCGTCGAGTGCCTTGGCCTTGCGATCGCCGACGGCCATGCGGCTGATCGCGCTTGCGGCGTTCAAATACGACTCGAGGAGCGTTGGCGAGAGCGCCTGGGCATCGGCGATGTTGTCGAAGTTCGCGCTCTTGGTGTCGAGCGGCAACCAGTTGCCGGCGTCGACGTCGAGGTCGAGCAGCTCTTTGATGGCCTGGGTGTATTCGGGACGATTCAGCCGCTGGAACGTACGAACACCGGGATTTGGATGCGCAGCGGCGTAGGTATCGACGCTCGTTTCGAGCCCCTCGGCAAGCGCGGCCAGCATCGCGGGTTCGGGCCGGCGGGCGCCTGGTGGCGGCATCATGCCCGCCTGCAACTTGACGATCATCCGCTCGGCGGTTTCCGCTTGCTCTCCCGCCTTCGCCACGTCGAACGCTTCGAGCGACAGCGTGCCGGCTTTCCGCCGATCGTTGTGGCAGGTCACGCAGTACTCCTTGATAACTGCGGTGTGCGCGTCGGAGGAGGCGACGGCGGTTGGTCGCGGCGCTGCCTTGGTCTGGCCGGCGGGGGGAGCCGCGGGTCGCGTTGCGGCCGGTGCCGGAACTGAGGGTTTGGCGGGTGCGTTTTGCGCGGAACCCGTGAGACTGGTCGCCGCAACCGCGAGGCAAACAATCCCCGTCGCCCAAAAAGCGGTGGTTCCCTTAGTCATTCGACTCATGCGATCGTCCAGAAAATCGTATGGATTGCCAAGACGAATCTTAGCACCCAACCGGCGTCAAATTGCAGATTTCCGGCCTGAATTACAAAAAATGACGTTCTATTGGCGTGCTATTAGCGTGCCGGAACGACGTAAAGATGCACGGTGCACCAGCTGGCACATGGGTCAGGCATGCGCTCGGTCAGGTCGGGGTTCCACCCGGGAATTGAGAACGTGTTCAGGACGAGGCGGGTGCCGGGCGGGAGGGCCTGCATCTTGGGCCTGAGACGCTCCAGGTTGCGCGGCAGGAGGAACAGCGCGAGCACGGTGGCTTTCGAAAAGTCGGCCTCATACATGTCGCCTTGCACAAAAGTCGCCTTGTCGGCCACTCCAGCTTCGGTCGCCAGGCGACGGGATAACTCCACCATGTCCGAATTGAACTCGACGCCGAGCGCGCGAGCGCCGCGCTTTGCGGCGGCAATCACCATCCGACCATCTCCGGAGCCAAGGTCGACAACGAAATCGGCCGGCGTGACCTTCGCCACGTCGAGCATCCGTTCGATCACCTCAGGCGGGCTCGGCACCCAGATGACGTCTTTGCCTTCCTGCCCGACTTCGGGGACGTAGGGTCGCTGCTGTGGTTGTTGTGGTTGTGATTGTGGCTGTGGCTGTTGCGCATCTGCGGTGCCGCCAAGCACCGCACACATCGCGAGAGCGACTAACCAGATCCACGGTATCCCTCGACGTGCCCACCCGGCCCGACCTGCCCCGTATGCGTTGCTTGTCATCGTTCACTCCCCGCGCAACGCGTCTGCCGGCGGAATTCGGCTCGCACGCGCGGCGGGGATCGCGCATGCGATCGATACGATCGCGAGCAGCAGACTCGTTACACCAACGAACGTTACCGGATCGTGCGGCCGCACCTCGTAAAGCAGCCCGTGCATGACACGACCCACGCCGGCGGCAATCGCGATTCCGATCGCGAGACCCACAGCGGCTGGTCGAAGGCCTTGCCACAGCATCAGTCTCACAACTTCCGTGCGCCGGGCGCCAAGCGCCATGCGCACGCCGATCTCGCGCGTGCGCTGGCTGACGACATGCGCAACTACGCCGTAGACCCCGACCGCCGCCAGCACGAGCGCGAGGATCGCAAACGCGCTGAGAAGCGCCAAATAAAAGCGCGGCCGCGCGAGCTGCTCGTCAACCAGCTGCTGCATCGAGCTCGGAGAAATCAGCGGCAGCCGCGGATCGAGCCGGCGCACAATCGCGCGCGACGCCGAGAGCACCTGGCCTGAATCGAGCGTGCTCTTGATCACGTACATGATCGCGCGCGACTGCGTCTGCGCGTGCGGCACATACATCTCCGGCTGTGCCTCGGCGGTCAGCGTTTGCGAGCGGACGTTCTGCACGACGCCGATGACGACCGCGGGATCCTGTCCACTGATCTGAATCGGCCGGCCCACCGGGTTCTCACCGGGCCAGAACACATCCGCCATGCGCTTGCTGATGATCACGGCGCGCTGCGCGCCTTCACGATCGCGCGGCTCGAAGTCGCGGCCGGCGAGCACCGCAATCTTCAGCGTGCGAAAGTACTCACTGTCTGTGATGCGGTACAAGGCCGACGGTTTTTGACCCGGCGGAGGCGGTGGCAAGTCCGGACGTGTAAACGACAACACGTTTTCGCTCGGACCAAGCGGCAATCCCGAAATCCGTGCAACGCTCGTTACGCCGGGCATCACGGCGAACTGCTCGTCGAGCCGTTCATGTGTTTGCACCACCTGGGCGGCCGGATAGCGCGCCGGCGGCAGCGACACCAGGAATACAGTGACGTCCCTTCCGTCAAATCCAAGATTCGTGGTCTGCAGCGCCGCCAGGCTGCGCAGCAGCAGACCCGCACCTAGGAGCAACACGAGCGAGAGTGAGACTTCTGCAACCAGCAGCGCCGAGCGCGTCCATCGTCTTCGCATGCTTACAATCGCTCCGCGCTGACCGATCGACTGAGCCAGCGGCACACGCGCCAATTGCAGCGACGGTCCGAGCCCGAAGAGCACGGTCGTCATCAACACAACCGCCATCGCAAACACGAACGTGGCGACGTCGAACCGTACATCCGCGACGCGCGGCAGGTTCGCGGGTGCGAGGGCCTTGAGCAGCTCGATGCCCCAACCCGAGATCAGAAGCCCGGCCATGCCACCGGCAACCGCGAGCACGAGATTTTCGGTGAGCAGGTAGGACACGACGCCGCGGCGTCCAGCGCCGAGCGCGGTGCGAACCGCCATCTCGGTTTGGCGCGCGGCGCCGCGCACGAGCACGAGATTGGCTACATTGGCGCACGCAATCAGCAGCACCATGCCAACAGCCGCCAGCAACACGATCAGTGCGAGCCGCATATTGCCAACAGTTTGATCGTGCAGCGTCTGCACCATCACGGTGATGTCGGTATTGGCGTCGGGAAATTGCCGCTCCAGCGCCGCTGCGATCGCGGTCATCTCGTGTTGCGCCGCCGAGACCGAAACCGCATCTGCCAGGCGGCCAACACCGTTCAAATACACGCACCCGCGCCCGCATTGCTGGTCGTCATTGCGTACGGGCAGCCACAACCTCGCGTCGTTGGGAAACCCAAATCCGCGTGGGGCCACACCGACGATCGACCACGGCACGCCGCTGATTTCGATCGTCTGCGACAGCACGTCGGATCGGCCACCGAGCCGCTCCTGCCAAAAGCCATGGCTCACAACGACGCTGCGCGGACCGCCCGGGCGATCTTCATCCGCGGTGAAACCTCGCCCCAGCACCGGCGCCGCCTTGAACACCTCGAAAAATCCGGGCGTGACGATCCCCACACGCACGACGTCGGAATCACCTTGATTGCTGATCACAGCGCGACTGGCGTTGTACAACGCCATCACCGGGATGGTCTTCGATTCGCGCTGCCAGTCGAGGAAGTTCACGTGGGACGAAGAGCCCTCGACTGGTTCCTGCGGCGCGCTCTTCGCGGTTTGACCAAACACCACGATGCGATCGGGCTCCACGTACGGGAGCGGCCGCAGCAACACACCGTAAACAACGCCGAAGATGGCGGTGGTGGCACCAACACCGAGCGCAAGCGTGACGACGACGACGATCGTAAACATGCGCTGCCGCGCCAGAGAGCGCACAGCGACTCGTACGTTCTGCAGCAGTTGATCCATTCGACTGATCCAACGCGGATCGCCGCAGATAAGACGCGTATAAACGCAGATGAAACGCAGATGAAACGCAGATGGCACGCAGATAGAACGCGGATAAGCCCTGGATCTTCTATCTGTGTCTTATCTGTGTCTTATCTGCGTCTTATCTGCGTCTTATCTGCGTTTTTTATCTGCGTCTTATCCGCGTCTCATCCGCGTCTCATCTGCGTCTTATCTGCGTTTCATCTGCGTCTCATCTGCGTCTCATCTGCGTCTCATCTGCGTTTCATCTGCGTGTTAGCCATCGGCGCTGACTCACTAACGACCACCGCGAGCGCCTTCCCGTCCGGCGCGACCGCCATCCGCGACACCGTCCCGAGGCCGTGCGGTTGCACGTCGTACACCTCGCGCCACGTCGCGCCCCGCCGCCACGCGAAAATCCGCTTCCCGGCCGCCATCAACAGCGTGCCATCGGGTGTCCACGCGCAGTCGCGATCGGCGCTGCCGGCGACGGCTTCCGTCAACAACTCGGCCCGTTTGGCGTCAGGATCGAATTGCTTGACCACAAAGCGCTCGCCCTCGCGTTGGACAAAACTCACGAGCCGTCCGCCCGGAATGCTCTGGATCGAGCGGCCGACATCCGTTGCCACAACTTCCGCCGAGCCCTCGCCGGGTCGCGCCAGTCGCAGCGTTGCCGGCGGCCCGAGCACGAACAATGCGAGGCGACCGCCATCGATCCACGCGTGATAGCCGACCGGCTTGACGTTGGCCACGAGCACATGCGGGTGTGAACCATCGCGATCGAACCGCCACAACCGCTGCGTGCCGTCGGCTTCCACCCGAATCGCGCTGAGCCCGCCGTCGGGCGTGACGGTTGGTGAGTACTCGGCTTCCGGCGTCGACACGAGCGCGCGAGTCGCGCCGCCACGTGTGTGCTCGTAGATATCGGTCTGTTTGCCGTCGCGGTTGGCCGTGAAAAGGATCGCGCGGCCGTCGGGCGTGAACGACGGCTGGTTGTCGTAGCCCTTTTCCACCGCAAGCGGCTGCGGCTTCGCGGAGCGCAGCGAGTCGAGACCATTCAGCATCTCGATGAGATAAATATCGGTTGCGGGCGGCGACGGCTGTTGCACGAGCAGCACCAGCGCGGCCATAAGGATGAACCGCATCGACCCGCGAGTATACCGATATCCTGAAGTGGTGGATCCACGTGCGTGGGCGATCGTCGTCGCGCTCGGTGCGAGTGTTGCGAGCAACGCGGCATCCGATGGGTGCGACGCACGCGCGGCCACGATTGGCAACGCCGCGCTGTATTGGATTACCGCGCCTGAAGAGGATCTCGACAAAGTCGAATCGTGGTGCCGGGGCGTCGGTCCTCCTCTTTACGAACCGGCGCCCTCCGTGAGCGCCGACTCACCGCCGGCAATCGATGACCTTGTCGTCCTGACGTGGAACGCGCATCTTGCCGAAGGCCGTCTGGGAGAGTTGCTGCAGGCATTGAGAAGCGGCCAGCTCACGGATGGACGTCCCATCGATCATTTCGTGCTGTTGGTGCAAGAGCTGTTTCGCCGCGGTCCGGACATTCCGCCTTTTGGCACGGGCATCCGCAGCGCCCACGCCATTCGGGCGCGCGACGAGAGCATGCCTGACGTCAACGACCACGCGCGCGCGCTCGGGCTGTCGATCTTGTACGTGCCGTCGATGCGCAACGGTGCGCAGCTCGTCGAAGATCGCGGCAATGCTCTTCTCTCGAGCGAGCCGCTGTCGGGCGCGTTGGCTGTCGAGCTGCCGTTCGAGCGTCAGCGCCGCGTGGCCGTCGGCGCGTCAATCGATGTTGTGCACAACGGTCGACGCTCGACGATGCGCGTTCTCAATACGCACCTCGAGCCTCTGAGCTCGCCAAAGTCGCTGTGGATCTTCCACGATCCCCGTCGCCGGCAGATGAATGCGCTCCTGTCGCTCATCACAGCATCGCGGTTTGACGATGACGTGGCATGGGTGGCGACCGTGCTCGGCGGCGACTTCAACACCGTCCAAAACGGCGCCGAGGAGCCAACGTATCGCGCGGCACGCCGCTGGAGCAGCGGATTCCTGCAGGAAGATCGTCGGATCACGCATCTGCTCGGCCGCCTGGATTACTTGTTTTTCCGCGTGACGCCAGGTCTCGTCGTGTCCACGACGCGGGTGCCCGATAAATTCGGCTCAGATCATCATCCCGTCCTCGGCCGGTTTTCCTCGTCCGCACCCGTCGCACAATAGGATGGCGCGATGGCGGTGCTGATTCGTTCGTCGGTGCTGATTCGCTTGGTCGGGCTCGTCTTGACTGCGGCCTACGCCGTGCTGATTGCGTGGCTGTATGCCGCGCAACCGCGCACCATGGCCGAAGTCAAAGGCGGCCTTGCGGCGTCGGTCGGTGTGTATCGGATCGACGCGGTCGCCTTCGACGACGGCCTGGGTTACTTTCGCCAGGACCGCTTCGTCGAGGCGCGCGCCGCGTTTGCACGTGCTGATCCGGCCACGCGGGACGCGCGGACGCAGTTCTACATCGCGTACAGCTACTATCGCGAGGGCTGGCACCGCACGCACCGAGATGATGAGTTGTACCGCAAGGGCGTAGAGGCAGTGAGTCACGCGATTTCGCTCGCACCCAACGGTCGTCTCGTGGTCGAAGATCCCGAGCTGTGGATGCACGACGCGGATGAACTGAAAGCGGAGCTCGAAGCCGGCCTCACCGCTGATGCCTCCGATTTCGATCCTCGTCGCCTGTTGCAGCGCCGCAAGTGACACCCGTCCGCGAAGCCATTACGCTGCCGATTCTTTTTTTGACCGTCGTGCTCGCCGCAAGTGTGCAGCCCGGCACACCAATGGCGTTTGTCCCCCCGTCTCTCTTCGCGCTCGTGCTTGCGACCCTTCTGGTGGCGTGTCTCGTGCAATGCGGCGCCGTCGCACCCGACATGCTGGTGGCGCCCCATCGTTCAGCACTCGAGAATCTCAACGGGCTCGCGGTGGTGCTGACGTTGTTTGCCGCGTCCGCCGCAGCCGTCGCGGTGCTGTTGCCGGCGAGCGGTGCGCCGGCGGTGTTGATGGCGATTCTCCTCTTCGCGCTGGTGGCGCAGGCGCTCGCGATCGGCGCGAGCCGCACCCGTATGATGCGCGGACTGCTCGTCAGCGTGGCCGTTGCCTTTGTTCTCAAGTTCATCGTGCTCGCTTCGCTGTCGGCGCCCGCAACGGGACGTCTTGCTCGAATCGTGCAGCTGCTCTTCGAAGGCGTCACACTCGGGAGCATCACCCAGCCAGCCATGCACCCGGTCGCGGGCTATCTCGCGTTTGCGACGTTGATTCTTTATCTTTACGGGATCGTGTTATTGCCGCGGAGGAGTCGTGATGATCGAGATGACGCGCCGCACATTCCTGGCCTTGTCCGGAGCGGTGACGCCGCCTTGGACCGGACAGCGTAAGCCGGAACGCCGCGCGCCCACGCCCGCCGCGAAGCCACACGACTCGAGCTTCGATCCGTGGATTGAGGTGAGGGACGAGCATCTCGTTCACAACGCCAACGAAGTGGCACGCCTCGCGCGCAATCGTCCGATCATGGCGGTGATCAAGAACAACGGCTACGGCCTGGGTCTGGTGCCAGTTGCACGTGCACTCGTGCGCTCGAAGCATGTGAGAGTGCTCGCCGTCGTGAAACTGCACGAGGCGCTCACGCTGCGCGAGGCGGGGGTCAAAGCGCCGATTTTGATGATGGGCCCCTTCGACAACCGCGACGTGGCAGAGATGCACGCGCACGACATCATGCCGATGGTCTACACGCCGATCGGCGATGTGCTGACGCGGGCGGCGGAAGGCGCGGGGCGGCCGATTACGATTCACGTCAAGATCGATACTGGCCTGGGTCGCGTTGGCGTCCCCTACGGTGCGGCCGCGGCACTCGTGCGCGACCTATCGTCACGAAAGAGCGTCCTCGTCGGCGGCATCATGACGACGTTGAGCGAGGACGCGAAGTTCGACGTCATGCAGCTACAGCGGTTCATTTCGCTCGCGTCGCAGCTCACGATCAATGGCGTGCCGATTGAGTTTCGACACGCGGCGTCGAGCTACACGCTGTTTCAACACGGTGACGCGATGTTCGACATGGTGCGTCCTGGCATGGTGCTCTACGGCATCTTCCCCGAAGCGAAGTTCCGCGCCGGGTCGCAGCTCGAATTGCGGCCCGCGCTCGCCTTCCGGACGCGAGTTCTCTACGTGAAGAAGCTCGAAGCCGGCGAGAGCGCCGGTTATGAGCGTGCGTATGTGGCAACGCGTGACACCTGGATCGCGACGCTGCCTGTCGGTCACGCCGACGGCTGGCCGCGCGTCGCGGCGAAAGGCGCGAAGGTGCGGATCGGCAAGAACCTTTATCCCGTGATCGCGTCGGTCTCGGCCAGCCACACGATTGTGGAGATCGGCCCCGAGCAGGCGGTGCGCGTCGGCGACGTCGCAACATTGTTCGATTGGGAGGACGGTTCGCGGCCGGAGGATGTGTCAGCGGCATGCGGCGCGTCGGTGTATGACCTGACGATGCACCTCGGGGGACATCTCGCTCGACGCGTCGTGTAGGTCCGCCATCAGGCGCTTCCGATCAGTATCCCTGAGATAAAAACCAGGACACCCCCGACGACAACTTGAAACGTTGCTTGCAGGAACGGCGTGTCCATGTATCGATAGCGAATCCACGAGATCGCGCCGAGCTCGATCGCGACGACGACCACGGCCAATACCATGGCGGCACGGAAATCCGGGATGAGAAACGGCAGCGTGTGCCCGATCCCGCCGATTGTGGTCATGACTCCGCATACCGTTCCGCGCAGCGCCGGCTGTCCACGCCCGGTCAGCGAGCCATCGTCCGACAGCGCTTCGGCGAATCCCATCGAGATTCCGGCGCCGACCGACGCCGCGATTCCGACGAGAAACGCGTCCCAACTGTCGCGCGTGGCGAACGCCGCGGCAAAGAGCGGCGCCAGCGTCGAGACCGAACCGTCCATCAGGCCGGCAAGCGCCGGCTGGACAATCTGCAGCACGAACAGGCGCCGTGTCGTTTCGTCCTCTTCGGTGCGCACGTCTTCGGGGCGCAGCTCGCGGTCCAACGATTCCGCCGCAGCCGCGTGCTTGCGCTCCTCGAGCGCGAGGTCCGAGAGCAGTTTGCGAATGGGTGCATCCGACACACGGCTCGCCGCGCGCTCGTAGAATCGCCGCACCTCCAGTTCCATCTCCTCCACGGCGGTGCGCGCCGCGTCGACGCGCAGCGGATAAGACATCCACACAGGCCGGCGTTCGATGAAGCCCTTGACGTCGTGGCGAAGAATGAGTGGGATGTGCTCGCCGAATCGCGCGCGGTACAGATCGATCAACCGGCGTCGGTGCCCGGACTCCTCGGTCCGCATCTCTTCGAACCATTTCGACGTGGCGGGATAGTGCTCGCGAAAGCCCTCGGCGTAGTCGGCGTAGGTGCGCTCGTGTTCCTCCTCGAGGCCGATGGCAAGCGCGAGGATTTCGCGTTCCGACAGATCTTTGAAGGCTTTTCTCATCGCTGATTCTGCGCCGGGCTACAGCCCGCCACCGCCCTTCGCGCCGGCCGCGGGCTGAAGCGCCGCCACTACAGGGGCCTCCACTTGCGGCCGTCACGGGCGAGCATTTCATCAGCGTCGCGCGGGCCGTCCGAGCCTGCGGGATAGCGTGCTAAACCGCAGCGTCCCTCGCCCCATCCTTGCAGAATCTGGTCAACAACCGCCCAGCCGGCTTCCACGATGTCGGCGCGCTTGAACAGGATGCGATCGCCAGTCATGGCATCGTAAAGCAGCGTCTCGTAGCCCGTCTGCTGCTCGACCCCAAAGTAGTCCTCGTAATTGAATCGCATTTCGACCGGGCTGGCCGTCACCTCAGGGCCCGGCACCTTCGCCGACATGCGCAACTTGATCGTTTCCTCGGGCTGGATCGAAATCACGAGTTGATTTGGTTCCGGTGCCGCCATGGATGCCTGGCGAAAGAGCGCGAGCGGCGGTTGCTTGAATTCGATGACCACTTGGCTTTTCTTGACGCGCAGACGTTTCCCGGTACGCAAATAGAACGGGACGCTCGCCCAGCGCCAGTTGTCGATCGACAGCTTGAAGGCCGCGTACGTCTCGGTCGTCGACTGCGGGTTGACGCGCGGCTCCTCGCGATAGTCGCGCACGGAAACACCATTGAGATTCCCGGCCTCGTATTGCGCCCGCAGCGTCGTCGTGCCGCAATCCTCCGCCGCGAGCGGATCAATCGCCTCGAGCACCTTGATCTGCTCGTTGTGCAGCGCGTCGGGATTGAGGGAGCTCGGCGGCTCCATTGCCGTGAGCGTCAAAATTTGAAAGAGATGATTCGGCACCATGTCGCGCAGCGCGCCGGCCTGGTCATAGTACGACCCCCGCGTTTCGACGCCGAGTGTTTCAGCAACAGTGATCTGCACGTGATCGATGTAGCGGCGGTTCCAGATCGGCTCGAAGATGCCGTTGCCGAAGCGAAACACAAGAATGTTCTGAACGGTCTCCTTGCCGAGGTAATGATCGATTCGGTAGATCTGCGATTCGCGCATCACCGCTCGCAACCGGCGATTGAGCTCGCGCGCCGACGCCAGCTCGGTGCCGAACGGCTTTTCCACGATGACGCGCCGCCAGCCGTTTGACTCCTTGAGCAGACCACGCGCCGCCAGCCGCTCGCCGATGTTGAGAAATTGTTCCGGCGCCGTCGCGAGGTAAAAGAGAACGTTGCCGCCCTTCGGCGAGGACAGCCGCAAGGCGAGCCGATCCCACGCCGCGTCGTCGTCAAAATCGCCGGCGACGTAGTCGAACGGGACGTCAAACAGCGGGCGCAGATCCTTCTCAGCACCTGCGGTGCGAGCGAACCCGATCACGGCGAACTCTTTCGACAACAGTCCTTGCTCCGCGAGATTGTTGAGCGCGGGCGCAAGCAGGCGTCGGGTGAGGTCGCCGGTCGCGCCAAAAATCACCATCGTGCACGGATCGGCAGGCGGGAGTGTATAGTTCGCGGTCCGGCGGTCAGTCACATGAAAACTCTATCTCGCCTTGCCTTCACCTTGGCGCTGATCATCTCGAGCGCCAATAGCTCGGCCGAAACCGTGGCGATCCAATTCGGGCAGCTCTGGGACGGCTCGCGCGTGGTCAAGAACGCCGTTGTCATTGTCGAAGGTACTCGCATAGCGGCGGTGACTGACAGGGTACCGACAGGCGCACGGGTGATCGACTTGCGGCGTTTCACCGGACTGCCCGGTCTGATCGATTTGCACACGCACATTACGTATTACTGGGACCGCGCGCCCGGCACGCGTCCACGTGGACAACGCCGGCTGCCTGCGGTAACCG
The DNA here is from genome assembly GCA_046726375.1 of Acidobacteriota bacterium. Taxonomy (GTDB): domain Bacteria; phylum Acidobacteriota; class Vicinamibacteria; order Vicinamibacterales; family UBA2999; genus DASPWV01. Next base: position 17,725 of record JBKPAJ010000081.1, read on the forward strand.
TCTTCCTTGCACAGAACAACGCCCGCCGCACGCTCGAGACCGGCGTGACCACGGTGCGCGATCTCAATGCCGCGGCCGATACCGACTTTGCGATGCGTGAGCTCACGCGCACGGGTGCGATGATCGGCCCCCGCATCATCGCGTCTGGACAAGGCATTTCCGCGCGTCAAGGCGCCGCTCCTGATCCGGAGACCATGCGCAAGCTGGTGGACGATCGCATCAAAGCCGGCGCCGACTGGATCAAGGTCTTTGGCTCGCGCGGAGGGTTCGAGAACGTGGACGGCACGCAGACAGTCACGTTCGAAGAGATGAAAGCGATCGTCGACGCCGCGCACGCGCAAGGGAAAAAGGTCGCGATTCATTCGTATGGCGCATCCGGCGTGCGCGACGCCGTTCGCGCCGGCGCTGATTCCATCGAACACGGTGCCGACGTAGACGACGAGACATTTGCCGAGATGGTGAAACGTGGCACGGTATGGGTGCCGACGATCGATCACAATCGCTACTACATCGATGCGAAAGACGAGTACGGCTTCGCACCGGGTTCCGAAAGGGCGCTCAAGGACTACATCGATCGCAACTTCGACGCGCTCAAACGCGCGGTCAAAGCGGGCGTGAAGCTTGGAATGGGCTCCGACGCTGTCTATTCGATGTTCGGTCAGAACACCCGCGAGCTGGCGTGGTTCGTCAAAGCCGGCTTGAAGCCCGAGCAGGCGCTCGCGAGCGCGACGACCACCGCCGCGGCGTTGCTGGGGTTCGAAAACGACCTCGGCCGCGTAGCGCCCGGCTATCTCGCCGACATCATCGCGATCGAGGGCAATCCGCTCGACACGATCGACGTGCTCTTCACCAACGTTCGCTGGGTGATGCGCGACGGCAACGTCGTCGTCGATCGGTCACTGACCGCCGGGCGGTAATCGCTCGACTGCCAGGTCGATCGTCGAGCCGCGGGTCGTGAAGATTCTTGCAAGCATTCGCCCGGCCTCGAGGTCACGGCGATCGACGTACGACAACGTGACCGTACCAGACGCACGCAACTCCGTCGCACTCAGCAACTCGTGCACTGCAGCACCAGGCTTCTCCTTGGTACCGCGGTGAAGCCAGATTGCCACGATCGACTCACGACCCTTCTCGACAGTTGCTTCGTACTTCAACCGACTCGTCGTGCGGTCGTATTCAAACCGGAACGAAACATCCAAGGCGTTCGCGGCTGCTGCTGTGCCAGCCATCGTTCTCATGTGAAAGCCAATCGGCGCGGGCGCCTTGCCGTCGAGCAGTGGCGGCGTGCTGAACGGCGCGCGGCGTAACTTCATCGTCTCCTCGATCCCAAGGCCGAGCGAAAGCAGCTCCGATTCGCTCCACGGCCGACCGAGGAGATCCATCCCGACCGGCAGGCCATCGTCCGTCCACGCGGCCGGCACACCGAGCGCCGGCAGGCCTGAGTGCGCGCTCAATGAGCAATTCGTTCCGCCTTGCGCGTCGCCGATTCGCGCGGGCTTGCGCCGGAGCGTTGGGTAAATGAGCGCCGCCAACCGATGCTCCTCCATCACCGCGACGACGGCATCGCGAATCGCCACACGCTTCACACGCGCGCGCCGCTCGGCGTCCATGCCACGCCGCTCGACATTGTTGCGCGCGCGAAACGTGCCTTCGAGCGCCAGGTGATACATCCCGCGATCGAGAATCTCTGCGAGCGACTTCACCGGCGCATCTGGATGTCGCGCCAGGTAATCCGCCAGATCGAACTTGAACTCCGCGTTGATCAGGCTGCTGTCGCGAAGCAAATCGTCGAGCCCGGGAATCGTCACATCGATCACTTCGGCGCCAGCCTGCTTCAACGCCTCGAGCGATTTGTTGATCGCCGTGGTGACTTCTTGATCCTCCGGCGCGCCGCCAAACAGCGTGCGAACGACGCCAAGTCGCGCACCTTTCAACGCCTCCGGCACCAGCGCGTCGCGATACGACGTGGGGATGTGACCGCTGCTTTCCCTGGTGCTCGCGTCCGCAGGATCCGCACCGACCGTGGCGTCGAGCATAACAACGAGATCCGCAATCGAGCGTGCGATCGGCCCGCCGATGTCCTGCGTGCTCGAGAGCGGAACGATGCCGGTGCGGCTTGAAAGCCCCTGCGTCCCGCGCAGACCCACGAGGTTGTTGTGCGACGCCGGGTTTCGAATTGAGCCGCACGTGTCGCTGCCCATGCCCGCAGCGGCAAAGTTGGCCGCAACAGCGGCGCCCGTGCCGCCGCTCGAGCCGCCAGGATTTCTGTCGAGATCGTACGGATTTCGCGTCTGCCCAAATCTCGAGCCCGTGGTCGTGATGCCGGCCGCGAGCTCGTGCATGTTGGTCTTGCCCAGAATCACCGCACCGGCATCACGCAGTTTCCGGACTTGAAAGGCGTCGCTCCGCGGATGAAACGTGGCGAGCGCAATGGACCCGGCACCGGTCGCCATCTCGATCGTCTCGTAGTTGTCCTTCACGAGCACAGGAATGCCGTGGAGTGGGCCACGTATTTTCCCCGCTGCGCGCTCGACGTCGCGTGCCGCCGCGATCGCCGGCGCTTCAGGATTGAGCGCCACGATGGCATTGATCGCAGGTCCCTGCTTGTCGTACGCGGCGATGCGTGCCAGGTACGCCTCCACCAGTTGGCGTGCCGTCACCGTGCCCACAGTGAGCGCGGCCTGGAGCTCGGCGATCGACTTTTCGGTCGCGTCGAACTGATCTGCGCGGCGCTGTTGCGTGAGAGCGCGATCTGATGCGAAAACACACCAAACAACCACAAACGTCCAAAGAGACCGTCGCATGCCTGCTCCCGTAATGGTCGTGCGAGTGTAACGAATATAGTCTGGCGGGGGTGGTCCGTCGGAGACGAAGAATGTGGCTGATTCTGCTGATTGTGGCCATCGGCGCGCTCTTCGTCCTCGTTCGGTTTTACGAAGCGCAGTTGGCGTTCTTCCCGACTCGCGGTGAAACCGTCACCCCTGCAAGCTTTGGCATCCCGTTCACGGCGGAGACGATTCCGACGGCAGACGGAGAACGGCTGCGCGTGTGGCATCTGCCGGTTGAGCGTGCCCGCGCCCAGGTCCTGTACTTCCACGGCAACGGCGGCAACCTGTCGCTGTGGCTCGATCTGCTCGCCCAGCTGCCGCGTCACGGATTTGAAGTGGTGGCCGTCGATTACCGTGGTTATGGGCTCAGCACAGGCGCCCCATCGGAGGCGGGTCTGTATCGCGACGTGGACGCCGTGCTCGAGTTCTTTCGGCGCGTCCGTCGCGTCGGCGTGCCTGCGGTTTATTGGGGCCGATCACTCGGCACGACCATGGCCGCGTACGCCGCGGCCGTGAACAAACCGGATGGCGTGATTCTCGAGTCTGGTTTTCCTTCGATGCGCGCGGTCGTACGATCGAATCCGTTGCTCTGGGCGCTGTCCGTGTTCTCTAGCTATCAATTTCCAACGGCGCACTGGATGGCGAGATCACAGGTGCCGGCGCTGGTATTGCATGGCGATGACGACAGCGTGATTCCGTACGATCTCGGCCGCGAACTTTACGCACAACTGTCCGGACCGAAGGAGTTCGTGACGATCGAAGGCGGCGATCACAACGATGCGGCGCCGCCCAACCCCGACAAGTACTGGCACGCCATCGAGACGTTTACAGCGGCACTCGCGGCGTCGCCTGGTGCGCGCCCGATGTCACGCCGATGAAGAGGAGCGTGAAGCCGCCAACTCGCCAAGGAGATATGTCACGCCCGATCGCGTGCCATTACTGCGGCTCACCCTCGACGATCGTCCTCGATCGTCGTGGTTCGCGGGTGCTGCGTCATTGCCCGGCCTGCAAGCTCTCGTGGGCAGAAGAGGAAACGGAGCGGCAAGCATGATCGAGACTTGCCGCAGGTTCAGCTGTCAGGCTATCGGCGTTCAGTCATCAGCTTGCGTGTGTTCGTGCTGACGGCTGAGGGTTGAGAGCCGAGACCAATTCGTGACTGAACTCTCGGCTTCAGCGTGCGCGTTTTTTTGCTGACAGCCGACAGCCGACAGCTATTTTTTCATCTCCACGACGATTACTTCCATTGGCTCCTTGCCTTTGTTCAGATCGCCATGCTGCTGCCCGGGCGGGTCGACGCCGAGCCAGTATGCTTTGCCCGACTCCCACTTCTCCTGATGCGTCGTCTTGCCGTTCGCATCGACGATGTCGAGCGTACCGCCCTTGAGCGCCACGATGGTGCGCCCATGATCGTGGCGATGGAGTGACAGCGGCTGGTTCGGCACGATGATCGACTTCCACACTTTGACGTGTTCGTTTTCAAACTGCGGCTCGCGGCGCGTGCCGCCCGCCTGCTGCTGCAGCGCACCGGCGGTGAACCCGGCCGCGAAGACCATTCCCAGAACAATTGCAATCGCCCATTTGGATTTCATCAGCTCTCCCCTGTGGCGGGCCGGCCTTTAGCCCGGCCGGTCTTATGGTTTCAATTTGAGCAGCCTGGCGGCATTCTGCCCCAAGATCATTTCCTTCTCTTCCGCGGTCACATCAACCTTGCTGAGCGAGTCGAGCATCTTCGCAATGCTTCCGATCTGATGAGGATAATCGCTCCCTGCCAGGATGTGATCGGCGCCGGCAAACTTCACAGCCAACTCGATCGCGTCCGGATTGAAATTCACTGTGTCGTAATAACAGCGTTTCAGATAATCACTCGGCCGCGTTGCAATGTTCCGCCTGCAATCTGCAAACGCTTCGTAGCCGCGATCGAGCCGCTCGGCGAGATAGGGCAGCGCGCCGCCCATGTGTGTGAGCGCCCACGAGATGTTCGGGTAGCGCTCCAGAATGCCTGCGAACACCAGGTGCGACATCGCCACGGTCGTGTCGAACAGAAATCCGACGAGCGCGACCAGCCAGTAATCCTCCATGCCATCGACATGATGCGGGTGCGCGGGGTGGATGTAGATGACGGCGTTCAGCTCGTGCGCCTTCTTCCAAAGCGGCTCGTACGCCGTGTCCGCAAGCGCGACGCCGTTGACGTTACTGAACACCATCGCGCCGGGAAGACCCAGTTCCTTCATCGCCCGTTCGAGCTCGCGGATCGACTCGGTTGGATCGTTCAACGGCAGTGTCGCCAGCGACGTGAAATGCTTGCGTCGGCGCGCTTCGCGCGCGAAGGCGTCGTTCACTTGCCGCGCCAGCGACACCGCCATCGACGGCTCCTCGAAGTGCACGCCGGGCGTGGTGAACGTGATCACCTGCACGTCGACGCCGTGTTCGGCGAGGACTTTTTCGCGGTAATCGAGATCGCGATGGCCGGGGACAAGGATGTTGTAGTCGCCGGGGTAATGAACGCGCGGATTGCCCTGCTTGTCGTAATCAATACGGGCGCGCGCAGGACCTTTCTTCACCGCATCGAGATACTCGGGCGGGTAATAGTGATTGTGAAAGTCGATGATCATCCGCCCGGCATTGTACGCGGACTAGTCGCGAAACGTGATGCCCGCGCGGAACGTCCACCGGTGCACAGGGGCGTCCGGTTCCGACCAGTCAAGTCGCGGACTTCGAGACGAAGTGCGCGGCGAGCGTTCAGTGCGACATCAACGCCGGTGCCGAGGTGAGAGCCCTTCTCAACGGGTTCGAGCAAAGGAATTGAAGTAGGCGTAGCCACCAGTGACAAAGGGCCCGGCCTCAGAACGGCAGAAGGCCGAGGATTCGGTTCAGACGTGCGCCGGCTTTACAGATTCGGACTGGATTCCACAGATGAGGAGGAACCACAGATTACGCAGATTCCACAGATGAAGAGATTGGATCGTGACGGCAGCATGGCGGGTTCAGCGCATCGGCGTTCAGGAGCCGTGAGCTGCTAATCGAGATCCAGAGCGAATCTGTGTATCTGTGAAATCTGTGGTTCGTTATCTGTGCATCCGCTCTTAATCTGCGTAATGAGGTCGCCGTCCCCACACCCAGTAAATCGGCAACGCCGCGAGCACCAGCGCGAGTCCGATCGCACTGTTCCGCGGATCGACCCGAATCTGATTGATGACGATCGCGAACGACACGAGCGCGAACCCGATGGGGACGATCGGGACACCTGGCATGCGCCACTGCGGAGCATAATCGTCACGCCGGCGCAGAATCACAACGCCGATGGCCAGCAACGCGAAGAAAATCCACTCCGTGTAGATCACGCGGCCAACGAGCTCGCGATACGTGCCGGTCACGACGAGCACCACACCCCAGACCGCCTGCAGGAGAATCGCGCGGCCTGGTGTTTTGTAGACAGGATGCACGGCCGCCGCCCACTTGAACAGCAAGCCGTCCTGCGCCATCTGGTAATAGACGCGAGGGCCGGCGAGGATCACGCCGTTCAGCGCGCCGAATGCGGAAAACATCACCAGCGCGGAGACAAAACCTCCGGCTGCCGGGCCGATCAGGGCTTCGAAGGTATCGGCCGCCACACGCGTGGACGACATGACCTCATCAACAGACAGCACGCTGAAGTAAACGGCATTCAAGCCGACGTAGCAGACTGTAACGACGATAATCCCGAGAACCAGCGCGCGTGGGATCGTCCGCTGCGGGTCCTTCGTTTCTTCGGCGGTGTAGGTCACCATGTGCCAGCCGCCAAATGCGAACAATCCGGCCCCCACCGCGAGGAGGAATTTTGCGGCGCCGATCAGTTCCGGCTGAACCGCGGGCTGCGAAGTGAGATCGAGCCTGCCGGGGTCGTGCCACAGCCATCCGACAAGGATGATCACGATCACGCCGAGCACCTTGACCAGCGTGAACGCCGTCTGCACGCGGCTGCCAAACCGGACGCCGAGATAGTTCACCGCCGACAGGAGGACGATCGCGATCACGGCTGTCGCGCGAAGCCCGGCATCGCCCATGGGAATGAAGTACCCCGTGTAGCGCGCGAACACGGTTGCAATCGCCGCCATGATCCCGGTGTGCATGCTCCAGAACATCGCCCAGCCCCACAGGAAACCGAGCATCGGCGAATAGGTCTCGCGTAGGAACACGTAGACACCACCGCTCCGTGGAAAGGCCGACGACAGCTCCGCGCACACAAGCGCCCCGCACATCGTCAATATGCCGGCAACAATCCACACCGCCGCCACGACGGGCGGTGAAGGGACGAACGCGGTAATTTCAGAGGCTTGAACGAAGACCGACGCGCCGATGATGATGCCGACGACGATCGCGCTCGCATGAGGAAGGCCGATAGCGCGGGTCAGCGCAACATCTTTCGATGTCGCGACTTGTCGATGTGGCGATGTCATCTCACGATGTGAGGATCTGACGATGTGTCTAACGATCT
>JBKPAJ010000082.1:0-18746 GCA_046726375.1 Acidobacteriota bacterium
TGCTGGCGTACATCGACCATGCCACCAGCACCGAACGCTTCGACGAAGCGTCACCCTTTGTGGGAACGGGATGGATTCTCACCATGTCCGAGAGCTTTCCGATCTTAGCGATGATTGCGTTCGCGGTGTACGCGCGCGAGCGCCCACACGCTCGTCGCTGGGCCGTTCTCGCCCCTACGCTCGTGGTGTTTGTTGCGCTGCAGCTCCTCTTCGGCGGGCTTCGCGGCCTTCGCAGTAATACGATTTGGGCGCTCTTTTGGGCAGTTGGAATCATCCATCTCTGGGTACGGCCTGTTCGGCGTGGAACGATCTGCGTGGGACTCGTTGGCATGCTGCTCTTCATGTACCTGTTTGGGTTCTTCAAGGACGCGGGGCTCGACGCGTTTCGTGCGTTCGAATCAGCCAGTGCCCGCGCGGAACTGGAGGGCCGAACCCAGCGCACGTTCGAAACTGTCGTCCTTGATGACCTCGGCCGTAGCGACGTGCAGGCATTGGTGCTGTCTCGCCTGATGGAATCAGACCGTGACTACCGGTACGCATTGGGCAGAACCTATCTCGGAACACTGGCCATCTTGATACCCGCGTCAGTATGGCCTGATCGGCCACCAACCAAGGTTCAAGAAGGAACCGAAGTCCAATACGGCAACGGAACCTACCTGCCGGATGGCCCGAACAGGCTCGTGTCGCTCCGGGTGTACGGTTTGGCGGGTGAGACGATGCTCAATTTCGGTCCAGTCGCGATTCCCATCGCCTTCGTGGTCTTCGGATGCATCGTCGAGTGGACCCGCCGACGCACGCTGGCCTGGAGCTCGCGTGACAGCAGGCAATTACTGGTGCCGTACCTGGTGAACCTCTGCTTTCTCGTGCTCGTTGCTGATTCTGACATCATTCTGTTCTTCGTCATCAAGAGCGGTTTCGCGCCACTCGCACTCGTCTTCCTCACGTCGCAGGTATCTGACGTGCGACACCATGCCGTGAGCCGGCAATCCGCCGGGGCGGCCATGCTGACCTAGGACCTCAGGCGTTCGCCGTCGTTCGAGGCTTACTGGCGAGACCGTGAACCGCCACGTTCGGTATCTGTCATCGCGCCGGTATCACGACGTCGGTCTTGGGTAGGTCATGAAGCTCGTTGTAACACTCGAATGCCGCTTCGTCATCACGCCCGACAGGCGGGTGTGGACACGTGTGGCCTACAGTCGATCCTTTTGGGAGCGATACCTCACTACCTTCGACGGCGTCAAGGTCGCGGCGCGTGCGACCCCCCAGGCTGAGGTTGACAGCTCGTACCGACAGGTGAATGGTCCGAGCGTGGACGTGATTCCCATCCCGGATTATCTTGGGCCCTGGCAGTATCTGAAGGTTCGCCACCTCGTGAGGGCCAATCTCCGTGCCTTACTGCACGAGCCGGACGCATTCTTGTGCCGGGTCGGCTCTCGATTGGCATCGGACCTCATACCAGCTTTGTGGCGCTCCGGCCGGCCGTATGCGCTTGAAGTCGTCACCGATCCCTACGAGATATTTCGCCCCGGCGCCATCGATCACCCGCTGCGCGCTTTTTTTCGCTTCTCTAGCACCCGCTCGCAGAAGCAGCAGTGCGCTCGCGCTGCTGCTGTGAGCTATGTCACCGCGCGCGCGTTGCAACGGAGGTATCCCGCAGCTGACGAAAGCATCATGTACGGGATCTCGGACGTTGAGCTGCCGGACGACTACTTCAATGAGACGCCCCGTGTGTTTCAGGCGTCCTTTGGTACTCGCAGCCATCGGGTGCTATTTGTCGGGTCGCTCGCTCAGATGTACAAGGGACCAGACGTATTGATTCGAGCCGTGCAGCTGCTTTCGAAGACCGGCGTTGCCGTCCACCTGACGATGATCGGTGACGGACGGCATCGTCCCGAACTCGAGCACTTGGTCAGATCTCTCTCCATGCAGTCACACGTCACGTTTCTCGGAGAACTCCCTTCGGGCAGCTCGATTCGGGATCAGCTCGACCGCGCATCCTTGTTTGTGCTTCCATCGAGAACGGAAGGTCTTCCACGAGCCTTGGTCGAGGCGATGGCTCGGGGGCTCCCATGTATCGGGACAACCGTCGGTGGAATTCCCGAATTGCTGGACGCGGAAGACCTGGTGGCTCCAGATGATGCTGAAGCGTTAGCTCAGAAGATCCATAACACATTGAACGACCCTCAGAGACTGTCCCGAATGTCGACCAGAAACCTTGCAAAGGCGCAGGAGTTCAGGCCAGCGATTCTGGCGGCCAGGAACAGGGAGTTTTACGAATATCTGCGGGAAAGAACCAGGACCTGGCTGTCAGTGCGCGCGGCGTCGACATCACCCATTGCGTTCAAAACGACGGATCCGCCGTAAGTCCTCGCCCTGGCCCGTGGTGTTCTGAGCCGAGGCGACGAAAGGGGGCGGCTACGCCGAGATCGCCGATCAGCTCGTTGATCTCGGCACATGTCGTCGGCCAGTGCTCGCGATCGCGTCATCGGCCGACTATCCGGACGTTGGTGGGTGCTGCCGGTGCGGAGCCTGATGTTGTCCACGGAGATGGGAGCGAGTAGGAGGGATCCGACAACGGCGTCCCGACCGTGCCAGAGCACGAACTGTCGATAGAGGGAATGGAAACGATTTTCGTCGGATCGGCAACCGGCATTGCCGGCGAGTTGATATTCGTGTACTGCACGTTCGTCACATACTCACCGAATGAGATGTTCGCGCTCGCATGACTCGTCGCCAACGCGCCCGCGATATAGAGGCGATTGATCCGTACGCCATCAATGTTCTGGGCCGGGCTTCGGCCGATCATCGTCGACGCCAGTGGCGGTCTAGTGTCCACTATATTGTTGTCGAGCAGTACCGCATGCACCGCCCCGCTCTCGTGGTTGAAGAAACCGTTTGAACAGCCGCCCCACTGAAAGAAATCCCTGGACTGGATTTCGAGAAATCTCTGTCGGACGTCCTCAAAACGGTTGTTCCTGACCGTGATGCCAGACAGGACCACGTTACCGTCGCTCGGAAATATGCCTAGCGCGTCAGACACGGTCACAGAGTCGTTGTTCTCGAAGAGCACGTTCCTAATGTGCTGCCAGGGTAGGTGCGGGACGATCGATAATGAATGTCCTGTAGACGTTTGGCGTAAGACATTGTTTCGAATGATCAGACCATCCGTATTTACGGGTCGGTTGTACGCCAAGATGTCCGTACCCGACAGTACAGCAAAATTGTCGTCGGTGCTCCAGATGAACGATTGCTCCACCACGACGTTGAACGCGCCGTCAAAGTCAACGCCATCGGCCAAGCCTGGGCCGCCAGCGAGGATCTTGAGATTGTGGAGCCATGCGTTGACCTCGGCCCCCCCTAACCGCAGCAGCGTCGAGGGTGCGCCGACCAGTAGTACATCGCGCAGATGAAGGTTTCTGTTGTTAGACGTCTGGACCTGTGCAGGGTTGAAACTGGAGTTGGCCCCATAGATCATGCCTCGTCCTGAAATCGTCGCGTTCACGGTGTTCTGAATCGAAATCGGCACCACCGGTGTATAGGAGCCCGGCATTATTCGGATCACCGCGCCTGGAGCAAGATAGAGATTGACGTAGCTCTTGAGCGACACGGAACTGCTGATGTTGTAGGTCCCTGCGGGCACATAGGCAACACCGCCGCCGCTGTCGGCACCGGCCATATTGATGGCCTGCTGAATCGCGGTAGCAGAATTGCCGAGTCCCGAGGGATTCGCTCCAAACGTTTGCACGTTGAACACACCTGGCGCACCGGGAACCGGTGGATTGGCTTCTAGAGGGTCCGCAAAAATAAAGAGTTCTTCCGACGATGCGTTGACGTGACGCAGGACGAGCTTGCGAGGTTCCGTTAAGCTGAACGAGATGAGTCGGCCGCTCACACTGGCTGCAGGGGCATACCTCTTCGGGCTCAACTGGTACGAGGCGACGGTTTCACTGACGGTGATGGTTACGTTCGCCGTGCCAGAAAATCCAAACCAGGCAAACGCCTGACCTTGATACGAATTTACTGGTACGTTGGTGCCATTCACGGCCATCGTGTAACGGGAACTTAGCGATAGACCCGGTAGTTGCGGATACGCCTGAATGGACGTTTGAGCGAATGCCGCAGCAGGCCACAAGGATCCGAGCAAGCTTGTTCCGACCAAGAAGACGCTCGCAACAAGCAGGCGTTTCAGCTTCGTGCGCATCGCCATAGACACGACCTTTCAGTGTCGACGTTCTTCAGAGGTTACAGTCCGGCACAAAAACATCCCCAGATGCCAAGATTTCGCCGATCTGAGGCATTCGTCGGTCGGCGCTTGCTGGCGCGTCTAGGCTCTAGAAACGGGGGAAGATTTGTTTGCGATCCAGTGATGCGCTCGAAATCATTTCGTACGCTGGGGAGGGCCAGCCAGCGCGCGACACGTGCAATCTGCATACCGCAGGATCCCGCCCTGCGCCATCGAAGAACTCGTCAAAAATGGCCTGTTTTGTCGCGGAACGTAGTAGGAGGCGGCCGTAATACCGGCGCCAGGTCTACCACGGGACTGTAAGCGCTACCACGGGAGTGTAAGAACGGGAGTGTAAGGGAGTTGAATACTGACCCCATCTTCCATGACGGACGAGGCTGCTCCCATGCGAAACGGCAGCGCCTCGGTACATCTTTGACAACAGGATGAGCACAGACAGGGTTTTTGAAGGGTCCAGCGGCCGTTTCCAGCATCGGTCAGCGTCGCCGTCAGAACCGGAGTGTCGACCGAGTATTCGTTCGGGCTGGTTTGTACGCAGGACGAACTATTGAACGTGACCCAGGCACCAGTCGCAGTAGACACGGCAAACACGCAGCCGGTCCGGCCGCCAGGACCGGCCGTCCCTGCCAAAGCGCGGCGTATCCGCCGAACGCCACTAGCAGGCCCACGCTCTGTAAGGCACGGCGTACTCGGCGAACTCCAGTGGCCTGACCATGACGTTCCCCATCCGTTCTGTTTTGGGCTCGCCGGGGCAGGCGAAAGATTCATCCCGACGCTCGCTGACGTTTGAATGCGCGGTCGTACGGATGTTGGCAAGGACGATACCGTTCAGCTTCAGCGTGTGGCGGCATTTCGCACCGGCTCACCCAGGTAATCGCGTACAGAATCCGTTCACCAATCACAACCCTTGCCCGTTCACGCTTTAGTTCGGTCATCCGCCCGTAGGCCATTCTGGCGGCGATTAAGCGTCTAGTTTCAGACAGCAAATTAGTTGCCGATGCAGTTGGCGCACTCCGCGGAGGCAACGCATCGGACGTCGTAACTGAGGGAGGAAGGGCAGGCCCGACTGCCTGTGGCGAGCATGCAGAATTCAACGACTGATTGCAAGCGACTCTATCTCTCGGCGCCCCACATGTCGGGACTCGAACAGGCACTGGTGGCCGACGCCTTTTCGTCGAACTGGATCGCCCCACTCGGCCCCCATGTGGACGCGTTCGAACGGGAATTCTGCGCCGCCGTTGGCTCGTCGCACGCGGTGGCGTTGAGTTCGGGTACCGCCGCCCTGCATCTGGCGCTGAAGGTGTTAGGCGTCTCTGCGGGCGATGACGTCCTCGTGTCGACCTTGACGTTTGCCGCCAGCGTCAATCCGATCGTGTATCAGAACGCGACGCCAGTGCTCATCGACAGCGAGCCGCGGTCGTGGAACATGGATCCGGCGCTGTTGATCGAGACGCTCGAGAAGCGGGCACGGTCCGGGTCGCTGCCACGCGCGGTCATCGTCGTGCACTTATATGGCCAAAGTGCCGATCTGGATCCGATCTGCGCGGCGTGCCATCGCTTCGGTGTGCCACTGATCGAAGACGCCTGCGAAGCGCTCGGCGCAACCTACAAGGTACGGGCGCCAGGGACGTTCGGGACGCTTGGTGTGTACTCGTTCAATGGCAACAAGATCCTTACCAGCGCGGGCGGCGGCATGTTGGTCTCGAGCGATGAGCGCCTTATTGCACATGCGCGTAAGCTGGCGACGCAGGCCCGGGATCCCGTCCCCCATTACGAGCACTCGGAGATTGGCTACAACTATCGGCTGAGCAATGTGCTCGCCGCCGTCGGGCGCGGGCAGCTGCCCGCGTTGGAGAGCCGGGTTGCGGCCCGTCGGCGGAATTTCGAATTCTACAGGGACTTGCTCGGCGACCTGCCAGGCGTGCGCTTCATGCCGGAGGCCCCCTGGGGTCGGCATACCCGATGGCTGACTGTCATGACGGTCGACGCCGAGGAGTGTGGCACCGGTCGAGAAGGTATCCGCGTGGCGCTCGAGAAGCAGAACATCGAGGCGCGCGCGGTTTGGAAGCCGATGCATCAGCAGCCGGTGTTTCGAGCATGCGAGTGCATTGGCGGATCTGTGGCAGACGCCCTCTTCGCCCGAGGTCTCTGTCTGCCCTCAGGTTCGAACATGACGGCCGCCGACCTGGAACGAGTCGTTGGCATCATCCGAGCCACGATTGCGAAGCGACAAAAACATCATGAGCTCGAACGTGCTCGCGTGTACACGGCGGCACCATCGTCGACAGCGGTGACGACGCGCCAGACGCAGTCCTGATGCGCGCCCGTAGAACTCGAGACATTATCAACCTGCTCACGGTCAACTTGTTGCGGCGCAATAGCAGCGGAGATCGGCCTTGTCCAGCAGTCAATACAATCAAGTGAACGTTCTCTTTACCAGCATCGGTCGACGCGTCGAATTGGTTCGTGCGTTTCAGAGAGCGTATTCGGCGCTCGGTCTGAAAGGATCGATCATCGGCTTAGATGTCGATTGCCTGGCTCCCGCACTCCAAATCGTCGACAAACCGTACATCGTTCCGAATGTCGCGTCGGAAAGTTACGTTGCAACGCTGGAAAACATTTGCCGACGTGAGGAAGTAGGGCTCGTCTTCCCGTTGATTGATCCGGACATTCTTGTCCTCGCACGTTCGCGACCCATCCTGGAAGCGACCGGGGCGAAAGTCGCCGTCGTCTCTGTGGCGGCTGCAGCAACGACGGGTGACAAATGGCGCACGTACCGGTTCTTCCGCGCGTTGGGCATCGCCACTCCACGCACGTGGCTCCCCGAACAGTTAGCGGACGCAGACCTTACGTATCCGCTGTTTATCAAGCCGCGCACGGGCAGTGCCGGTAAAAGTGCGTTTCGGGTGACAAACCGCCGTGAACTCGAGTTCTTTCTGAATTATGTGCCTCAACCGATCGTGCAGGAGTGCATTGATGGGCCGGAAATCACGAACGACGTCTTGTGTGATTTTGAGGGGTCGCTACTAGGTGTGGTGTCGAGACGGCGTATAGAGGTGCGTTCAGGTGAGGTCGCGAAGGGAGTCACCGTCTACCGCGAGGCAGTGATTGATGCCTGTGCGCGCATCGCTGGCGCGCTCCCGGGAGTGGGACCCATAACCGTGCAGTGCCTGATGGACGGAAACACTCCGCGTTTTACTGAGATCAACGCGAGGTTCGGCGGAGGCGTTCCTCTTGCGATTGCCGCCGGGTTGGATCTTCCGTTGCTTCTTTTGAGTCGGTGTACGTCGAGACCAGTGCCCGCTCCCGCGCTGGGTGCCTATCAAACCAACCTGCACATGGTCCGATTCGATGACTCGTACTTTCTACTCGCTCAACGGCGTAAGCACATGCCGGTTTGTGATCTGGATACTCAGCGGGTTCCGATGTCATGACCCAGGGGTTGGATGCCAAAAAACCCTGCCTCGTGTTTGACCTCGATGACACGCTGTTTCTGGAGCGCGATTATGTGCGCAGCGGCTTCGCTGCCGTTGGCGAATGGGCCAAACTGAATCTCGGCATCGCAAGTTTTTCCGACAGAGCCTGGGCTTGTTTCAAGGCAGGACACCGAGGCCGAATCTTTGACATCGTGTTGAGACAGATCGGGTGCGACCCCGCTCCGCACATCATCCACGCGATGGTTTCCGTTTATCGGACTCACCAACCGCAAATCACAATGCTGCCGGATGCCGCTGAGTGCCTGGCGTTTTTTCGCGACACTGCGCTGCTCGCACTGATAACCGACGGACCCCCCGAGTCACAAAGGCAAAAGGTCGATGCTCTTCAACTCGAGCCGTTGTTTCAGATGATCGTCTTTACCGGTATCTGGGGCTCTGAGTTCTCGAAACCACATGTGCGCGCGTTTCAAACTATCCAATCGCAGTTAAAGCCCAGCGATAACCGGTTCATTTATGTGGGGGACAATCCCGCGAAGGACTTCGTCTCCCCGGCTGCTCTCGGTTGGCAAACCGTTCGAATTCGTCGCTCGGAGGGTCTCCACGTGACACGGGAAGCCGGCCCCGGCGAGGCCGCCGCCACGATCGAATTGGCGGATCTTACGCGATTGCGCGATTTTGTTTGCGCGCCCGTACCAATTGAGACTTCGTGATCCAGGATTAAGAGGAGAGGCAGCTTCCTTCCGACGCTGGTCGGCCTCGCCGAACGGCCACTAATTCAGTTTATGATCGCGGCGTTGATTTCTCCCGACGACTGTCGATGGTCGCGTGTACTCGCGCGCGTTCCACACGACGTCTATCACCTCCCTGAGTACATTGCGTTGGCCGCGAAGCATGAGGGAGGCGTCCCGATCGCGTTCTACGCAGAATCAGCGGGAAGGGAGATGTTGTGCCCATTATTACTGCGAGAAGTCCCAGAAGCCTTGGGAGCGCCTGCTGGATGGCGGGACATCACATCGCCGTACGGCTACCCTGGCCCTCTAGTAAGCGCGCCGTACGATGCGCACTGGATTGACGGCGCCTTCGCAGCGTTCAAAGAGCTGGCCTCCCGGATGGGGCTGCTCTGCGCCTTTGTGCGACTCCACCCGTTGCGCGGATTATCCGCCGAGGCGGTTGCGGCACACGGGATCGTGGTGTACCACGGACCCGTGGTGTATATCGATCTTACGAAATCACCCAAACAACTCGACACTGAAACAAGAGAAAACCACCGACGAGACATCGCTCGGCTTCACAAATTAGGCTTTGTCGCGCGCGTTGATGATTGGAGCCTCTACAATTCATTTTGTTCGCTTTATCGTTCGACGATGCAGCGCGTCGGCGCGGCAAAGTTTTATTTCTTTTCGGACACGTACTTTCAGGAAGTGCGTCACGCGCTCAACCATCGCCTCCATTTCTGCGTCGTCGTAGCGCCGAATGGCGACCTCGCGGCCGCCGGCCTCTTCACTAAAACCGATGGCATCGTTGAATACCACCTCGGCGGAAGTGCGGAGCCGTATTTGCGACACGCGGCATCAAAACTGATGTTCTATACGATCCGGCAGTGGGCACATGCGTCCGGCTACCGGACGTTGAATCTCGGCGGCGGCGTAGGAGGGCAGCCGGGACCGCTCTTGAATTTCAAGGCGGGGTTCAGTCGATCGCGGGCTCCGTATTACACACTTCGCGTCGTATTCGACACGGCACGATACGCGCATCTGACGCGTCTCTGGCGCGAACGAGCAGAATGCCTGGCACCACCTATTGCCGGATTTTTTCCCGACTATCGCCAACCGCTGCACCCGGCAGAGATACGCGTCGCGGTTCATCAGCCGCAAGAAGATACCGTCCTGTCAAGTAACACAGCTGGCACGTGTCCAGACTGCTAGGCCCGGAATGGTGAATTCCGTGCGGCTTCCGGCTCTCAGCCATCGACTCTCGGCAGGAGACGCTGAAAGCTGATAGCCGAGCGTTGAAGCGATCACCGTCACAACTGCAGTGCGTGTAAGACATCATCGTTGTACGTGACAGTTCTTTCCTGAATCTCCAGACACAATTGCTGGCTCATTGCAGGCTCTACTGCCATGCAGATCGACGGTGACAAGACAGCGCGAGTGTTTCGCGGGCAGGGTGCCGGCAATGCCGGAAATCGCGCCGGTGCGGGACAAATATGGTTCAGGGCGGCCAAAAGACTGATCGACGTTGCCGGGGCGCTGTTCGGTTTACTCGTGTTTGGACCACTGATAATCGTTCTGAGCACCCTGGTGTGGCGCTGTATGGGCGCGCCGGTGTTGTATCGAGCGACACGTGTCGGGTTGCACGAGCGGCGCTTTACGCTCTACAAGTTCAGAACGATGAGGAATGCCATCGATGTTGACGGCAACCCTTTGCCCGATCGAGAACGCGTCACGCAGCTCGGTAGGGTCCTGCGTCAGTCCAGCCTCGACGAACTGCCGCAGCTGTTCAATGTTCTGAGAGGAGACATGAGTCTCGTCGGTCCCCGCCCCCTTCATGAAGAGTACCTGCCTCTCTACACCTGGGAGCAGGCACGCCGCCATGAGGTGCGGCCCGGGATTACCGGATTGGCGCAAGTCAGCGGCCGTAACAGGCTGCCGTGGGACCAGCGATTCGCGTTGGATGTCTTTTACGTCGACCATGCCGATCTGATGTTGGACTTCCGAATCCTGCTGCAGACATTGAAGAAGGTTGTGAGGCGCGAAGGCGT
This sequence comes from Acidobacteriota bacterium, assembly GCA_046726375.1. Lineage (GTDB taxonomy): Bacteria > Acidobacteriota > Vicinamibacteria > Vicinamibacterales > UBA2999 > DASPWV01. The sequence continues at coordinate 10,442 of JBKPAJ010000082.1, forward strand.
CAGCTCCGATGGCGACCTCGATGTGCCACGCTTTACGGGCACCGGCAGGCCTCGCGATGCTTACATCGCAGCGTCGGTTCAGGACAACCCATCCTCCACGAACGAGCAGCTTCGCGTCGGCGCTGCGGGATTACCCTGAAACGAGTATTTGTGCTGTCTTCACCAAAATTCGGCGTTGGCGACACCATCGACATGCTGCGCAATACGGTGGCGGAGTTCGCCGTCCACGAAATCGCACCGCGCGCCGATCGTATCGATCGTGACAACGCATTCCCCGCCGATCTCTGGCAAAAACTCGGCGCGATGGGTCTCCTCGGCATCACCGTGGAAGAGGAATGGGGCGGAGCCAGCCTCGGCTATCTGGCGCACGTCGTCGCGATGGAAGAAATCTCGCGGGCGTCGGCGAGTGTTGGCCTCAGTTATGCCAGTCATTCGAATCTCTGCGTGAATCAGATTCGGCGACATGGCACCAACGATCAGAAGCGGCGGTATCTCCCCGGATTGCTGGCGGGCACACACGTCGGTGCCCTCGCCATGAGCGAGGTTGGCGCCGGATCAGATGTGATCGGCATGGCACTGCGAGCGGACCGCAGCGGCGATCATTTCGTGCTCAATGGCACGAAGATGTGGATCACCAACGGGCCCGAAGCGAATGTGGTCGTCGTCTATGCCAAGACCCGACCGCAGGCCGGCGCGCTTGGAATGACCGCCTTCATCGTTGAGAGCGACATGAACGGTTACCGTGTCGGCAAGAAAATCGACAAGTTGGGCATGCGCGGCTCGAATACGAGCGAGCTCGTGTTCGAGGACTGCGAGGTCCCCGCCGACAACGTCCTTGGTCCGGTCAACGGCGGTTTTCCTGTTCTGATGAGCGGCCTCGATTACGAACGCGTGGTTCTGGCGGGCGGGCCAATTGGCATCATGCAGGCCTGTATGGACCTGGTTGTGCCCTACGTGCAGCAGCGGAAGCAATTCGGGCGCCCCATCGGCGACTTTCAGTTGATACAGGCGAAGATCGCGGACATGTACACGTCTCTAAGTGCCGCGAGGGCTTTTCTCTACGCGGTCGCGCACTCATGTGATCGGAGCGTAGCCTCTCGCAAGGATGCCGCTGCTGCTCTTCTTTTCGCCGCCGAGAGTTCGACGTCGGTCACAATGCAGACCGTTCAATGCCTCGGTGGCAATGGGTATACCGCTGACTATCCCGCTGGCCGCCTTCTCCGCGACTCGAAACTCTACGAGATCGGTGCAGGCACCACCGAGATCCGGCGCATCGTCATTGGCCGGGAACTAATCGACGAAGCTAAACGTCGCCGCCGCCCGAGACGCCAGGCCTAAAACCCACAGTCGCGCTGTTGAACTTCTGCGTTGCGATTTGATTCCCTTGGCCCATTAGGATTGCCGTCATGGCTGATCTCATTTTGTTCGGAACCGGCCACGAAGCTATGGTGGCGCATCACTATTTCACTCATGATTCCCCACACCGCGTGATGGCGTTTACAGTCGATGCACACCGATTAGAGTCCTCGACATTCCTGAACCTTCCGGTCGTGGCATTTGAAGAAGTGGCTGCGAAGTTTCCTCCATCCAGCTACAAGATGCACATCCCGATCGCGTATACACGCGTCAATAAACTACGTGCCGAAAAATATTACGCAGCGAGAGCGATGGGTTATGAGCTGGTTACGTATATCAGTTCGAAGGCAACCGTGTGGGCCGATCTGAGGATTGGCGACAACGGCTTCGTCGCCGAGCAGGCAGTGATTCAGCCGTATGCCTCGATTGGAAACAACGTCGTAATCAATCCCGGTTCTCACGTTGGCCATCACACCGTCGTGAACGATCATTGCTTCCTGTCGGTTAACGTCACCATCCTCGGGGCCGTGACGGTTGAGCCGTACTGCATGTTTGGCGGCGGTTCGACCGTGCGGAATCTGATTACTGTCGCCCGTGAATGCGTCGTTGGTGCCGGTACGGTCGTCCTCCGCAACACCCAAGAGCGGGGCGTCTATCTCGGCAACCCGGCGAGACTTCTTCCCAAGTCCAGCGAAGCGCTCGACAAGTTCTGAACCCGTTATGTGCGGTCTAGCGGGAATGTACTGCCGCAGCGATGCGGCATCCGGCGAGATTCTGCTCGCGATGGCAGGAGAACTGTTGCATCGCGGTCCCGATGGAGTCGGTCTCTATCTGGACGCCGGCTTGGGCATGGTCAACACGCGGCTATCTATCATCGACATAGAGCATGGCGAACAGCCGTTGGCGGACGACAGCGGTCGCTTCTGGGCGATGCAGAACGGCGAAATCTACAACTACGTCGAGCTTCGCGACCAACTTCGCGGGATGGGCCATCAATTTTGGACACGCTGCGATACCGAGGTTCTCGCGCACGCGTTCGCCGAATGGGGTCCGAACTGCCTGGACCGTCTGAACGGCGATTTCGCGATCGCGATTTGGGACGAGCAGCAACGAGAACTGTTTCTCGCGCGCGATCGATTCGGAGTGCGCCCGTTGTATATCGCCGAGTTGTCGAATGGCGATCTGCTGTTCGGCTCCGAAATCAAAGCAATTCTGCGCCATCCCACGATGGAACGACGTCTCGATCCTGTCGCACTGGCGGATTGTTTCGTGTCGTGGAGCACGCTGCCCGATCGGAGCGCGTTCGCAGGCATCCGCGAGATCCCGCCGGGCACCTACATGCGCGCTGGCGCTGACGGTCGCCGGATTGAGCAGCGGTGGTGGAGCCTGCCTTTCAGCGAGGCCCCGCCGACCACGGCCCAATCCGAGCGCGAGCTGGCCGAACAGCTCCGCGAGCTGCTCGCAGACGCGTCGCGCCTGCGCCTTCGCGCCGACGTGCCCGTCGGCGTGTATCTCAGTGGGGGTCTTGACTCGTCGTTGATCGCGGCACTTGCACAACGACAGGTTCGTCAGCCGCTTCGCGCCTTCTCGCTCCGATTCGCCGATCGACAGTTCGACGAGCGCCCATTCCAGGAGCGAGTGAGTTCTTGGTTAGGGGTCACTTCGGAGCGATGCGATGTCACCGCCGCCGATATCGGCCGCGCCTTCCCACTTGTGGTGACGCTCTGCGAGCGGCCCATCCTCCGGACCGCGCCGGTGCCGCTTCTCGGCCTCGCAGAGTTCGTCCACGCCTCGGGCTTCAAGGTGGTCCTCACAGGCGAAGGAGCAGACGAGCTGTTTGGCGGCTACGACATTTTCAAAGAAGCCGCGGTCCGTCGCTTCTGGGCGCGCCAGCCGAAGTCGTGTCGGCGTCCACAGCTGCTTCAGAAGCTATATCCGTTTCTCGGACCTGAGTTCACGCGGTCCACGCCTTTCTTGCATCGCTACTTCGGCATCGGGCTCGAGGACACGACCAATCCGCTTTACAGCCACGACCTTCGGTTCAGAGCCGGCGAGCGACTCTTGCGATTCTTCGATCGCGACGTGCTGGCGACCATAGCTCCGGAGCAACGTTTCCGGCATCGCCTGACCGCCAGGCTCCCGATGGAGTTTGCACAGTGGAGTGTACTCTCACAGGCGCAGTACCTCGAGATCGACACATTCCTCTTCGGTTACCTGCTGCACGCACAAGGCGACCGGATGATGATGGGTCACTCGGTAGAAGGACGATTTCCGTATCTCGATTACCGGGTCGCGGAGTTCGCCGCGCGGCTGCCCGACGGTATGCGGCTGCGCCGACTACGTGAGAAACACCTTCTGCGCGTCGCCGCTCAGCCGCTTCTCCCGCCAGAGATTGCCGATCGCGTCAAGCACCCGTACCGATCTCCCATTCTACGGAGCTTCTTTGGAGAAACACGACCGGATTACGTCGACGAGATGCTCGACGCCACGAACATTGCATCCGCTGGAGTCTTTGATCCGAACGTTGTTGCCAAGCTGATACGAAAGTGTGGGACGAGCACTGATACGGTAAGCGAATCCGATGAGATGGCGCTGGTGGGCATCCTTTCAACGCAGCTGCTGTATGACCGTGCGGTGCGCCGTCCAAGACTCGCGGCGGCGCTTTCTCCGAAACGAATGATTGTGCGCCAGAATTCGCCAGAATCTCTTCCTATTGCTGCGGAGGCAGGGCCCAGATGAACCATCCTCTGCGACTCGTACACGAAACACTGCTTTCCGCCGCTGAAACAGCTGCCGACCATGTCGCGCTCGTCACCGCCGATCGACGAATGGACTACGGCACCTTCGCAACCATGGCGCAGCGTCTGGCGCGAGCATTCCAGGAGCGGGGACTCCGACGAGGGGACCGCGTTGCCATCATCGTCGAGAACGGCTGGCCGGCTGCGGTCGCTGTCTACGCCACGTGGCTTGCTGGTGGCGTCGTCATGGTGATCAACCCACAGACGAAGAGTGAAAAGCTCGCATACATCCTGGAAGACAGTGGCGCTCGCATCGCAGTGGTCGATGCGGCTCTGCTCCCGGCTTTTGATCGCGCGGTCGTGAACGTTCGCGATCTGCGTGCCGCGATTGTGGTTGGCGCCGACGCCGAGGACGACGATCGCCTGCAACGGACGACTTTCAAGGACGTCCTTCTAGAACACGCCAGGCCCAAACCTGTCGGCACGATCCCCGTCGATCTGGCGGCGCTCATCTACACGTCCGGCAGCACCGGGCAGCCTAAAGGCGTGATGATGACTCACCAGAATATTCGGTTTACCACCGACAGCCTTATCGAATACCTCCGGCTGGATCGTCATGACCGGATCGTGAACGTGCTGCCGCTCGCGTTCGATTACGGGTTCTATCAACTCTTGATGACCGTCACCATATGCGCGACGCTCGCGCTCGAACGATCGTTTGCCTTTCCGGCGCATATCGTGCGCCGTGTAATGGAGGAGGAGATCACGGTCTTTCCTGGCGTGCCCACGATTTTCGCCACGTTGCTCAATCTCCATCGCGCCAATGGTGTCGTGCTGTCGAGTGTTCGGCGCGTTACCAATACGGCTGCCGCGTTGCCAGCGGAGTGGACCGGCGAGTTGCAGCGGCTCTTTCCATCCGCGCTCCTTTTCAGGATGTACGGACTAACGGAGTGCAAGCGAGTGTCGTATCTCGAGCCGGAGGAACTGGACAAGCGCCCCAACTCCGTCGGCCGTGCGATCCCCGGGACCGAGACGTTCGTACTGTCGCCTGACGGTCAACCGGTCGCATCTGGCGTCCCTGGCATCCTGCACGTGCGTGGTCCGCACATCATGTTGGGGTACTGGGGTCAGCCCGAACTCACGCGAAAAATGATCAAAGACGGTACTTATCTCGGCGATCGCGTGCTCTGCACCCATGATCTCTTCATCGCCGACGATGACGGATACCTCTATTTCGTCGCCAGGACCGACGAGATCATCAAAACTCGCGGCGAAAAAGTGAGCCCAGCCGAAGTCGAGGCGGCGCTCTACGGCATTCCGGGCGTCCGCGAAGCCGCAGTCATCGGGGTCGACCATCCAGTCTTGGGCGAGGAGATCTGCGCCTTTGTCGCCGCCGATCCTGCTGCTGGCCTGACCGAACAGTTGGTCAAACGAGCGTGTCAGGCGCGCCTGGAGAATTTCATGGTTCCCGGTCGCGTGCTATTCCGCGAGTCGCTGCCGAAGACTGGAACAGGAAAGCTGCAAAAGCGAGATTTACTGAGTCTTATCTCGGAGGAGTCAACGAATGGACCCGATTCAACAAGAGTTGCATAGCTTCATCGTGGAAAACTTTGCGGTCGGCAGCGACGTGAAGGCCATCGGCGTCGATGAATCGCTGATCCAGTCCGGTGTGGTTGACTCGACAGGCCTCCTGGAGCTCGTGTACTTCGTGGAGTCGCGCTACGCGCTTCACGTCTCCGACCAGGATCTGCTGCCGGAGAATTTCGAAACGATTGCGAACATCAGCGCGTACGTGGCGGCTCGGACGATGCGCGCCCCCGCCGCGAGTTCACACCAGCAATCACGCAAATGATGAAGGAACTCTGCGGGCTCGCTTCCACAAGCGTCGTGCAACGCGCTCTTGCGATCGAGCCGGAAAAAGCGGCGACTGACATCTGTGAGTTCATCCGTCGCTCGGTTACAGCAGACTTGCGGCGGCGGGGCGTCGTAATCGGCCTGTCAGGAGGTATCGATAGCAGCGTCTGCGCGGCGCTTTCGGTCCGCGCCTTGGGCTCAGGACGCGTGCTCGGTGTCTTCACGCCCGAGGCCGATAGCGCCGGAGAGTCGCTGGCGCTCGGACGGTTGGTCGCAGACCGGCTCGGGATTGAGACGGTTCTGGAAGACATCACAGCCACGCTCGAAGCAGCGGGCTGCTATCGGCGAAGGGACGAGGCGATCAGGTCCGTGCTCCCCGGCTACGGAAATGACTCGTCGGACTCCAACGGCCGCTGGAAAGCGAAGCTGGTTGTGCCAAGCGTCGTCGAGACGAAGGGCTATCGCTTGTTCTCGGTTGTGGCAGAGGCTCCTGATGGATCGATTCGCAAAGCACGACTGCCACCGGATGCGTACATGCAGGTCGTCGCAGCAACGAGCTTCAAACAGCGAACGCGCAAGATGATTGAGTATTACCACGCCGACCGCCGCGGCTTCGCCGTCGTCGGCACGCCGAATCGGCTCGAATACGATCAAGGGTTTTTCGTCAAAAACGGTGACGGAGCGGCTGACCTGAAGCCAATCGCGCATTTGTATAAAACCCAGGTCTACGCGCTGGCCGAACATCTCGGCATTCCAGACGCCGTGCGGCGCCGTCCGCCAACCACCGATACTTATTCGCTGCCGCAGGGGCAGGACGAGTTCTACTTTTCGTTACCGTACCGGCAGATGGATGTTTGTCTATGTGCCTTCAATCTGGGCCTTTCCGCGGCGGATGCCGCAAGCGAGGCCGGATTGGCCGAGACGCAGGTCGAGGCCGTGTACTGCGATATTCAAGCGAAGCGTCGCGCCACGCGACACCTGCACATGGCGCCGCTACTGTTCTCCGCTGTCCTTTGAGTTCTCACTGCGGCCTGGCCGTTTCTCCCCTATCACCCGTCTGTACCCACCACGTGCCTCCGTCGCGCTGATCGGCGCGGCTACGCGCCGGGTGCCTCTCTTGGGGTGCATTCTCCGCGCGCTCTTATAGCCGGCATTCGGGCCCGCCGAAGCACGATTGCGATGGAGCCAGAATCGGAGATCCCACCGGAAGCGGGAGCGGCGGAACTGGCAGACGCGCGGAAGTACTCGCCGGTGCTGTAGTGGCATTTTCTGGCAGCGCTGGTCTATTATGAGACAGGGCCACATCTAAAATGGGCCGTTAATGGCCTGTTTCGGACAGGCCGGAGTGGCGGAACTGGCAGACGCGCGGGACTCAAAATCCCGTGCCCTTTACGGGCGTGTGGGTTCGACCCCCTCCTCCGGCACTAATTTTCCTAAAGGAGGACTCAAAGTCCCGTGCCCCTTCACGGGCGCGTGCGTTCGACCCCTCTTCCAACACCGTGCATCGCGATTCTTGCAACGCCAAACACGACGCCGGCGGCGATGCCGGCGATCATGAACCATCGCACGGCCGGCAGCGACGCCGCGCAGATCAGCGATGCCACCACGACACAAAAGCCGCCGAAGCCTCTGACCGGAATCGCCGCGATGTTGATGTCCATCCTGACGGGCAGCTGAGGCATGTTCCTCTCCGCATCTCCATTGTACCATTATACTAATACAATGGCATAATGTTTTCCTAGCGTCCGGCTGTCTCGCAGGTTCCCGACGCCATTTGCCCGTCTCGGGCCTCTTCAACGATTCCGGTGGTGAGGAGTGAACATCTTCCGTGCACGATGCCAACAGTGACCGGAACGTCTGCTGCACGACACGGCTGAACAACGCGGGTTTTATCCTCAGTTGCCCAGAAGCGTGTTCGACAGGGACGGACGATGGCGCGATGTGATGTGTCGACGTGGAGATGCAGTGATGTGTCTGTCGATGTGGCGATGTAATGTCACGATGTGATGTCACGATGGTGCACATCACCACATCACTAAACCCAATCTCACTTCAGTTCGCAGCGCCAACGGCGTTGAACGTTCGAACAATGCCACCATTCGGCCCGAAATCTTGAGATTGGCTCAATGCCACGATCATCAACTCCAAAGAAACCGCACCCAGTGCGACGCTCACGCGGCGGTCTTAATCTCGACCTCGACGCCGAGGTCGCGAGTCGGCGAAGGAGGCGCTTGGTGATCTGGTCTTTGTCATGCTGCGCGAAATGCTGGGGGCCAAGGTCGTGGAATTCCGTGCCGTGACGGAGCATGTGGTACACGGCGGTGAGCATCGACGCCGCGACCGCCAGGATGGCCTTG
>JBKPAJ010000083.1:0-22540 GCA_046726375.1 Acidobacteriota bacterium
GGCTGGCCAACCTTCGGATTCTGGAGATCGACGAAATCAAGACCGTGCCGCACGTGCCCCTGTCCCACCCTTTCGTGGAGCGCTTGATTGGGACGATGCGCCGAGAATTCCTCGACCAGGTGCTGTTCTGGAATGCTCGTGATCTTGAGCGGAAGCTTGCCGAGTTCCAGGCGTACTACAACGCAGCACGCGGCCACGCCTCATTGGAGGGCTACACGCCGCTGACCTTCGTTGATAAACACGCGGTAGCGCCTGCCGACCTGACCCATGTGCGCTGGATTTCCCACTGCAGGGAGCTCGTCCAGCTGCCTGTCGCGGCCTGACAACGAATTCGAGACGGAGAGGTGCCCGGTGTCGTCTCCGTTGGCCTCTCCTCGTCGATCACCACGGACGGTGAGGACAACGGCAATGCTCTCGCCGTGGAGCGCGTCGCTGTGGCCGAAGGTGTGACCAGTCGCCACGAGCTGCGCTTCAAGAGCGTCGCGCCGGGCTACTACGAGACGATGGGGAACCGCTTGGTTGCCGGGCGGGCAATCACATGGACGGACAGCTACGCGCGCCGGCCCGTGGTCGTCATTTTCCGAAACGCACACTCAGATCTGTTGTTCCCAGCATCGCGTCCAGCGAGCGAAAAGCAGCGCAGTCGTCCTAGGGCTGCCCCGGCCCTTCGCTTTGCATGTCGGCGATCTGCGAGTTGGTGGTGTCTTCTGCCCGCCGAGCCGCGTCACCCCTTTTGTGAGGGTCATTGGGCGGATCGCCACCCAGTCCCTTGCGACTCCCGTGACTCTGCGCACCGAAGCCGCCCCTTGGCGGTGTGACCGGCGGAGTTATGCCGCGCTTTTTTCCGCAATCCATGAAATCGCCGCCTCCGTCGTCAGCAGCAAGGACGCGATCGAGGCCGCATTTTGCAGCGCAACGCGCACTACTTTCGTCGGGTCGATGACGCCAGCATCAATCAGGTTCTCATAGATTTCCGTCTGTGCGTTGAAACCCATGGCGCCGCTCATGCCCGCGACTCGCGCCACCACAATCGCCGGCTCGTGACCGGCGTTGCCCGCGATCCAGCGCAGCGGCTCTTCCATGGCACGCCGAACAACCCGGACGCCCACGCGCTGATCGCCTTCCACCGCGAGTGTGTCCAACACGACCGCCGCGCGCAGCAGCGCCACCCCGCCGCCCGGGACGATCCCTTCTTCGACAGCCGCCTTCGTCGCATGCATCGCGTCCTCGACCCGAGCTTTCGTTTCCTTGAGCTCCGATTCGGTTGTCGCGCCCACTTTGATTACGGCGATACCACCCGAGAGCTTGGCGATCCGTTCCTGAAGCTTTTCACCGTCGTAGTCGGAGCCGGTGGCGTCCAGTTGGACGCGCAACTCCTTGAGCCGAGCTTGAATCGCGTCGGGCGCGCCCGCGCCTTCGATGATCGTCGTGCTGTCCTTGTCGATCGTGACCTTCTTCGCTGTGCCGAGATCGGCGATGTCAACCGTCTTCAGCGAAAGGCCCAGGTCCTCGGTGATCGCGCGCGCGCCGGTCAGAATCGCGAGGTCTTCGAGCATCGCCTTGCGGCGGTCGCCGAATCCTGGCGCCTTGACAGCGGCCGCGCGCAACGCGCCGCGCAGGTTGTTGACGACGAGCGTCGCCAGCGCTTCGCCTTCGACGTCCTCGGCGATGATGAGGAGCGGCCGGCCGGTCGTCGCCGCTTTCTCGAGCAGCGGCAAGAGGTCGGCAATCGCGCGGATCTTCTTTTCGTGAATCAGCACGAGCGGATTCTCGAGCACAACTTCCATCCGCGCGGCGTCGGTAATGAAATAGGGCGAAAGATATCCGCGATCGAACTGCATCCCCTCGACGATCTCGAGTGTCGTCTCGCGCGCGCGCGACTCTTCGATCGTGATGACGCCGTCCTTGCCGACCTTCTCCATCGCGTCGGCGATGAGCGTGCCGATGAGGTCATCGTGATTGGCTGAAATAGCGCCCACCTGCGCGATCATCGCGCCCGACACCGGCTGCGACTGCGCCTCGAGCGACGCCACAATCGCGGCGACGGCGGCATCGATCCCGCGTTTGACGTCCATCGGGCTGGCGCCTGCCGCGAGGTTCTTGACGCCTTCGCGGTAAATCGCCTGTGCCAGCACCGTTGCGGTGGTCGTGCCGTCTCCCGCGACGTCTGACGTCTTGCCGGCAACCTCCCGCACCATCTGGGCGCCCAGGTTTTCCAAGGGATTGCCCAATTCGATTTGTTTGGCGACCGTGGCGCCATCTTTGGTGATGGTTGGCGCCCCATAGGGCACGCCAAGAAGGACATTGCGGCCGCGCGGGCCGAGCGTCACTCTGACCGCATTGGCCAGACTGTTGACGCCGCGCAGCATTGCCTGTCGTGAATCATCGCCGTGCGTGATCTCTTTTGACATGAAGTTGGGATGATCGTGTCAGATCCTCTGAAGATCGTCTGTGCCGTTCTATACAGGTGGGGAAAAGACAACTGGGAGATCAAGGAGATCGGGGAGAAAAGACAATAAGAATCGTTCTTTCTCGCTGATCTCCCCGATCTCCCTGGCGTGTTCAAGGCAGCACAGACAGGCGAGGATTCTCGGGCCATATGGAGGCCCCGGGCGATCGCCGGAGATCCCCATGGCTCGTCAGGACATTCGGTCGGTGCCGCGCGCCGCGACGCCCCCTGAGGAATCTGATCCCCGCGACGACTGACTCTGAAACTAAGGCGCGTCTCACATCGCGTGTGGGAGCGCGCGCGGCAGCGTGACGATGAACTCGCTCCCGTTGTCGGTGCCCTGGCTTCTCGCGACAACCCGTCCGCCGTGGAGCGCCACGATCTCGCGCACCACGCTCAACCCGATGCCCACGCCGCCAGTGTCTGCCGGCCGCATCTGCGAGAAGAGTTCAAACACATGCGGCAGCTCCTCGGGTTCGATGCCGCGGCCGGTGTCGCTGACGCACAGCCTGATCGACATGATCTCTCGCTGCGCCGTGAGCAGGATGCGCCCGCCCGACGCCACTTGACGGCGTTGCGCAGCAGATTCGAGAGCACCTGGTGCAGCCGCTCCGCATCGACGTCGGCCAACAGCGGTTCGGAGGCCGTCACCACCACCAGTTCGTGGCCATGCTCGGCGACGGCTGCTGCTACGTCCTCCGCAGCTTCAGTAACCACGTCGCGCACATCGAGGCAACGTGAGTGAAGTGTCACCTTGCCATGGGCCCAGCGCGCCGCCTCGAGCAGGTCCTCAACAACACGGTCCATCAACCCCTACCTCAGGGAATCGCCGCGAGAGTAATGCGGAGCTAGCGGCCAGACTGTCCTGTATTGCACACCCCCAACTCTGTGCGTACCTCCACGCTGGGAAAGCGGCAAGCGGGTACAAAGTGAGGGCGCTTGGAGATAGCCCCACCAAGCGCCCACATTGTCAGTTGTGCGATGCCGACGCGTTTAAGGCAAGCGCAGCACCTGCCCTGGGTTGATCCTGTCGGGATTCGTCAGCTGGTCCCGATTTGCCTCGAAGATTTTCATGTAGTCACCGGCGTTCCCCAGGTGTTGCTGCGCAATCGCGCCTAGCGTGTCGCCGACCTTCACGATGTGTGTCTTGCCCACGCCTGGTGGAGCCGCGGCGGGTCCTGTCACCTGGATATCAGCAACGACATCGGTCTCCCATGTGGAAATCGTCTTGATGGCGGTCCAGAGTTCGTTTTTCTCCGCGTCAGTGGCAACTGTTCCCTTGAAATAGAGCTTGCCGTCGCGTTCCTCGGCGTTGCCGTGAAACTTGCCCTTGGCCGTCTGAATTGCGTGAGCGTATGTGTCTCCTAATCCCAAAAGTCACCACCCGTTCGTTGTTGATCGAAAGGCTTCACCGACGCGCTTCTTGAACGCTCTCAGCAAGCGTTTGCTGCGGGCGCTTCCACAACAGGAGCATGACGAGCGGCGGGCCGAGAGCCACCACGGCAAGAATCACCGCGGCGGGGAGAGAACGGACGTTCGCCACTAGCCCGACGATGCCCGCTCCGAGAATCCAAGCGGCGATGACGACCGGTTTCATGTGTTCGAAATTCATGTCCTTCACTGTAGTGTCGCTGTCATTCTGACGCTGTTCTGGATTGCACACTCCGCTGCAATGGCCACCTGATCTATCCCGAGCCGGGATTAGAAGACCCGGTGTCTGTCAGCCGTGTGTCGTCCGCTCCCGGGGCGGTCGTGAAACTCAGGACTGCGCGCGCGCGTAAGTTCGTCGTCCTCTGCTCGGGGCATGCTCGTGATGTTCTGCGCATCGATACCTGGCCTTTCGGGAGACCCTTCCTTCGTCACGTGCGTGTCGATGCGCGGTGGCTCAATGTGTTTGCTGAAGAATCTCGTCATCACGACACCTGTGCGTTTACGCCGAACTGTTTGTCCGCGTACGCAGCGACCGCCGCCAGGCGGTCGGCGGTCCACATTTGACCGCATCTGGTACACCGCCACGTGCCGCCCTCGGCGACCGCCTGAACGGTGATCGTGGTGTCCTCCGTGTGACAGAGCGGACAGGTCGGCGTTGCCAACGCGGCGCGCTCGAAAGGCGAGAATTCGACGGTTTTGATAGTCGTCATGGTATTGACGATCGTGACAGGTTGAGCGGGCGGCGTCTGTGCTGTTGTGCACACCCGGACGTGTGTCTGACCGTCAGCTTGGCGAGTGATGTGCGGTTCTGAACATCCTTCGTTGCACGCTCGGACTACGGTACGGAGCATAGGAGCACGATTGACATGGACGTCTACACGCAGACACGTAATTACGGCTTCGCACTCGGGATGATGACCGGCACGGTGGTCGGTGTCGGCATGATGCTGTGGCTGGCCCCACGCGCGGCGAGCGAGGTTCGGCGACGGATTGCCGATTCGGCGAAAGTGGTCGGCGAGCACGCATCCGAACGGTATCGGCAGGTCGGCGGCCGTCTCGGCGTCGCGCTCGAAGACCTGACCGCGAAGGATCAGAGCGTTTGCGACGACGTCGCCGATGCCGTCGCGCGCGGCGCGCACGAGGTGGAACGCTTTGCGACCGCCGCGAAGTTTAGACCGAGCGTGCGGCAGCTTTAGCGCGCGATTGGTGTGCAATCCGGCACAGACGCCGGTTGCACGCCCGGCCTACGATCCTCACCGTCCGCCGTTCTCCCGCCAACGGACTCTGCGCCCTCGTTATTTTCAGTTCTCGAAAAGAGTGTCAAATTGAAAAGACCTGTCATCGCCACAGCGATGGGCCTGTGTTTGGTGTCGCTCGCGGCCATTGCCTCGGCCGACACGTTGATCATGAGAGATGGCACGCGTGTCGAGGGGACCATCGTGAGTATCGTGTTACGCACGATCACCTTCAGGCATGCCGACGGCGTCGCGCGCCGGTACTTTACCAGTCAAGTTGAGCGGGTCGAATTTTTCTCCGCCGATCGCGCCAACCCGCTCGCGGCGAGCGGGCGCCGACTTGAGGCGCCGGCCGGAACCGAGCTGACCATCGGCACCACGGAAATGATCGACTCGCGTAGTTCGGGTCCCGACCAGGTCTTTTCGGCCATCGTCGAGCGGGACGCGACCGATCTATCCGGTCGGGTGATCGTTCCACGTCGAGCCAGCGCCCAATTGATCATCCGTCAAGTGTCGACGGATGGTGCAACGGGCGGCCCTGAGATGGCACTGGACATTCAGTCGATCACGATCGAAGGGCGACGCTACCTCGTGAGCGCGACGGACCTGCCGGTCGACAGCGGCGCGGGTGTCGGCACGTACAAGGGCAAGGGCAAGGCCGAACCGATCGCGGCCGGCGCCGCCCTCGGAACGGTTGTCGGCGCGATTGCCCGCGGGGGCAAAGCCGCAGCGCCTGCGGCTGGCATGCCGGTGGGCACCGAGTTGCGCACGCACGGGCATGACGTCAAGGTGCCGGCCGAAACCGCGATTACCCTTCGCCTCGAGAAGTCGGTGACGCTGCAGGCGGCGCGATGAACATCGTTGCAAGGGTTGTGAATGTTCTTTGATGTGCCGTTGTGAACAGACCGGCGGGCTCGACAGCCGGTATGGTCGCTGCATGGGCAACCGCACCAAGGGTTTCAACGTGCAGGCGTTTCTCGACTCCACGGGACTGGCGAAGAGGATCGTCGAGTATCGACGAGACGAGGCGATCTTCGCGCAGGGCGAGCGTGGCGACACTGTCATGTACATCCAAAAAGGTGGCGTGAAACTGTCGGTCGTCTCCAGAACCGGCAAAGAGGCCGTCGTGGCGATGTTGGGTCCCACCGATTTTTTTGGCGAAGGATGTCTCACCGGGCAAGCGCTCCGGATCGGGAGCGCCACCGCCATCACGCCGAGCACCATCCTGCTGATCGGCAAGAAGCAGATGGCGAAAATCCTGCACGAGCAACATGCGCTCTCCGATCGGTTCATCGCGCACATGGTGTCGCGCAACGTGCGCATCGAACAGGATTTGATCGATCAACTATTCAATTCCAGCGAGAAGCGGTTGGCGCGAACGCTGTTGCTGCTGGCGCGCTACGGCAAGAAGACGAAGCCGCGGCAGGTCGTCGCCAAGATCTCACAGGAGACGCTGTCAGAAATGGTGGGCACCACGCGCTCGCGTGTGAATTTCTTCATGAATAAATTCAAGAAACTGGGCTTCATCGAGTACAACGGCACCCTCGATGCGGGCATCCAGATCAACAGCTCGCTGCTGAGCGTGGTCTTACACGATTGAGCGCCAATGCAGTACCATTGGGCAGGAGACTCTCAGCGTCAATGCCGCGCAAGCTGGAACCGCCGTTCGATGCCCACGCCTTTCTCGACTCGACGGGAGTTGGGAAACGGATCGCGACCTTTGCGCGTCGCGACACCATCTTCGCGCAGGGCGATCCGTGCGACACCGTGATGTACGTGCAGACCGGCGCGGTCCGCCTGTCGGTGCTGTCGCACGCCGGCAAGGAAGCGGTCGTGGCCACCCTCGGTCCGGGCGACTTCCTAGGCGAGGGGGCGCTCGCTGGTCACCCGGTCCGTCTCGAAACCGCCCGCGCCACGATGGCGACGACCGTGCTGGTGATTCCACAGCGAGAGATGGTCGATCTGCTGCATAGCGAACATGCCTTCTCGGACCGGTTCATCAAGCACATGCTGGCGCGCAACGCCCGCCTCGAGGCCGACCTCGTCGATCAGTTGTTCAACTCCAGCGAGAAGCGGCTCGCGCGCACGCTGCTGTTGCTCGCGCGGTATGGCAAGGGGAGCAAGCCGGAGCGCGTCCTGCCGACTGTGTCCCAGGAGACCCTTGCAGAAATGGTCGGCACCACGCGCTCGCGCGTGAACTTCTTCTTGAACAAGTTCAGAAAGCTGGGGTTCATCGACTACGACGTAGACGGCCTCACGATCAATCCTTCTCTGCTCACTGTGGTCGTTCACGACTAATGGACCATGTCGAGTGTGCAGAATGGAACAGACGCAACGCGGCTCGAACGGACACGATAGCCAGCCTCATGGTTCTATTAATCACCAGTGTCGTGACATTGGCCGGGTTGTTCCTCGTCACCACCCTGCTCTCGCGCAGTAGGCGCCCGCAGGTCGCTTACATGAGCAATCAATGGCTGGCAGAACAGCGTCGCTCGCACTCCTAGTTGCTCGGTGCTCGGTGTGCACTACGGAACAGGAAACAGTAGACGTCCCAGGTATATTGCGAGGCCATGACCGATCCTGCTTCGTCGCCATCATCCATATGGGAGTACCGGTCACTGTATCGGTATTTGCAGAACCGATTTGCTGACACTGTGGTCCTAACCTTCGCGGAGATCGAAGGCCTCCTGGGTTTCGCGCTTCCGCACCTCGCGCGTCTCCGCACTGACTGGTGGGCCACTCCCGATGCAGACATGGTCCCGTCCTCGCAATCGCGTTCGTGGGTCGAGGCTAGCCGCACCGCGACACCGAATCTCCGCGCGCAAAGCGTCATGTTCGAGCGCGTCTCGCGCTGAGAGCCTGCTACAGCGCGAGCTCCGCTGGGCCAAGGAAGAGACATGTCAAAACGGAATGGTGATCGCGCCAGGCTTCAGAGGCAACGGCAGGCCAGGCTGCTGCGGCGAAAGCGTGCCGCGGCGTTGATGCAGAGGCTAAAGCTCCTGAGCGCCGCCAGTGCGACGACCGTCCTGGCCGGAGTGAGGACCACGTGAAATCGCACACGACCGATTCGGCGTCGCCGGCCACACCGGCGAACTGCCCTTTCTGCAAGTCCACAGACATTTCGGCCCCGAACAACAAGGTCAGCGCCTCCACGTATTGGCGCTGCGCGTCGTGCGGCGAGATGTGGAATGTCGCCCGGCATCTGGAATTCCGCCAACCTACGCGCTGGAACCGCGGCTACTGACTTCTGTCAGTTCGGCTTGAAATTCGTCTTGTTCTCGCGCCGGATCTTCTCGTCGCGTGCTTGAATTGCGGCGGCGTCAGCAGTCCGGCGTGCGAGGTCCCGCGCCGGGCCCTCCGCGGCAAGGAGTCGCTCGCCATCGCTGATCATCTGCTGGAGCGCTGCGTCGCCTGCAATGGACGAGATGATCAAACCGACGCGGTTCGGATACTGGTCGCGCCAGAGGATGAGTAGCGTCTCGGCGTCTTCCCAACGCCCAATCGTCTGTCGCGGGAATGCGGACCCTGTTGTCGGCTGCGTCGGAGTCGCGATAAGCATCGACGGGCCATACACGCTGCCCATCGCTTCCAGAAGATCTGCGTTGGTCAACCCTTGGGTTTGCCCGCGGTCGTAGTTCACCGCGATTCGCGCGAGTTGGCCGGCATGAAATGTCAGCACGATATCGGCGACAGAGTCGGCCTGAGTCGTGATGCCGCTGGTCAGCGGGCGCGGCCGCCACGTCACTTCCTGAATGAGCGCAGGACGCTCGTGCACAACCTTGACATCGGTGGTGGCCAGTTTTAGCCGCTCTACAACGACCTCGATCGAATCGCGTAAGGTGACGCCGCGATAATTGGCCAACCCGGATTCGGCGAATATCGTCGGCGTTGTCAGTCCGACCGTGCAGGCCAACGCCAGGAGAACAACCTTGTGTCGCATGTGAACCTCACATGGACTATAGGCGATTGAGCTCACAACCGATGTGCAGAAAAGGACACCCTGAACCAGCTTCTGAAGCTATAACCGCAACGACGTGCTATGGCAACACCGTGAAGGGTGCAGAAATTGGGTGCGGTGACTTCGGCTGTCCAACGGAGGCATGGCGAGGGCTAGACTGATGCGTAGGACAGACCGGCATCCGACTCCGTCGGAGGCTCTCCGTGCTGCTCTCCCTTTGCTACCTTCTTCTTCATCGTGTCCTGCCGCTGGCGGTCTGGCGTTGGCGCTCGCCTGAGCTCAAAGAGCTGGAAATCGCCGTACTCCGGCACGAACTGGCCATCCTCTCGGCAGACCAAGCGTCCGGCGATGACCGCAATCGACCGGCTCTTCTTGGCGGCGTGCTCAGACCTAGGGTCGTCATAATCGCGCTGCCCAAAGCAGGATGAAGCGCGAACCACGTGCGGCGGCCATAGGGGCTACCGTGAACGCTGTGCCACGCGAGATCTTGACTGACGAGGTATTCGAGCATCCACTTGTTGAACTTCGCGTCGTGTATCCAGTAGGCGTCCGGTTGTGCGCTTGGTGCCGGCCGAACTTCCTGCGAATCTCCGCCTCATGAGCGCGCAGTTTTTTCAGCAGATGACGCTGAGCCGCATCGGCACCGGGCGAGAATGCAGGCACAGACTGCAGTAGCGCACCATTTGGTCCTCGATATTGATGTACTTCGCGATTTCCGGAACGTCTTCAGGTGTGTAAGTTTCGGGAACGATTCGCTTCACGCAAGGAACGCACAGAAGCGTGGCTTCAGCCAGTGCTCGCTTCTCACGTGAATGTACGGGTAGTAGAGCGCCGGCCGGCCCAACGAGCTGACTACCGGCGCTGCACCACGCCTCGCCTTCAAGTTTTGGGACTCCTTCATGAGCAACTTCGATGCTCATCGACGAGTGTCCAAGACGCAAGTACTTGCGCGCGCTTGGTGCCTGCCGCTTGCTGAACGAAAGCGACTTCCTGGCAGCTTCTGGAAGAAAACTGGAATACTGAGAGGCAGCTAAGCCTTTAAACCAATATGTATCACTGTGTTAGTGTTGGCGGAGAGGGTGGGATTCGAACCCACGTGCCCCTTACAGGGCAAGACGCTTTCGAGGCGCCCCCGTTACGACCACTTCGGTACCTCTCCGCATCGGTAGGAACCGCGAAAGTCGCAGGAATTCTCAATTATACAGAACGCGGGATTTGGACTCCGTTGCCCGTGCGCCCGCTCTGGCCACGGGAGGTCGCATTCCTACGCGGACTTAAAGGTCCGCGGCTCCGCGTGAATTAGTCAATGGCGACATCGCTCGGCCAGGAAGCTCCCGCTCACCGAGTTCAGCGGTCGCGCTGCAATCGGGACCTGCGCCTCGGCGAAGCCCGGAAGCTCGCCGTCGCGAAATCGCTCCGCCATGTATGTGTAATAGGTGCCGCGCGTGGTCGCCCGCTGTCCTGTTGTCGGATTTTGCTTTCTCCTATAGTTAAGACAAGTGTCGAGGTTGGCCGAACGACCAGTCGCGACGGTGACCGCGCTCCTTCGCAGCTGGCGCGAAGGCGATAAAGAGGCGCTGGACCGGCTCGTCCCGATCGCTATGTGGAATTGCGCCCGGTCGCCCGCGCGCGTCTCAAAGCCGGCGCCGATCAGTCGCTGCAGGCGCTCGTTCACGAAATCTACCTTCGACTCGTGGATGTGGAAAGAGTGACCGTCAACAATCGCACCCACTTCTTTGCGCTGGCCGCGCGCTTGATGCGTCAGATTCTGGTGGATCACGCGCGCAGAACACAGGCCAGCAAACGCGGCGGTGGTGTGACGATGACGGACTTACAGGACGTGCCGTCGCCAGCTGCGATGCGCATGGTCGACATTTTGGCGCTGGACGAGGCGCTCCAAGAGCTGACGTCCTTCGACGAGCGATCGTGTCGCGTCGTCGAGCTGAGATACTACGAGAACGACTGACCTTTTGGATCACCCGGTCGACTTCGTTCGATTCGGACCCGTACGCCGGAATGCGTTCGCCGGGGCTGGGGAAGCTGGCGGGCCGTCGCTGTTGGCGCTGTGGGAGATGCCGCAGCTCGCCACCGACGCCGTGTTGATGCGGCGCGGTCGACCCAGCAAGGGGTCGCGCCGCACATCGACGGTCCGGTCCGTGCGCTTGCCGGAGGCGCTGTGGAAGGAGATCGAGCGCACCGCGCGCTCGAAGCGCCTCAACCTGCATCAAGCCATGCGTGCGGCGCTGCTCGGGTGGATTCACCGCGGGCGTTGAGTCGTCGGGGGTCAACCATTCCTGGTCGGAACCGGATCGCCGACTTCCTTCAGGCAATGAGGCGGCCATGGGTCAAGCGGTGGGAATTGCCAGAATTGTTGAGCAAAGCAGCGAGGCAGCATTCCGGAATGAAAGACAGGACGCCGGTATGGAACGCCACTTCGCAGATCTGGAGGCAGCAGGCCGGTCGCTCGCCATTGAGTTGGAGCCTTATCGTGACGATCGTGACGCCGTCGTCTTGGGCATCGCCGGCGGAGGTGTGCGCGCGGCCATCGAAGTCGCACGCGCGGTCGATCTCTCACTCGATCTCGTCCTGCTGAAAGCCCTCGTCCGCCGCGGGTCTGGGGAGCTGCTGCGCGCCGCGCGCGGCGCGCCTCGCCCGCTGGGCGCGAAGCCGTAGAGTCGCGAAGTCAGACGTCATTCGCGCGTTGATCGACCGCGCTGGTCCGATCGAGACGGGCGAAGACCTCATCGAATGGGTCGACGCGGTGTTGGGAAAGGGCCTCGGGCTGCCACAGAAGAAACCGTGAACTTACCGGCGCTGCTCGATAGCTGTATCTGATCGACCTCGAACGTGAAACGGCGGCGGGTACCATCGGCCCGGCGCGTCGGTTTCTGGCGTCGTTGCGCGGGCGCCGTGTCGTCGTGTCATCGTCGGCGTGGACGAGCTCCTGGAAGGCGCGGTCGACGAAGCTGCCGCGCTTTCGTCGTTGCAGCGGTTTGCGATTGAGGGGCTGCACTTCGCGCAGGCGCGACGCTGCGCTCTGATCCAGCGGCGGACGTCCCGGCGGTTGGGCGAGAACGACGCGTGGCTTGTCGCGACAGCCGAGTCGATCGATGCGGACATCGTTGCGGCCGACCGTGCTGCGTTCGAGAAACTTGGTGCGCGGTATCTCCGTTTTCGGTAAGCCGTACCGTGTCAGTAAGCCGTCTACCTGCCTGATACCACCCCGCCCCCCCGCACACTGCGTCAAGAGCTTTACGCAGCCTGACTGGAACATTCAAAATGCGAAATCAAAATGTGTGGCGGTGCCCGGATCGCGGGCCTAGGCGCGGCGTGAGCGTCGCAGGAGTTGGTAAGATACGCCCGTGTCCGACGCCGCAGATCGCGCGATCGAGCGGGCGAACAGGATGACGGTCCGCCGATTCGCGTCGGCGGCCGAAGCCGATCGCGCGGAGCTCGCCTATTGGCGGCAGATCCCCGAATCGGAGCGCGCGCTCGAAGCCTGGCGCCTCAGTGAGCAGCTCTGGCGCCTGAAGGGTGAACCGCCCCATGAACCCGGACTTTGTCGATCTGTTGCGCGCGTTCGGCGACGCTGACGTCCGATTCATGATTGTCGGCGCCTATGCGCTGGCCGTGCACGGCCGGCCGCGGGCGACGGGCGACCTGGATGTCTGGATTGACGCGACCCCGCAGAACGCCCCTCGCGTCATGAAGGCGCTGGCAGCGTTTGGCGCGCCAGTCGCGGAGATCACCGAGGCCGACTTCGCCCATCCAGGTGTGGTCTATCAGATCGGCGTACCTCCCGGTCGTATCGACATCCTGACCGAGCTGACGGGCCTGACATTCGAGGAGGCCTGGCGCGATCGGATCCGGCGGTCCTTCGGCGAGCTCGAGGTCGATTTCATCGATCGGGCCTCCTTCTTGCACAACAAGCGCGCGACGGGCCGGCTGAAGGACCTGAGCGACATCGAAGGGATGGACTGAGGCGGAAATCGCGCCCGATCGCCAGTGCGGCGAGCCACGGGTCGTTGATTCGAACGCGGGGATCCGCCGGCTGGTCTCGATCACCCAGCCCACGGCCTGTCTCAGCTCGGCTCAGCGTTCAGACAGCTCCTCGCGCGACCACGCTCGTCGTCTCTGCGCCGCGTTCGCTGAGCGAATGCCGCTGCGACATGAATCGGCGCACGGCCGCGCACGTTGGGCCGCGCAAAATTGACGCGCCCGTTCCCGCCGTAGGTCGTGGCGAGCAATGAGGCCAGCGCTTGATTCCGATTGATGGGCAGCAGCTGTCCGTTGCAGAGCGCACCCAGCCTTTCGGGCGAACACGAAACGCGCCCCGATTGCGTTCGTCGGCGACTGGTCGCTCACGATGACCACTTACTAACGGGAACACCGGGGCCGTGCACGAACCGCCACCGACAAACCCGCCCGCACCGGCTGTGACGCCTACTTCGTTGGTGGCCGTCGCCGTCGGTGAGTTGACCAGCGTGTTGCGACCCGCCAGGTAGTTAACCACCGCAGTGTTGTCGTTGTTGGCTCCCGCGTAGCCAGGCAGTGTCACCGCCGTCACGAACCGCTGCCGCACCCGCACTTCACCCCCAGCCATGTTGCCGCCCAGCGAATGCGTAAAGATGTTCGCCAGGCCACCTGCGCCGCCAATGTCGGCGCACATGTTGGTGTTGTCGCCACTCGGCGACGCAACCGCGACCTGCGCCAGGATGCCCGTGACGGCATCCCCGGTTCCGTCGAGTTGCATGTCGATGGCGTTGCCAGTCACCGTCGCGTTCAGTTGGCCCGACCCGTCCTGCCCGCCCTGGATGTTGATGGCACGCTGTGTCCCGCGATAGGTGATCGTGTTGTTCGTGATCGCCACCGTCAGCGTCCCGTCCCCGGCCTGAAACACCGAAATGCCGTCCGCCGTCTGGCCATCCGTCACCACGATCGGGTTGTTCCGGATCTTGCCCTCCAGCGTCCCCGTCGTCGAAAACGCCGCCTTCAGAACGCCGATCCGCACGAAATCGTTCCCCACCAGGCTCACCATGTCGTGGATGTCGAACTTCGTGCTCCCGTTGTTGCTGCTCAGCGAGATGCCATCGGTGTTGTTCGTGCTCGTGCTGGTGCCGATGTCGATCACCGACGTCGCCGTGTCGAACGTGTCGATGACGATCCCACCGCTGAAGTTGTTGTTCGCGGTGACCCCGGCAATGTTGACCGTCGTGTTCATCGTGCCACGGATGCCGAACAGATAACCGCTGCCGAGAACACCGGTGTTGGCGCTGCCACCCGTTATCGTGATCGTGCCGGTGGTCGTCTGCGGCAGATCGCCCGCGAGGTTGTTGTTGTTCTGGATATTGACGTTGTCGTCGCCGCTGCTCGTGATGGTCGTGTTGGTAATCGCCGACGTGCCGACCATGTTGTAGAAGTGCAGGCCGTCTTCGTCGGCACCATTGCCGAGGTTCGTCAAAACGCTGTTGCTGAGCGTGAACCCGTTCACGTTGTGCCCGTTAATCCCCTGCTCCGCGCTCCCAGTGATGTCCAGATTGTCAAGGAGAACGGTCGTCACGTTCTGCAGATGGATGGCTGCATTGTCCGCCGTGTTGTTGCCAAGCGACAAACCAGTGGTCGCCGCCGGGAAGTCCACGGTCGCTGCGTTGGTGAAGTTCATGCTCTCGAGCGTGATGTTCCGCGCGTCGATGAAGCTCGCACCGCGTGTTGTTGTGTTCTGAATCGTGCCGCCGGTGCCATCGGTGGTGCCGGTGCCTGTAACGGTGAACCCGCCGTTACCGGTGGTGTTGAGGATGATCCCGTTGTCGCCACAGCCGAGTCGATCGACGCGGACGTCGTGGCGGCGGACCGTGCAGCGTTCGAGCGGCTGGGTGCCCGATATCTCCGTTTTCGATAGGCCGCCGCCAGATACGTGCCGGGAGATCGAACCCTTCCTCGCGGGAGGCGAGACCCGCGATCCTGGTTGCGTCGGCCGAAGAGCGAGGTGAGTGTGCATGCGTACCGACCGGGGGACTACCCAGCCGCCCACCGCATCAAGTAATAGATGCCGTTCGAATCCACGTGACGGAAGCCGAGTCGTCGGTAGAGTCCCAAGGCTCGGTTCGTCGCCTCCACATGAATCGTGACGGGCAACCTGCGCGCTTCTCCCTCGCGCATGATCGAGTCCACCAGCGCGCGGCCGACACCCGCGCCGCGAAACGGGGGTAGAAGGGCGATATCCACCACGCGAATCTGATCCGGCCAGCGATCCACATACAGACGGCCGAGGCGGTCCATGCCCTGCACGCCGGCGCGTTCCACGACCAGGAACTCGCAGCTCGGATAGTACTGCTGGTAGTACTGATGCTGATTTGCGAACTGCCAGCGCAGGAACGCACGTTTCTGTTCTGCACTCCACGGAACAGGTGCAAGCTCCTCCTTGCGTGTCGATGCGTAGACGTCCTCGAGAAACGGAAGGTCGGTGTCGCCGATCCACCGCAGCGACAGTCCTGGCGGCGCCACGGTCTGAATGGCACGCGGTTCAATCATGCTGCGAGCGGGCTGCGAACCTCGGAACATCGAACCTTGAACATCGAACTTCGAACTTCGGAACACCGAAACTTAGAAACCTCGGAACTTAGCCTTACATCGCTACGTGAACACCGCTTCGTAGGTGATGCCGTCGCGTCCCCGCGCGATCGGCACAAGGAAGATCTCGAGCGTACCGAGTTGCCGATGCTGCAATCGATAAATCCGTTGCGGCAGGAGAGGCGTCATGGGACCGCGAAAGTGGATGGCGAACTGCTCACGCGCGGCGCTGCCGCGCAGCCCGTTGCCGAGCACGGCCACGAGCGTCAACGGCAGCATCGCGCCATCGTCTGTTGCGAGCGCAAACGCATCGCCCTGGAGCACAGCGAATGATTCTTTCGTGAGCTTGTCGAGCACCACTCCTCCTGCCCGAGCGCTTTCACGTCCTCGGCGGAAACACTCCCTGCAGCGCGATGCAGAAGTAGAACGTCAAGTACGGCTGCAGGTTGTTGTGCGGCTGATCGCCACCCGCAGGCGCCAGCGCATTCGGCGACATCGCAACCAGGCCGTTGGTGTTCGTGTCATAGGCATTTCCGCCGGACGATCTCGCGAGCGTCAGTTGCGCAGTAGGGATCTGGGCGTTCGCCGGGTCGGCCGAGGCCCGCAGCACGTGCTGGTGAAGCGGAATCTCGGACTCGAGCAGCGTCACTGTGTCGCTGCCGCCCGTCTCGCCGAGATCGTGCAGTGAGAGTCCCGGCCCCTGCCCCGGATGCATCGGCGCCCGACCCTGCAGGTCGGGCAGGGCGAAGTTCGATTTGCCGTCCCCGCCGTAGGTCGTGCCGAGGAGCGCGAACAGCATCGTGTTCTGCGACAGCGGCAACAACTGACCGTCGCACCACGCCCACCCCTTTGGCGCGAAATTGAATGGGAAGATTCGAATCTCCGCAACGAATGGATCGGCCATTGGAAACTCCTATGTCGGAGTGGGGAAGATCCCGAACAGCGAGATGATGAAATCGACGCAGAGATACGGCTGGAAGTTGGTGTGCGGTTGACTCCCGCCGACGGGGCCGATTGCGCTGGCGCTCATGTTGGCGCTTGGCTCGTCCGCGAAGTAGATCTTAACGGTTGCAGACTCCGCGGCCACATTGCCGCCGGGCGTATTGAGGTTACCCGGTCCGGTTGACGCGAGCAGCGGATGGGAGTGCACCGCGATCTGATTGACGGTGAGCGTAATCTTTTCGGCGCCACCCGTCTCTGCCAGGATGAACCCGTCGCCCTGGTGAATTGGAATCCGTCCGCGCAGATCGGGAGGCGCGAACGTGCTCTCGCCGTCGCCGCCGTAAGTTGTGCCGATCAACTGGAAGAGGGTCTCGTTCTCACTGATCGGCAGGAGCTGCCCTTCACAGAACATCCAGCCGGCGGGCGCGAAGTTGCCGGCGAACATACGGATTTCTCCTACATAGGGCTGTGCCACGATGCGACTCCTTAGTTGGGGGACGGGAAGATGCCCTGAAGGGCGACGCAGAAGCTCAGAGTCAGGAATGGCTGCATGTTCAAGTGGGCCTGCGATCCGTCAAGATTGAGGATCGCCGCCGGTGACATCGCCACAAGATTGGTGTCGGCGGCCGTACAGGTTCGCCCCGGTGCTCTGCGTGAGCATCACCCCCGAGCCGGCCGTGCTTGTGTTCGATTGGCCGGTCGTGGCGTTGAGCACGTGCGTGTGGGTGGGGAGTCCGGTGATGGACAGCGTATGCGCCGGCTCGCCCCCTCGTTCACCGAGCGTGTGACCGCTACCGACGTGAATCGGCACTCGGGCGCGCAAGTCAGGCAGCGCAAAATTCACACGGCCATCGCCGCCGAAGGTGGTGCCCAGGAGCGAAAACAGCCCCTGGTTCTGGTTGATTGGCAACAGCTGCCCGTTGCACAAGGCCCATCCTCTCGGCGCGTAGCCGAAACTCATGAGTCTGACCTCGCTAAGGAATGGTTCCGCCATAACTGAGTCTCCCCCCTTTGTTGTGATTTCAGGGTAGTGAGCAGGTCGAGAAGCCGCTCGTTGCCGAGATCAGCAAAGTGCCGCCGCCTGCCGGGTTCTGGCCATTGACATACGCCTCGAGGTTAGGCGTCGCAGTCGAGCCGCCAGGCAGACCGTGGATGCCGAAGTCGTTCGTCGTCGGGGTCGTGCCCTGCTTGCGCAGGCCGAGGCCCTGAGTGCCGCCGCTCCCGGCGCTGGTGTTGCCCGACATGTTGAGGCAGACCGCCGCGTCCTCACCGGCGGTGTTGTTGCCGGCATCGACGCGGATGCCGGGACGGACGCCGGTCAACGGAGCCGCCACCGTGTTGTTCTGGATCTTCGCCTTCATGATCCCGTTGATCGCTCGCGCCACGGCGAGGATCCCATTGCCATCGGTCTGGCTGATGTTGTTGTTCTGGATGGTCCAGGTCAGATCGGGGGTCTCGGCGGTGCTCAAGACGAGGCCGTTGCCGCCCCCAATGCCCGCCGAAGCCACTGTGTTGTTGGCGACGATGCGGTTGTTGTTCGTCGTCACGGTGCTGGTGGAATACCCCGTGTTGCCGAGGCCAATGCCGATTCCGGCGCTGTGCTGCATTGGATTGGCGGCAGTGCCGTTGTTCGAGATGTCGAAATTGGCCTGGCTGCGCGACGCCGGGTTGCCGCCGCTGATGCCGATGTCGATGAAACTGGTGCCCATTCGATTGGCAGCGCTCTGGCCGGCGATGAGGTTGCCCGTGATCGAGATGATGTCGGTGGCACTCCCGGGTGTGCCCATCGTGCCACCGCTGCCTGTGGCGGTCGAGTTGCCGCCCTTGACCTCGATGCCGCCATCGCTGGGGAAGTTGGTGATCGTGTTGCCCGAGATCGTGGCACGGGTCAGGTTCGCCACGGTGGTGGGCGAGCCGTTGATCAGCACCTGGATGCCGCTTCCCAGCGAGCTGACGACGGACGTTGAGCTGGTGATGGTGTTGTTCGACACATTCAGATCGGAGATGGTGCCGTTGTAGTTCAGGATACGGACGCCGTGCCAGCGCGAGTTCGTGAGGATGCTGTCGGTGATCGTCACAGCGCCGGTGATATTCGTCTCGGTACCGAGGGTTTGGACGTCGAAGCTGAGGTTGGACTCATCGGGCCCGCCGCCGGTCGCGGAGTTGTTGATCGTGCCGTTGTCGAAGGTGAAGCCGGCCACCTGCGTGCCGTCGATCCCGCTTCCCGAGGTGTTCTGGATCGACATGTTGATGAACGACGGGTTCAGCGTGTTAGTCAGGGAGATGCCGTGGCTTGTGGTGTTCTGAATCAACCCACCGCTGGCGTCGCCACCCTGTGTCGTGGAGCCCGTACCGGTGACGAAGAGCCGCCCACCTCCCGTGGTGTTGAGAACGATGCCACTTGCGCCGCCGTTCGCCGAGATGCTCCGGAACGTCAACCCGCTCGCGCCGATCGTCGTGTTGCTGATGTTCAGGGCGGGACCGCTCGGGGCCGTCGTCGCGCCAATCGAGTTGGTGCCCGTGACGTTCACGGTGCCGCCATTGGTCGCCGTGAACGTCGACGTGGTGCCGTTCAACGTGATGCCGCCGCTGAACGAGATCGTGGACACACCGCTCAACTGGTCGTTGTTATCAAGCAAGATCCCGCTGTTGCCAGTCCCTGAGATCGCGCCGGTGAACGAGATGGTGTCGCTCCCACCATTACCCGTGAGATTGACCGATCGGGCGGCAGCCACGGTGTTGGCGATCGTCCCGCCGTAGCTGATCGTCGCGTTGCTGCCGATGACGTTGAACGCGTGCCCGCTCGTGCCCGAGATCGACCCCGAGGCGACCGAGAACGTGGCCGCCGTCGTCCCGTCCACAACGTTGGCGAGCGAGATGCCGTTCGTGGGACTGCTGGTGACGGACGCCGAGGTGATCGGCAGCGTGATCGTCGCATCCGAGATATTCACCACCGCTCCGCCGGCGGAGGCGAGCGTCGGCGTTCCCGAGACGACCACGCGAGTGCCCGTGCCGGCGCCGATGTTGACACCGCCGGTCCCGTCGATCAACAGCGCCGGGCCGTTGTCGGCGAAGACGTCGAGATCGGTCATCGACAGGTCGCCCGACACGCTGCCGAACGAAATGCCCGCCAGACCGACGCCGTTGCCGACACCGCTGCTGCCGATGCTCACCGCGCCGGCGTTGACCGTGTCATATGCGGCGGTGGCCGGCGCCGCGTCGAACTTCGCGCTGGTAATGCTGAGGCCGACGCCTCCGTGCGTCCCGGGAATGGTGACCCCGGAGAGCGCGGTGATGTTGATGGTGCCGCCGCCGCCGCCGTTCACCAGGATCGCGCTCCCCGAAGCCGTCGAGATCGACGCATTGTTGGTCAGCCCCAGGTTGATGGTGCCGGCCGTGGTGCGCACGTCGATGCCGCCGGTGGCGTGCGTGCCACTCCAGGTGTTCGGGCCGATGGTCAACGCGAGCGTGCCAGTAGCGCCGCCGTTGACATCGATCGTCTCCGCCGTCGTGCCGGCAAAGGTGTTGTTCGCGATGGTCAGCGTGGCCGAACCGCTGAGAGCGCCGGTCGCCGTCACATCGATCGCGTTGCCGCCCCCACCTGTGGAGGCGATCGTGAGGCCGCGAATTTCCACCGGCATGGCCTGCGTGACCCGAATCGTGTCGGCCGCCGACGTGATTGTGGGCGCCGTGCCGGCCGGAACGACGTTGGTGGGCGACCCGTTGCCATTCAAATTCACCGGGATCGACAGGCCCACGCCTTCGCCGAGCAGGTGCTGATTCGCCTCGAGTTCGAGCGAGCTCGCGATCGCCGAGGCCGAGGTGTGCACGAAGATGTAGTCACCCGCGCTATCGCTGTCACCGGATCCGCCGGCACCGCTGAGCGAGGCGAAGGTGGTAAACGGTGCGATCGACGTGCCGGTCGATGTGCCGACGAAGTCGCTATCGACGTACCACACCCGTTCAACGAAGGTGAAGGTGACCGTGCCGTTGGTGCTCGCCGCGATCCCCTGCACCGGTGTGTCGGTCACGGTGTAGGTGAAACTGCCGGTGGTCGCGCCAGGCGCCGGCGTGTAGCTGAACTCGCCGTTGGCGTCCACGTGAATGACCGCGCCGTCCGGCAACCCGCAATCAAATGGCGCCGCGACGTCGGCGCAGCCGGTGATGGCCATCACCGCAAACGGGTCGCCCTCCGGGTCGCCGTCGTTGTCGAGCACGCCTTCGACCGCCGAGGCGCCAGTGGTCGTTTCCAACGTGTGCGGCGTCGTGCCCGCGGTCATGTCGACGCGCAGTTCGGTGTTGCCCAGGACGTCAAACGTCTCAGGGACCACCAGCGGCGGATCGTTGACGGCCACGACGTTGATGGTGCTCGTCGCCGTGTTGCTGTTCGCCGTGCCGTCGTTGACGGTCCACGACACGGTCCGTGACAGCTGCGACGGATTGTTCGACCCGTTGAAGTAGGCGACGCTCCTCAGCGCCGTCTGATAGGCGGCAACGGGCGATGCGCCCGTCAGTGTGAGAACACCGGTGGCTGCATCGAAGACACCGTTGATGCCTGACTGATTGATGAATACGAGCACATCCTGACCGGCGACGAAGTTGCCCGTGATCGCCACAGTCGCCGATGCGAGGCTCGTGCTGTCGACGTCGGTCACCGTCATCGTGTTGTCGATCGCGGTGGCTGGATTCCCCTCGGTGAAGTTCAGCGTCGCGCCTGCGGTAATAGTGGGCGCGTCGTTGACGGCGTTGATCGTGATCGTCACGGTGGCCGGTGCCGAGGTGCCGCCGGTCGAACTCGTGGTCGTGTAGGTGAACGAATCGGTCGTCGTCTCGCTGCCGTTGTGGGTGTAGGTGAACGAGCCGTCCGGGTTGAGTGTGAACGACACTGCATTCGTCGGACCGCTGCCGAGCACCGCGGTCAGGGTAGCACCGGGGCTATCCGGATCGCTGTCGTTGCCGAGGACACCTGGCGTCGTGATGGTGAGCGTGGCGCCTTCATTGACGCTGTAGGTGTCGTTGGCCGCCGTCGGCCCGGAGTCCACCCCGACAAGCGTCACGGTCGTCGTCGCCGTATTGCCGTTGACGACACCATCGTTGACGACGAACTCGATCGCGCGGTTCGTGGTATCGGGCGCGTTGTCGGTGTTCCAATAGGTCACTCGCCGCAGCACGGTGATGAAATCAGCGATCGGCTGGGGAGTCGAAGTCGTGATCGACAACACGCCTTTGGTCGGGTCGGTCGTCGTGTCGTACGTCTTGCTGAAGTTGGCAAAACCCGTGAGGTCGACGTCGAGCACCTCGAACGTTGGATCGAGCAGGTTGGTCAGCGTCACCGTAATCGAAGACAGTGTCGGGCTGTCGACGTCGGTGATGATCGCGTCGGCCACATCCTCGATGAACGCTGCCGGGTCGCCCTCCGTGAAGGTGAGCTGGTAGTTGGCGCCCGTCGCGCCGCTGCTGTCATCCGCGTCGAGATCGATGGCCGGGGTGTCGTTGACGGGGGTGATCGTGATGGTCACCGTCGCCGGGCTGGGCAGATTGACCCCATCGCTGGCGGCATACGTGAAGCTGTCGGTCAGCGGCGTCTCGGTGCCGTCGTGCGTGTAGGTGAACGACCCGTCCACGTTCAGCGTGAACGACGCGGCATGGCTCGGACCGGTGACCAGCGCGGCGACCAGCGCACTATCCGGGTCGAGATCGTTGCCCAGGACACCCGGCACGGGCGGACTGAGCGTACCGCCCTCGTTCACAGTGTAGCTGTCGGGCATGGCGAGCGGCGGATCGTTGAGGTTGGTGATCGTGATCGTGACCGTTACGATGTTCGAATCCACGCCAGCCGCCTGCGCACGGTAGGTGAAGGTATCGGTGGCCGCCTCATCTCCATTGTTCGTGTAGGTGAAGCTGCCATCGGCGTTGAGCACGAACGACGACGAGTGCGTCGGGCCGGTCACGAGG
>JBKPAJ010000084.1:0-53805 GCA_046726375.1 Acidobacteriota bacterium
GCCGCTGAAGATCACTGTTACATGGTAGGTATACTGTCGGCTCGAGCTCCGGGCCGACCGAATGGGTCAACCTGTCGCTGTCGTCGTTTCTCTCGCCCTCTTTCTGCCTTGTCGTGCATTTGCCCAGCCGTCATCCGACACCGATGCCTCCAGAAAGCAGGCCAGCGCAACCCGTGTCGTCAACGCGACCCTCGAGACCGACGGTCGTCTCGACGAGGAGGCCTGGCGGCTGGCGCCGCCGGTCACCGATTTTGTGCAGAAGGAGCCGACCGAAGGTGCGCCGCCAACCGAGGCGATGGAGGTGCGATTCCTGTACGACGACTCTGCGCTATATGTCGGCGCGCGGATGATCAGCCGTGAAGGGCGCGGCATTCAGGCGCCGCTCGGACGTCGCGACAACGTCGATCAAGCCGAGCACATTCTCGTCGCCTTCGATAGCTTTCTCGACCGCCGCACTGCCGTCGTCTTCGGCGTGTCCGCAGCTGGCGTCCGACTGGATCGCTTTCACGCGACCGACAACGAGGAGAGCTTCGACGCCGGTTTCGATCCGGTTTGGGAGGCGCGGACCAACGTCACCGATGACGGATGGACAGCGGAGTTGTGGATTCCGTTTTCGCAACTGCGGTTCAATCCTGACACCGAGCTCGTGTGGGGCCTCAACATTCGGCGTTTCAGACCAACCCTGGACGAACAGGACTACTGGATTCTCGTTCCGCGCACTGATCGAGCATGGTCATCCCGCTTCGGCGAACTGCGCGGCATTGCCAATGTGCCGCCGCGGCGCCGGATCGAGCTGTTGCCGTACGTCGCGGGAGCATCTACTGTGCACGCGGCGGCGGAGCGCGTGAATCCGTTCAACCGGGGATCGAATGTGAACGGCCGTGTGGGCGCGGATCTCAAGATCGGCCTCGGCCCTAATCTAACGCTCGACGCGACCTTCAATCCGGATTTCGGCCAGGTCGAGGCCGACCCGGCCGAAGTCAACCTCACCGCGTTCGAAACACGATTTCCCGAAAAGCGCCCCTTCTTTCTCGAGGGGGCGCCGCTTTTCAACATCGGACACGCCAACTTCTACTACTCACGCCGCATCGGCGCGCGACCGCTTGGTCCTGCTGTTGGCGAGTACGTCGACTATCCATCGGCGCAAACCATCATCGCTGCGGCCAAGCTCACGGGCCGTTTGCGGTCGAAGACCTCGATTGGATGGTTGTCGGCCGCGACGGATCGCGAATTCGCCCGCGTCGCGTCCGCCGATCTCACACCGTTCTCCCGCATTCGTGTCGCGCCGCGCACGTTCCACAGTGTGGGTCGCGTGTTACAGGAATTTGGCCCGCTCGGTAACACCGTCGGTGCCTTTGTCAACGTGATGCACCGCGATCTCGCCGACGGCGACCCGCTGGCCAGTGTGCTGTCGCAAAACGCCCTCGGGTTTGCCGGTAGCACCCTGCTTCGCTTCAGGGGCGGCGAGTACGAGGTCCGGGCCGCCGCTGGCACTTCGTTTGTAAGTGGACAAGCGCCGGCGATCGAACGCATCCAGCGCAGCAGCGCGCATTACGCGCAGCGCCCGGATCGCGCGTATTCGCGGCTCGATCCGGGCTTGACGTCGCTCACCGGCTGGTAGCTGCAGGCGAACGTGGATCGAGTGAGCGGACGACACTGGCTGTGGGGCATGAGCACGAAGATCGACTCCGAGAATTTCGAGACCAACGACATCGGCGTCCTCAACGGCGCTGATGGCCTGCTCCTGAACCGTGATCTGCGCTACCGCGAAACGCGTCCCGGCAAGATTTTCCGCTCCTATTCGATCGGTGTCGAAGTCCGCAACGATTCGACACTGCGTTTGCTCCGGCAAGCCGGCGAAGTGCAGGCCAACGTCAGCGTGACATGGGCGAACTACTGGACGACGTCGGTAGCGGTGAGCCGCAACCTTGTGGAGAAGAGCGTATCGCTGACGCGTGGTGGTCCGATCATGGCGCGTGCGGGAGGGTGGAATACGAGCATCGAGTTCGGCAACCGCGCCACATCGCAAACACGGTGGAGCGGTGAGGTGGAGCTCGGGAACACGGACGATGGTGGGCATACGCGCAGAGTGAGCACCACGCTGTCGTTCCGGCCCGGTCCACGCTGGCAGCTTTCTGCGAGTCCGTTTTACGAGCGCCTGAAAGACAAGACGCAGTACGTCACGACATTCGACGGGGGGCGGGCTGAGACGTACGGCAGCCGATACGTCTTTGCGTTCATCGATCGCAGCACGCTGTCCACCGCATTTCGTCTCGGCCTGACCTTGAAGCCGGATATGAACCTGGATATTTACGCCGAGCCCTTTGCCGCGTCGGGTCGCTATTACGATTATGGCGAACTGCTCGCGCCCGCAACCGCTGATCGCCTGACCTACGGCTCCTCTGGCACCACAGTCGACCTGCAACCCGACGGCAGCCGCATCGTCCGCATCGGCGAGCTCTCGTACACGCTGCGCGATCGCGATTTCAATACGCTCTCGTTCCGCAGCAACGTCGTGTTGCGATGGGAGTGGCGGCCGGGCAGCACGTTGTATCTCGTGTGGCAGCAGGATCGCTCGAATACCGAGCGCATCGGGTCGTTCGTCAATGCCGCCGACATGTTCCGATCGCTCACGGCGCCCGGCACCAACGTCTTCGTCGTGAAAACGTCCTTCTGGTTGCCCCTTGGTTAGCGGCATCCCGCGTCCCCGGCCGACGCGGCGCCGTCGACGGCCACGGCGGCCGACGATGTTACGTGTGCGGCGCGCCACCGATCCACGCCATCGTCCGCCTAAGGGACTGCCGGCGTTCTGGACGCGCGTGCGCCGGTTGTTCTGGTCCTGGTGGCCGTGGTCGGTGCTGTCGGTGTGGGCATTTACCGCGGACAGGGACGGTTGGGGAATCGGAGCGCTGTGCATGGCGCTCTTCAGCTATCTCAGCGCGCCCGTCGAAACGCCGCCGCGCTTCGGCCTCGAGCACGAAATGGCGGTCGACTCCGACGAGTTCCTCACCAGCATGTCCGGCGCCACCGGCGCGCCGTTCGTGCCCGGCAACCGAGTCGAGGTTCTGAACAACGGCGACGAGTTTTATCCGCCGATGCTGGAGGATGTCGAGAAGGCGCAGCTCTCGATCACGATGGAGGCCTACATCTATTGGGCGGGAGAGATCGGGATGAAGTTTGCGCGCGCGCTGGCGCAGCGCGCGCGTGCCGGCGTGCGGGTCAAGATTCTGCTCGATGCCATCGGCTCCGCCGACATCGGCGACGAAATCGTCAAGATGCTCGAAGACTGCGGCTGCCAGATCGCCTGGTACAACCCGATTCGCTGGTACACACTCGGTCGCATCAACCACCGCACGCATCGCAAGTCGCTCATCATCGACGGGCGTGTCGCCTTTACGGGAGGGGCAGGTATCGCGGACGAGTGGCTGGGTCACGCGCAGGATCGGCAGCACTGGCGCGATATTCAGATTCGCCTCGAAGGGCCGGGTGTGGCGCCGCTGCAAACTGGCTTCGCGCAGAACTGGCTCGAGTGCACGCGCGAGTTGATCTCGGGTCCTGAGTACTATCCCCTGCACGAGCCGGCAGGCGACTTGAGCGTGCTGACAATCATGAGCTCGCCGGTAACAGGGGCATCCAACGCGCGCACGCTCTACTACCTGTCGATCACGTCGGCGCGGCGCTCGATCTACATCGCCAATCCCTACTTCGTCCCCGACCCGCCGGGACTCGAAACGTTGATCGATGCCAAAAAGCGCGGCGTCGACGTGCGCATCATGGCGTCGGGCGACACGAACGAAAACTGGCTCTCGCGACGAAACGCGGTGCGCCTTTACGGGCGTCTACTCGAAGCCGGCGTCGAGATCATGGAGTACGACGGGACGCTGCTGCACCACAAGACGATGGTCGTGGACGGATTGTGGACGACGATCGGCACCAGCAATTTCGACAACCGGTCGTTTGCGCACAACGAAGAGAGCAACGTGTGCGTGTACGACCGCTCACTCGCAAATGAGATGGAGGCGATCTTCAAGCGGGACGCGTTACGTTGTACTCGCATTGAGCTCGAGCAATGGCGGACGCGCGGTTGGTTCTGGAAGCTGCAGGAGTTCATTGCGGCGTTCCTGCAGGAGCAGGTGTAGGTGGGCAGATGGATGGTCGGCGGCCAGGGCGGGTCGCGCGCGCCAGACGGGTTCGCTGCCTTGCGCCGTGCTCAGCCTGGTCGCGGTCGGAACCGAACTCGCTGCGGATCTTTACCAGCCATCGACGCAGGTCGGCTAACATCCCGACAACGGGAGGTCGTATGCCACGTCATGCGCGCCATTCTGCGATTGCCAACCGCTCCGTGCTGGGCGCGATCGTTCTCGGGCTGCTGATCACTGCTTCCGCGACTGATGCGCGATTCGCGGACGACAGCGAGCGCGTGCTGACCATCGATCACTACATCACGGTGCGATCGACGGTCCCCGCTATCGCCGGCCAGTCTTCGCAAATCTACGTCCGTGAACGCGCCAAGGCGGGCACGGTCCTGCGCGGC
The DNA here is from genome assembly GCA_046726375.1 of Acidobacteriota bacterium. Taxonomy (GTDB): domain Bacteria; phylum Acidobacteriota; class Vicinamibacteria; order Vicinamibacterales; family UBA2999; genus DASPWV01. The sequence continues at coordinate 4,535 of JBKPAJ010000084.1, forward strand.
TCCACCTTGGCCGATCGCGTCGTCCTGTTTGTCCACGGTGCGGGCACGCCAGGCGCCGTGGCATTCGACGTTCCGTATCAGGATTACAGCTGGATGGCCTACCTCGCTAACGCCGGCTTTGACGTGTTTGCGATGGACTTCACCGGGTACGGCCGATCAACGCGCCCGCCGGTGATGAACGATCCGTGCAATCTCTCGGCGGAGCAGCAGGCGACGCTCGTTCCCGCGCTCATTTCCGCGCCGTGCGCCAGCACTTACCAGCGGCAGCTGACGACGATCGCATCAGACTGGGACGATCTGAGTGCCGTCGTCGACTACATTCGCGCGCGGCGCCGCGTCGAACGCGTCAGCTTGATCGCCTGGTCGCTCGGTGGACCGCGTGCCGGCGGCTTTGCGTCGAGTCATCCCGACAAAGTGCACAAGCTGGTGCTGTTGGCGCCGGCGTTCAACCGCACTGCGCCGAGCGCTCCGCCCGCCAGCGTGCCGGCGGATGGAGTGGCGATGAACAAGCAGTCGCGCGACGATTTCGTCGCCAATTGGGATCGGCAAGTGGGCTGCGGAGATCAATACGATCCTGCGCTACGCGACGTCGTCTGGTCGCAGTTGCTCGAATCGGATCCCGTGGGCGCCACCTGGGGCACTGGCGTTCGCCGCGCGCCAGGTACGACCGTGTGGGGATGGAACACCGATGTCGTGGGAAAGATCAAGCTGCCAGTGCTGCTCGTCGCGGGTGTGCACGACAAACAGGTCGTGCCGCAGCGTGTGCGCGATTTGTACGGCGATCTTGGTTCGACCGAAAAGGTGTTCGTCGATCTGGGTTGCTCCTCGCACAATGCGATGTGGGAACGGAACCACGCACTGTTGTTCCGCGCGTCGCTCGAGTGGCTCACGCAGGGGTCGGTGAACGGCAGCAAAGAGGGAACGATCCGGCTAGGGTATGAGCCCGGCACCGCGTCAGCACGGTAGGTGGAACGGCTCGCACGGTGCCGGGGACGTCCGGCATCGCGCGCCAGGAAACGTTCATGAAGGCCTCGGAGTTCGAAACACGTCGCGCGGTTCCGTCGGATGCAGAAGCGATCGCGCTCGCGCACCGGGATTCGATTCGATCGATTGGTCCGCTGTTTTATCCGCCGAACGTCGTCGATGACTGGGACGAGGGTCTCGTCGGCGATGTCTATGTCAAGGCGATGGAACGGGGCGAGGTTTTCTTCATCGCCGTGGGCAACATCGCCGATCGGCCCTCGGTTCTCGGATTTGCGAGCGATTACTGCATCGAGGGTTCGACACATGGGACGTCGGTCTATGTGAGGGGCGTCGCGGCGCGTCGCGGCATCGGATCTGCGCTCTTCGCGCTCGCGGAGGCGTATGCGGCTGCGCATGGCGCCACCACCATCCACGTCGACGCCTCGCTTGCCGGCGTGGAGTTCTACAAGGCGAACGGGTTCACCGCGATCGGTCGGGGAGAAACGCACTTGATGTCCGGACGTCCGATTGCCTGCGTGTTCATGCGCAAAAACGTCAAGGCGCGAGCGCGCGTGTAGTGGTCAGCAATGCAGCCGCGGCATCCGAATCCCTACGGTAAGCCAATCATCTTCTTCGACGGCGTGTGCGCGATGTGCAACACGTTCGTCGGCGTCGTCCTCAAAGCCGACCGGGAAGAACGCTTTCTCTTTGCCCCCCTTCAGGGCGACACTGCACGCGAGCTGTTGCCTGCGCTCTCAGACGATCCGCGCGAGTGGTCCGTGCTCTACCTCGATGAGCACGGCCTGCACGATCAATCGGACGCTTCGTTGCAGGTCTATCGCCGGCTGGGAGGAGTCTGGTGGCTGCTCAGCCTCGCTCGGCACGTTCCCAGGTCCGTGCGCACGCCGCTCTATCGCATCCTGGCGCGCAATCGATACGCATGGTTCGGCCGGAAGGATGTGTGCCGCGTGCCTACCCCTGCCGAGCGACGACGGTTCTTGCCATGAATGGAGGAGACAGGCGACACGCCGCCTGCGTGATAGCGGTCAGCGTTGCGGCTCGCTGATGTTGTGAGCGCGGTCCATACTCAATCGCGGCGATTTCTGCTCTCTCGTGGCGCTGCATTCGGTGAGCGATTTTCATTCCAATCATTAGATCCTTCCGCGCACCGCGTCCCGAATCCCGCGGACAATGGCCGACATGCACAACACCTTGCTGCCGCGCGCCGCGGCGCATGCACAGTCGTATCTCTCGTCGATTCACGATCGCCACGTCGCGGCTACGCTTGATGGCGACGAGCTGCGACGCCGGCTCGGCGCGCCATTGCAGGAGTCCGGCACGGATCCTTTGCAGGTGATCGATCAACTTGCGGACGCTGCCCGCCAGGGGACCGTCGCAACACAGGGCCCGCGCTACTTCGGGTTTGTCATTGGCGGCAGTCTGCCGTCGGCCACGGCCGCTGACTGGCTGGTGTCCACGTGGGACCAGAACGCCGGCCTGTATGTCCAGTCGCCGCTGATCGCAGTCATCGAGCAGATCGTCTCCGGCTGGCTGATCGATCTCACTGGCATCTCGCCCGCGTGGAGCGTCGGCTACGTCACCGGTTGCCAGATGGCGAACTTCACGGCACTCGCCGCCGCGCGTCATCACGTGTTGCGTGAGGTGGAGTGGGACGTCGAGCGCGACGGCCTGTTTGGCGCGCCGCCGATCGAGGTGATTGTCAGCGCGGAGTCGCACTACACCATCCTCAATGCGCTGCGCATGCTTGGGCTCGGCGCCGAGCGGCTGCGGCGGATCGAGACCGACCACCACGGGCGCATGCGTGCCGACAAACTCGACGAGGCGCTTCGCGCCGGAACGGGTCCTTGCATCATCTGTGCACAAGCCGGCAACGTGAACACTGGTGCGTTCGATCCGCTTACGCAGATTGCCGCACTGGCGAAGCGCCGTGGCGCATGGCTGCACGTGGACGGTGCGTTCGGGTTGTGGGCCGCGGTGAGTCCCGCGCTACGGCACCTCGTTGCCGGAATCGCCGAAGCAGACTCCATCGCAACCGACGCGCACAAGTGGTTGAACGTCCCCTACGACTCGGGCATTGTCATGATTGCGCATGCCGAATCGCATCGCCGGGCGTTCAGCCTCGCGGCGCAGTACATTCAGGAGACACAGTCGGAGCGCGACTCGCACCAGTTCACGCCGGAAGAGTCCCGCCGCGCACGCGTCGTCCCAATCTACGCGGCGCTGCGCACGCTCGGCCGCGCCGGTTTGCGAGAGATGGTCGAACGCTGCTGCACTCTCGCACGTCGCATGGCTGACGCGCTGGCATTACATCCGCAAGTCCAGATCCTCAATGAGGTCGTGCTCAATCAAGTGCTCGTGCAGTTTGTTCCAAGCACCGGCGACGCGACCGAGGCAGCCGATTTCACCAAGCGCGTCGTGGCCGCCGTTCAGCAAGACGGCACATGTTGGCTGGGCGGCACCGTTTGGCAGAACCGAGCAGCAATGAGGATCTCGGTGTCGAACTGGTCGACGACCGAGAGCGATATCGACCGTTCGGCGGCGGCGATTCTACGGAGCATGAAGGCGTTACGGGCTTAACGGCGTCTTTGGTGAGTCTTTCAAACTCATGAACCCGAGTTTGTCGCCGATGTTGCCAAGCAAGGAGGAGGCGCGTTGGGTAGCATCAGAGATGCGGCGGGCGCTCAGCGAGATTCGTTAAAGGCGAGGTTCGGCGGTTCGTGATTCGACGGTTCCGACCTTCGAGCACCGAACCAGGAACCGCGACGTCGAACCCCGAACCTCGGAACCACGAACTGGCGAATCCGGAACCCCCGAACCATCTCCCCCGAACCAGGACCACGAACCGTCGAACCGTTATTTCTTCAGCGCCGGATGCACGTATCCAGCGGGCAACACGCGATCTGGATCCGGCCGTACGCTCAAGTAGTCAACGTGATCCGTGATGTCCGTCCATCCATGCGGCACGCCCGCCGGGATGATGATGATGTCGCCCGTCTTCACGACTTTCTTCACCACGTCGTCTCCCACGATCGGCCCGCTGCACGAGGGACCGTTGAGCACACGCGTTACTTCGCTTTCTGGCGCCGACTTGCGTCCGTTCACGATGCGTCCGCCGGTAACGAGCGTGCCGCCGCCTGAGACGATGATGTAGGTTTCGGTTTGATGGTCGTGCGCGATGCCGCTCGCCGTGCCCGCGGGCGGCGGAGTCGTGGATTGCTCACCGCAGGGGACTGCGGCTGCAGCCTGCCCCCGGCCAGGAGCGGCGCCCGCGCCGGCAGCGGCACCAGCGCCCGCTCCGCGGCCGGCGGCCGTTGCATCACCAGCCGCCGCGCCTGGGCCTCGTCCCGCGCCTGTGGGTGTGGTCGGGCCGCGATGGATAATGCCAACGGCTTCGTTGAGTTTGCCGATGTCGACGCTCACGATCTGGCGATCGACGCCCGCCGTGGCGTTGACGGCCTTCACCTGCTCGTCGGTGATGTAGGTTGCCGCTTTTGGCGACTGCGCGAGCGCTGTCGCGGCACACACAAAGGCGAGGGCTGTGCAAACACTGGTCACACGCGTCGTCATAGGTCCCCCTTGTCGGCGCAATTTTGAATAAAAAAGCATCCGCCGTCGAGTGTTGAATGAAGTTTCTCGACGAAGTGCGGCTGGCCGTGCGATCCCTGTCGCGCGTCAAGGGACGCTTCATCACGGTCGTGCTTACCCTGCGCTTGGTATTGGCGCGAACGCGGCGATTTTCAGCGTCGTGGCCGGCGTACTGCTCAAGCCGCTCGCCAACCGCGACGACCAGCCGCTCATTGTCAACTGGCGGTAGAAAGTTGTCGCATGTACGCCGTCGCTGCGCGTGACGGATCGCCGGCGTTGAGTTCGGCCGACGCGCTTGAACCCGGAGCTCGCCGGAGCTCACTTGAGTGGATAGCGCCAACGGCGCCAACCGCGCGAAAGCGGCCCGTTCTGCGCCTATACGGTCGGATCACTTCGACGCCGCGCTTCGCAACTCAAGTAAATTGAGGGGTTAGACTGTGCTGCGGTCATGCGCGCGAAGAGCATCTGAATCGCCCGCGGTGACCTCGCGGAGAAACACAGAGAGCGCATCCCTCTAATGCGAACGAGACACACGCGGCGGTTTCCGCGGTTGGTCACCGGTGCGGATGGTGAGCTTTGGCTCGGAGAGTCAGGGATTCTGCCCGTCGCAGGTATGTTGTGCTCGCAATGACGCGCTAGCTGGTGGATGCGATGGCGGGGATTGTCCTGGCAGGCACTCGCGCACCGCGATGATGTGGCGTCGACGATGAACGGAGGCTTTCAATGAGAGCGTACGTGATGACTTCCGGAAGCATCTTCGGCCTGACTGTTGTGGCGCACATCTTACGCATGGTCGAGGAAGGACCGCAGGTTGCAAGAGAGCCGCTGTACGTTGTCGCCACGCTTGTGGCAGTGGCGTTTTCGGTTTGGGCGTTCTTGCTTCTGCGGTTGCGGGCGAGGACCTGAGACGGCCCCGACGAGCACGCGAATGATGCGCGTTGGATCGCCGGTCATCTCGGAAGTGACGTTCTCCTGGGACGAAGAAATCTGGGATGAGCATCGAAGATCGGCTGCGAAACGGTGGGAATATTGAACTCGGTCCGGACCGATCGACATGGCGCTTATGTATGGCGTTGGCGTGCGGCGAGCGGTTTCCGCCATTGCCATTGCGGTGGGCCTTGCGGTTTTCGCTCCTCCCATCGGGGAGGCAGACCGAACAGAAGGCCGGGCTATCAGCGCACTGCAAGATACGGCATCGCTGCTGGCCCTCGCATTGGCGAAGGATCCCGCTGCTTACGACACGCTCGCCTGCCTCGCCGCGCCACCCTGCATCCCATCGCAGGGCGATGGCATGCCTTACCTCGATGGCAGGTGGCAGTTGCCGCAAGGGAGCCGTTATCGCCTCTATTTCCACGCCGGCCAGCAAGCCGGTCCTGTATCAGATCGGGGCTCCCGATCAACCATGACCCGTTTCGCGGTTGTTGCTATTCCGGTCAATCTCGCGGCGACCCAGTATCGTTCGTTCTGCACTGACGACCGAGACCAGGTTTATTCCACCGCCGCGGGCACTGTGCCGCGCGTCGAGGATGGTCGGTGCTTTGATACCGGCAATCGACTTCGTGATGCGCGCTGATAGCGATTCGTACTTAAGCGACGCGATGCCGATTGTTCATCTGATTTCGGGTCTCCCATGTTCCGGGAAGACCACATACGCCATGGACCTGCAGCAACGCGCGGCCGACTGCGTTCTGTTTTCGCTCGATCGATGGCTCATCACTGCGTTCGGAAAGTATTCGCTCGCTTCAGTCGGCCAGGAGGAACACACGCGTCGCGTACTCGCTTGTCGTGAACTCATCTGGGAGCCGGCCTCGGAGCTGCTGCGCAGAGATGTGGATGTCATCCTGGACGATGGCTTCTTTCTTCGCGAGCACCGCGCACGCTACGTCACACTTGCGGCCGATGTGGGAGCGAAGGCCAAAACGCACTTCATCGACACACCGATCGACGTCGTGCGGGCTCGACTCGCGGAACGCAATGCGAAGTTGCCGCAGTTCAACTTCTCGATCAATCCCGCAACGCTGCAGGGATTCCTCGCGCTGTTCGAACCGCCATCAGAAGACGAGGGCGCCGAAATCGTTGTCGTGAGGGCGGTTTTCACGAGCCGAAGCGTTTGAGCGGTAGGCTTTCAGAGTGCATTTGGTGCAATTGTTGCTGCCGGTGCAGGACAAACGTGGAACCGCCTACCCGCGCGCGTTGTACGACGATCTCGCACGTAAACTCACGCAGCGGTTTGGCGGCGTGACGGCCTGCACTCGCGCGCCAGCTACCGGACTCTGGGAAGCCGCTTCGGGGGAAACGGTGCGCGATCAGGTTGTCGTATACGAGGTGATGGTAGACGAATTGGATCACGACTGGTGGCAGAAGCTGCGGACTGATCTCGAAACACAGTTTGCGCAGCAGGAGCTGGTTGTGCGCGCCCACGAAGTGCGGCGGTTGTAGGAGATTTCGATGCGTGCCGAGCACATGGCTTTGCCCCTGGCCTTACTTCTCCTGGCGACCGACGTCGTAGGGAGTCAGCAGCCGGCGGCGCCGCCGACTCTCACCGACGCTCAGCGCGCACACCTCCGCACCGAGCAGTTTGCGCGTGTGGCGTCCGTTGCCGGTCTTTCAAGCGAGGTTCGTGGGGCTCTGCGCGCTCTCTTCCGCAGTCCGACACTCGAACTCGCCGAGCCGGGCGCGGAGTTTCAGGTTACTGATGTGATCTTCAAGCCGAACCTTCCGATCAGGCAGCTGATTCTGGCTGGATCTTCAAGCGATCACTGCGTTGTGTATTACGAACGAGGTGGGATCGCGCATACCTTCTCTGTGGTCCTGTTGCGGATTGACAACGGGACGGCGCAATTCGAATGGGGCGGCATCGCGCCGCGCGATGTTCAAAGCCTCGACGAGCTCAAGACGCTCATGGTCGAAGGAAAGATCAAAGGTGGAATGTCTTACTGGTGAACCGACCCGGTGGAAGTTCTACGATCCCGCACTGCTCTTTCTCTTCCCGGTCTCTTATGTCGTTCACCTTATCGAAGAGTGGTTCGCGTCAGCCCCGATCGCCGAGTGGTGGTCAGAAGCCGGCCACCCGCTCGATCCGGACCGCTTTTTGATCGCCAACGCGATTGGCCTCTCGCTGATGCTCAACGGCATTTATCTCGTGAGCCGCAGCAGCCGATTTCAATGGATCGTCCCGGCGCTGGCGACGGCCGTCCTGTTGAACACGGCAGGGCATCTGGTTGGAAGTGTCCGCACCCAGGCGTATTCGGCAGGGCTGATCAGTGCGATCATCTTGTGGATTCCTCTCGGACTGCTCACGATGCTGCGGGTATGGGATCAAGCGCGTGGTCGCGTGTTGATTGCGGGTGTCTGCGCCGGCGCGATCATCGAATTGGTTGTCGTACTCGCGCTGCCGGGCGTGAGCGCATGAGTCACGATCAAGCGTTGCGTGCCGTGCTGATTGTGATCTTTCTCCTCATCCTTCCGGTCGGCGTCTACCATCGCGTCATGTCACAATCGACGCGCGAACCCCTTGATCGCCGACAGGAAGGCCTGTTCATCCTGGCGACGCTGCGCCCTCTCGGTGCCGCGTTCTGGTTTGGCCTGCTCGCGTGGATGATCAATCCAGCGTGGATGGCATGGTCCGCGGTTTCACTTCCAGTGTGGCTGCGGTGGGCCGGTGTGGGCGTATTCGCGATCGCGGTCGGACTATTGGTGTGGACCTTTCGATCCCTTGGAAGCAATCTGACCGACACCGTCGTCACGCGGCAGAAACACACGCTCGTCGTGCACGGCCCGTATCGCTGGGTTCGGCATCCGTTCTACGACACAGCCGCTCTGCTCACGGGGGCAGTTTCTCTGATTACCGCGAACTGGTTTCTCTTCGTGATTGGAGTTCTCGTGATCGGGTTGCTGGTTCTTCGCACGCGAATCGAAGAGACGAATTTGATCGCTCGCTTTGGCAGCAGTTACAGAGACTACGTGAATCGAACCGGGCGCTTCTTGCCGAGAATCGGCGTCAGCCGCCGTAGCGGCTAGCATGAGCATCGACGGCGGACAGGACGCGCTCGCGCGCCTCATGCGTGCCGGCGTGGCGACCGGCATCATCGACGGACTCTTCTCGAGCGTCTTAAGCGTCGCGTTCTACGGCTCGACGGTCACGCGACTCTTTCAGGGCGTGGCTGCGACGCTCCTGGGGAACGACGCGTTCAACGGCGGAACGCGAACGGCGCTCATCGGTGTGCTCATGCATTTTGGCGTCGCCTTCGGATGGTCCGTGGTTTTTCTCGTCCTTGTACAGCGCTCGGCATGGATTCGCCACGTTTTGAGGCGTTCCTTTGGCGTGCTTCGCGTGGCTTCGTTATATGGACCATTCATCTGGATGGTGATGTCGCTCGCGGTCATTCCCCTGCTCCTCCAGCGCGCGCCCACGATCAACATTCGCTGGTGGATTCAATTGATCGGACATATTCCGTTCGTAGCCGTGCCGATCGTCGCCCTGGTGGGTGACCCGACTATGACGCGTAGTCGCGGCGACTAGCGTGGCGCTGGGCGCGTGACATTAACTGTGCGATGAGCGGATCATAGGATTGAATGGACGTCAAAGCGTCCATCGAAGCGGTTGGCCGACGCACACGCCCGTGGGCGAACGGATGTTGTCTCGGCGCTTCGCAGTTGACCGTGACCGTGTCCACGCCATTGACCAATTCGTTCGCGGCAATGTTGACCGCCGCCGTCCTTCTGTGTGGTGGTGGCGCTGACGCGCAAACGACGACTGAATCGCGCGAATGGGTTGAGCCAACGACCGGCATGCTGTTCGTGACGATCGATCCTGGTCGGTTCGTGATGGGCTCGCCGCCCGACGAGATCGGACGCCAAGCACAAGAGACGCCGCACCAAGTGAAGCTGTCTTGCACGATCTGGTTCGGCGCCTTCGAAGTGACGCAGAAGCAGTGGCGCCTTGTGATGGGTGAGAACCCAAGTCACTTTCGCGCAGAGGGCGACATGCTTCCAGTGGAAAACGTCACATGGCATCAAGCGCACGAATTCCTGGAACGGCTCACGAAGCGCGCGCCTGGGAATCGATTCCGCCTTCCGACCGAAGCGGAATGGGAGTACGCGTGTCGCGCGGGCAGCGGGACAGCGTACGCGGTTGGCGCGGTGTTGACGGCCGCGCAGGCGAATTTTGCAGAGTCACCAAACACAGCAGCCGCAGGACGCACAAGCCGCGTTGGTTCCTTCGCTCCCAATGCGTGGGGCCTGTACGACATGCATGGCAACGTGTGGGAGTGGACGGCCGACGATTATTGTCCGTACGCTGTCGATGGCGCGGTGGCAGATCCGGTTGCGACGTGTCAGAGTTCGCTGAAGGTGATTCGCGGAGGCAGCTGGTATTTTGGCGCCGATAGCGCACGCTGCGCGTTGCGTTACACGCATCGGCCACAGGATCGCGGATTCAGCATCGGATTCCGTGTCGTGCGCGAATCGTCACCGCCGGCCTGACCGCCGTCGTATTCGGCCACCGTGCTCATGGACACCGACGACGCGACGCCGCAGCTGCTTTTGATCGTTCGCGAACGGCTGCGGCCAGGCAGCGAGGAGGCGTACGACCGCAATGAGGTCGAGATCGCGGCCGCTTGCGCGTCGCTAGGGTGCCCACATCCGTACCTAGCCCTCGCTTCTTTCAGCGGACCAAGCGAAGTGTGGTGGCTGAATGCGTTTGCGTCGCAGGGTGAACGGGAGCGCGTGGAAGCTGCATACTCACGTAACCCGGCTCTCATGGAGAAGCTGCAGGTTCTTGGTGCACGCAAGGAAGACTTCAGAGAAGCGGTGACGATGACCAACGCGGCGTATCGTCGCGACCTGAGCGGCGGAGTACGGTGGCGAGTCGTCGGCGCGCGTTTCGCTGTCGTCGGTACCACCCCGAATCGCACCCCCGCGGTGGGTGCGGTGTTCGAGTCATCCAGCGCGGAACGGTTCGACATGGCATTCGCGTCAAACCGCGCGATCGCCGCTGATTTGGCCTCACGACTTGGACCTGACGCGACGATTCTTGCCATACAGCCTCACTGGAGCTTCCCGGCGAAGGCGTGGATTGACGTCGACGGCGAATTTTGGAGCGCGCATCCGACTCCGCGCGCGCAGGGGTCCTGATGCACACTCGCCAGCATCTCGCGGCGGACTTCCGCGCGCTTGGCATTACTCCGGGCGACGTCGTCATGGTCCACGCATCGGTTCGAGCCGTCGGTGAGGTCGCCGGCGGTCCCGACGAGATCCACCTTGCGCTCAAAGAAGCGCTCACGGCTGAGGGCACCATGCTGATGTACGCCGGATGCCCACGCTACGTGGACGAAGTTGGACGTGGGAACCTGTCGGCGCGAGAAGAAGCGGAAGTGCTGGAGAAACTGCCGCCGTTTGACGCGCAGACCGCGCGTTCGGCACGCGACCACGGCATCCTGGTCGAGTTCCTGCGCACCTATCCGGGATCGCGGGTCAACGAACATCCGGCGCGCTTTGTGGCCTGGGGGAAACAGGCGGACTATCTCTTTTCGTCGCAACCGTGGCACTATGCGTTCGGGCACGACTCGGCGCTCGACCGTTTTGTCGCGCTTGACGGCACGATCCTGTTGCTCGGGTGTGATCACGACACCGTCACGTTTCTTCACTACGTCGAGCACATCGCGGACATTGCGGATAAACGCGTGGCGCGATTCAAGATCCCGGTCGTCGAGAACGGCACGCGCGTCTGGCGTGACATGAAGGAGTTCGACACCTCGGGCGACGGCGTGCATCCGAACTGGCCGGAACGGTTTTTTGCGCGCCTTGTCGATAGCCATCTCGCGGCAGCGCGGAATAGCGGCGGCTTTGTCGGTAATGCTGCGGCGTATCTCTTGTCAGCCCGCGAGTTGCTCGGGTTCGCACGTCCGATAATGGAACGCGTTGCGGTCGATGCTCGCGCGGCAGACCAGTTGGTGGATGTCGACGGGATCGCCTTGCCTCGTGGATCTGGCCTGGATACACGCTAATGGCTCTCGCCTTTCTTTTGACGCTCTCCCAAGTCGTTGCCGGCGGTTGCCAACGGCTCGATGGTTCGTTGCCCGCACAATACATTCGTTACGACTCACTGAGCGAGTTCGCGACCAGAGGCGAGAGCCGTTATCGCCTTTTGCTGCGCTTGCACAACAACACGAGTTGCCCCGTCTATTACGATGAGCACGGCGATCGATCGCAGCCCGGTCGCCATCGAATCAAATACTACCTGGCGACGAATGATGCCGACGTGAGGCCTGGGTTGGACAGCGACGACCTCGCCACCCACCAGCTCGCGGCCGGCGCCTCAATGGTGTTTGACGTGCCGCAATACCATCTTGCGTTGCAGCGGACGCTTCTCGTCCCTGTTTGGTACGAATGGGAAGAGCCGAGTCGTGACGTGTGGAACGCAAGACATGTGACCTTCGACGTCAGCCAGATTCCCGAGGAGGCGAGGCGTCGCCTCAAACGTTAACGCGTTCGTCAATAGAGATCACGAGGTGCCATCGCCGACGACATCATCGGTTCCGTACGACGCCCCGAAACGGCGCCATGCGCGTGCTCCCTGCACGAGACCCAGGTGTTGGCAGCTCGCTGTTTGCGGGCATCGAGGGTGTTCAATCACGCGATGTGGCGATACACGATTGTCTGGGGTAAGGACGGCGGAATGGGAACATCGCGGCCGCTTCGATCGTCGCATGCTAAAGCGCGCGACTCACCGCTGGAGGTGCCATGAAACCCAAGAGGCGCTTGGTTCTTCTGCCGTCGCTGGCGGCCATGACCGGCATCATGGCGGTCGTACTCGGTGTTCTCATGAGCATCGGCGGCGCGGCGCTCGCCGTTGCCGTTCTCTCCACGCCTCAACCGCGGCTTCAAATCGTTACAGCTGCTATTTTCGTCCTCGCCGGTTTGGTCAACGTGCGCTCCGGTATCGCGATTCGACGCGGCGATTCGCGCTGGTTCGCTTTGAGCGGTCTCGCCACTGCTACGGTCATGCTCTATCTCGGCGCTGGGTTAAATGATTTTGGCGAGCCGTTCTGGGTGCATGCGGCCTATCTGATTCTGCTGCTCACAGTCGCGTATCGGACACGCGTCCGTTTAAGCGTCGTGCCGTGAAGCCGCGCTCATCTCGGGACCGCTGAGGTCCGACTGCGGTCAAAACGCACCTGGATGGTGTCAAATGGCGCTATATGCATGCGACACGAGCGATCGCGCTGTTCATCGCACTGCTAACCGGCTCGGGCGTAGCCTCACAAGAGCATCCAGACTTCTCGGGCCACCGGATTCTTGAAAGTCCAGGGGAGCCGCGCCCCGACATCCCCGGCGCGCTCACGGTTCGCCAGTCAGTGCAACGTACGGACGTCCTTGGCAAGCCCATGAGGCCGTTCTTCAAGGAGATTGTCGTCGAGCGCCATTACGCCGGCGAGACACGATCGCAAACGCATCAGATTGGCCTTTCAGGTGGAATCGTTGGCGGTATCGATTCGAGCGGGCACCTGCCGAGGAGCGAAAGCCACTTCGTCCGCTGGCTGGAGGACCAATTGGTCATCGAGCGCGGCAGCTACTCAGGGCCGTCACGCGCCGATGGGCCGTACACCGAGCGGACTCAGGTCTGGCATCTCGATGCAGACGGCCGACTGGTCATCACCATCGATGAGCGCAGTGCCGAGAGCGCGCAGCGCGCGCTTACGCTGATCTATAAACGAGCCAAGTGATGCGCGTTGCGGCGCTCTACGACATTCACGGCAACCTGCCCGCACTTGAAGCCGTGCTCGACGAAGTCCGCCAGGCCAAAGTGGACGAGATCGTCATCGGCGGAGATGTCGTGCCTGGCCCGATGTCGCGCGAAGCGCTCACCTGCTTGTTGGATCTCGACTTGCCCACACGTTTCATTCAGGGCAACTGCGAGGTCGCCGTTCTGGCCGAGGTTGCGGGCGAGCAAGCGCGTGTCCCGGAGCAGGCGCGCGAAGCGATCCGCTGGGCAGCCGATCAACTGGATGCAGCCCAGCGAGAGCGTGTGGCGACGTGGCCCAAGACATCACGGCTCGAGATGCCCGGCATCGGAAACGTGCTGTTTTGCCACGCCACGCCGCGCGACGAGAACGAGTGCTTCACGCGCGCAACCCCGGAAGACAAACTGCTGCCAATTTTCGAAGGACTTGGCGCTGCGGTCGTCGTGTGCGGTCACACTCACATGCAATTCGATCGCATGGTGGGGTCCGTCCGAGTCGTCAACGCAGGCAGCGTAGGGATGCCGTTCGGCGACCCGGGCGCATATTGGTTGCTCCTGGGACCTGGCGTCGAGCTGCGTCGGACTACGTATGATCTCAACGCCGCCGCCGATCGCATTCGTCTGACGACTTATCCACAGGCGCAGGAATTTGCTGACAGGAACGTTCTGCAGCCGCCAAGTGAGGCGGCGATGACAGAGATACTCGCGCGCGTGGAGCTGAGGTGAAGGCGCACATGTGGCGATGTCGCGACGTGGTGATCTGGCGATGTGATCTGACGATCGGCTGATGTAGTGATGTGTCTGTCGATGTGGCGATGTGATGTGGCGATGTGCCGCCACATCCTTACATCACATCTTCACATCGCCAGACACATCGCCACATCGCCACATCGGGAGATGGCTATGTCGGACCCCTTTCTTATCCGGTTGAAGTTCGGGTCTGCGCTCTGGAATCGGTGGCGCCTCGAGAACCCTGATGCCGCGATTGTGCTCGACGAAGCGAACCTGGATGGGATGATCCTCACCGGCATCAACTTTTCGGGCGTCAGCTTGCGCCGCGCGTCGATGCATGCCACGAATTTGATGAACGCCGACCTTCGCGGGGCGGACCTCACCGGCGCGAACCTCGTCGAAGCCGATCTCATAGCTGCAAACCTCGAAGGGGCGATCCTCAACGGAGCGAGTCTGCACGAAGCCGATTTGCTGGGCGCCAGGCTTACCGGCGCGCACTATTCGGCTGACGACCTCGCGGGCGCGTTACACGTGCCAGTTGATGTGGAGCGGCGCTAAAATGCCACCGTTATGAACGACCGGACACTCTCCGCCCCCTTGTGCGCCCTCGTCGCGCTTGCACTTGCCGCCACTTCCAGCTTGCTTGCCGATCAGAACGCGGCGCCTGCGCCTCCCACGGTCACGAAGGAAGACGTCGCCAAATGGATGACAGAACTCTCGAATTGGGGGCGATGGGGCAAAGAAGATCAGGGCGGCACGCTCAACCTCATCACAGCGGACAAGCGTCGACAGGCGGTCGCGCTCGTGCGCGACGGCGTTTCAGTGTCGCTCGCACACACCGTCGACAAAGAGAAAGCGCTCGACAGCCCGCGGCCGCTGCAGCAGCAGATGACGCTCGACGCCGGCGGTCACGCCATGGATCTGTACACAATTTGGTATCACGGCTCGGTCATCACGCACATCGATTCGTTGTGTCACTACTCGTACGAAGGCAAGCTCTATAACGGGTTCGATCGCGCCAAGATCGCCGAGGGGCCCGGTTGTCCTGAGAACGGCATCGAGAATCAAAAAGGCGGCATTCTCACGCGCGGCGTGTTGATTGACTTGCCGCTCATGAACAAGGTTCCCTACCTCGAACCGGGTACACCGATCTATCCGTCCGATCTCGAAGCGTGGGAAAAGTTTGCCAACATCAAAATCGGGAGTGGCGACGCCGTCTTCCTGCGCACTGGCCGGTGGGCGTTGCGCACGCAGAAGGGGGCGTGGAACGTCGCGCGCGACGCGGCTGGATTCCACGCGTCGGTGATGCCGTGGTTGAAGCGCCGCGACATTGCGCTGCTCGGCAACGATGCCGTGAACGACGTGCAACCCTCGCGTGTCGAAGGCAACGGGCGTCCCATTCACCAGCTCGCAATTGTGGCGATGGGACTGCCGCTCATCGACGTGATGGATCTCGAAGCGGTTGCCGCGCAGGCGGCACGCGTCAAGCGATGGGAATTTCTCCTCACCGCCGCGCCAGTGCCCGTGCTTGGTGGGACAGGTTTTCCCTTGAACCCCATCGCCACTTTCTGAGATGTTCGGCCGCTATTCGATCGAGATCGTGCAAGAAGGGCGGTCGGGTACGATTCGCTACGCCGAAAGAGATCGTCGGTACGACTTCTACTGGGAATTCGGCGGCGGCGACACGCTGGCGAGCATCACTGTGCCGACGCCGAGCCAGTGGCCGACGGCCCTGCCGTGGGCGGCCGATCGCCGCGAACGAGGTACTGCGCCGGGTGGCGAAGGAAGTCTGCAAGAAGCAGTGTCCGCGCTGTCGTCCGCAGTTTGGAGACAACTCAATCGACCTTGTCGAATAGGTCTGAGGCGCAAGATGACGACACGCACGTTTCGAAAAATCGCGCTCGGAATGGATGGCGCCATCGAAGCGGCCCACATGGGCCATCCCGACTTCCGCGCCAACGGCAAGATCTTCGCGACGCTTCACAGCGATGACAAGCACGGCATGGTGAAGCTCACGCCGGAGCAGCAACAACGCTTGGTGAGCGCACACCCGGACATGTTTGCGCCTGAAAACGGCGCCTGGGGCCGGCAAGGGTGCACCCGCGTGCGGCTCGCTGCCGCTGAAGAAGAGGCGCTTGGTGAAGCGATGACGCTCGCGTGGCAGAACGTCGCGCACGTGGTGTCAAAGAAGAAACGCAGATGAACGCAGATGAAACGCAGATAGACGCAGATGAAACGCAGATAGACGCAGATGAAACGCAGATAGACGGACGCAAATAGACGCAGATGGAACGGAGATGTCTTTAGGATCGTGAAGCGCGTTTTGAGCTCGTGAACGCGCCATGGCGTATTGTCGCAGTTACGATGTCTTCCAACATTTGGAGAGTGCCAGGAATTTCGTGTTGGGCATCTCGCCTTGTCTAGAAGCGCAGCTTCGGCTGCGCTTCTGCGCTCTTCCGGCGCCACCGTTTGCGGGCGCGTCGTCAGAACGGCTGAAACGGAGGCGACCCGTATCGAGCGTGCGTCAGCAGAGTGTACAGAGGATAGATATAGGCGATGGCCACGAGCACTACGGCAATCGCTGTCCAAATCCCGAACCGATCCCACACGCCAGTCGTGGTGACCGGCTGCAACGGTACGGCAAACTCGAACGGCAGTGGCTCAATCTTGCGTCCCGTCGTCCACGTGGCAAACACGACGGTCACGAATGCCAGCGCGCTGAGGAATAGAATGACCCCACCCAGCGCAGCAACCAGCGTCAGACCACGCCAATCGGCGCCGTATTCGCCGGTCAACGCGCCGCTGTACACCCGTCGTGGCATGCCACGCAGACCCGCGATGTGATAGCTCGTGCTGAAGAACACCATTCCGCCAAACCAGAGATACGGCTGGATTCGCGCCAACGATGCGAACTTCAGTTCGCGACCGATGAGCCGCGGCAGGAGCCAGTAGGTCGCGCCCATGAACGACAGCGCCACCGTCGTCCCGAGCGTCACGTGAAAGTGCCCCTGGATCCAAGCGGTGTTATGGACCATTGCGTTCATCGCGTACGCGGCGTTGATGACACCACCAAATCCGCCGAACACGAACGCGATCATCGAGAGCGCCACAGCCGCAAAAAACGGGTCGCGCCACGGCAACCGGCCGATCCAGTTGAAGAGGCCCGTCGCGCCTTTCATTCGTCCGGCGACTTCCAACGACGCGAGCACGGTAAAGGCAGTGACGAGACTTGGGTACACGACGGCATACGTCGTGATCGTGTGAGCGAGTTTCCAGCCCGCGCTGATGCCCGGGTCCGTGAACTGATGATGGAACCCGACCGGCGTGGAGAGAACAATGAAGACGATGAACGCCATTCGCGCCAGGGGATCGCTGAACAGTCGCCCGCCCGCAACCTGCGGCAGCACGTAGTACCACAGCACGTACGCGGGAATTAGAAGGAAGTACACAAATGGATGGCCGAACCACCAGAAATACGTGCGCGCCAGGAGAGGATCAATTTTGTCGAACAGCCCGAGTGACCAGGGGATCAGCATGCCGACCACTTCGAGGGCAAGGCCGGCGGTTGCCAGATACCACACGATCACCGTTGCCAACATGCCGTGCATCGACAGCGGAACCGGCACGCCCGGGTGCTCGCGCCGCCACGAGCGGTAGCTCGCAATCATCACGCCGCCCCACACCCACGACCCTACAACTAGCAGCGTGGCGCCTATGTAGAAGAGCGGATGCGCCTGCATTGGCGGATAGAACGTGTAAAGCACCGAGCTCTGTCCGCGAAGAATCGTGATTGCCGTCGTGACCGAACCAACGGCCGCCAGCCAGAACCCCGCCCACGCGACGCGTCGCCCGACAATTCGGCCAAGGCTCTCCTGCGCGAAGACGTAGCCCAGGCCCATGATGAAGAACGTTGTAAAGACCAGCGCCATCAAGACCCCATGCGCGGTCACGACGAGGTAATAGAAAGACTCACTGCGGACGGGAAAGGCGATGTCGGCAACCGATAGGCCCTGCAGCACACCCATGATGGATGCCACGCCGAACGCTGCAACGGAAACACCAAGGTGCGTCGCGGCAAGCGTATGACGGTCGGTCATCGCGCCTCCCTGACGATCAACTTTCCGACCATGTTGTGGTGATAGATTCCGCAATATTCGTGGCAGGTGATCAGGTATTCACCCGGCTTTGCGAAGGTGACCGTAAACTGGCTCACGTAACCCGGAATCGCCATCGCGTTGGCGTTTGTGCCGACCACATCCAGACCGTGCACCACGTCACCGCTGGTCAACCGAAACGTCACCGGCCGATTCGCCGCCACTTCGATCGGATCCGGGGTAAAGGCGAACATGGTCGCGACGACGGGTACGACGACGCTCCCGTCCGACCGCGTTGTGACAGTAGGATTTCCGAATTCCGGGTGTTCGCCGAGCGCGGTCGGGTCAACGGTTTCGATGTGACTGGCGGGATGCACTGCTTGGACGCCAGCCATCACGAAGATCGTCGTGAGAAAGATCCCGATAACCGCCGCGGCGGCCCACATCCAGATGCGCTCGTAGAGATCGACGTTCATCGGCTCACGTTGTGCGCCTCAAAGGTGAGGAGCGCCGCGCTCGAGGAACACCAACACGAACATCGCGAGCCATCCCAGGGCGAAGAACAAACCGAGGAGGGCGACGAGCGCGAGCGTACCTCGCGGATGCGGCTCATCCATAGGTCATGACCGATGCGCATGATACCCCTTAACACACGCTCAAGGGTGGCGGACCGGCTCACCGGCTCATGAACGTCCGTCGTGCAAAGGCGTCACGGAACGTGCCAGCGTTTATGGGAACGAAGACGGCGCGACGCGACGCTTGGTCGCTTGCTCGAAGGCGAACGCGAGCTCGATAAGTCTGGTCTCGCTGCACTGCGCGCCTGTAAAACCGACGCCGAACGGCGCCGGCCTGGCGTCGAACCCTGGAGGAAACGCCGGCGTGGGTGCATTCGGAACCAGGCCAAACGGCACGACGATGATCGGATAGCCCGCTCGCGCGGCGAGTCCGGCGCCCGAGCCGCCAGGCGTAAGAATCGCATCGAGCCTATGGGCTTTCAGGACGCCGTCGATGCCGCGATCGCGGCTGAGCAGCCAATCCTTTTTGTGATCGTCTTCGAAGCGGGCGCGGTCGAACTCGACATCCATCTCGTCAGAGATATCGAGACGTGACTGTCCGAATCGCGCCGCGCCGGCTTTGGCGTGCGCGAGGTTCCACTCGCGCAGCTCGGTGAGCGTCTTCACCGGCGCCGATGGTCCAAGCGTTTTGAGCCACGCGTTGAAATCGCGCTTCATGCCGTACTTGAAGTTCACGGAACAGTTCTGATCCTTGCCCTTGGCTTGATCGCCGCCAGAACAGTAGTCAAACAGCAGGAAGTTGGCGTTCGCGTCTTTGTCCACAAAGCTCGGCACCTCGGCTGGATCGACCACGGTGGCGCCTTGCTGCTTGAGAACCGCGATCGCGTCGGCCATCACCTTTGCCTGTTCGGGATTGAGACCGCCGCGAGGGCGTTGCTCGCCGGGCAATGTGACCGCGTCGTAGTAGAACGCGCGCGGTATGCCGATGCGGGCGCCCTTCAATCCACCTGCGTCGAGGAACTTCGTGTAGTCGCGGCCGGGCGGCGGCGTGCAGGTCCGCGTTGCGGCATCGTTTGGATCAGGCGAGGCACCTTCGAGCGCGCCCATCATGATCGCGGCGTCAGTGACGGTGCGCGTCATCGGACCGGCGGTGTCGTGATCGGCAGTGATCGGAATGACACCGTAGCGACTGATCCGACCAATGGTCGGACGAATGCCCACGAGCATGTTCGCGTTGGATGGACTGATCACCGAACCACCGGTGTCGGTGCCAACGTTTGCCGCCCAAAGGTTCGCCGCAGTACCCACGCCCGAACTCGATCCCCCGGTCTGCAGCGCCGGTCGTCCGTCGAACGTTGCATCGCGTGGATCGAGCCGAGGATCGTAAGGGTTGTAGGCGAAGCCGCCGACGGCGTTGTAGTTGCCCGGCATCGGATTCGGCGCGCCCGCAACCCAGTTGGCGAGCTCGGTCAATCCCGCCTTGGCGATGATGATCGCTCCGGCATCCCGAAGGTTCTTGGTCAGTGTCGCTTCATACGGCGGCGTGTAGCCGAGAAAGGCGAGCGCGCCGCCCGTCGTGGGGAGATGCGTCGTATGAATGTTGTCCTTGAGGGCCACGGGAATCCCGTGCAACGGCCCTCGGACTTTTCCCTGCGCACGTTCGCGATCGAGGGCGTCCGCTTCCTCGAGCGCATGCGGATTCACGGCCAGCGCTGCATTGAGCCGATCCTCGTACACCGCGATGCGCAGGAGGTATTGCGCGACGAGCTCGCGCGATGTGAGTTGCCCCTTGGCCATTGCCGCTTGCATCTGCGGGATCGTGGCCTCGACGACATTGAAACCTGGCGCCGCTGCGAGGGCGCCGAATAGCACTGCGGACGCGAGCGTGACAATGCCCTTCATAGGGCCGGTATCTTAGCCGGGATTGAGGCTCAGCGCCCCCTCGCTATCGCCAAAACTCGCCAGGTGGTCGTGGCCGAGCGCATGCAACACGCTCAGCATGGCGTTGGCCAGCGGCGTGCCGGGTGGTGCCTTGATGTGGACGCCGCCTGTTAGTGCGCCGCTGGCGCGACCGGCGATGAAAAACGGTACGCGCTTGTGGTTGTGCTCGTTCGAGTCGCCCATCGGCGAGCCGTAGAGCACGACCGAGTTGTCGAGCAGTGTCGCTCCGTCGTCTGGCGTGTCGCGCAGTTTGTGCAGCAGATCTGCGACGAGGCTGACGTGATACGTGTTCAGCTTGGCGAAGTTGAGAATCTTGGCCTCGCGGCCGCTGTGATGCGAGGTCGGGTGGAAGGGGCCAAGGAAGCCGCTTTCCGGGTACACGCGATTTGAGTTGTCACGACCGAGCTTGAAGGCAACTACACGCGTGATGTCGGCGGAGAAGGCGAGCACCTGGAGATCGAACATCAGCTGCACGTGCTCCGAGAACGAATCGGGCACGCCGGCAGGCGCGTCCGGGAATTCGCGTGGTTCGCCGCTGCGGCTGTACGTCTCGATGTTCTGAATGCGCCGCTCGATCTCGCGGATGTGCTCGAGATACTCGTTGAGCCGTGCTCGATCCCGCGCCCCGAGCGAGTTGGCGAGCTGCGGCACCGACGCGATCACCCAATCGAGGATGCTACGGTCCTCGGCGAGGCGCCGGCGCCGTTCCTCCGGCGGCAGTCCGTCGGTGAAGGATCCAAACAGCTTGTCGAACACCACACGCGGGTCGCGATCCATCGGCAGCGGACGCGTGGGAGATGCCCAGCTGATCGTGTCGGTGTAGACGCAGGAGTAACCGTAGCCGCATCCGCCGGCCTGGTCGATTGGCTCGATGCACATCTGCACCGACGGCAACGGCGTATCCTGTCCGAAGCGGTGCGCGTGCAGCTGATCCAGCGATGTGCCTGCTTCCACGTCGGCGCCGAGCGTGCGCTTCGGATGCGATTGGGTGAGAAAGACGGCGCTGGATCGAAAATGATCGCCGCCCACTTCGTGCACTTCGTAGGCGCCAGCGCTGGGACAGTCGGTGTTGCTAACGATGGTGAGATGGTCGCGAAACGCCTCGAGCGACGAAAGGCTCGTAGGGCTCAGATCGAAGTGGCGCCCCCTGCAGCTGGCGCCCACAAATTCTTTTTGACTCCGATCGTCGTGCTGCCGGCCGACCCGTGCACCATCTCGATGCACACGAGCCGCCGCTTGCGTGTGGCGGTTGCCACTGACGCGCGTCCGGCCGGCACCATGGCGTCGAGCAGCGGCAGCGCGATAGCGGTGCCGATGCCCTTCAGCACAGTGCGCCGCGGCAGATGTTTCCCCGTGACGAACATGGCTGCGCTACTTTCGTTTCTTCAGCCGTTCTGCAGTCCACTGGTGCTTCCCACGGGGCGTGTCCAGATCGCCCGCGAGGGTGCCGTCCTCCTGCATCTTGCCGACGAACTTCAGGGGAGCGGCATGTCCGTCGGCATCTCGGATTTCAGCTCTCACTGAGAGAGTGAAGGCACCGTCGACGAATTCCCCTTCGACGGGCGCCTCTTTGCCCATGAGGAGCATCGTGCCGGTGAGTTTGGTCCCGGATTGCTCGAGCACCAGGCCGCTCTGCATGACGTGATCGCCGATGAGCGACAGCGTCCAGTCGCCGGTGAGGTTCGCGGGTTCCTGAACGGCAAGAGACCCAACTAGAGCGAGCGCGATTTTGAACATTGGATCCTCCAGGCGCGCCTAAAGGTGCGCCACTCCATGACAAGGACATCACGCACTCTGAACGGCTGCGCCTGAACCGCGGTTGAACGGCCGGTTCAGGTTTCGTTCAGCTTCGGCTGCGTTATAACGGCGATGTGAGGGTGCTCGTTGTTGAAGACGAACGGCCGTTGTCGCAGCAACTCTCGGCGGCGCTCGGCGACGCCGGCTATGCCGTGGATGTCGCGCTCGACGGCGCACGTGCCGACTTTCTTGCCCAGACGGAACGCTACGACGCTGTGGTGTTGGACCTCGGGCTGCCGAAGGTCGATGGGTTGAGCGTACTTCGCCGGTGGCGAGAGGCGGGCCTCGCCTTTCCCGTGGTCGTACTCACCGCCCGCGGCAGTTGGCATGAGAAGGTGCAAGGGATCGATAGCGGCGCCGACGACTACCTTTCAAAGCCGTTTCGGATGGAGGAGCTGCTCGCGAGGCTGCGGGCGCTGATTCGGCGCGCAAGCGGCCAGGTGACGCCGGAACTCCGCTGCGGCGCGGTCGCGCTCGACACGAGGCTCGCGCGTGTGACGCTCGCCGGCGTCCCGGTCAAACTCACCAGTCACGAGTTCCGCGTGCTCTCCTATTTGATGCACCATCGCGGCCGGGTCGTCTCGCAAAGCGAGTTGACGGAGCACATCTACGCGCAGAGCTTCGATCGCGACTCGAATACCGTTGAAGTGTTCATCGCGAGGCTTCGACGCAAGCTAGGGGCCTCGTTTATCGAGACCGTGCGCGGCCTTGGGTATCGCATCGAGGCGTCCCAGTGAAGCTCCTTCGATCGCTGCGCTCGCGCCTGCTGCTCGGATCAATCCTGTGGACGATGGGCCTGCTGCCGGTGGCGCATGTCTTGTCGATATCGCTCATCATCCGCTTCCCGAGTACTCTCGGCGTGCCGCGAGTGATCTTCATCCGCAACCCGGCGCATCAAGGCGACGTGGTCAGGGCGGCGTTGCTGCACTACGGTGTCTTTCTTATCCCCGCGGTTGCCTTCATGATCGCGGGCTTTCTGCTGATCCGCAGCGGCCTCTCGCCCATGAAACAACTCCGCTCGCGGCTTGCGGCGGTGCACAACGGCACCCAGCGCAGGGTGGACGGACAGTATCCGACCGAAGTGCAGCCGCTGGTTGACGATCTCAACCTGTTGCTCGATCGGCGCGAGGAAGCGGTGCGGCGTGCGATCGCCAAGGCCGGCGATCTCGCTCACGGCCTCAAGACGCCGCTGGCAGTACTGGCGCACGAGGCGGATCGTGCCCGTGCGGCAGGTCACACCGAACTGGCGTGCGCGCTGAGTGAGCAGGTCGAGCGCATGCGCCGGCAGATGGATTACCACCTGGCCCACGCGCGCGCCGCGGCATCGGGTGCGGCGCCTGGCACCCAATCGGCGGTGGCAACTTCGGCGGCGGCACTTGCCCGCACACTGCAGCGCCTCTACGCCGAGAGAGGGATTGTTGTTGATGTGAGCGTGCCAGCAGATCATGTAGTGCGTGTGCAGCGTGAAGATCTTGATGAGATGATTGGCAATCTGCTCGACAATGCCTGCAAGTGGGCGAAAGCGCGCGTGATGGTGAGCTCTGAGAAGTACGATTCGACGATCGTGGTGCTCGTCGATGATGATGGCCCTGGCTTGCTGCCCTCGTTGCGCGAAAAGGTACTGCAGCGCGGCGTGAGAGCCGACGAAGCGGCGCCGGGATCCGGTTTCGGCCTCGCGATTGTTCGCGACGTTGCAAAACTGTATGCCGGCTCCGTCGCGTTGGCAGCCGCGCCGCTCGGCGGTTTGCGCGCAACGCTGCGCTTGCCGGCGGCCGCCGAACTAAAGAACTAAGAAGGAAGAACGAAGAACTTCAGAAGCACAGAACTATAGAATTCACTTTGAACTTTGAACTTTGAACTTTGAACTTTGAACTGACCGCCCGGGCTCAATGGAACAGATCGCTCGCGAGTTACGCCATGCGCTTCGATCTCTAGCGCGCGCGCCGATTCTTGCCACCGTCATCATCCTGTCGCTGGCCATCGGAATAGGCGTGAACACGGTCGTGTTCTCCTGGATTCAGGCGCTGGTGTTTCGACCGCTCCCCGGCGTCTCCCACGCGTCCGAGTTTCATGTGATCGAAGTCTTTGGCGAGACCGGTGGCCGCCCGGGCGCATCCTGGCTCGAATACCGTGATCTCGCCGAACGTCTGCACACGGTCCGGGACCTCGTGGCGTTTCGGATGGTGCCCCTCAATATCGGCGAGACCAGCCGCAACGAGCGGACTTATGCCTTGCTCGTTTCCGGCAATTACTTTTCAGGCCTCGGCATTCGGCCGGCGCTCGGTCGCACGCTTCGCCAGGACGACGCGACGCGGCCGGGCGCAGAACCGGTCGTGATGATCTCGTACGACTATTGGCAGACGCGCTTCACCGGCAGGTCCGATGCCATCGGGCAGATACTGCGCGCCAACGACCGCGACCTGACAATCGTCGGCGTTACACCGGAAGGCTTTCAGGGCAGCGTTCTGGGTTTGCAGTTCGATCTATGGCTGCCGGCGACGATGGCGCCCACGCTTCTGGCCGGCTCGCGTGAGTTGGACGATCGAAACCTACGCGGCTACTTCGTCATCGGCCGGCTGGCGAATCGGGCCGCCATCGACCAGGCGCAGATCGAGGTCAACGGCGCGATGCAGCAGCTCGCGCAGTCGTACCCGGAATCCAACAGGAACATACGTGCCGAGATCCTGCCTTACTGGCGGGCCACTCGTGGCCCGCAGGGGCTCTTACTCCAGGGACTGGGCATTCTCCAGGGCATCATGCTGCTCCTATTGTTGGCCGTCTGCGGCAACACCGCTAATCTCATGCTCGCCCGCGCCAGCGCGCGGCAGCGCGAGATCGGTGTCCGGGTCGCGATGGGCGCGGGTGCGGCGCAAATCGTCCGGCTTCTGCTGATCGAAAACCTGGCGCTCGGACTCATTGCCTCGGCGCTCGGCATCCTAATCGCGATGTGGGGGACACAAGCGTTGCGCGCGTTGCCGTTTTCCACGGCCTTCCCTGTGCGATTCCAGACGACCATTGACGTCGTCGGCCTCGCCTTTGCGATCGGCCTAGGTGCGCTGTGCGCCCTCGTGTTTGGCGCCGCGCCAGCTCTGCATCTTGCGCGGCTCGACCCGCAGAACATCCTGAGATCAGGCGGGCTCGCCGGCACGCGTCCGGCGCTGCGGAATGCGTTGATGGCTGCGGAGGTCGCGCTCGCCCTGGCTGTGCTCATCAGCGCTGGTTTGTTCTTTCGCGGCATGCAACAAACACGAGACGATCCCGGGTTCCAGCGCGACGGCCTGCTGCTCGCCGCTTACGATCTCACCGGACGCAATGTCGACGCTCCTGCCGCACGAGAATTCGCGCGCCGGCTTCTCGACGAGCTTCAGAGTCATCGCGATATCGAGGTCGCTGCGATTTCAACCTCGGTTCCGCTCGATATCCACGGTCTGCCGCAGCGGTCGTTCGTCGTCGAAGGCCGCGCGCGCAGCGACGGTGGCCGCGACCGTGCGCTCTCGAATACTGTGACCCCCGGCTACTTTGCGGCCATGCGGATCCCGATCCTCGAAGGACGGGACTTTGCCGATCTCGCAGACACCGCTGCACCGGCGCAGGTCATCGTCAATCAGGAGTTTGTCCGCCGCTTTGTGCCGAGCGGCGAGGTCCTGGGCCGGCGAATCGAGTACAACGCCCGGAGCTACGTTATTGCCGGCGTCGTTCGTGACGCGCTCTACGACTCGTTCGGCGAGCCGCCGACTCCGGCCCTTTATTTTTCCTACCGCGATCGGCCATCGACGCAGGGCGAAATACACGTTCGCGCGCGTGTGGGCGAAGAGACCCTGCTGGCGCCTGCCGTAAGGCGCGCGGTTCGCACGCTCGACCCAGCTCTACCGGTCTACAATGTGCGGACGATGACGCAGCACGTCGAAATGAATCTCGTGCTGCGGCGCATTCCCGCCCGGATGTTCGTCGTCCTGGGTCCGCTGCTGCTGGTTCTGGCGGCGATCGGCATCTACGCGGTTGTTGCCTATACCGTGGCTCACCGAACGATCGAAATCGGAGTGCGCATCGCGCTCGGCGCGACAGCGCCGCGGGTTGTGCGGCAGATTGTTCGTGAATCACTGCGCGTGGTCATCGCGGGCGCTGCCTTCGGTTGGCTGCTGGTGTTCATGCTCTACACGCACTTGGTCCGCGGCGCGATCGATCTGCCGGCGTTCGTCGGCGTGCCGGCAATCCTCCTCGTTGTGGCAGGCCTCGCGTCATGGATCCCGGCGCGGCGAGCGACGAACGTCGATCCGGTGGTGGCATTGCGCCATGAGTAAGGCGCTGCTGGCGTCGTGTTGTTTTTACACGCTACACAGTGGGCCATTCAGAGCGCACGACCGTTTGCTCGATTTTTGCAGGCGACGTGACTGGCTTGCGACTTGCTCGACACGCTGCAACTGATGTCGCAACGTATTGCGCATATGCAGTCCTCTGATCATCCGTCCGCTTCGAAGCAGCCCCCAAAGACACAGCCCGCGACCCAGTCCCCGACGAAACCGTCTTCGGCGCCACCGTCCGCGGCGTCACAGTCTTCGACGGCTCGCTCTTCTGCGAGCCAGCCATCGGCACCTCAGTCTGCAGCGGCACAGGATTCTGCGACACAGTCCACGAAGGCGCAGTCGTCGGAAACGACCCTCAGTTTTGGCGCGCGTCTGAGGCGCGAACGCGAACGGCGCAGGGTTTCGATTGCCTCGATCGCCGAGTCGACGAAAATCCTGGGTGCTCTGCTCGAAGGGCTCGAGAACGACGACGTGTCGCGATGGCCGATCGGGTTTTACCGGCGCGCGTTTATCCGA
This sequence comes from Acidobacteriota bacterium, assembly GCA_046726375.1. GTDB lineage: Bacteria > Acidobacteriota > Vicinamibacteria > Vicinamibacterales > UBA2999 > DASPWV01. The sequence goes on from JBKPAJ010000084.1 coordinate 31,746, forward strand.
GCGTACGCCACGTCGATCGGGCTCGATCCCGAGCCGGTCGTGCGCGAATTCATGGAGCGCTTTCCCGAGCCCGAAGAAACCCTTCCGGCGCCTGCCGCGTCCACCGGCCCTCGGCGCACACGGCTTCGGGTCATGCTGGCAAAGCATTGCTCGTGGTTTATCGGGGGGCCGCTGCTGGAACGGTTGCCGCCCCGCCTCAGCGCCGTGGCGTTCGACATCGCCATCCTCGGCGCAATCAGCGTGTGTTTGTTTGTCATTCTCGACGTCTTTTGGGCGCCGTTCACCGTCGCCGCGCTCTGCTATTACTGTGGCGGCATCCTGGTACTGGGCAACACGCCAGGCGTTTGCCTCTATGCGCCCGAACAGCGTCCCTGGAGGCGCGGTTCATCGTCTAATCCACGTCCCGCGCAGGGCCGGTGGCGATCGATCTGGAACCGGCTGTGGCGTGAGAACTCCTCCAAAATCGCGAGGTCCATGGCCAGCCGCGGGTGGTCGCGCTCCGAACCGATCGAGACGGCCGGTCTATCGAAGTAACGCAGGCTTACGAGTCGAGCCGATCAACGCCTCGCGCTCGACGTGACCGTTCCTCAATCGAAACCTCGCTTCGTCATTGGCACGCGGACGCCACAGGCCGTCTTCAACGACTTCGGGCGGCGGAGGTTCAATCCACAGCACACGGTGTTATTGAGAAAGAGCGAACGCCCACGTTTTCGCATGAAGCATTGAGGCCCTTTGAGACGATGGCGCCGGCGTCTGCGACTGCTGCTTCTACCCGCTCTTCGAATCCATCGAAGGCAGCAACCAGCTCGGCAGCGTCGGCCGCCGTGCCGGTCATTCCACACAGCCGTGGGTAGCTTTTCAGCAAATGTGCAGCGTAATCGAGCCGGGAATCTGCCCATCGGGCTGCCGATCGAGTCCCTCTTTTGGCCTCGACCGCCTCAAGACCATCTCGCCAATGGCGGCCGCGAACGACCGCCGGTCAGCTCGTCACCATCTCGATGCGTCCGTTCCGAACGATGTAACCGACATCGCGTTCAGCAGCACGCGCGCATGCAGTGCGAGATTCAGCTCGGTAAGACGGCCGACGTTGCAGCAGGCCATGCAGGTGCTCGACATCGTGAATCCAGGTGCGCGGGCGACGACGAATCAGCTCGGTCAGATAGGCGAGCGCCGCGGGCCCGAGTTCGATCAGGTGCTAGCGTTGCAAGTAGCGTCGCGCCCGCGTGCCGGACGTGGCGGCGACGCGTTGCGCGCGATGCTCAGGGAGAATCGAGCCGGCACCAGGCTCGGTTTGCCGCACGTGTTCCGCCCCATAGCGACCGGCGACGATCCGGACGCGATAGAGATAGAGCGTGCCCGGCAAGCCGATGGCCTCCGGCGGCATCGAGTACGGATGGCCATCGTGCATGACGACCCCGGTCGGGCCCACACTAATCGGCATTCGCAACGTGAGATCCGCAGGGACGACTCGCAGCGGCCGCAGCCGCGCGCGTTCCTCGGTGAGGCGCATCACCGGCGGCACCCCCCGTGGCGCGCGCCGGCCGCACCGTTTTCGCCATCGTCAGCCACTCGTGCAGCTGCCGCTCGAGATCCGCCCGATCGAGGAAGCGTCGCTGCTTGAAAAACGATCCTTTCACCCAGCCGACGAGGTTTTCGATACTGCCTTTCTCCTGCGGGCGATACGGCCAACAGACTTCAACGCCTAAGCCCAGATCGAGGGCTACGCCCGCGAAGGTGGGATTCCACTCCGTCACCACACCGTCGCGGCCCCACTGCAGCGCGATGGTCTTCGGCCGATCAAACACCGCCACCAACGGCACCCCGCCAAATGCGGCGAGGTGATCAGCCAGGGCGCGCACGAGCGTCTCGACTTTTTCGTCCGGTACCAGCGCGATCGCCACCCACCGCGAGTACTTCAGACGCGAGGCGAAGAAGTGCACGCGCTCGGTGGTCTCATGTTGGTACTGCACGTCGACTTCGCCGAAATTCTGCTGGGAAGACTCGCCGGCCAATCCTTCGAAGCGTACCAATGGGGTCACGACACGCCGCCGCAGTGTGTGCGCCAACGCATAGAGCGCGCTCTTGCCACCGGTGTAGCCCGCCTGCCGTGCGCGATGCAGCAGCTCCACCGTGCGGAGTGCCGGCTCCTCCTTCAACGCGTGCGCGAGCACCTCGCGATACGCATCCGCCGTTGACGGACGACCAATCTGTCGTCGGGCGCGCTCGGCCGTGTTATCGACGGTGTCGACGCGGCCCTCGGCCGCGACCCGCCGCACCGTCCCGATCGAAACGCCGCTGAGCGCCGCGATCTCCTTCCACGTGTGGCCGGCGCGCCGGAGCACTTGAATCTCGTGTCGCTTGAGCATGTCGATCATCCTTTCCCGCGTCGGAGCCTGAGTCCCCGACGATCTTCTGACCCGGCACGGCTACCGGCAGGTGATCAGAATTTCCGGAAAAGATGTGATCAGAATTTTCGGAACCCGCAAGGGCTCGATCCTGCCGCGATCCTCGGAGCCATCGAGCGGGAAGAAGCCATCGTCGATCTACCGCGCTGCGATATGGCGCCGATCTCCGACCTCGTTCGGTTCATTGTCGAGCGCTATCACGAGCCCTTGCGCGCGGAGCTGCCGGCGCTCATCGCCCTGGCGACGCGTGTCGAAAGCAGGCACGGCGACAAAGCGTCCTGCCCGCGCGGCTTGCGCTCGCACCTCGAAACCATGCACGTGGATGTACGGGACCATCTCGCAAAGAAGAACGCATCCTCTTCCCGATGATCCTCGCGGGCGACGGCGTCCGCGCCGGTGGCCCGATCCGTGTGATGCAGGAAGAGCACGAACACCACGGTGAGAATCTGGCCGGCGTTCGTGCGATCACCAATAATCTGGTGCCGCCGGCAGAGGCCTGTCCAACATGTCGGGCGCTGTATCTGCGCCTTGGGCAGCTCGAATCAGATCTCTTCGATCACATTCATCTCGAGAACAACGTGCTTTTCCCACGTGCATTGAGAGAAACGGAGGACAACGAATGACATCGCAGCGCAAGCTTTGATGGGTCCTCGGGACCTCGCTTTTCGCAGCCTTCTTCATACTTGGATTCTTCGGCGGCGAGACGACGGCGGGCATCGGTGGTGTGAGTCTGAACGATGCCGAACGGATCGTGGACCAGGTGGATCGACCTGCGGTTCCTCGTGACCACGAATGCCTGCCACCACACAAAACGCGCCGACGCCGCGCTCACCGCGCATGGCACCGTCGAAGGTCAGTAGTTCTTTGGCATTCCGATCGTGGACCAACGGCGGCCCCCACGCGCTGAGCTCGACCGATGTGAGTTGGCACATTGTCTGGCATGGGCCAGGAAACTACGGCTACCCTATCATGGCACTCTGGGGTCATCACGTTGACAATCACGTCCTCGTCGGGGACACCGGAGCCCATCGATGCCGGTGTGGCGCCAAGCTACCTCGGCCGCAACGGATCACTGACGCGCGTCCGCCATACCTTGTCGTGCTTTCTCGGGAAGCAGACGTACAGGCGACTCGCCGATCGCGACGGCTGCCGCGAGTACGTCTGCCTGCAGTGCGGTCATCCCCTCGTCTATCCGGACGAGCGAAATCCGTATCGCAATAGTGAGGGATTCAGAAAAAGGTGCGTTATGTATGGGGCCATCGCGCGGTGGTGGTGACGGAACGCGATGGGTTCGTCGAACACGCCTGTCACTGCGGGCATTCGTTCCTGAAATCAGAAGCGCATGCCCGCAGGATTCGGCACCCCCTGATGTGCGTGGTATTAGGACATTACGTGCGGTATGTCACGTCACGGGGCGGGTATGACGAGTTCATGTGCGTAATCTGCGGTCACCCCTTTTGTTTCGCTACAACAGCTGCTGCAGCAACGCAACCGCTGCGACGACAACCACGCCAACGGTGGCGCTTACGCCGAGCGACGCTGCAGCGGTAAGTGATAACAAGCGAACGAACTTCAAGTCCTGCGCCGACATGATTCCCTTTCATCCTCCGCAGCGCCTCTTTTAGCGCCGTTCAAAGTCATGCGTTGCATCTCGCGTGCCATCTGTTTATCGGAAGTTTTGCGCCTACGGAATAGAGGACTCGACAGGATGCGTGAGGCGAGCTAGCGGACCAGGCAAAAACGAAAGGTCGCGCTGGTAGTTGTTGCGCTGTCAGGTGGGTGACCAGCGGTGCCTGCAGGGCAGGAGCCGGGGGCAGGCCAGGGAGGGGTTGGTGCCCCTTGGGCTGGTGGCCATGTGGGGGCTGGTAGGGCGCGTAGGGCTGGTAGGGCTGGTCATTGCGTGGATTTGCTCACCCGCCCTACCTACCCGACCTGCCGATCACGTATCGAGTCTCATGGGCCGCTTCGTATGAAAGCCGGCCGCGTCCTGATATGCCTTCGCAAGCGCGAGGAGCTCCATTTCGCCGAAGGGACGCGCATAAAACGTCACGTTGGTCGGTGTACCCGTCGAGGCAAACCCGTTCGGCACGTTGATCGCGGGATAGCACGCGAGGTTGGCCATCGTGAAGTGGCGTTGAGTCGGACCCTGCGGGGCGCCGCCTCTGCCTCCGCGTCCACCGCCAGGTGGATCACCCCCGGCGCCCGGCGCATCGGCTGCCGCACCCGGCGCTGCATCACCGCGTCCACCTGCGCCGCGCCCACCGCCCGGACCACCGACGCCGGTGTTGTTGGAGGCGACGATGTACACGTCGACATTGGCGGTGGCTTTGGCGAGTTCCATCATCATCATCATGCGGAGCCGCTGCTGCCGCAGGAATTCGACCGCGGGAACGAGCCGCCCGTTTGGCCTGCCTCCGCCGCGCGCCTCTTTCATCTTGCCGGCGCGGGCGTACTCATCGAAGAACGCCGCCGATTCGACACCGAGTCCGCTCAGGTTGGTCGTGAACTCGGGAATCGCTAACGGGATGAATCGCGCGACACCGATCGACTTGAGCGTGTCGAGCACGTGCTGAGCGTTCTGTTTGGCGTCGGCGTTGGTGAGCTCGTCGAACGATTCTTTGATGTAGCCAACCCTCAGCTTGCGCACGTCGAGTTGCGCGTTCCAGTTGAAGGGAATATCCGACACGCTCATATCGCGACCGTCGGGCTTGGCGATCGCCTGCAACACGATGGCGCAGTCTTCGGCATAGCGGCAGATCGGACCGAGGCGATCCTGCGTCCATGACAACGCCATCACGCCGTAACGGCTGATGCGCCCGAATGTCGGGCGAAGGCCGGCGAGTCCGCAGCGCGCTGCAGGACTGAGAATCGAGCCGCTCGTTTCGCTGCCGATGCCGAAGGCGACACAGCCCGCTGCAGTCGCCGACGACGGACCGGCGGATGATCCGCTCGATCCCTGCGCCGGATCCCAGGGGCTTTTTGTCTGCCCGCCAAACCAGTTGTCGCCGGCAGCGAGCTCGCCGGTGGCGAGCTTCGCAATCAACACCGCGCCGGCGTCGCGCAGCATCTCGATGACGCTCGCGTCGTAGTCGAATTGCTGTTCCATGAAAGCAGGCGAGCCCCACGTGGTCTTGAACCCTCTGACCGAAATAATGTCCTTGGCGCCCCACGGAATGCCGTGCAGCGGGCCTTTGTATTTCCCTGCCGCGATCTCCGAGTCGGCGCGCTTGGCCTCACCGCGGCCGTAATCGTCGAGGAACGTGACGACGTTGTTCAACTTCGGGTTGTGGCGATGGAGACGCGCGAGATACATCTCCGTGAGCTCGAGCGAGGTCACCTGTCGGGTGCGCAGGAGCTCGGCGAGATGGCGCACGGGCCAGAACGCGACGTCTTCGAGATTGGCGGGCCGCTTCACCGCCGGTGCGGGGCTCAAGCGAAACGGCAGCCGCGTCTTGTTCACCTCGATGCCCGGCACGATCGCGCTGAAGTGAAACGGCGGCGACACGTCATTCGGGATATGGATCTTTCTCAGGTCCTGGTAACGCGTCAGGTTCTGGTTTGCGGAATCCACCATCGCCTTGCGATCGGCCTCGCTCACCTCGATTCCGGACAGCCGCAGGGCGTCGGTCACCATCTCCAGCGTGACGGTGTTCGTACCTGCATCCTGCATCCGCGCCCAGAGCACACCGGGCACAAGGGTGCTACCCAGACCGATACCGGCGAAATGCGTCATGAAGCGGCGGCGCGATTCGTCGACGTTCACACGTTCGTACATTCCCGACTCCTTATGCGTGTCGATGTCGCGAATTGTTGCTGTGGCGATGTGAGGTGACCGATCGGCTGATGTTGCGATGTCTCTGGCGATGTAGAGATGCGATGTGGTGATGTTTCCACATCGCAACATCGCCAGTCACATCATTACATCACACCATCAACAGATAACATCGCGACATCACCACATCGCGACATCGCCACATGTCATGCGACGGTAATCTTTCTCGGCGTCTGCGCGTTGTCCTCGAGGAACGTCTTCTTGTTTTCGAGCTCCTGCGCTGTCGGCTGCACCTTGCCGCTCACTTCGGTCACGCGGGAGACGAGTGTGTGCTCACCTTTGGGCGGATCGTTCCACGCGAAGGTAAACAGCTTCCAGGAATACTTGTCTTTCGTCGCCGGATCGAGCGTCGCTGGCTGCCACGGGCCATCGTCCACTTTCACTTCGACGGACTTGATCGGGGTGCCATCGTTCAGCACGACACCAAGCACGTTGTACCGGTTGCCGGCTGCGGTGATGCGCGCGATGAACGACTTGGGATTCATGTGCGTGATCGCCGTCTCGGTCCACTTCATCTCGCCGTTGATCATTTCGCCCTTGAGGGTCCGGTACCAGCGAGCCTGGAACTTGCCGAGATAGGCGTCTTCCTGCGCGTGGACTTCGCTCAACCACTTGACGTTGGGTGCGCCATACCAGCCGGGAACGATCAATCGCAGCGGCGATCCCTGATGGCGCGTGAGTGGCGCGCCATTCAACGCATAGGCAAGAAACGGTTCCGCCGACAGCGCTTTGTCGCGGGGAAGACTGCGTCCGTATTGCTGCTCGACTTCGTACTTGGACGTACGGAATTCCACTTCTTCCTTGCCGCGATCGGCGCCGAAGAACACGAACTCGCGCGCCTGCGGTTTGACGCCGGCCAGATCGAGCACCGCGCGCAGCGGCACGCCGGTCCAGCGGCCGTTGCCGCAGAGACCCTGCAGTGGTCCGCGATTGCCGGAGCATTCGAAGCCGGCCACGAGCTCGGCACTCTTCATCTTGCGCAGCTCGTCGAGCGACAGCGAAAGCGGCTTGTCGACGAGCCCCGATACCTTCAAGCGATACGTCGCAGGTTCGATCGCCGGGTGGCCATAGTGCTGCGTCGTGAAGAACTGATCGATCGGCGTGAACGGACCGCTGATGGTCCGCACGTCCAGGAGGCGTCGATCGGGCGCGGGATTCGGGTTGAAGTTCTGAGGATAGTCCGTGAACGGAACAACCGTTTCGCCCTGAGCGAGCGCGGGCAGCGCCCATTCGGGGATGCCGAGTACCGACAGTCCTGCCGCGGCGAGACTGCCTTTGAGAATCTCCCTGCGAGTCGTGATCATGGACGGGCCCCCTTCGAGCCCGTCATTGTGCATCAGATGTGGGGCTATTGGAAACGCTTCAGCGCCTGACATTCACCGACACACCGATGCTGGCGAGAAGACGCGTGCTGTCGTCGTCCAGTCCCCAAACGGTGCGTCCAAGCGAGCCGAACAGCGCGAGTGCGGGTGTCACGGTGTACGCGGCGGTAGCGCTCACGTCGATGCGACGCCGGCCGAGCCCGATTTGCTCGCTGACCGCCTCATCATCGGTGGCATAGGCGTGCGTTCCCGCGGCCGAGACGACCAGCCGGTCGGATGCCACGTACTCGAACGCTCCGCTCGTGAAAAACACGCCGCGCGTGAAGTAGCCGGTGCTGGCATAGACGCGTCCGATGCTCAACCGCCGCTCGATGTTGAACGGAAGAATCCAGTTCACGCGGTTCAAACCCGTGCCGGCCGTCGAGGTTGTGCTGAGCAGCTCGAGCGTGGGGCCAACAGACATGCCGAACGTGTGAGTTGCGGCATCCCGCAGCACGATCTTGGTGCCGAGATAGAGGTCGCCAAGGCCATTGAAATTGGCGCCATCGCGATCGGTCACGCGAAAGTAGGGCACGGTAATCGACGCCTGGATTCGCGGCGAAAGACCCATGCTGGCGTCCACTACTGGAGCGTCGGTTCCAGTCGCGATGGGCATCTTCCACCTGGTCACCGACAAGGCAAGCCACGTTTCCCCCGGTGCGAGCGCACTCGCATCGTCCAACCACCCGCCCAACGTGCGGACGCGAACGCCCGAGGGCGTGCTGACGTCGACCGGGCCAGGAGCGGCAGCCGATGATACGAGTCCGGAGGTGTTGGGAACTTGCTGCGCACGCTTCGCCTGGCCCGGCGGAACGCCGCCGCGCCGTTGGGCAAACGAGGGAGTCACCGTTGTCACGAAGACGACGGTGACAAGTGCAACGACCGAACGCCGCGGCGTCATTGCTTGGAGCGGCTCGATGCGGTCGTGATTGCGCCGAGATCCTGCTGTGCCTGCCTGGTTGCGACGTTCGCGGCTGTTTGCGCGTCGACGTTGCCTCGCAAGTCGTGAATCGCCTGGCCGAGACTCATTGCGTCGGTGACCATGCGCGTTTTCAGCTCCTCGAAGTTGAGACCCAGATTGTTCGAGACATGCACCGCAGCGACGAACTGCCCCTGGTTTCTAAAGCCTGTCGCGGCCAGGTTCATGTCGGTGTTCGGCGGCAGCAGCCCGCGCAGTTTCTCCACCAGGCGCGGGTTCTTCGGAAGCGTGGCCGGCGCCGGCGTCGTGCTCGTCACCGTCGTTTGCGTCGCCGTCGCTGTCGTGGTCGCGGTCTTCGGACCTCGTGTCGTTGTCGTCTTCAGTTCGTGGGTCGTGGCCTTGGACGCGCCTGCGGTTGTCGTCTTCGGCCCCTTCGCTGTCGTCGTTTTGGCGCCGCTGGGAGTCGCGGTCTTCGGGCGGGTCGTCGATTTGGTGCCACCGGCAGTGGTCGCCTTTGGGCCACGAGTTGTCGTTGTTTTGGGCCCTTGCGCCGTGGTCGTTTTCGGCCCCGTCGTGGCCGTTGTTTTTGGCCCAGCCGCCGTTGCGACCTTGGGGCCCTGAGCCATGGTGGTCGTCGACGCGTGCGTGGTCGTGCTCTTCGGGCCGGCAATGTGCGCCGCTTTAACTCGTCCGGCACCCTTCCCTTGCGTGCTTACAGACGTGATCGCGGCAAGTACGAAAAATGTGCCCAACAGGACAAATGCTATGACCTTGCGCATTGTCGTCTCCTGAATGGACGAGGAGGAAACAAGCGACATGCCAAGCGTTTGCCGCGTGTTTTGGCGTGGGTTTCTCAGTGTTTCGCGGTTCGGGCGGCGCGATCGAGTAATTTCTGCTCGTCTGGACTTGCCGTCTTAACTGTTCCTCCGCTTACGCGATCGTGACCTCCTTCGTCAGGTAAACGTCCTGAATCGCGCTCAGCAGAGCAACGCCTTCTTTCATCGGACGCTGGAACGCCTTCCGACCCGAGATCAACCCCATCCCTCCGGCGCGTTTGTTGATGACGGCGGTCTTCACCGCTTCCTTCAAATCGCTTTCGCCCGACGAGGCACCGCCTGAGTTAATCAGGCCGGCGCGGCCCATATAGCAATTGGCGACTTGGTAACGGGTGAGATCGATGGGGTGGTCTGACGTGAGCTGCGAGTAAACGAGTTTGTGTGTCTTCCCGAAATTGAGTGCGTTGTAGCCGCCGTTGGTCTCGGGGAGCTTCTGTTTGATGATGTCGGCCTCGATGGTCACGCCAAGATGATTGGCCTGGCCGGTGAGATCGGCCGCGAGATGGTAGTCGGCGTCCTTTGTTTTGAACGCCGAGTTGCGCAGATAACACCACAACACGGTGAACATCCCGAGTTCGTGTGCCTGCTGGAACGCTTCCGAAATCTCCTGTAGCTGCCGCTTCGACTCTTCCGAACCGAAGTAGACGGTGGCGCCAACGCCTTGCGCGCCCATGTCAAACGCCTGGCTCACCGATGCGAAGCGAATTTGATCGTACGAATTCGGATACGAGATGAACTCGTTGTGATTGATCTTGAGGAGAAAGGGGATCTTGTGCGCGTACTTCCGCGCGACCGATCCAAGCACGCCCAGCGTCGAGGCCACTGCGTTGCAGCCGCCCTCGATGGCGAGCTTGACGAGGTTCTCGCCGTCAAAATACGCCGGGTTCGGCGCAAACGACGCGCCGGCGGAATGCTCGATGCCTTGATCGACCGGCAGAATCGACACGTAACCAGTGCCGGCGAGCCGGCCGCTGTTGAACAACTGCTGCAGCGCGCCCAGCACGCGCGGGGCGCGGTCCGTGATTGTGATCACGCGATCCACGAAATCCGGGCCGGGCAGATGCAAGCTGCCGGCAGGTATCGTCTTGCACTCATGCTGGAGCAACGATACGTCGTCGCCAAGAATGCTCTCGATCCGGCCGATGCCGGTGGTGGCGGTCAGGTCGTGCGTGGTTGCCACGGGATCACCTCTCCAGCCCGTAATCCTACCACCGGGCCAGCGGATGTCGAATTCGGCACGGTCCCCACGACTACCTGGCGAAACGGTCGATTTCGCCCGTTTTCACCCCTCAATTCACCTGAGTGGACAACGTGGCATCGAAGTTACGCGACGACATGGGCCGAAAGTGGCGCTGTCTCGCCGCCGATGGCGCCACCTACTCACGTGAGCTCTGGGGGCAGGAGGAGCCATGAAGTATTTGTGCCTGATTTACGACAACGAACAGCAGATCGGCCGCATGTCCAAGAGCGAGTCGGATGCGTTCATGGGTGAGTACTTCGTGTTTACCGACGCGATCAAGAAGAGCGGTCACTATCTCGGCGGCGAAGCCCTGCAGCCGGTCGGGACCGCGACGACGATCCGCATCCGCAATGGGAAGATGTCCACCACGGATGGTCCGTTTGCCGAAACCAAAGAGCAACTGGGCGGCTTTTATCTCATCGACGCAAAAGATCTCGATGATGCGATCCAGGTCGCGTCAGCAATTCCGTCCGCACGATGCGGCAGCATCGAGCTGCGGCCAGTGATGGTGTTCGACAGGTGATATGGTCGATTCGTGAACTGGGAAGTCATCATCGTCGGCGCGGGGCCGGCCGGGTTGAGTGCCGCACTCATCCTCGGCCGCTGCCGCCGGCGTGTGCTCGTGCTCGATACCGACCGTCCGCGCAACGCCGCGTCGCGAGCGATGCACGGATTTCTGTCGCGCGATGGCATCAATCCGCGCGACTTGCGCCGCATCGCTCGCGATCAGCTCGCGCGCTACGACACGATTCAGCTCGAAGGGCTGGAGGCGACGCGGGCGCGTCCCGTACGTGGCGGATTCCACCTGACGTTGAGCGACGGGACACGGGCGCGATGCCGGAAACTGCTGATCGCGACCGGCGTGATCGATGACTTGCCGTCGATTAAGGGTCTCGACGAGCTCTACGGGCGCAGCGTCTTTCATTGCCCGTATTGTGACGCCTGGGAGTGCCGCGATCAGCCTGTCGCGGTCTACGGCCGTCGATCGAAAGTCGTCGGACTGGCCGTCGAACTGAAGGTGTGGAGCCGCGACCTGGTCGTCTGCAGCGACGGTTTCAGACTGAGGCCGGAGGACATGGCGCGCCTCAGCGAGCACCGGATCGCGTTTCGCCCCGAGCGGATCGCCTCACTTGATGGCGCCAACGGCCAGCTGAAGCGCGTGGTCTTCGTCGATGGCAGTTCAATTGATCGCCGGTATCTCTTCTTCAGTTCGGGTCAGCGTCAAGGTTCTGACCTCGCGGCGCAACTCGGATGTGCGTTTACGCAAAGCGGCTCGGTTCGAACAGGTGAATACGAGGTGACCGATATCCCGGGTCTCTATGCCGCCGGCGACGCCTCGCGCCTCGTGCAGCTGGCGATCGTTGCTGCGTCCGAGGGTGCACAGGCGGCCTTCGCGATCAACACCGCGCTGGTGAAGGAAGATCTCCGGTCGGTTGCAGGTAGGCAAGTTCGCGGGGGCGGCGGCCGTGCGGCCGCCGCTTTTTTCTCCAATTGAGGAACGAAGCGGCGCCCAACAGCGCCGCTCCCCCGAGCCGGCAATCCTCCGAACCTTCCTGCAAACCTTCTTGACACTCCCACTTGCCCCGTTTAACGTGCCCGACAGCGGGCACTTCCGTGAGAAACGTCGATCTGCGTTGGCGGCCGCCGGCGATGGTGATTGCCGCGACCGTGACGATTTGTGCGGCCGGTCTGGTGCTGTTTCTTCAGTACCGCGCGATTTCCACGCTGCAATCGCAAACGCGCGTCATTCTCCGGCAAATCAGCGAACAGACAGCCGCGGACGTCGCTGTCGAGCTCCACCGTGTTCTCGATGGTCCGGTGTTCGACACGCTGACAGGCGTGAATCATCCGGAATTGCGGGCGGGTCGGCTCGACCTGGTGGCGCAGCAATATGCGGCGGGTCTGCGCACCTACCCGCACGTCGATCGATTTTTCATCTGGCTTGCGGAGAGTGAGCCCAAGGCGACGACCGAAGTCATGTTCTTCGGCCGGGACGGCAAGTTCACGCACGATCCCGATCTCGGCCGCGTCGTCACCGATCTCGCGCGCCGATACGCACCGTCGCAGCAGCTCTACGTTGCCGCGGAAGGCGTCGGACCCAACGCTACCAAGCAAGTGCTGCTTCGTCTCTTCTGGACCGATGCGCGGCGCGTCGAGTACTTCGCCATTCTCGGCTTTGTCGTCGATCGACGCGAAATGCGCCAGCAGCTCTTCGCGTCGGAGCGGCTCAGGGATCTACTGGCCAGCCACGACGCCGAAACAGTGCTGCAGCTGCGGGTCACCGACGAAACCGGGGCGGTCGTGTACGGCGCCGAGCACAGCGCACCGGAGAGCGGACGCGTCCCGTTTCCTATGCTGTTTTATCCAGCCGAGGAAATTCACTCCCGGGTTGCCGCGGGACTCCAGCCGCGCATGTGGACGATCGAGGTCAACGCTGCGCCGTCGACCGCCGGGCCGCCACAAATTGTCGAAGGGTATGGACCCACGGCACTGTCGATTCTCTTGATGCTGATTGCGCTCGCGCTCATGATCCAGGCGCACCGGCGATCGGTGGACCTCGCGCAGATGCAGAGCGACTTCGTCGCGCACGTGACGCACCAGCTCAAGACGCCGCTGTCGCTGCTCAGCACGGCAACCGAAACGCTGCAGATGGATCGGGTCCGTTCGCCGGAGCGATTCGCGGAGTATCTCGCGACGATTCACGCCGAAGCCGGGCGTCTTTCGCAGCTCGTGCAGCGCGTGCTGGAGTTTTCGCGCGTGCAACAACGGCGCAGTTACGAGTTCGAGCGGGTCGATCTCTCGGCGCTGGTCCGGGAAACGGTGGCTGCGTTTGCCCACACGCTCTCGAATCAGCACTTTTCGTTCGACGTGGGGCAGGACGGACCGGCGCCGATCGTGATGGCCGATCCGGCGGCGCTCGAGCAGGTGCTGGTAAATCTCCTCGACAACGCGGTGAAGTACTCCGACGCGGTCAAGCAGATCACCGTCCGCGTCACGAGCTCGCGCGGGCACGCCGCCGTTGAGATTACCGATCGCGGTATCGGCATTGCGCCGCGCGATCAGACGCGAATCTTCGATCGGTTCTACCGTACGTCGGGCTCGTCTCAGCAGCGCCCGGGCTTTGGCCTCGGTCTGCCGATCGTTCGAGAGTTGATTCGTGCGCATCGCGGCAAAGTGGAAGTGACCAGCGCGCTTGGCGTGGGCAGCACGTTCCGTGTCATCCTGCCGCGCTGTGTGCCTGAACGGGTCGCCGAAGACGGACAGCTCGATATGACGAAGGCGGCGTCCTGATGCTCGACACGGTGAAGAATCCCGAAGCGCGCGATATTCTGGTCATCGAGGACGAGCCGCAGATGCGCGCCATGCTCGCCGACAATCTCGAGTTCGAGGGCTATCGCGTCACCGCCGTTGCCTCGGGTGAGGAGGGCCTGAGCGAATTCGCGCAGCATGCGTTTGCGCTCGTGCTCATCGACATTATGCTTCCGGGGATGAGCGGCTTCGAGGTGTGCCAGCGTCTTCGCAGCGGCGGATCGCACGTGCCCATCGTGGTGCTGACCGCGCGGACGCACGAGCTCGATCGCATTCGCGGTCTGGATCTTGGCGCCGACGATTACGTGAGCAAGCCCTTCAACGTCCGCGAGCTGCTGGCACGCGTGCGCGCGCAGGTGCGGCGCGACCACTGGCACTCGATGCGCGGCGAGGAATTCTCGTTCGGCGACGTCACCATCAAGCTGCGCCAGCGTCTGGTGACGCGGAAGGGAAAGCGCCTTGTACTGTCAGCGCGCGAGTTCGAGCTGTTGCGATATCTTCTCGCCCATCGCAACGAGGTGGTCAGCCGCGAGCAGCTGTTACGCGATGTGTGGGGCTATCATCAGCTCTCGGTCACGCGAACCGTGGACAACTATATCGCCAAGCTCCGCACCCAGCTCGAGCCCAAACCGCACGAGCCGAGATATATCGTCACCGTGCATGGGAGTGGGTATCAGTTGCTGCTCTAGCCTTGCCGCGGACTCTTCAGCTTGCGCGACACGCGTGAGCGGCGGGCGACGCCACCAAGCGATTAAATGCTTGGCAGCGCTAGCGATCCGCCGTTACCCAGAGGCGAGCCGCACACAACTCGTAGTGGGCAGCCTTTTCCTCCCAGCGCGACAACACTGTCTTGCGCTCAGCAGGAATAACGGCTGTCTCGTAGTCGGGGCCGGTGAGGGCGCGGAGATCGTCCAGCGAATCCCACAGGATCAGCGTGACGAACTCTACCTCGTCTTTCCGCTCGCGGCGAAGGAGAAAGCTGCCGCGAAACCCCTTCTGCTGGCTCAAGCCCGGGAGTAGATCGGGCTTGAGCATGCCTTCGTATGCGTCTGCGTGCTGTGGTGTCGTGTAGCCGCGCCAGATTCTCGCAATCATCCGCGCATTATGCCGCGAGACAAACCGTTGACATTCCAGAGACATCGTTTTACGACCGGCATGCGGCCCCGTGCTATACCTAGCCGCGTAATGCGAGGGGTCGTCGCCCTGATGATGCTGTTGGCCGCCGGTGGCGCGGCGCAACAAGGCGCCACGCCGGCGCCGCCGGCGCAGGCGCCGCGCTACGAAGTCGATCCGTTCTGGCCGAAGCCGCTGCCCAATCGATGGATTCTCGGCGCGGTCGCGGGTGTCGCCGTTGATGCACGCGAGCACGTCTGGATTGTGCATCGTCCATCCACGCTGCAGCCCAACGAGACGCGATCGATTTGGCGGGCGGCTCCGCCGGTCCTCGAGTTCGACCCGGCCGGCAACCTGGTGTCCTCGTGGGGGGGCCCGGGCAGCGGGTATGAGTGGCCCGATCTCGAGCACGGCATCTACGTCGATCACGACGACACCGTGTGGCTCGGCGGAGGCGGGGAAAAAGATGCGCAGCTTCTGAAGTTCACTCGCGACGGTAAGTTCCTGCTGCAGATTGGGAAGAAGGGAAAGGGAACCGGCAGCAACGATACGCAAAACCTCGGCGGCGTGGCCAACATGACCGTCGATCGCGCCGCCAACGAGCTGTATGTCGCCGACGGCTACGTCAACCACCGCGTGATCGTCTTCGATACCCGCACCGGCGCCTACAAACGGCATTGGGGCGCCTACGGCAAGAAGCCGGATGACAGCTACTTTACGCAAGCGGGCGAGCGCCTTCCCAGTCCGTTCAGCGGCGCCGTCCAGAACGAGAATCGCCCGAGCAACTACGACCCCGACGGCCCGCCGCCGTCGCAGTTCCGCATCGTGCATTCGGTGCGGATCGCCAACGACGGCCTGGTCTACGTGTGCGATCGCACCAACGATCGGCTGCAGGTGTTCCGCAAGGACGGCACCTTCGTCAAGGAAGCGTTTGTCGCGAAGCGCACGCTTGGAAGCGGATCGGTGTGGGACCTCGTGTTTTCGATCGATCCGGCGCAGAGCTATCTGGTCGTCAACGACGGCACCAATCAACAGATCTGGATTCTGCAGCGCGACTCGCTGCAGGTCGTGAGCGCGTTTGGACAGGCCGGTCACGGGGCCGGCCAGTTCTACGGCGCCCACGTCATGGCGGGCGACTCGAAGGGCAATCTGTATATCGGTGAGACGTACGAAGGAAAGCGGGTGCAGAAGTTCCGGTATCGCGGCCTGGGGCCTGCGCAGAAGCCGCTGATTGAGTAGGTAGGCAGGTAGGCGGGTAGGCAGGACTGGAGGCGGACTGACCGGGACGCCTCCGTTTTCACCATTCAAGTCGACTTGGAGGTAGAAGCGACGGCCGAACGGCCGTCGCCCCTGCCCACCTGCCGGCCCTGCAAACCTGCGCAGCGCGTCTACTGTGTCCCGGGGGCCTTATACCGCAGTTCCTGTCCCACCAGCTTCGCCTTGTCAGCGCCCGGTTTCGGCCGGAACTTCTGCACGCGGCCGTTGAACACTTCGGCGAGATACAGGTTGCCGTCCTGATCGGTCGTGATCGAGTGCGGGCCGTTGAGGCCGCCCAGATGCCCGCCAGGGCCGCCCCACCCGTACAGGTAGTTCCCCTTCAAGTCGTACTTCAGCACGCGCATCGTCCCGCCGTCGGCAACCCAAAGCATCTGATCGGTCGTGATCAGATGCGCGTAGGGTGATGAGCGCACGCCGGTGGTAAACATGTCGAGGAACTTGCCGTTCTCGTCGAACACCTGAAAACGACGGTGTCCGCGATCGACAACGAAAAGCCGGCGATCGTTGGTGATCTGGATGCTGTGCACGGTGTTCCACTCGTTCGGACCCGGGTTCTTGGGATCCTTCGGCGCCGAGCCCCAGTCTTTGATGAACTTCCCGTCCTTGTCGAATTTCGCGACGCGCACGCCGCCGTAGCCGTCGGAAATGAAGAACGTGCCGTCCGGCAGCCACGCGATGTCGGTGGGACGATCGAACAGGCGGCCTTCATCGCGCCCGCGCTTGCCCGTGGTGCCCAGGGTCATCACCAGCTTGCCGTCGGAGGTGAACTTCCAGATGACGTGCAGCTGGTCGTCGATGATCCAGACGTGCTTCTGTGGATCGTATGGGCTCATCTTGATCTTGTGCGGGCCGCGACCGCAGGGATCGGCGGCGAACATCTTTTCGAGATGCGGCCACTCGCCGACCATCTTGCCGTTGCGGTCGACGATGAACACAGAATGATGCCAACGGCGCTCCCAGCCACGCTTGTTAACGGGCTCGCACGTGGCACTCAGACCATCGGTGTTGCCGGTCGCCTGGCGCGGCGGAGTCAAGGCGCCGTACGGCGTCCACGGCGCGGCGTTGTCCGGAAGCGGCAGCTCGCCGCGCTGCGCAATCCAGATGCGATCCGGCGTCTCCGCATAAACCGCTCCGGTTGATCCCCAGGTCCAGCCGGCGTGTTTCACGCCGTCAGCGCCGTCAGGCAGTGGCTGCGGCCAGTTTGCCACCGGTTCGTACGGACCGAACTCTTCCTGTCCGCCTCGTTCCTGCGTCGCCAACGGCAACGTCAGAAGGAGAACGGCGCCAAGCGTCGTTGCTGCCCATCGAAGTGCGCGCATGATGACCTCCCTGCTTAGTTGGTGCTGCCTCGCATGTATCGTCCGACCAGATGGGCGGGGTTCGCCCCCTTCTTCGGACTCAACTTCTGCGGGCGCCCGACGTGCACATCCGCCGTATACAAGTTGCCTTCGCTATCGGTGTGGAATTGGTGAACGCCCCAGAAGCCGCCAGGCATCGCGCCGAAGGTGCCCCACGAGTAGAGCAGCTTGCCGTTGAGATCGAACTTGGTGAATTTCTGCGTGATGCCGTCCGCGACCCACAGGAACTGATCCTCGCTGAGCAGGAACGAATACGGCCGGCGCACGTTCGGCCACACGTCCAGAAACTTGCCGTTTTCGTCGAACACCTGAACGCGTGAGTTGGCGCGATCGCTGATGTAAATCTTGCGGTTCTTGTCGATGGCGATCGCGTGCACCGTGTTCATGTAATTCGGCCGCGTCTCGTTCGGCGGCGTGCCCGCCTGTCCCCAGGTCATGATGAACTTGCCATCCTTGTCGAACTTGACGACGCGGGTGTTGACGTAGCCGTCGCTGACGAAGAAGGTGCCGTCCGGCAGCCACGCGATATCGGTCGGGCGATTGAAGTGGGTGCCGTCGTTGCCGGGCTGCATCGGCGTGCCCACCGTCATCACCACTTTCTTGCCGTCGCGGGTGAATTTGTAGATCGCGTGCGCGCCGTCATCGACCAACCACACGTGCCGCTCCGGATCGTAGGGATTGACCAGGATACGATGGGGCCGCACGAACAGCTTGTTGTGCTGCTCCCACGATTCGATCAACTTGCCGTTGCGATCGACGACGTTGAAGACGTGATCCCAGCGCGGGTGGCGCGCGGTATCTTTCTGCGAGAGGTCGTAGCCCGACGCATTGCGCTCGGGTATGAAGCTGTCGGCCGCGCCGCGGCCCTCCCTCTTGAGCACGGGCAGGCATCCGCGATTGAAGATGTAGACGCGGTCCGGGCTTTCCGCCCAGATCCCGGCCGTCGATCCGATCATGTGGCCGTCGCCACAGTAGTTCTGCGGCCACCCCGCAACGAGGTTGTACGGCCCGGTGAGATCGTCTCCGCCTTTCTCCTGTCCCGTCTGCGCGAGCAGGGTCACAGTGAATACGATGGCGACAGCCGCCGCTGCGGCGAGTGTGTGTTTCTTCACGAACGTTCCCCCCTTTGACGAATGGCGGACCTGACCGCCTTGTGAGCGGACCCTTAATGGCTCGTTTGCCGAGGCTTCCTCCCTGTGTATTCGAGAATGAACAGGCCGGTGCCGACGCGATCGGACGCATAGGCGAGACCGCGATGATCGATGTCGACATCGTTCATCTGGATCGCAACCGGCTGGCCGTTGGCGATCGGGTACGAGTTCTTGTTGGGTTTCGGGACGTAGTAGCCGACTTCCTTCATGTTGTAGGGATCGCTCAGATCGACGACGCGGACGCCGGCGTTGAAATAGGCCACCCACGCGAGCTTGTCTTCGTAGCGATTGATCTTGCCGTTGACCGTGTCGGCGGACTGATGCGGCCCGAAGCGGCCGCCCTTCTCGCAGAAGGTGCCGACCGGAACCTGCCACGTCGAGACCACCATCGGCTTCGATTCGGTCGTGATGTCGAGCATGTAGGTTCCCGCGCGGATTGGATATTCGCACGGCTTCATGTCGGCGGCGCCGCCCGCCTCGTCGACGATGTAGGCGTAGGTCCGCGGCAATCCGGCCTTGCCGACATTCGGCACCTGGGTATAGACAATCGGCGACACCGTGTGCGGACCGCGGAACGGCGGGTTCATGTCGATCTCCCAGACGAGCTTGGGCTGCGACGGGTTGGAGATGTCGAACGACGCTGCCTGTCCCCCGGCATTGCGATAGCCGACGTACAGCCGTTTGTTGTCTTCGTCGACGATCGGATGGTGTGAGTACTGGCCTTCGTAACCCGGTTCACCGTCCTTGAGACCCGGAATCCAGGCGCGGCCAAGCAGCTTCGGCTGCTTGGGATCCTTCAGATCGAAAATCTGGATGATGATGTTCCGGAATCCGGGCTCGCCCGAGGCGGCGTAGAAGTATCCGGTTTCCTGCGACCACCACCCTTTGTGTGCTCGCAAGATGAACTTGCCACCGCACCCGGGACCGCAGGAATTGGGTTCGGTGCCGGTGATCTCTGAGACGAGCTTGATCTTCGACGGATCGCTGTCACGCGACGTGATGTCGAAGATTTGATACTTCAGGTCTTCGCCGGTCTCGCCCTGCGTGATGCGCTCGGAGTTGCGGATCAAATAGTCGCGGCCCGACCCGTCGAACTTGTAGTCGTAGACCACCGACACTCCGCGCGAGTTGCGATTGGTGTCGTTCGGGATGTGCCACACATACCGCGGCTTCGACGGATCCGAGACTTCGAGAATGGACGTGCCGTTGAACTCCATCTTGCCGGTGATGGGATTGACGAGCGGCTTGCCGTCGCGAAAACTCTCGTGATGCCCGACATACACCCAGTTGCCGTTGGCGGCATCCGATTTCGTGGTGACCACGAGCGCGGTGCGGCCCTGAAGGTCGTTGTAGCCGACGAGCCGCACGTTTTGCACGCTCTCAGCCAGGCGGTCCGCCGGCGGTTTCGCCTGGCCCTGCGGCAGCGAGACCGAACTAAGAACTAACAACGAAGAAGCAAGAACGAAAAACCCAGAACGCATCACGGTGCTCTCCTCGTTAGTAACGGACAGTCGCTTCGAGCTAAGCGGGTGCGGCGGGTGCGGAAGGTGCGCTGCGGTGCACAGGTGCGAAGTGCGAAGGTGCGAAGGTGCGAGGTGCGGTGCACGGGTGCACTGGTGCGTGGGTGCGCGCACAGGTGCGCAAGGTGCGGCACACTGGTGCACTTGAGCACCGCGCCCGTGCACCCACGCACCCGACCACCGCACCGCACCCTCCGCACTTATCGCACCTTCCGCACCCGCTTCGTTAGAAGCGCACCCTGATCCCGAACTGCATCTGCCGCGGGAATTGCGCCGCGGTCGGGATCATGAAGGTCGAGGAGGACCGGTTGCCCGTTGGCGCAACAAAGTTCGTCCGATTGGTGACGTTGAAAATGTCGTAGAACAGGTCGAGGCTGTCCAATCCTCTTCCCAGCGGCAACTGGTAACGGAACGACAGGTCGACCAGGAACGAGCCCGGTCCCTCGAGACCGTTGATCACGGCGCGCCCCGCGCCGTCGACCTCGGACTGGATTGGCCGGATGGTATCGTCAATGCCGCGAATCGGCCGATCGTTGGTGTCGTTGTCGCCATTGGCATCGCTGCCGATCGTTTCGTTGATCGGCGAGCCCGAAATGGCGCTGACGACGGTCGCGATGTTCAGCGATTTCCATACGTTGACGGTGCCGCTCGCGGCAAGAACGTGCATGCGATCCGAGGCGAAGCGGCCGTAATCGACGCGTGGATCGTTGTCCAGCCACACACGCCGGGCGTCTGGGTTGCCGAGACCGACGTAGTTGCTCTTCTGCACGGTGTACGCCAGACGGCCACTCCAGCGATTCGCCATCCGTTTGAGGAAGGAGAGTTGCAGCGACTTGTAATCACCGTTGAACAACGAACTGGTCTGCGCCTGCAGCACGCGCGCAAAGTTGGTGTTCCGAGCCTCTGGCGGGATCAGCTCGCCGCTCGGGTCGATGACGCCGATCCCCGGCCGCCTGCCATTCACGGGTTCGTTCAGGTCGATGACACCCAGCTGATCGTGCGAGACGTTCGCCACATAGTCCGCGGCAACGGCCGCGTTGGCAAAGATCTCATGGTTGACGCCCACGCTCCACGACCACGTGTATGGCAATTGCCGATCGTCGCTGTCCAGCCACGGGTTGGGATTGAAGGTGGTGCCGGCGAGAATCTGATCGCGTAACTGCCGCAGCGCATTCTGACCGGCCGCGCTCAGCTGCGCGACGCCAAGATTTCCCTCCGAGTCGGTGATCACGTCGGGAACGAGAACGACGCTCGCGAGCGGATGCGACTGATTGACGACGATGCTCGGGAACGGCGTCCGCACGGCGTTCTGCTGCAGCGTCAGATCGAGCACCACGGGCGGATAGGCGTAGAATTTCCCGACGCCGCCACGGATAACGGTGCGGCCGTTGCTGCGCGGATCCCAGGCAAAGCCCACGCGCGGGCCAAAGTCGTCCTTGCTGTTGGGCGTCTGCGACTGATGGTCGTACCGCAATCCGAGATTGAGGGTGACCGCGCTGTTCAGGCGCCACCGATCTTCGACAAAGAAGTAGCCGCGGCGGTCGCGCGAGAACACCTCATAGCCCCAGTCGGTTGGAGGGCCCACCGTCACTGTGAACTGGAACGGGTGTGTGGAAGAGTCCGCGGGATTGTAAGGAGCGTCACCGCGGAACTGGAACGTGCCCGAGCTGAACGTCGTGCGCGGGGGCATCTCGTTGAAGCTCACCCCGCCGCCCGCTTTGAGCGTATGCTCGCCGCC
>JBKPAJ010000085.1:0-27969 GCA_046726375.1 Acidobacteriota bacterium
TGTGACGGCAACTTCTGCCAGCATGCGCCTTCCTCCAGTCGCAACCCAATTATCCTTGATAACCGAGTGCAAGCAGACGTCGTTGCTCTTGCGCAGACAGGTCCACCGTCCAACCGTCGCATGGTAGCTGTGGTACTCGACCCGACGGGCCGATGCGAAGAAGCCTCAGTCACGAGTATGCGCAGGCATGATGAACATTTACGAACCGACAAATTAGTGCCGTAGCGTGCGCAATCCTCGTCGTCGCCGCTCTCGAGTCGGGCGGGCATGCAGGCCGGGAGATCGTGGCCGACGTCGAGGTGCGAGCGTCGAATTGGTTGGATCCTGCCTCTGACGAAATGCGCGGAGCGGTTGCAATTCTCGTCAAGAACGCGAAGATCACGCGAATCGTCCCCGGCGGCCGGTTCGATCGCAAGTTCACACGCACGGCCGTCGATCTCGGTCGCGCGACGCTTCTGCCAGGCCTCGTCGACGCTCACGTTCACCTACAGATCGGCGGTCAGCCGGCTGACAGCGCGATGGCAGCGCTTCACGCGGGATTCACGACGCTTGTTGATCTCGGCGCCACATCCGACGCCGTCCTCAGGCTTCGCGACGCCATTGCGTCCGGTTCGACGGACGGGCCGCGCATCCTGACCGGTGGCCTCTGGGCGGGTACCCAGAATGGTATCTGCGAGTTCGGCGGCATCGGAGTTTTCGGCGGACGGAAGCGTTCCGCCGGCGAGTCCGGGACAACGTCGCCGCGGGCGCCGATCTGATAAAGGTTTGCGTATCGGCCTGGGTGCCTGCGGCGGTGGCCAACCCGGACGCCTACGAAATATGCCGCAGGATGTGCACGCCGTGGCGACGCCCGCGACGTTTGCTACCCGTCGCACTCGCCTCCACGCCGACTGTCGCGTGAGCGGTGCTACGCCTGAAAATCAGAAGTCGATGATGATTTGCGGATCCGACCCGCCGCTGGCCCGCAGCGTGAAGGCTCTCGTCCGATCCGACAGGGCGACTTCCACCCAGTATTGGTAAACGCCAGGTGGTGTATTGAGAATTCTGAATTCCTTACTGAAACCCGGCGCGATATCGTCTTTCGGAGGATCCGTCGGCAGGACAGGAAAGCTGACGCGGACGGTGCTGCCGCTGATGTTCAGAAGAGTAAATGTATCGCCCGAGCGTTTGAAAACATCCTTCGGGAGGACCTTGAATCCATGGGGAGTTTCAATCACGCGTGCGTCGACCGGGGCTTCCATGGTGTTTCCTGCCATCCCTCACCTCCAGTGTCGGGAAGTTCGCTTGATTGCCGGGTTATCTTCGTTTCGTGAGCGTGGGGTAGCGTGAATCCTTCACCAGTTCGGCAAACGTCGGGCCGCTTTCGAAGTCGAATGGCGACACACCTGCCTGTAACGCCGCGGAGACGTGTTGCAACGCCCGGTCGCGATCGCCGAGCGTTTCGTATACGCCGGCGGCTGTCCGCGCCACCTCGCCGTTCGACGGCGCAAGCGTGACGGCGCGGACGATCAGGGTTCGCGCTTGATCAGCGTCCCCGAGCATTGCGTAACCGTCGGCAAGCCTCGCGATCAGGTCGGCGTTGTCCGGATCGACCCGACGCGCCTCCTCGAGGATCGTCATGGCGTTCTTCTGGGCGTCGGCCGCACGATCGCGCTCGCCCGGCGCCCAGTAGTACGCGGCGGCGAGATTCTGCCAAACGCGATAGTCCCGCGGCGCAGCCTTCACTGCGCGTTCAAACAGGCGTGCCGCTTCCGAGTACTCTCGGCGCACACGGAATTTGATTGTGGCTAGATTGGACAATGCCGGCCCGTACTCGTACAGGCCGTTCGCGCGCTCCAGGGCCTGCTCGGCCTCGTCGAATCTGCCCTGAAGAAAATAGTGCGCCCCGAGGTTCGACCACACGCGCGCGTTATCGGGCGCTTTGTTCGTCGCGAGACGCAAAGCCTGTTCGGCCTCGGCAACGCGATTCGAGGCGGACAGGAACGCGCCCAGAGCGTTGTAGTTGGGCCACGCTTCG
Source organism: Acidobacteriota bacterium (assembly GCA_046726375.1). Taxonomy (GTDB): domain Bacteria; phylum Acidobacteriota; class Vicinamibacteria; order Vicinamibacterales; family UBA2999; genus DASPWV01. The sequence goes on from JBKPAJ010000085.1 coordinate 2,018, forward strand.
GGCTCGAGCTCAACAGCCTTCCGGTAGCTTGCCTCCGCCTGGTCGGTTTGTCCCTGCCGCATCTGCACGCGCCCGAGTTCGCGATACGCGAGGCTGGTGCGTGGCCCGCGGTCGATGGCGTTGTGAAAACTCCGTTCCGCTTCGGCGAAAGCACCTCTCTGCGCGTCGATCATGCCGAGCGTGATCCACGTGGACGGGCGCGTGTCGTCCAGTTCGCGCGCTCTGGCGGCGTTCTGCGCCGCCAGCGCAATGTGCGCCGGGCGGTTCGTCAGGCGATAGAGCAGCAGATAGGCCTCTCCGAGCTTTGCGTACGCGTCCGCATAGCGCGGGTCGAGCTCGATCGCGCGATTGAAATAATCGATGGCCGCCTGAAGACTCTGTTCCTGATCGTGTTTCTCGAGCGCGCTCTGGGCAATCTGGTATGGCGTCTGCGTCAGCCCCTTTGCAAACGCAGCTCGTGCCTCGACGACGCCACTGGTCGCGACCGTCCATGTGGATCGTTCCGCCGACTGCAACTCGACGCGCAGGACGTCGACAATCAAATCAACGGCATCCTCCGCGGAAAACTCGTCGACCAAAAAACTCTTCTGATCGCCACCGATGACCCGGAGGCGCTCCGTGTCCTCGAGCGTGGCAGACAGCACAAGCGAGCGGTCGGCGCGGTGCACTGCGAGAGTCACGGCGAGGTTAGCACCAGTCCTGCGCTTCGCCTCGCCCGGGGCGCGCACAAGGCCCTCGCGCAGCTCCGATACCGGTACGACGGAAAACGAAGCTCGGAAGCGGTTCAGATCGGCAAGACGGATCGCCACGTAGTCGAGCAGGCCGACCAGGCGTTCCCGATCCGCCGACGCAAGGGCAGTGTCGTTGAACAAAACCGCGAGGCGCACTTCGCGGGCAAGCGGCGCCGGCCGTGACCACGACCAAAGGGCATTCCTGACTGCCGGGCTGAGGAACAGGGCGACGAGAATGACAGCCACCCCGATGGTGAAGTGCAGCCAGCGGGAGCGCCGAGGAGGCGTGAGTACGCCCGGTTCGATCCCGGAGGTACTCGCCTCGCCAATGCGTTCGCGGATCCCGCGCAGTTCGTGCGCCAGATCCAGTGTGGATGCATAGCGCTTTTCAGGCTCTTTCGAAAGGCAGCGTTCGATGGGCCAGCGGGCCGGTGCCGGGAACGACGCATTGAGTTCCGCGATCGGCCGGGGGTCATCCTCGATGATGGCCGAGAGCGTCTGCACCATCGATTCGCGCTGGAAGGCCCTCCGGCCGGTCGTCAGCTCGTAGAGTATCGCGCCGAGCGCGAACTGGTCGGAACGATAATCCGCCGGCAACCCCCGCAGCTGCTCGGGCGCCATGTAACCAGCCGTCCCGAGCAGAACACCGACCGCCGTATTCGGCGAGAGTTCGGTCATCGCCTCCGAGACAATGCCATCCTCCGCCTCGACACGCAGCTTTGCCAGTCCGAAGTCGAGGATCTTCGCGAAGCCATCCTTCGTAATCATCACGTTTTCGGGCTTCAGATCGCGATGCACCACACCCGCTGCGTGCGCCTTCGCCAAGCCGTCGGCGAGCTGCGCGCCGATGCCCAGCACCTGCTTTGCGGGCAGCAGCTTTCCGCGCTGAAGCGATCTCCGCAGCGTCTCGCCGTCCACGTACTCCATGACGATGTATGGGCATCCCTCTCTGTTACCGATCTCATGGATCGTGACGATGTTCGGATGGTTGAGGGATGAGGCGGTTCGCGCCTCCTGCGCAAAGCGCGCGAGGCGCTCGGCGTTCGAGGCGAACCGCTCGGGCAGGAACTTGATGGCCACGTCGCGATGCAGATCGTGATCGCGCGCGCGGAACACTTCACCCATGCCCCCCGCCCCGATCTTTTCGAGGAGCTCATATCTACCGACGCGGGATCCGGAGTCAGGCTGCAAAGGCAGGTCGGGCTCCATTATCAGTGGGTTGCAGGGACTGTCAAGAGAAACACCGCCGGCGCCGTGCGCATCCCTATGAAGGATTCGTGGTTCCACGCCGTTGTCGCAGTGTCGCTGCTCATCGCATCGTTTGGCGTGGCGAACTATTCCAGTGAAAGAGCCCGCGCAGAACGGCATCGAGATCTGTCGAGCTCTTCGCGAGTCTGGCCGCCAGGTGCCCATCATTATGTTGACGGCGCGCACGACGGAGGACGACCGCGTGCACGGTTTCGACGTGGGCGCCGACGACTATGTCACGAAGCCGTCAGCCCACGGGAGTTCGTACGCCGCGTTCGCGCGGTCCTTCGACGTGCCCAATCGCCGGCAGCTCCCGTCTTGCGCCATCGTGAACTGTCAATCAATCTCGACACACGTCAAGTCTTCCTTGGCGAACGCGAGGTACCGCTGACAGCAACGGAGTTTCGCCTCTTGGTCAGGCTGATGAGGGCGCCGGGCCGCGCATTCACCGGGCGGAGCTCGTAGAGTGCGTGTTGGGTGAGGACGGTGATGCCCTTGAGCGCACTATTGATGCCCATGTCATGACGACGCTGGATCGCGTATCAATCCAACGAGAGCGGGCGATTCGAAATCTATGTGCGGCCGTTTCGCGGTCCTGGCGTCCCGATTCCGATCTCCACGGCCGGCGGCGTGTATGCGCGGTGGTCTCGAGACGGGAGCGAACTCTATTACATCGCGCCCGACGCCACGATGATGGCGGTTCCGATTCATACGCCGATGACGCTTTCGGCCGACGCGCCAGTCGCCCTGTTCAAGACGCGACGTGTGGGTGGCGGCGTGAATGTGATCGGATATGGGCACCAGTACGACGTCTCGCCGGACGGCCGGTTCCTGATCAACGTGGAACCAGAGTCCAACCGCGACCGATCACACTTGTGATGAACTGGAAACCATCAACCCATTGATTCCCATTCCTTAACCTGCGTCGAGCCAGCCGTGGCTCCTCTAGACTTCCTTAAGGCGGCCGGAGGCGTACTTGCGCAGCAGGCGCGAGATCAGCGTCTGATACGGCAAGCCCTCCGCGAGCGCTCGCTTCTGAATCGCCTCCAGGTCCTTGCTCGACAGGCGGATGTTCAACGGCGTTCCTTGCGGAACGTCGCCTTCGCGTAGGGGGAGTACCTGTGCTGACTACCGAGCGCGGAAAGGTCGTCAGGCGGAACGCAACCGTTTTCGAGGAAGACGGCGGTCTCAAAGACCGGTGCGTTCCTAGACACTGCTGTACGAATATCGGTCGTCGGCGCGCCGAAGCAGTCCCCTGCGGCCAGTTCGGGCTGTCGATCGTGACGATTGATGTCCCGCTCACGTCCTACCCCTACGATCCTGCCCGCTGCCAGTACCATTCAGACTGCTCGAGGTGTTTAGTCGTGCTTGCGATGTCTCACAGCGCTTCGATCGATGCGAGCGCGTAGACGACCGCCCGTTGCAGCAGCACCTCCTTCGCGCCCTGCGGATCGTTCAGGCCCATGCGCTCGAGGTATGGCCGAGCGCTCTCGGGGATCGCCACGACTTTGCGGATCTCGTCAGGTCCAGGGAAATGAAGCTCCTGCCCTTTCAGCATGCGCTTCAGTGAAGTCAGCGCCCTCTTGAGTACAACTTCCTCTCTGGTCAGGTCTGTTCCGAACGGAAACTCGTGGAACAACCCCCGCCCGCGATAGGGAGCGAGGATCTCGTCCAACCGCTCCCGGCGATTGACCCGGGCACGATCCGGGATCCGATAGTCCTCAGAGACTTTCCCCGCCCTCTTCGCTGCGCCCAGGAGCTCGTCCTGATACCGCGCCTCCGCAATTTCGATGAGTGCCGTCGCGACTTCCTCATCGCTGCGCCCCCGGAGGTCCGCAATCCCATACTCGGTCACCACGACATCCCGGAGATGGCGCGGGATCGTCGTATGGGCGTAGCTCCAGCGGACGTTCGACTGAGTCTCGCCTTCCTCCTCTTTTGTCGCCCTGATCATCAGGATGGAACGGCCGTCTTCGAGCGCGTGGGCCATCGTGACGAAGTTGTATTGACCGCCGACACCGCTGACCACCCGCCCGTCTTCCAGCGCATCGGACGCCACGGCGCCGGAGAGCGTCACGACGAGCCCGGTGTTGATGAATCGCGCATGTTGCCGCTGCAAGCGCTTGAGCTCCTCCTGACCGTACAACTGGTTCACATAGGAAATGCCGGTCATGCAGATCTGTTCGCGCTCGGCACGATCCATTTGGCGAAGGGCGTCATAGAAGCTACGGGGCCCGAGCAAGAAGCACGCATGCGCGAAGTGCCCACCAGTCGCCGGCTCCTGCTCGGTCCGTCCTTCGTTCAGCGAGCGCTGCAGGCCGGGATCATCGTAGACCTTCCGTGCCAGGATGCCGCTGCGATAGAGCTCGATGAAACCGTCGACGAGCATCTCCGATGAGGCGTAGAGCCCGCGTTCGAACGGCCTGGTTCCGCCGAGCCGCTCGATGACATCGCCGGACCGCTGCAGCACACCGGCACGATCTAGGAGGCCGCGATAGAGATCGTTTCGTTCGTGCCGCAGCTTCAGCAGATATGTGATCGCCTGTCCCAGCGCGCCGATGCCGATCTGGATCGTTCCGCCATCCCGCACCAGGGCGCTGACGTGGAGCGCCACGAGGTACTCGGCGGCGTCAACGGCGCGGTTAGGCACGCCAAACAGCGGAAACTCATACCGAGGATCGTCAAGAATGGCGTGGAAATAATCCGGCGCCACATCCGCGTCGCCATACATGAACGGCAACTGCCGATTCACCTGTGCGAGCAGCGCGATTCGCCGGCCGCTGCGCTCCGCCTCGCGGAGCTTCGGCACGAGGTCGAGCGTGAGGTCCGAATTGCAGCTCAGGCTGTACCGCGTCGCGGCATTCTCGCGCTCCACGCCGACCAGTTGAGCGAGGGCGTTGATCCCCGCATCCAGGAGGTCGCGGACGACGTGCGTGTAGTTGCTGCTCACGTACATCCGCTGGGCGAGGGGGCTGCGGAGCAGACTGCCCGGCTGAAAGTAGAACTCCGTCACCCGGATGTTGTCGGGCAGTTCTCCGCGTCTGAGGGCATCGACGTATTCGAGTTCCGGGTACCCGCCGAAGAGCCGCTCCGCGAGCGGCTCGACGAACCGTCGCTCGAGATCGTTCGTCCAGCGCGGGCGGCCCAGCGTGAGCGCGGTGAAGATCCGCAGGTCGATGCGCGAATCCTCGCGGGCCCGCCGAAAGAACTCATTGACCAGGTGATTCGCTTTGCCGAGGCCAAGCGGCGTACCGAGGACGATGCGCCGGCCGAGGCGCTGAAGCGTGTCCTCCACGCAGGTTTCGACGTCCGAGTAGCAGTGCGGCGGCCTGCTCATCGCTGACTTACTTCCTGTGTGTCTTCTCCATTCAGTTCCTTCGCGGCATCGGGCTGCAGTGTGCCCACCGGTGTGCCCAAACGAGGTCCAGAAGCCATCATCCGGCAGCCAACGCCGACCAGTGTCCAACAAAAAACGGGCCTGAAATCGTCGATTTCAGGCCCGTGTCTGTGATTCCCGGCAGCCTTAGCAAACCGCCGCCTTCAGCCTCTCGGCCACCTCACCGTGTCGAGAACCTAAGTATAGATGACGTTACCAGTTACGGGAAGGTCACTGTCCCTTGGGTTGTCCCTGAAATTGTCCCCTTCAGGCGCTCACGAGGTGCCCGACGCGCTCGACGCACGATCTGGACAACCGTGTCAGAAGGCAGCGGTCTTTTCCGTGTGCAACCGAGTGCGCAAGCCATTGACTGTCAGCGGATTCGCCCGTGACGCGCGTGTCCCTTTCTTAGCAACACGCGACCGCCAATCGGCACGACGGCACGGCGACGTGGCGGGCGAGCAACAGCGGTCTTCCAAACTGCTGCTTCCGAGATGCGCCGGATCGTGGGGTCGGACGGGCGCGAGCAATCGCACACTCGTCCAGGAGCACCACTCGTCGCTTGGGTACAATCGATCGACAGAGATCAGTTGATCGCACGAAATGATCAGTCAACCGAGGGCATGAGGCCGGCCACATTGCGCCGCCGCGGATCCGTTACGGCGATGGAGCCGGCAGCCGCTAATCGCACTCAAAAACCCGCGCGACGGGGCTCCGGGCGTCGCGCGGAAAGAGATGGGGCTCAAATGTGGCACGCGCCCGGCCAGCGGCAGCGGCTCAGCGAAGGTCGGCATCTTGCGGAACCGAGGCACGTACGGCGGGCTGCAGCAGCGTCAGGAACCCGCTCAGCACCCACGCCCGCTGGCTCGGTTCAAATCGCGGCGCCAGCAACCCATCGTTAATCTCGCGCGTCACGAAGAATCGGTTGAAGGACCTCGGCGAGAGGTAGAGCCGTGTGTTCGGCAATCCGTCAGAGAACCCCTCCACGTCCGCTTCCGCGAACGAGAGTGCGCCGTCGCCATTCTGATCGACGCGGGCGACTTCGATCGCATAGGCGCGCTGCAACCGCTCGCCGACGTTCGTTACGCCGGGCAAGAACGAGGCTGGCCGCGTGAAAACGTTCCGGAAGATTTCGGCGGTCAGTCCGCTAGGGATAAAACGATTGCGCGTCTCGGTCTGTCCCGAGCTGACCGGTTCGAAACGGTCGGGATCGCGAGGATTGTTGGGGTCGTCACCGTGCGTGGCCGCCGTGTTCTGCACGCCGAACGGGCCCGATCCCGGAATCACCGACTGAAGTTGGTACTGCAGTCCGGGGAACGTACCCGGCAATCCACCAGTGAAGGGCAGCTCGTAGTGCGGGAATACCCAGTTGGTGCCCCGGTTGAACTCCCAATACGCGTGCACGTCGCTCTGTTGCTGCGCATTGAACGTACCGATGCTCACCGAAAACCCCACCGTGTTGCCCGAAATCGTTCCGTCTGCGCTCGAAAAGCGCACCGCGTTGCCGTCCAGCGTGAAGAGGTGGCCCGGCACGTTGTTACTGGTGCCCATCGCGGCCAGAGCCGCCGCGTCGGCCGGTGTCATCGTCCCGAAACGCGCGCCGCCGTCGGCGAGCGGCGCCGCGACGGCCGGTACGCGCAGGTCCCACATCAGCCATCCTTCGTACCAGCCGGACTCGTTGTTGATGACGAACAGGCCCGAGATGTCGGTGAACATGTCGATAAACGCGCGCGGATCGTCGGGATTGGTCGGGAGGCCGGGCTTCGGCTCCAGCGTCATGCGCACGGCCCCCAGCGTCGGAAGTCCGCCGTTGGCGAAGTTGGCGCCCGTCGGGATCACACCATTGTCATTGATGCCGGGAACGATGCTCGTGAACACATTCGGCAGGAATCCCGTCGTGTCGAGCAGGTAGTACCCAATCAGCTGGCTGGGCTCGTCTGCCTCGCTGAAGACCGTGCGAGGCAGGTACGAATGTGGCCGCCGGGCCAGTTCAACTAGCCGATCCTGCAGCGGCGCGGGCAGGAACTTGATGTCGCCCCGTCTCCGCAGCGAGTGAAAGTTCGGCTCGCGATCGGCGCCATTGGGTCCATCCGTCTGCGCTCCGATTCCGATCGCCGCGAGCGCGGTCAGGACTAGGGTGCCGAGTGCCAGCAGCACTCTGTTCTGTGCCTTGGGCGTTGTCTTCGAACTCATGCCGTCTCCCTAATGTGATCTCGTAGGATGTTGCCCATCTGAGCGCGCTTCCGCGATCGGCCGGCCTCGAGCCATTCCCGTGCTCGCGCGCGGGCGGGAGCCCCGTCAGCTAGATGCGTTGCGTGGTTACCTCTGCCACGTTCTCGGCACGTTTATCTCTGCTTCGTTCCGGTCTCGATAAGGCCAGTCCTTGCGCTCGCCGGCTCACAGCGAGCGGGTCGGCGCGTCAGGACCCTGGTTCTTTGGAGCGGTACTCGAACGGTCGGTTCTTTATTCCGTTCACTTACTTGGCCAGATAGAACCGACCATGGGGAGGGTGGAATTTGTGGGGATCGGTGAGATCCGACTGAATCATCGCTTCGGAGTCAAACGACATGTCGTAGTCGCGAGTGGGGCGCTCGTTCAGCAGATCTAACAGCGGCCGCATGCGAACATGACAGCCGGATGCTCGCCGAGCGAGCCAGGCAATCGAATACTTGTCTCAGCGCCGTCCGTGGCCGACAGAGCTTACGGATGAGGAGAGATAGATGTACCTGGTAGTGGGGGCAACCGGCCCAGTTGGCTTAGGCGGCGAGATCTGCCGCCAACTCCGTTCCGCTGGGCAAGCCGTTCGTGCGCTCGTGCGTCCGACGGCGAACGCGGACCGGCTGGCAAATCTCGCGCGCATCGGCGTAGAACTCATCCACGGCGATCTCAGAAATCGGCGTTCGCTAGATGAAGCCTGTCGGGGAATCGAGACAGTAATCTCGACGGCATCGATGATGGTATCGAGCCAGGAAGGTGACACAGTCGAGAACGTCGATGGCACCGGGCAAATTGATCTTGTCGATGCAGCCAACGCCGCCGGAGTTCCCTCGTTTGTTTATTTCTCGTTTTCGAAGCGTATCGACCGGGACTTTCCCTTTCGAAACGCGAAACGAGCCGTCGAGCAGCGCCTGAAACACAGCCGACTGGCCTACACGATTCTCCGGCCAACGTTTCTGATGGAGGTCTGGCTGAATCCGATCGCCGGTTTTGATTTCCGTAATGGCCACGCACGGATCTATGGTCTTGGTCACAACCCGATTAGTTGGGTTTCGATGTGCGACGTCGCGCGCTTCGCCGTGATCTCTCTCGGCACGCCGCTGGCGCGCAACGCAACATTCGAGCTAGGCGGTCCGGAGGCGATAAGCCCCCTTGATACCGTCCGGATTTTTGAGGAAATCAGCGGTCGACGATTTCAGCTGGAATTTGTTTCTGAGGAAGCGCTCACAGAGCAGCAACAGAACGCGCCGGATTCGTTGCAGCGCTCTCTTGCGGGCCTGAGCCGCTGCTACGCTGCCGGAGATGTGATCGACATGACCGCGATCCTCAGGTCATTCCCCATGGCAATGACATCAGTTCGAGATTACGCGCGCCGCGTTCTCGAAAATGATCAGGCGTTGACCTGACCGATTCTGAACGCGACCTGCAAAGTCAGCCAGTTCGTTCAAGACGCGAGCGAGTGTCGCTCATTACGATGGAATGACTCTCAGGTCTTGCGGGGATCGAGACATGACGGAACAGAGAAGTGATGCCGCCGGCACAGAAGAAGTTTTGAGTGGTCGGCGTGGTGATTCAGCGGCCGTACATGCGCCAGGTCTACGTACCGTGATCGCCGGGCTGATCGTCGGTCCTGCGGCGCTGGTCGTTGTTGCGCTGTTCTTCGTGATCTGGCGGGAACACCGGTCCCCCCGCGAGGCCGCCATCGCGGCCATCGGCGGGGCGGTGTTCGCAGCCTGGGCGACCTTGGCGGCGGTGCTCGCTGCACGCGGCGTTTTTCTTCAACCTGATTCGACGCCAGCTCCGCCCGTCGGTGTGGCTCTGCTGGTCGTGATCGCTGGCCTGACGCTGTCGCTCGTCAGTTCGGAATCGCTGCGGCGGCTGCTCACAAACCAGAAGAACCTGATTCGTTTGAACGTCTGGCGCCTCGTCGGGTTAGTCTTCCTGCTGCCGGTGCCCACTCGTCGATAATGGCGTGCGCAGTCCGCGCACTTTTAGTGCAAGAACTCGATCCCGGGCGTACTCAAGAACGCGATCAAGCGGGTGGGGCGCGCGGTGACAATCATCTAATGGTGCCGGTGAAAAGAAACAGGGAGAGCTAGCATGAGCCGAAGCGTCCTGATCATCGGATTCGATCCCAAGCTCCTCGACTTCTCCTCACCCGAGCTCGCTGCGATGAATCTCACCGCCGAAAAAGTTCTGGGCGGGCTCAAGGCCGAGGAAGATCGCCTTCAGGCGGAAGGATACGAACCGGACGCGTGCCTCGTGGATCTCGGGGAAACAGCTGAGGACGTCGTTCGTGAGCGTCTGCGCGCGAAGAAGTACCAATGTGTGGTGATCGGAGCGGGCATCCGGGCGAATCCGAAATACTTTCAGATCTTCGAGAAGCTCGTGAACGTCGTTCATGAGTATGCGCCGCAGGCGAAGATCGCTTTCAATACCCGGCCCACCGATACTCTCGACGCGGTCAAACGGTGGACTTGAGCGCGACTAGTCCGACCTGTTGATGGCCGCTTTATCCCGTCGAGTGCCTGTGCCGCTTCGGCAGACAGAAGGCGTATCCGCCATAGATGGTCTCCTTCAGCTCGCCGACAAATCCGCCCACCGTCCCTTCCACGCGGTGTTGGTCATAGCGATGACCGTCAGTCGATCACCGGGTCGACATACCAGTGGTGGCCGTAGAACGAGCAGCTGCCGGACTCAAGTCGTTGATTTGTGGGGATTGGACCCATGCTGCCCACCTCTCATAAGAGACCTCCGACGTAGCCGGGGAGCACCTGTGATCAGGACGATTGCGACTCTCCGATGGTGCGTGCCCCGTGTTTGGCGGCGTCCTCCGGGGACAACGTGGTTGCCGACGAGCGTCCGCTGGCCATGTTTCCGACGACGGCGACCGAGAGTGCGATCGCAAGAATGACTGTGCATTCGAAGAGATCCGGCTTCGCCACCATCAGGTACACGATGGCCAATGCGATCCAGACGCGGATACGAAGCGACGCGCGAAGGAATGGACGTGACGCAAGCTGACGCAGCTCTGTCACGGGGTCAGCTCCAGTTCGGCGACGTTCTTTCAGGGCGCGCACCAGCGGACGCAGTGCGATGCCGCCGAGCGCGGCCATGAGCACCATCCCGGCGAATGACACGCCGACGAATGCGGCGCGGAGAACCCCGATCCGCGCAGCCAGCGGTATCCCCGAGAGAAGAATCAACGCAACAGCGATTCCTGTAACTCGAGGCAGTCGCTCGAGGACGCTGATGGTAAACATTGGCGGTCCCGGCTCATCAGGCGCGCGCAACCGTTCGACGCAGAGCCACTCGATGGCGAGCCCAGCGAAAAGCGCCAACATCCCCAGCAGGTGAGCAAAGAGAGCAATCGATCGCATCGTCATGAATAGAAGACTGATTACTCGATTGATTTGTGACAACGGTCAGCGTCGGAGGACGAAAAAGCTGGGATTGGATGGTGACTGGACCACGGTATCGGGGGTTCGAATCCCTGCCTCCCAGCCACAGAATTTCCCCTCTGTTTTCAACAACTTACAGCATAGGGTGATTCCACTATCGAACTTTCTAAGCAGAACGTGTTCGTGTCCTCTAGCAGAGGATGACGCACTCCACTCGGTAGCGTCGAACGTCAGAAGCGAATTCGAATCCCTCCATTAATGGTGCGTCCATCTAACGGAGCCCACGCATCGACGGTCCATCGACCATCCGCGGCGCGCGTTGGCCGCAGCAGTGGATCCCACTTGGTCTGACGGACTCCGGTGAGATTCTCGCCGTTGACGAATAGCCGGAAATTTCCGAACTGCCATTCTGCGAGCACGCCAACGATCATGTACGGCTCACTGACGGTGCGATACGGGTTCTCTTCCAGCGCCTGCTGCCCCGTGTAGTACCACTCCGAACCGACGCGGCCGACATCCTCGACTTCCCACATGCCGACGATGCCTGCGCTGTGACGTGGTGTTTGTGGAACGTCGCGGTCGACGCCACCAACGGTTTCGCGCGCATGAACGTATGTGTAGGTCGCAGTGACCGAAAACGGTTCTTTTCTGAACGTGCCGAGGAGTTCTGCCCCAACGTTCGTCGTCGGGTCATCTAGATTGCTGAGCACGTACGCTGGTGAGCGTTCGACGTGAACAGGATCCTCTATCCGAGACGCGAACAACGTGGCGGTGTAGGACAAAGGGCCATCTGTCCGCGTGACGTCGAACGATGCGCTCAACCCGCGTTCGGCTTCCAGCGGGCCTCTAATCTGCAGGCGCGTCAGACCGGCGGCTTCGGTTTCTTCCGTCAGTGGCGTCGACGCAAAGAATCCCGTTCCTACTGAGGCGCGGGTCGTCCATCCTCCAGCGCGTGTAAGGATCGAGATCCGCGGGCTGAAGAACGTGCCGTACTCGTTGTGAAAGTCCACTCGACCGCTCGCCGAGAGGGACACTGCCGGTGTGAGCGTGAAGTCGTATTGCCCAAATACGCCCGGAACCACGAAGGCGTACTCGAATCGGCGGACGTCGCGCGGCGTGTATGCGTCACGTTCGATCGCGGCGCCGCCGACCCACGTCTGACGACCGGCCGTGCCACGGACGGCGACCTCCCCAAAGGCCGTGTCGTGGCGGTCCCGCTCAAGCACCTCGCCGAACTGATGATCGTGGCTCTGACGCGCGACAGCAGCTCGCGCGGTGACGACATAGCGATTCTGAAATAGGAACTGGCCGAACGCGCCAGCGTCGTATCGACGCGTTTCGAGTGCCTCCACGTACGGAGCACCCGTCGCGGGAAGAACCGAACCGTTTGGCGTGCCACCGTCGCGATCTTCGTACGTGAATCCGGCAGTCGCGAAGAACGAGCGACCGTCGCGCCCATTCCAGAACACCCTTGGGCGCACCACCGCGCGGCTGTATCCGGGAAGGTCGGCCCAGGCATCATCGTTGACGTCGTTGATCTCCTGCCAGTGCCCGCCACCCAGCAGCGACGCGCTCCAGCCGCTCGAAAACGGCGAGGCCAGGAACGCAACCGCATCGGTGGCGCCGCGTGTCGAGCGATTGAGCAGAAACTCGCGTTCGGGTTCCGCCGTGGGACGGCGTGACAGCAGGTTGATGACGCCGCCCATCGCACCAGCACCATAGAGCGCAGACGCGACCCCCTTCACGACTTCAACCTGGCCGAGATCCATCGGAGGGATCTGGAGCAGTCCCAGCCCACCGACTTCACCGAAGAGCGGGAGCCCGTCCGACAACACACGCGTGTACCGCCCGCGCATGCCCTGAATCCGGACGCTGGCGGCGCCGAGCGACGGCGACGTGGCCTGCACTCGCATGCCGCCCATTTCGTTCAACATCATGACGATGTCACCTGGCGTCATGAGCATTTTTTCTTCGACTTCCTCGCGAGCCAGGACTTCGACGCGCATAGGTTGGTCTTCGAGTCGCTTGTTCGTCCGTGTCGTCGCGACGACCGTCACGGTCTCTTCAAGCGTTGGCTCGAGCTGCAGGTCGACGGTCACATCCCGCTGCGCGCCAGGCGTGACGATCACCTTCACCGTCGTCGTCACGTAGCCACTCTTCGCCACGGTGAGCTCCCTCTCGCCGGCGGGAGCTTGGATCTGTGCTGTTCCCGATGCGTCCGTTTGGCTGGCCAGTCCCGCCACGAGCACTTCCGCCTTCTCGACCGGCTTGTCGTCCGCACGGACTTGGACCCGGATGGTGCCCAGTCGATCCTGGGCAACGAGTGAGGCCGCCTGAAGACACACGATTGCACCGACGATGAACAGCTGCCGCATACACTTCTCCGAAGCCGTGCGCTCCCGCACGGTTTTCTATCCGCTATCAGGCTGTCAGAAGGTAGTAGTCGTCAGGAACGCGGGGGATGTTCAGGAGGGTCTGGTGGAACATCATCCGGATTCACCACTGCAAGTCGCGTGACGTACGAGATGACCGGAACACCAGGCGATACGTCTTCGAGGGTTGGGCTGTTAAGGCCGCCTGTACACAGCGCGCAGGCGCCTTCGGTTGACGGGGTGCTCGAGGAGGACGAGGCATCCTCCTCGTGTGTGCAGCCGTCAGGACAGCAAATCCCGTCGATCGCGTTCAGAGACGCGAAAACGACCACCATCAGGATCGCTGCAAGCCTGCGCACCTCTCGATTATATGTGCCGGGCTGCAATCGTTTGACAAAGCAGACGTCGGTCGAGCATCCTTGAGGTAGTGCGTCTGCTACATCGCCTCTCCGCAGTTCTACTCTGCCTCGGCCTGATCGCCGGGAACGCGGCAGTGTGCACGGGATGGGCCGCCACTCCGGAAGCGCGGATGGCCTGTTGCGCTGAGGGCAGCGAATGCCCGATGCACAAGGGCCGCTCTGACGAATCGGGATCAGGGCGCCTCATCACGCAAGCGCAGGCAGACGCATGCTGCGCCGCCTCCGAGCGCGAACAGTCGAACTCGTCGAACCCAACCGCTGTCGCGACGATCTCCGCAGCGGTCCTCGGCGTCGGTGTGGTCCTGCCGGCGATCACGCCGTCACCGATGGTGACCGACGGCTGGCGAACGGACGCGCCGATCCATAGCCCGCCGGTTCCGCGGCACGTCCTCCTCTCTGTCTTCCTCGTTTAGCCATTCACAGTCGTCGTGTGTCTGCTCGGGCATGACGTCCGAGCACGTAGGTTCGCGCGCGTACGCGTGCGACATGACGAGTGTTGTGGCTCATGATCAATCGCCTCATAGACGTTGCACTGAAGAACCGCTTCATCGTGATCGCGCTGTACCTCGGTCTGGCCGGCTGGGGCTGGTGGGCGCTCCGCGCCACACCGATCGATGCTATCCCGGATCTCTCCGACAACCAGGTCATCGTCTTCACCGACTGGCCGGGGCATAGCCCACAGGAAGTCGAGGACCAGGTCACGTACCCGCTGACGACGAACCTTCAGGGGCTCGCCGGAGTGCGCGCGGTCCGCTCACAGTCGGCCTTCGGGTTCTCGATGATCTACGTGATATTCGAGGACGACATCGATCTGTATTTCGCCCGAACCCGCGTACTCGAGCGAATGAGTCTGGTGAGTAAGACGCTCCCAGTCGGCGTGGTGCCGACGCTCGGTCCCGACGCGACGGGCGTCGGCCATGTGTTCTGGTACACCGTTGAAAGTCCCACGCATTCGTTGCGCGACCTGCGCACGCTGCAAGACTGGTTCATTCGTTACCAACTCAACTCGGTGCCTGGCGTCGCTGAAGTGGCATCTGTCGGCGGACATGTGCAGCAGTACCAGATTGACGTCGATCCGAATCGGCTCCGCGTCTACAACCTCCCGCTCAGTGCAGTGGTCAGTGCAGTTCGTGAGAGCAATCGCAACGTGGGCGGCAACGTCCTCGAGTCGAACGGAGCATGGCTGATCGTGCGCGGTGTCGGCCTGATCCAAGGCGTCGATGACGTCAGGCGGATCGTGGTCGGCGCGGCGAACGGCGTGCCGGTGTACGTCGAGCAGGTTGCGAACGTACAGGTTGGCGACGCGTTCAGAGTCGCATCGCTGGTGAAGGGCGCGCACGAAGCGGTCGGCGGTGTCGTCGTGGCGCGGACGGGCGTGAACACCAAAGCCGTCATCGACGCGGTGAAGGTACGCATCGCCCAGATTGAACCGGGCCTTCCGCCCGGTGTCAGAGTCGTGCCGTTCTACGACCGGTCCGAGCTCATCGAACAAGCGGTCGGCACGCTGCGCACCGCCCTGATCGAGGAGATCGCGCTGGTGACGTTGGCGCACGTCATCTTTCTGATGCACTTCCGCTCGATTCTAATCGTCACGCTGCCGCTGCCCCTGGCGGTGCTGATGTCCTTCCTCGGCATGTACTACGCCGGGATCTCCT
Organism: Acidobacteriota bacterium; assembly: GCA_046726375.1. GTDB lineage: Bacteria > Acidobacteriota > Vicinamibacteria > Vicinamibacterales > UBA2999 > DASPWV01. The sequence goes on from JBKPAJ010000085.1 coordinate 17,437, forward strand.
CCAACATGATGAGCCTGGCCGGCATCGCCATCGCCATCGGCGTCCTGGTCGATGCCGGGATCGTCGTCACGGAGAACGCATTTCGATTCGTGGAACAACGTCGCGTGGATCCTCGCGATCGCGCGCGTGTCTGGGACACCGTGCGCGAATCGACCCGGCTCGTCGGACGACCAGTCTTCTTTTCGATGGCCATCATTCTGTTGGCCTTCATTCCGGTCTTTGCGCTCACGGGCCAGGAAGGCAAGCTGTTTCACCCGCTCGCCTTCACCAAGACGTTCGCGATACTGGCAGCCACGGTCATCGCCGTCACGTTCGTGCCGGTGCTGTGCAGCCTGCTGCTCGGCGGCAAGTTCCACGGGGAAGAGGCGAACCTGGTCATGCGTGGGTTGCGGTGGGTCTACGAGCCGGCTCTCGAAGGTGCGCTCCGACATCGGCGGCTGACGATCGGGACAGCGGCACTGCTCTTTGTCGGGGCGCTCGCGTTGGCTACACGCATCGGCAGCGAGTTTATGCCCGCCCTGAACGAAGGCGATCTGATGTTCATGCCCATCGCGGACCCGAGCATCTCGCTTGAGGAGAACACGCAGATCGCCGCGCGACAGAACGCCACGCTGATGAAGTTCCCCGAAGTCGAGTACGTCGTGGCGAAGGTTGCACGTGCCGAGACGTCCACCGACCCTGCACCCCTGAACATGACCGAAACCATCGTGCACCTGAAGCCCAGGGCGCAATGGCGCGCCGGCATGACGCTCGATCGACTGCGCGGCGAGATGAGTCACGCCGTCCAGCTGCCCGGCGTCTCCAATATCTGGACGATGCCGATCATCAACCGCATTGACATGTTGACGACGGGCATCCGGTCGGAGGTCGGCGTGAAGATTTTCGGGAACGACCTGCAGGTGCTCGAGGAGCTGGGGCGCAAGGTCGCAGATGTGATCCGAACGGTGCCAGGCGCCAGCAACGTGTACCCCGAGCAGGTAACGAGCGGTCAGTACCTCAACGTCGCAGTTGATCGCGCCGCCGCCGCGCGATACGGCATCGGTGTCGGCGATATTCAGGAGGTCGTCGAAAACGCGGTTGGCGAGACCACGCTGACGATGACGATCGAGGGACGTGAGCGTTTCCCGGTGCGCGTTCGATACGCGCCGGAATACCGAGCCGATCCACAGGCGCTCGGAGGCGTACTGGTTTCCGGCCCGAGTGGCACCCAGGTGCCTCTCAGTCAGGTCGCCCACATTCAGCACGCCCGCGGCCCCGCGATGATTTCCTCAGAGAACGGCTTGCTTCTGGCGACGGTCCTGTTGAACGTCCAAGGGCGCGACGTTGGCGGATTCGTCGAAGATGCACGCGTCGCGGTTGCGCGGGAGGTCAAGCTGCCGGCGGGCTACTACGTTGATTGGAGCGGCCGGTGGGAGAACCAGGAGCGCGCTCGGCAACGACTCCAGGTCGTTCTGCCAATCGTGTTGCTCATCATCTTCACGCTCCTGTACTTCACCTATCACTCCGTTGCAGAAGCGGCGCACGTTCTCCTGGCCGTGCCGTTCGCCTTGACCGGTGGCGTCTATCTGCTCTGGCTCCTTGGCTACAACTTTTCGGTGGCGGTCTGGGTCGGCTTCATCGCGCTGTTCGGGACGGCCGTGCAAACCGGCGTGGTGATGGTCATCTATTTGGAAGAGGCGGTCGAGCGAAAGCGCCGTGAGTTGGGCGGAACGCTGACGCGCGCAGCGCTCAGGGACGCCGTGATAGAAGGCGCGTTGCTCCGCCTGCGGCCGAAGGTCATGACCGTCTCGACGGTGATCGCTGGTCTGCTGCCCATCATGTGGAGCACACGCGTCGGCGCCGAAGTCATGAAGCCGTTGGCGACCCCCGTGCTCGGCGGCATGGTGTCGTCCTTGGCCCATGTGCTGATCGTTACGCCCGTGATCTTCTTCTGGCTGCGTGAGCAGCAGCTTGGTCTCCACGGCGAGGCCTTGCCGGATGCGCTACGGCGACCGGCGTCACGTCGCGCGGCGATTGCCGCAATCGTCGCCGTCCTCGTCGTTCTCGGTGCCTTCGCGGCGTGGCGTCTCGGTGATCGGAATGGCGGCTCGCCGCTTGGTCGCCCTGACACCGGCGTGATCCAGACACTCCGCTCAGGCGAGCTCGAGATCGTACTGCGTTCGGAGGCGGGGGCCTTCCGACAGGGTCGAAACGCCTTCGTGATCGAATTCCGGCGAGCCACGAGCGACACGCTCGTCGACGTCGGAACCGTCCGTGCGAGCGGCAACATGTCCATGCCTGGCATGGTGATGTCCAGCGGTTTACAGGTGACGCCCACAAACGTCGCTGGCCAGTACGCCGCGACCGCCGAGTTCGGCATGGCTGGCGCTTGGCAGATGGCCATTGAGTGGAACGGACCCGCCGGTCAGGGCTCTGTGAACTTCCAGGGGAGCGTGCAATGAACACTCGAATGATAGTCGCTCTCTTGGCGCTCTGCTTCCTCCCGCATGCAGCAGCTGCCCAAGCGGTCGGACCGCCGCAAGCGGCTACTGCTGGCTTTCTTGACCCGCTGAATGGCCTTTCGCTCGATGACGTGATCACCCAAGCGCTCGCACAGGAGCCTTCGCTGCGAGCCGCGAGGACCACCGTGGATGTTGCCCGCGGCATTCAGGTTCAAGCCGGCTTGCGGAAGAACCTCTCCATCTCTGCCGAGCTGCGCGGCGAACCCGCGGGCAGCGACAATCAAACAATGCTCAGCGTCGAGTGGCCACTCGACCTGTTTCGGCGTTCCGGCCGCGTTGCTGTGGCTGAACGCGAAGTCACGGCCGCCGAGCTGTCCGTAGCGGATCGCGAGCGACTGCTGGTGTCGGAGGTGCGAGCACGGTTTGGCGAAGTGCTGGCGGCCGTTCGCGATTTGACCGTTCTCGAGGAGCTCCTTGCGGCCGCCCATCGTCAGCACGACCTGCTGCGCGCCCGTGTCGAAGAGGGTGCCTCGCCGCCGCTCGATCGAGATCTCGTGGCCGTGGAAGCGCGGCGCCTCGATGCAGACCGGCTGCTCCAACTCGGTCGAGCCGAGCAGGCGATGTTCGAGTTGAAGCGAGTGCTCGGCATCGCACCAACCGACGTCCTTCGTCTCAAAGAGACCCTCGAGGATGTGGTGATACGCGAGTCAGCAGTGCAGGTCCCGGCGGCCGCCGCGGCCGAACAACGGCCCGACGTTCGGGAGGCACAGAGCCGGATCGACGTGTCGGACGCCAAGATCGATCGCGCCACAAGAGACGGGCGATTCGATGTGAACTTATTCGGCGGCTACATGCGAATGGACTCTGCGTTTCCACAGTTGGGGCTGTCGCCGACAGGAACGCCCGAGCCGATTCGGGGGCTGTTTCACTACGTCACAGGCGGCGCGACGGTCACACTTCCAGTCTTAAACGGCAATCAAGGCGACATCGCGGCGGCGCGAGCGGAGCGTGCGGGAGCCGTGGCCGCGCACGAGGCCGCCCGCCTATCCGCAGACACCGAGATTGCTTCCGCGCGAGCAGGCGATCGGCGCGCGCAGGAAGCCGTCCGCGTGTACAGCGGAGACGTCCGAACGCTCGCTCGTCAGAACTTGAATGTCGTTCGACAGAGCTACGACCTCGGAAGCACCACGATCTTCGAGGTGCTCGCCGAGCAGAAGAGATTCCTCGAACAGGAGCGCGCCTATACGGAGACATTGCGCCTGGCGTACGAGGCACGAACGGCTCTGAAACGGGCTGTTGGAGAGACGCGATGACTGGAGAACACCGATTGAGCCTGAGTCCGACGGTCGCCGTGGTCGCCGTTTTGTCAGTACTGCTGATCGGCGTCGGCGGTACCTATCTGATCATGCGACCAGGCACTTCACCTGCGACGATGGCAGGGATGTCCAGTGCTGCTGGTTCAGCGCCGACATCGTCGGGGGTGGCGAGTGGAGTCGCGTCGGCGGGCATCGAGGGCGCGACTTCACCACGACCAGACGTCGTGGTCACACTCACGAGGGATGCAGTCCAGCGAGCCGGAATCGAGGTCAGCGAAGTGACGACCGGCGCCGGCACTGAACACGTACGTCTTCCCGGTGTGGTTGAACCGAATGCGTACCGTCAGGTCACGGTCACGCCACTCGTTGGCGGCCGAGTGATTCGCGTCGCCGCGCAGCTCGGCGATCACGTCCGTCGCGGCCAGGCGCTCGCGGAGGTATATAGCTCGGAGCTCGCAGACGCGCGAACGAAGTACACCGCTGCGAAAGCGATGCTCGACGCACACGACCGAGAGCTGCAGCGGACACAGAAACTCGTGGAGATCGGCGCGGCGAGCCGGCAAGAGCTGGAGCGCCTCCATGCGGAGCACGCAGCGCAGACAGCCGAGGTCGAGAGCGCTCGGGCGCGGTTGCAGCTGCTCGGCGCTGCCTCAGAGGAGCCTGCCAAGAGCAAGGCTGACGGCGCCACGATAACGGTTGTCGCGCCGATCGACGGCGTCGTTACCGAGCGACTAGCCAACACAGGGCTGAACGTGGACTCGACCGTAAAGCTGTTTTCGGTTGTGGATCTCTCCAACGTGTGGATCGTCGCCGATGTGTACGAGAAGGATCTCAGCCGTGTCCGCGAGGGTGCTCCTGCGACGGTGACCACCGCTGCGTATCCGGGTCTCTCGCTGCGTGGTCGTGTGAGCTACATCGACCCTCAGCTCAACACCAGCACACGCACCGCAAAGGTGCGTATCGAAGTTTCAAATCCGCGTGGAGAACTGCGCCTCGGGATGTACGCGGACGTCGCGATCGAGATCGGCCAAGGTACGTCGGTCGTCTCGCTCCCGAAGGCCGCAATTCAGAATGTGGCCGACCGACAGGTGGTATACGTGACGGTGCCTGATGAGCCCACCAAATTCATCGAACGTGAAGTCAGGCTGGGAAATGCGTCCGGGGACGTCGTTGAAGTGGTGTCGGGCCTGAGCGCACGCGACGCTGTCGTGTCGAAGGGCAGCTTCTTCATTCGCGCTGAGGCAGAGCGCCTCGGACTTCACGCTGCATCGGGTTCGACTCCGACGAGCGCCGTGCCGACGCCAAGCTCTGCGACTACAGCTGCGGAAGTGCAAAGCGCAAAGATTGCGGTCACTGAAAAGGGCTACGAGCCAGACAAGCTCACGCTCCGCGCTGGTGTTCCTGCTCGTCTCACCGTCGTTCGGATGACCGACAAGACCTGCGGCACAGAAATCGTGTTCCCGACGCTTAACATCAAGCGTGCGTTGCCCCTGAATGAACCCGTCGTGATTGAGTTCACGCCAGCGAAGACGGGTGACATCGCGTTCGCCTGCGGGATGAACATGCTGAAGGGCGTAGTCGTCGTCCAGTGATCGTCGTTACAGCGGAGACCGAGGAGCCTCCATGCCATTCGTCATCGGAATCGTGCTTTCACTGGGCGTTGCACTTTTCGCGAACCGCGTGGAATTCGACCGCGACCGAGCGTTCTATCCGACGGTGCTGATTGTGATTGCGTCGTACTACGTGTTATTCGCCGCGATGAGCGAATCGGTGTACACGGTGCTCTTGGAGTCGATGGTGATGACGGGTTTCGCGGTTGCGGCCGTCGTCGGGTTCAAGTCGAGTGCATGGATCGTCGTTGGTGGGCTGGCCGGGCATGGCGTCTTTGATGCCCTTCATGGCTATGTCTTGGAAAACTCAGGGGTGCCAGTTTGGTGGCCAGCCTTTTGTCTCGCGTATGACCTTGGGGCCGCAGCCGGCCTCGCTTGGGTCATAAGACAACGGCCGGCTGGCTACCGAGTTCCCTCGGGATCGGCCTGAGCCGTTGGAGTCCGAGCCGCAGAATTCCTAGGAAACAGGTTCAGAACGAGACGAGGTCGTTGTCCGCGAGGATGCTTCACGCCACATGCGCGCCAAACCAGTTGCGGAAATCGCCCCGAACACCCAGCCATTTAGAGCATCCGATAGGCCACGGCGCGCAGGTGCGCCCGATTCGCTCGAATTGAGCCGCCAGCCAGTCTTGTTCCATCTCCAGCTTGCTGCCGCGAAACTGTCACCAGTATCTTGCGACGGGCCGTACCTCGATGGCGCCGCCGAGTCGTGCGGCGGGGACTTTCGCAGCGGTCTTGATCGCAGTGTCAAGGTCGTCTGCCTCGAGCACGTAGCAGCCGCCAACAGCTCCGCGAACGTCCACAAACGGACCCTTTGTGGTGACCGTTTTGCCGTTCTCCACGCGCACCGTCGTTGCGTCCGTCGGCAGTCCGAGCGGAAGACCAGGTGTCACGCCAGGCGAGTTGTTAATCGCACCGTACTCCGCAGCAAGCTGCTTCGTCTCTTCTTCCGAATAGGTTTTCCAGGCCTCCTCCGCTGATGTTGCGGTTGTGGCCTGATAGATCAATAGGACGAACTGCATCGTTTCCTCCTGATGTGCCCCCTGCCGTCGGCAGTCTTTCTTTGAATGACCGACGACACATGCAAAATGTGACAGGCGACTACCTAGGCCGCACGCGATGGAACAAGCCTGTCTAATGACGGCCAGCAGCAGTCCCAACATCAGGATCCCGACACGAGAATGCCGCCCAGCGCCAACCATTCCGCGAAGTAGATCATCAATTCCTTTCCGAACGGGTCACGTCCAGGTTGCCGCCCCGCCCCATCTCAGCCGGCGATGGCAGCCATGTCACATTCCGAGTCCCTATCCAGTCTCACTCCTGGAGACAGAGAAGGGACATGACCAAATGGGCATTGCTCAGAGCGTTTGACAAGTTCGAGTGGGATTGGAACTACGACGCCTGTGTCGTCGTCAGCGCCATACCGGATCTGACAGATGTGGCGGCGCGTACGGCGTGAGCTCTCCGATGTCGAATCCGGCCGCGAGCTTCGAGCCGTACCGCCAGCGCTTGCTCGGGCTCGCATACCGCATGTTGGGGTCGGTGGCTGATGCCGAGGACGCGGTGCAGGAAACCTACTTGCGCTGGCATGCGGCCGACCGCGGCAACGTGTTGGACCCGAGGGCGTTTCTCATGACCACGACGACGCGGATTTGTCTCAACATGCTGACCTCGGCGCGCGCACGACGCGAGGAGTACGTCGGTCCCTGGCTGCCGGAGCCGGTTCTCGACACGGCAGCGCTCGCGCCCGACAGCCGCACAGAGCTGGCCGAGGATTTGTCGATCGCGCTGCTCTTGACGCTCGAGCGGCTGTCGCCCCTCGAGCGGGCTGCCTTCCTGCTGCACGACGTGTTCGAGTTCTCGTTCAGCGAGGTGGCCACGGCACTGGAGCGGAGCGAGGCGGCCTGCCGGCAGCTGGCAGCCCGCGCACGCGCGCACGTGCGCGTAGTGCGACCACGCGGCGCTGCCGCGTCGCCGGCGCGTTCGGGCGAGATCGATGCGAAGCATGCGCAGCTCATGTCCGCCTTCTTGGCGGCAATTCGTTCGGGTGATCTCAATGCGCTGACGCAGTTGCTTACGAGCGACGTGCGCGTCATCACCGATGGCGGCGGCAAGGTGGCGGCGGCGCTGGACGTGCTCGACGGCGCCGATCGCGCGGCGCGATTCCTGGTGGACGCCGTGCGCAAAGGGTGGCGCGAGGACTTCACGCTGCGCTTTGTCACCATTAATGCGCTGCCGGGTGTCGTGGTGCACGGAGCCGACGGACCGGTGCAGACCGCGACATTTGAGATTGAGGGCGACGTCATTCGGGCGCTGTACGTGGTGCGCAATCCGGACAAGTTGCGGCATTTAGCGGCGGCTCCGCTGCCGCACCAGAGCGGTCGCGGACGAGCAGCCCGGTCTTGATTCGAGGATGGCGTTGCGCCGCGGGAATCGTCGGTAACTGTCAACGAGATGACCGGCGGTAGCAGATCGATGTGACGAGGAGCTCCGATGCACACTCAAACGACCAAAACGTTCCAGCACGTGCGCGACGAGAAGTTGGCCACCCTCTCACGAAGCCGCTGGTACCGGAGCCGCATCATCGCCTACTGGACCTCCACGGTTGTCGTGGTCTTCGAGTTGGCTGCCGGATCGGTGTGGAACCTCCAGCAGATCGAATGGACGCGCGTCCAGCTGAACCACCTGGGATACCCGCTCTATTACACCTACATCACAGGCGTGTGGCAGATCGGTGGGGCCGCCGTGATCATTGCGCCCAGGTTCCCGCGGCTCAAGGAATGGGCGTACGCGGGTGCCTTTTTCACGTGGTCGGGTGCCGTGGCGTCGCACCTGTTAGCCGGCGACTTTGTTCCTGTTAACACGTGGCTAACGCCGCTGGTGTTCTCGATGTTCGCCATCGTGTCGTGGGCACTGAGGCCAGCCGACCGTCGGCTCCCGGATGCGGGGCTCGCGCCGGAAGCCCGTCCTCTCGCTTGGGCCGTTCCGATCGGGATCCTCCTTGTTCTGTTTGTCGTGTCGTATCTAACGCTGCCCGCGGTCAACGCCGCCCTGCACGAGCGGGCGGTTGATCTCGGCTGGATTCCGCGCTGAGTCGAACGGTCGCGTTACTGAGCGTGTTCGCGCAGACGTGATTCGGCGACGAGGCACTTCCTCGAAGGTGTCGACGTCTCGCCGACCATGGGTCCCCGACACGGTCGTGGGTCGTGAGCGGGTGCACGTGCTGGAGTGACCCTCAGCGTGAATGGCAACATCAGCCACTCGCCCGGCGCACCGGGGACTACACGGTCGAAGCCGACTGCAGGGGGACGCTCGTCTTCAGCAGCGGTCCGACCTACGATATCGTCGTGGCACTCGACGGTAGGACGGTATGGATGTTCCAGACCAATCCCAACACAGTCTTCCAGGGGACCGCGACAAGGCTCGAGCGGTGAGGTCCTGACCCGAAAACTTCCTCCATTTGAGTCAAGTAATCGGGGCAAGACCCTGCGCGGGTTCCGACGTCCCGCGAACCTCGTCTCCGATGTCGATAACCATCAGATCCTCGCCCATCTCCAGACGGGCAAACGCAGAAACACGGCCGAGGTAGATCCCGGTCGTCACTCGTGGTCCACTCTTCAGATCTCCTTGAGGCGCCCAGCTGCGTACTTATGCAGCAGGCTCGCGATCAACGTCTGATAGGGCAAGCCTTCCGCTAGCGCCCGCTTCTGAATCGCCTCCAGGTCCTTGCTCGACAGCCGGATGTTCAGCCGCCGATCCTTGCGGAACGTGGCCTTGGCGTAGCGAGCGTAGCGCGTTCGTTTTCGCTTGCCGCCGCCAGCGGACTTCCACTCGCCCCGCTCGGCCGACGCGAGCAGTTCCTTTTCGTCGGCATCAAGCTTCATCGTCGGACTCCTCACCGAGGTACTGCTTCGTAGCCTTCCTGCTAGGGATGATCGTCTTCAGGAACACCGTGTGCTCGTCTTCGACGAACGGGACGAGGTACACGTAATCCTCGCGACGGACGACAAAGATGCGCTGCCCCGCGTAACGCGCCGGGTTCGAGTGCTCAAGGACATCGAACAGGTCGCCGCGCTCAATGTGGAACACGACGTCCTCGAAGCCGATTCCCCGCTCCTTCCTGAGCTTCGCGTTCTTCGCGTCGTCCCAGGCGAAGTACTTCACTGGCTATAACATATCACGTCGTGTGCCTACAAGGCACACATTGGCGTCGGCAGGTGCGCCCGAAACTGTGCCCAGACGTGATCAGATCGGTGTCAATCGGCACCCAACGCCAACCAGGTTCGTACGCAAAAACAGGCCGAGAATCTAGCGATTCCAGGCCTGTTCCCGAATCGTGATGGGTCTTAGCAAACCGCCGCCTTCAGCCTCTCGGCCACCTCACGCACAGAGCGAACCGATTGTCGCACAAGGAGTTGCCGATTTCAGGCTTTCGACACCGACCGCCGATTTGAGCTGCCGCTGGAGATTCTCGGTCATGCTCGCTGCTGTTCAAGCAGTTCGCGCAGCTCCCGCGTCATGGGGAACGTGCGCCCCTCGCCGTTCTTCGTTTCCGGGGATCGAGTCTTACTTTCCGGCGCCGAAATCGACCTGGCGCCACTCGAGCGGCAGCACTTCGCTGTCGATCTGCCAGCCGGTGACGTATGCGAAGGTCGCAGCTGCTCGAACGGGTTCCGAAAGATACGCCAGCACCGCTAGGAACTGATCGCGCTCGAAGAACCCGACCCGTGCGTTGTCTTCCTTCAGAAACGGGATGTGCGGTTTCTGAAGCAGCTTCCCTGCTTGGATCGCAAGGTTGAACACACGCCTGAGCGTCGTGAGCTCGCGATTGATCGTCAAGAATCCGCGACAGATTGGCGACACGGCATTGGGTTCGGTTCGGGATCTTGCCCGCCAAGTGTCGCGATGAATTCTGTGCGTCCTCGATGATCCTGCCGCCGGAGATCAGCGCGCTCGACTGTTTCAATTCCTTACCTCCCAGCAACAATCGGGAAACTTTCTTGCCACAGACTCTGATCCGCTAACGATCCGTGGCCTGCGCCTGCGCCGATTGTTGATGCAACGGAGAGGAGCACACATGCGAATCAGAAAGTATTCGGCACTTGTCGCGAGCGCGGCGCTCGGAGGGAGCTTGTTGGTGTTAAGAAACGCGCACGTGATCGCCCA
>JBKPAJ010000086.1:0-73219 GCA_046726375.1 Acidobacteriota bacterium
TCGCCCCGTCCGCGCTCTGGTGGTATTCCAAGGATGCCGCGGCGGCTACTGCTGCGTATCGAATGCTGATTGCGATACTGCCCGAGCAGCAGCCGTCGCTCGAGCCGCTGTATCAACAGTCGCTCGCCGCAATCCCCGACGGTGCTGCGAAGGCGGGCGGGGTGAGGGTGGGCGAGAAGGCGGCCGAGACGATGCTCGCCGCGCGCGAGAACGACGGTCGCGACGGCCCGAGGCAACCTGTCATCGGCATGCTGCCAGGCGAGTGGCGGTCCACGCCGCCAGCGTTTGCGATCGCTCCCATGGCCTGGATCGGCGACGTCACGCCGTTTCTCATCCCCAGCGCTGAGTGGCTGCGCACCAAGGGCCCTAACCGGCTCACCAGCCGCGCCTACGCCAGGGACTTCGCCGAGACCAAGGAGCTCGGTGCGGTTGCCAGCACGACGCGGACACCCGTGCAGACCGAGATCGCGTTGTACTGGGATCGGGCGCCGTGGGGCGACATCTTGCGGTCTCTGACCCAGAGCCAGAACCTGGACACGGCCGACACCGCGCGGCTGCTCGCGATGGTGAGTCTGGCTGGCGCCGATGCCGAGATCGCCTGCATCTACGATAAAAACTACTGGAACTGGTGGCGGCCGATCACCGCGATCCGCGAAGCCGACACCGACGGCAACCCAGCCACGGCGGCAGATCCGACCTGGACGCCGCTGATTGAAACGCCCGGTTTCCCCGAGCATCCCGCCGGCCATACCTGCGGCAGCGGCGCGATCGTCGGCGTGCTTCAGAACTTCTTCGGCACCGACAGGATCAACTTCAGCGCCGCCAGCCCCGGCTCGGGCACGACGAGGAGCTTCACCAGCTTCTCTCAGGCGCTCGACGAGGTGATCGACTCGCGCGTGTGGGGCGGGATCCACTGGCGCACAGCCGACGTGCAGGGCGCACAATTGGGCATGGAGGTCGCCCGCTGGGAGCGCACGCACTTCTTCAAGCCGACCTCACGGTGAGGACCAGCGGTCGTCACCGACGTATGAATCGAGAAAGGGTCCCGAGGAGCTGGACACGGATTGGCAGCAAACATTCAGACGAAGCGGCTGTTTCGACGTCCTCGGTCTCAACAGAATCTGTGCCTATCACATGGTCAAGAACGATGCGTCGAGACGCGTGCTCGAACGTATCGGCATGCAACGGGAGGGATATCTTCGGCAACGGCTGCTTAGGGCGGCGTTTTCGAAGACGTCCTCCTTTGGGCGGTCGTGCGTCGCGCATCAAGCGGCATCGCCTGAGCGCGTGCGCGTCTGCATGGAGTCTCTTTTTGTCGTGACTTGCCGGAGTCTGGATGACGATCTGAGCGAGACAGGCCGTCATCCAGTTCGGGGCCGCAAGTCCGCAAGACCGATCGAGCCTGAGGATAGGCGTTCCGTTCCGACAATTACAAATCGTCGCGGTTCGGAAATAGTCGAGACACGTACGACGTTCACAGTGAGGGTGTCTGCCAACGCTGGACGGAGGAACCGTTATGCGCAACCGTCTCTTCACGTTCAGCGCTGGGTTATCCGTTTCAATTCGGTGAAGCGAGACACAGCGCGATTACCCATGAGGGCGGGACGGAATGCATTCGGAGCCGGTGAGTACTCCACGTGCTCCGCGGTGTGCGTGTCCTCGGCCACGTCGAAGCACCGTTCCTCCGCGGCGGGCAGCCGGGGGAGAGCGCCGCGGCCTGCGCCATCTGAAGAATGTCATCGCGTGACCGATGCGGAGCGCGCGAGCAGGAAGGAACCTGGTCATTCGGTGAGGCGGTACACCCGAAGCGAACCGGACTCGAACGCCAGGGGAAGGTCCAGCGGCAGATCGGTCACGAGATAGTCGAGACCATGGGCGTGGGCCAGGGCGCGGGCGCGCACGGCCGTCAGCCGCGCCGGGTCACCGAGCTCTGCCAGTCGATCTCTCGTGCGCATGGCCACGCCCCGATCGTACATCCCGATCGCCGTGTCCTTGACCGCCTCCACGAACACATCCCGCTCGCCGGCCACGCGGAGGCTGGTCCCGAAATAGACAGCGTGCAAGGGATCCGCGAGCCATTGGCTGGACCGATCGGTCGTCCGCGCCCAGGCCATGACGCGGCCCCAGTCGTCGGCGCGAATGTCGAGGTCCGCGATCCGCCGGTCGGGGAAGCGGACGGCCATCACGTACGCGCCGCGGGCGATGCTGGCGACGAGGATCGCGAGCGCGACCGTGCGCGCCCGCCGCGCCGTTCCCTTCGCATCTTCGGCCAGCGCCCACACGCCATAGGCGATCGCCAGGAGGTCGAGCATCCAGAAGATCCGCGCCGGCTGGAGCTGAACGGCGATGGCGATGTTCGCACGGTGCAGCAGCAGCGCACACAGGAACAGGACCGTCAGCGACAGGCAGCCAATCGCCGCCGCTCTCTCCCGGCTCGTCAGCACGCCGGCGGCCGCGCGGCGTCGCAGCACGAACAGGATCACCGCGATGTAGCCGAGATTGATGGTCCACACATACAGCGGCCAGTCGCGCGGAAACAGGTAGTTCTTCGTCGAGAGCGTCGCCAGCCATTCGGCATCCATCGGCGCTGCGCGGCCCGCAAGCGGTCCCGCAACGATCGCCCACGATGCGGCGATCGCGCCAAGCGCCGCGCCGGCGGTTAGCGCACGCCGCCACCGCGGCTCCGCGACTGCCGTCGCCACGAACATCCACACGCCGAACCACATCGTTGTCGTCGTGTGCACCGCAGCCGCGCCGAGGGTCAGCAGCAGCATGAGTGCGTATCGCCGGCGCAGGAACGCGCCGAGCGCGAGCGCGCCGAGCGCGAAGGCGAGCTGCCGCGGATGGAAGTACGACTCGAGCGAGTTGGCGCCGGTCCGCGCGATCGCGTGCCGCAGCGTGAGGGCCGCGAGCAGCGCCACCGTGGTCCAGCGATGACGGTACAGGAGATCGCCCAGCCGCTTGCCCGCGAGCGCGAGCAGGCCGAGCGTGAGCACGTATAAACCCGCAAAGAGCCACGGCAGCGAAATGCCGGTGGTCGTCGTCAGCGCGCCGATCGCCTCGTCGATCACCGTCAGTCGCGCCTGGGATTCGATCAGCGGACCATCGTGCGGAAAGAGCGAGGGATCCACATCCCGCAGGACCGCCGGGATATAGAAGGCCTGATCGGAGGCGCCGTAGCGATAGCCGGCGGAATTGAGCGTCGCGAGCAGGATGAATACGAGAAGAGCCGCCGCGGAAGGGATGATCTTTTGTCCCCTGCTACTGTTCATCCGCCGTCGGTCCGTAGATCGGCGGAATCGGCACATTCCGCCGGAGGTAGACGCTCAGCTGTCCGCGATGATGGATCGAATGGTTCGTCACGAAGCTACGGATCGCGCTGATTTTCGGCCGCGTGAAGATCTCGTGCGTGCCATCCTTCAGGGTCCACGGCGACAGCATCTCGGCATCCGTGCGCTGGCCCAGGCTCGCCCGCGCTGCCGCCACCTTCGTATCGAACTCTTTCATCAGGGCGGCATGGGAGTCGCGCATCTTCGACCGCATGTCAGGCGCCGTGGCGAGATCGAACATCGGCCCGTCGAGCACGGCGCTGCGACCACGTCGGAATGTTCGCGAGATGTCCGCACAGCGCCCGAGCGCCATCGACTTCTCGTGCGGCTTCCAGCCGAACTCGCTCTCGGGAGCCCGGTCGAGCAATCGCCGCGTCGTGACCATTCCGTGGTCGTACTCCGGGATGAGCGTGTCTTTGATAACCACTTTGTTCGCTGCTCGCTGCCGCGAGAAGCGATCTTACTGCAAGCGATCAGCTTCGACCGTGACCGTCTTCTGTCCGATCACTTTGTCGCTGATGGTGATCTTCACCAGGTAGGTGCCGGGCGGCACGGACGGCTGCAAGCCGCCGCGCCTACCGCCGATTACGGCGGGCTGCGCGGCGGGCTGTGCGGGCTGTGCGCCGCGACCGCCCGCCGGCTGTGCGGGCGTCTGCGGCCCGGAGTCCGAGGGAGTGGGACGGGGCGTGCCGAATCCGCGGGCCGTCTGTTGTGGCGACAGATTCCACTGCACCCGATTCATCCCCGCGCCTTCGTCCCGTCCATCGTTCCGGATCGTGCGGCCCGAGACGTCCGAGATCGTGATCTTCAGGTCCCCTTCGGAGACGCTCTTGAGCCAGTAGCTGATCGCTGTGCCGCGCGCGGGGTTCGTCCCGCGGAGAGGTTTCTTGCCCTCGACGAACGTTGCCTTCTGGTAATCGTTGATCCACGCGACGGCCGGACGGATGTCGAAGATGTGCGCGTCCCCTTTCGTTGCCTCGTCCGTGAGCTGCTGGAGCGCCGAGATGTCGTCCATGATCCAGCGCACGTTCGACTGTCTCACGGAACAGCACTTCGTTCTCTCGCATTTTGGAGCGCACGCCGGCGCGATGACACCGTCCGAGAACATGCGCCGTTTCTCGACACCGTCAGACGCTGGTTGGCGTAAGCCGTCGGGTACCTGGCGTGGGACACGCGTATGCAGCGCCGTGCGCTTACAGTGATCTTTGGTGGCCTTCGCGACGATCCATATTGACCGCGCGCGCTATTTTCGGCTGAACATTCGCGTCTGGGGCCACGTTCCGAAAGGTCTCCAATGAACCTTTTTCTCCGCTTGCTTTGGCTCGCGCTCACGCGCCGATGGCGCGCTCCGATGCCCGCGCTGGGACCCTGCCGGACGCCGTTTCGTGTGCTTCCGACCGATCTCGACGTGTTGCGTCATGTAAACAATGGCGTCTACCTGTCGATGATGGATGTGGCGCGTGTGGACCTCATCACCCGCGCAGGCCTTGCAAAACCGCTGCGGGCCCGCGGCTGGTATCCCGTCGTCATGGCCGCGACCATCCAGTTCCGGCGGTCACTCACACTATTTCAGCGCTTCGAGATCGAGACGCGTGTGCTCGGATGGGACGAGAAGGCGTTCCTGGTGGAGCAGCGGTTTCTCCGTGGCGAACAGGCGATCGCTCACGCACTCGTCCGCGCACGCTTCCTCTCACGCGCCGGCGAGAAAGTCACACCCCTCGACGTGTTGGCTCTCGTCGGGAGGCCGTCGCTGCCATCAGCGCCACCGGATTGGGCGGCCAGATGGAGCGCCGATCAAACGACTTGGCGCGGCGGTGGTGTGGACGTCTCCGAGTCGTGAAGATGGATGAGTGCGACGCTCGACCATGGCGCAGCGACAAATTAACCCCATCCGTCATTGGTCGAGCGGCCGGCTCGGGGCCGCTGGTTCGAGTCCAGCCGAGCGCGCCATCTTGCAGAAAACTTCGAAGCTCGTTTGAGAGTCTCGAGCCTTCGATCATTTGATGTGCCGGACCGCACGCCGGATAACGTATGGCCGTTGACACGGTGCCCGCTGGCCTCCCAACCATCCCGATTCTCACGACCAACCACGGAAAACAGCGAGGTGCAAGACATCGTCGTCCGAATCGCCGAAGATCGACTACTCGAGTGGCAACAGGGTCTGAAGTCGGCCGTAGTTATCGCGAGAACCCGAATGTGAGCCCGAACGAGACGCGCAATAAGTCATAGTCCTGCGACGTCAGTGTTCGGCGATGCCCTTCGGGTAACGATCCGCGATGAGGTTCAGCCTGACGTTGTGCTCGAGCAATGCTTTCGCGCCCGCGAGTACCAGTGAGAACCCCTGCATCGAATCGGTCGCCTGTTTCACGAGCGCGTCGCCGTCGCCGGTGAAGCCCTCGTTCGTGATCGTGACGAACGTCGTCCCATCCGGCTGCTCCGCAAAGATCCATTCCACGGTCGTCGGGACGCCGTATCCCGCCCACTCGATCAGAATCCGCTGGTTTGGCTCGATCGACTTCGCCGTCACCGGAATGGAGATTCCGTATATCTCCCACTCCCACTGCACCTGTTTGCCAGCCTCGAGCCGCCCGCTGCTCTTGGTGAACCAGAATTTGGTCGTGACGTCGGGATTCACGAACGCCTCGAACACATCACGAGCGGGTTTGCGGATGAGCATGCCGGTTTTGACAGTGGGTGCTTGTGTGAGCCTGAGGTTTTCCATCGTTGTCGCCTCCCGTGTGCTGAAGCGTGCTTCCGACTACGGGTCGAGATCCGGCAAACCAGTACGCGACGCGCCGGTCCGTGGTAACGCCATGTTGCCTCGCTCCAGATCTCATTCGATCGCGTGGTATAGACCCACTCCCGTTTGGCCGCGGACGAGGCCGATTTCGATCAGCAGCGTCGTGGCAATGAGCGTTAGTGCGCCGAGATAAACCCTGCCCCCTTCTCGAATCCGGAGTGCTCGAAGATCACGCGAGTGCCGCCGCCCTCGGACACGAAATCGTTGAGGTAGATTCACTCCGCAAGCGTCGCGATATCTGTGAGCGCGCGCCAGACCTCATCCGGCGGCTGCGGCAAGCTGGGTTTCTCGGCGGATGCTTTAGCCATTGTTCGGTCCTTTCGCGAGTTGCTGTTGGAGGCGAAGCAGACGCTCGTCCCACAAACGCTCGTAGTGTGAGAGCCAGTCGCGAACGGGACCGAGCCGCTGAGGCGCGAGGCGGTACCGGCGCTCCTTACCATGCCGCTGTTCGGTAACAAGGCCGGCATCTAACAAGATGCGCAGGTGTTGCGAGATAGCCGGCCGGCTCATCTCGAAGTTTGTCGCGATCGCGTACACGGGCCGGTCGCCATCCGCAAGGAGGTCGAGTATGCGGCGTCGAGCCGGATGACTGATCGCTTCGAACACCTCAGCGCCGCGTTCGACGGTCCTCACCGCTCAATTATGAGTAAGGAACTGCTTACGCGTCAACATCGATACATGTCAGCGTAAGTGCGCCCACCACTGCGCCCATTGGCGAACAGAGTGGTTCAGAGAGTGTTCCAGCATCATGCCTCGCTGTTTGGTTGGCCACCACTTGTCAGGTTGTTGCCCTGGTCGTCGGCCGTCTTGGCCAGGCGCGCGGGTGACACGATCGCCCGTCAGCCTGACCCCTATGAAGGTCGATGTCGACGATGTAGACGCGCAGAAGGATTTCGTCGTGAAGGCGAAGTAACCAACGATCAATTCCGCTGGGGCGCGACGCGACTGTCACCTGAATGCGGTGGTTCCGCGAGTCGGCGACGTAGACGTCACCATTGGCGCAACGGCGACGTCGCGGGGTTCCTCGAACTGACCGTTCCCCGAGCCACGTGTACCCCACGTGGTGATGAACGCACCGTCTGACGTGAACTTCTGAACGCGGTAGTTGAACTTATCGGCGATGACGAGATCGTCGCGCGCATTGATGCGTTCGGCACGGTCGACATTCTCGAGCGGATTGATCCGGCCAAGCCGAGCGTCGACCGATTGAAGGCGCTCGCGGGCGCTTACACAAGCGACGCGATCGAAAGGACCTCACCGTTGCGGTAGATAGCGACAGCTGGTGATCAAGCGGCGCCCGGACGCGGTCTTGAAGCTGACGCCAGTCTACGGCGACGCGTTTGCCGCGACTCGCTCGGACTTGTGAGTTTCCGCCGCGGCCCGGCCGGTGGTGTGAACGCGTTGAGTGTCATCGAGGATCGCCTCTAGGACTTGCGATTCTCGCGACAGCCAACGGCGGCGACGACCTCGCCGGATTGACGGTCGCGCGCTACGGCCGCTTCTCCGGATGCAGGTCGTGGCACGCGTTGCACGTCGCGTTCATCTGCGCGAACGCGGCGTTCGCGCCCGCGAGATTTCGATTCTTCGCCGTCGTCGCGACTTGCCGCGCCAGTACCTGCGTTTGCTGCGCGAGTTTGACGATGTCGGCGGCCTTCTTTTTCGACCAGTACTGCTCGGTGAGTGCCATGAGTTCGGCAATCTTCTCCGCCGGCGGTACGGCTTTGTCGAACGCTTCGCCCGCGAGCGCTTCGCGCAACTCGTCTTGCGCGTCTGCCGCGTCGTCCATCCACACCTTGTGCGCTTCGGCGTCGACTCGTTGTGGTGTCGCACTCAGGGTCACCAGCACGCACGGCAGCACGAGCGTCCAGAGACTACGTTTCATCGACTGCTATACTACGCCGGTTTTTTTCGCCTGAATGAACGACAGGAATCATGCGTGGCGAGCGGATCTGATCGCGGCCTGCGCGATCGTCATGGTCGCCTCAGCCGTTCGCCTCGCGCTGGTGCTCATCTCGCCGGCCTTCACGCCAGTGGCCGACATGGCGGATTACTGGGAGCGAGCGATCTATATCGTTCAACACGGGACGCTGTATCCGACAAGCCATCGCATGCCCGCCTATCCCGCGGCGTTGGCGCTGGCCTTCGCGCTTGGGTCGGGTCCTTCGCTGACGACCGTGCGCCTGTTCAACGTGGTTGCCGGCGCGGCAACTGCCGTGTTGACGTACTGGCTCGCACGCCGAACGGCCGGTCCGCGTGCGTCGTTTGCCGCCGGGCTGGTGGTTGCGCTTTATCCGTCGCTTCTGATCTACAGCACGCTGATCGCGACCGAGATGCTGATTCCGGTTCCGCTGCTCGGCGCGCTCATCGCATCGACGTACCGCTCGCGTCGGGCGGCAATCGCAGCAGGCGCGTGTGCGGGCTTGGCGGCGCTTGCGCGTCCCGCCGCCATTGGCGTACTACCTGCCGTCTTCGTCTCGTGGAGCGGTATGCGATCGCCAAATTCCACATGGCGTCCGGCGCTTGTTGCGCCGCTTCTCGTCCTCGGTGCGTTCGCGCTCACGATGTCTCCATGGTGGGTCCACAACGCCAAGCTGTACGGGCGGTTTGTGCCGCTCGATACAACGGGTGGGATGAGTCTCGCGATTGGCAACAACGAGGTCGCCAGCGGGATCTATCGATGGCGAGAGACACGCGAGATGATGGACCGCCACCTCGTCGGGGTGAACGTCGACACGCCCGCGGGATCGGATCGCGCCACTGCAGTCGCCGTTCGCTTCATGCGCGAGCACCCCGGCGCAGCTATTCGACTCATTCCTCTGAGGCTTGCCGCGCTCTTCGGCGTCGAGGGGCGCGAACACGCGTGGTTGTACTCGTTTGGGTTCTTTGGTGAGCGGACGTCGACAACGGTGCAGATGTGGGCGCTGGCGATCGCGTTGGCGTTCCCATTGCTGCTCGCCGCGGCCCTTCTTGGGTTGTCGGTCGGCGGTGGCATCTCAAAACCTGTGCTCTTGGTAACGGTGCTCTTTCTCGCGTTCACCATCGGGATGCACGCGATCTCGATCGGCGATCCGCGCTTTCACATACCTCTGGTGCCGGTCCTGGCGGTGCTGGCCACTGGCGTGGCGCATGCAAAGAACGGCTTCAGCCGGATCCGGTTAGCCGCCGCCGCAGTCGCGATCGCGCTGCTTGCCGTCGCTTGGTCTGCGCAGTTTGCAACCTACTGGGCGGCGCTTGCGAAGCTGGCGCCGCCGGGCGGCTGGATGAGTCACATTCCGTACGACGATCTCATGTAGCGATCTGCGCGTCGCGCGTGCTTCACTTGTCGTTAATCGCTTCCTTTTTTCAATCGCACACGGATCCGGTTGAGTGGCGGCAACTGCTCCGCGATCGTTTGTTCAACTGTTCGGTCTCCGCGTTCAGCTCCTGAACCAGATCCCTTGAAGATCGATTCCACGTTGCCGGCGGGCCGTCCTTCGCTCGACACCGCAACGCGCAGGAGCGACGCGAGACGGTTGTTCGTTTTGATGGGGAAGTTGACGGATCCTGACGGGTACCGCGAGCCTCGAAACCCGCCTTGAGTGGCAGAACATGAATGGGAATTACCCGGTCAACGATCTTGACGTGGTGCTGACGCCGCCCAGTGGGCCCGTCATCAACACGTGCAACACCGCTCGGACATCCGAGTTGTGCACAGTCGACAAACCGGTCGCTGGGACGTGGACCGTGACCGTTGTCGGCTTCAACGTCTACGAGTTCGGCACTCCGGGAGGGCACGAGCAGTACACGCTGCGCATCGAGGCCGACGGCAACGTCATCAAGCTGAAGAAAAAGTAATGTTTCGAAAGGGAAGGTTCGGTATCCTGCCGCTCTTTCGCGCTTTGTCGTGCAGGAACTCGAGGTTGCGGGACCTGGAGAGGAGCGTCAAGTACGTCGAGCAGGCGGCGAGGCTCAATCCGACCTACCCGCTCGCATCCGCGGGACTTGCCCTGTATCTTTGTGATGTGCTGTTAGAAATTAGAAAGGGATGCGCGAGGAAAACCGTATGGATGAACGAGCCCTCTTCACGAGATTCTGGGAGAACGAATCGAACACGACGCGCAAGGTCATCGCGCGCATACCGGAAGGCTCGGATTACCGGCCCGATCCGAAGTCCCGCACGGCGAGCGAAATCGCGTGGCAGATTGCGTGCGAAGAAAAGATGATCATCGACGCGGTCGAAACGGGCAAGGCTGAATGGAACCCTCCACCGGCACCGGCGACAATAAAGGAACTGCTCGCCATCTACGAGAAGCAAAGTGCCGAGATCGTCGAGCGCTGGAAGGCCCTTCCCACCTCACGCTGGGACGGCGCACTGGAGTTCTTCGGCGGCCAGCGGCCGGCTGCGCCGATGGCGTGGAGCTTCCTCTTCGACATCGTGCACCATCGCGGGCAGATCTCGACCTACTTGCGCCCGATGGGATCGACCGTTCCGCAGATCTACGGACCGAGCGGCGACGAGCCGTAACCGTCGGTTCCATGTGCTCGCACGGCCATGTGCGGCAGCGCGTTTCACACTGCGCAACGAGGGGCCGCGCGTGTTGTCACGATCACATACTAAACTTGCGGGGGAGCGTCGTCCTTCAGATGACGATTGCTCTCCGCCACCTTTCGTGAATGAGCCATTCGACGCCGTCCTAATCATCTCGTTTGGCGGCCCACAGGGCCTCGCTGACATTCGGCCCTTTCTCGCCAACGTGCTTCGCGGGCGGCCCACTTCACCGGCCCGCTTCGAAGAAGTCGCGCGTCACTACGAGATGTTTGGCGGCGTGTCGCCGCTCAACGAATACACGAGGAAGCAGGCCGACGGGCTGCGCACGCGGCTTGCTGCGGCAGGGACACCGCTGCCGGTGTATGTCGGCATGCGCAATTGGCACCCGTATCTCAAAGACACGCTGGCGGAGATGTCGCGTGCCGGTGTGCGCCGCGCGCTCGGGTTCATTGCCGCCGCGCACGGCAGCTATTCGAGCTGCCAACAGTACAAAGAAAACGTGCGCGAGGCGAGACGCACAGTGATCGAGAGCGGCGCGCACGACGTTGAAGTGACGTACGCGCACGGATGGCACACGCACGACAAGTTCATCGAAGCCAACGTCCAGCACGTGCGCGAGGCGCTCGCCGGGCTTCCGGGTGATGCGGCGGCGCGCGCACGCATCATTTTCACCGCGCACAGCATCCCTGAGCAGATGGCGGCGGCATCGCGTTATCGCGAGCAGCTGCGCGAAACGTCAACGCAAGTCGCGTCCCGCCTCGGGCGGACCGACTGGGCGCTCGTATATCAAAGCCGCAGCGGGCGGCGACAGGATCCCTGGCTCGAGCCGGATATCTGCGAGTACCTGCGCGCGTCTCACGCCGCAGGACTCGAGGCCGCTGTTCTGAGTCCGATCGGCTTTCTTTGCGATCACATCGAAGTCTTGTACGACCTCGACACGGAAGCCGCGGCGGTCGCGCGCGAGTTGGGCCTGACCTTCGCCCTGGCCGAAGCCGTCAACGACGACCCGCTCTTCCTCGACATGATGGCGGATGTTGTCCTGACGACGGTGCGCCGCTACATCTCCGGTCGGCCGTTACCAGTAGGCGCTCTCTAACCCCGGCACGGTCTTGAGACTTCGCGTTCTACAATTGCAGCCCCGTGATTGAACGCGCTGGCCCAGCCGTTCCGGTCCCGAGCTCCTGGGCCGCGGCCGGCCGCGTCCGCGACCTGTCGCTCAACCTGCTCATGGCCGCCGCCTATTGGGCGACCGCGGAGCTCACACTCCTTCCTTCAACGGCTGGCCGCGTTTCGCCGATGTGGCCGGCCGCTGGTGTCGCGGTTGCGGCGGTGCTGCTTCGCGGCGGCCGGCTGCTGCCGGGAATCGCGCTCGGATCGTTCGTGATCAACGTCACGCGTCTTCCGCTCTGGGCTGCGGTGGTGATCGCGACGGGCACCGTGCTCGAGACCGCTGTCGATGCGAGACTGCTGCGGCGTCTCGATTTCGACGCGCGCCTTCAGCGCGTGCGCGATGTGTTGATCCTGGGACTGATCGTCGCGCCCGCCGGTTCGTTTGTCTCAGCTGTCTTTGGATCGACCGCCACACTGCTGTCGGGTGCCTTTCCCCCGGGTGATCTCGCCTATTACCTCGTCATCTGGTGGATGCGCAACTGCCTGGGGGTACAGATCGTCGTCTCGTTGGTGATGACGTGGGCCCGCTCCCGTCCCACTCGTTGGAACTGGCAACGCAGAATCGAAGCCCTGGCCGTGATTGTGGGTTTCCTCTTCTTGGTCCGAATCATGTTCGGCCTCTGGGCGGTTTTTCCCGGCTCGAACGTGCCGATGGCGTTTCTCTTTTTTCCACTGGTCGGCTATGCCGGTTTGCGTTTTGGTCCAGCGGGTGCGGCCACGCTGGTGGCGCTGGTGGCGGCGTTCGCGCTGCCGATCGCGGCGCGTGGCCTTGGGCCGTTCGGGGCGTTTCCCTTGACCTTCACGCAGATGCTGCTGCACACATTTCTTCTGCTCGCATCGTTGAGCGGGCAGACGCTCGCCGCCGTCATGGCGGAGCGCGAAGACGCGATGCAGCGACGCATCGCGCTCGAAGAACAGTTACGACACTCGCAAAAGATGGAAGCGATCGGGCGGTTGGCGGGCGGCATCGCGCACGACTTCAACAACCTGCTGACCGCGATCATCGGCTACAGCGAAATCGTGATGATGGGATTCGATCCGAAGGATCCCGGCCGCGCTGACGCGGAAGAGATCAAGCGCGCCGCCGAGCGCGCCGCTGAATTGACCCGGCAGATGCTCGCCTTCAGCCGGCGGCAGATCCTTCAGCTCAAGGTGATCGATCTCAACGTCGTGCTCCACAAGGTCGAGCCGATGCTGCGTCGCGTGATCGGCGAAGACATCGTCATGACGATCTCGCCCAAGGCGACCCATCCATCCGTACGGGTCGATCCTGGTCAAATCGAGCAGGTCATCATGAACCTGGTGGTCAACGCGCGCGATGCCATGCCGAAGGGCGGCCGCCTCGCGGTTGAAACGAGCGACGCGACGCTCGACGCGTCGGCGCTGCCGCCGTCATCGCGTCCAGGTGAGTACGTCATGCTCGCCGTGTCCGACACGGGCGTCGGCATGGCAGCCGATGTGCGTGCCCGGATCTTCGAGCCGTACTTCACCACGAAAGAAGTCGGCAAAGGCACAGGTCTCGGCCTGTCGACGGCCTATGGCATCGTCCAGCAGAGCGAGGGGTACATCCACGTCTACACTGAACCGGGCCAGGGGACGACCTTTCGGATCTATCTGCCGCGATCGCAAGCGGACACGGCATCGGAGGCGCTCGAGGCCGCCGACGGCATGCCGCGAGGGACCGAACATATTCTGCTCGTCGAAGACGATCCGTCGGTGCGCCGCGCGACGCGCGAGACGCTCATCAGGCTAGGCTATAGCGTGACCGAAGCGGCCTCCGGCCGCGCCGGCATCGCGCTCGGCAGCGACGACACGCGGCATTTCGATCTCGCATTTTGTGACGTCATTCTTGGCGATATGAGCGGTCCTACGGTGTATGAAGCGTTGCGCGCGCTGCGGCCTTCGGTGCGCGTGCTCTATATGTCAGGGTATGCGGACGAAGCGATTGTGCGCACCGGCGTGCTCGACGAAGGACATCCGTTCCTGCAGAAGCCGTTTACACCGCTCGAGCTCGCGCGCATGATTCGCAAGGTGCTGGACGACGATCGGGAGTGATTCGATGGTTGGTCAGACAATCTCTCACTACCGCGTAGTTTCGCAGCTCGGGAGCGGGGGTATGGGTGTGGTGTACGAAGCCGAGGATACCAGGCTCGGCCGTCATGTCGCGCTGAAGCTGCTCTCGCCCGAAGCGGGTTGCGATCCGCAGGCGATGGATCGCTTCCTGCGCGAGGCGCGCATCATCTCCTCGCTTACCCATCCGCACATCTGCACGCTGCACGACATCGGCGAACACAATGGGCGGCAGTTCATGGTGATGGAGCTGCTCGAAGGCGAGTCGCTGCGGCAGCGCATCGCGCGCGGCGCCATTGCGCTGGAGGAACTGCTCGACCTCGCGGCGCAAATCGCCGATGCGCTCGACGCGGCGCACAGCCACAACGTGATCCACCGCGATGTCAAGCCGGCGAACCTGTTCATCACCCGGCGCGGCATGGCGAAGGTGCTCGATTTCGGGGTCGCCAAGCTGTCGGAAGGGGAACGCGGCGAGACCGCAGGCCTCGACCTGACGCGCGCGTCACACGAAGTCACCACCTCCGGTTCCGCGATTGGTACTGTCGCGTACATGTCGCCAGAGCAGGCCCGCGGCCAGGAGCTCGACGCGCGGAGCGATCTCTTCTCGTTTGGCGTCGTGCTCTACGAAATCGCAACCGGGAAGTCGCCGTTTGCCGGCCCGACGCCGGCCGTGATCTTCGAGGGCATTCTCACCAAAACTCCGCCCGCACCCTCGGAGCTGAACGCGGCGATCCCGCCAGAGTTCGATCGCATCGTCTGCAAGGCGCTCGAGAAGAATCGCGAGACGCGCTACCAGAGCGCCGCGGAGATGCGCGCCGATCTGAAGCGGCTCAAGCGCGAGACCGAAACGGGCCGTACGGCGATGCCGGCGGAGCAGCTGCGAGCCATAACCGGCGCGAAGCCGGCGGCCGTGCGAGCGCCGAGACCGCGACGCGCGTTATCGATCGCCGCGCTGGTCGTGACGATCGGCGCGATTGCCGGCTTTGTGTTCTGGCGCTCGCAGCAAGCACCGGCGCTTACCGCGCGCGACACGGTGGTGCTCGCCGACTTCACGAATCGCACGGGCGACGGCATGTTCGATGGCACGTTGAGCGAGGCGCTCGCGGTGCAGCTGCGGCAATCGCCGTATCTGAACCTGCTGCCGGAGCAACAGGTCTCAGCCACGTTGCGATTGATGGGCCGCGACCCGATGACTGCGGTTACCGCCGATGTCGCCCGCGAGGTGTGTCAACGCACCGCCGCGCGCGCGACACTGGGTGGCACAATCGCGAGCCTTGGCTCCAGCTACGTTCTCACCCTCCGCGCGCTCGACTGTGTGAATGGAACGACGCTGGCAGAAGAGCAGGTGCAGGCCGACAGTAAGGAGAAAGTGCTGGGCGCGCTCGGCACGGCAGCCTCGCAGTTCCGTGAGAAGCTCGGCGAATCGCTCAATATGGTGCAGCGATACGACACGCGTGTCGAAGAAGCCACGACACCGTCGCTCGAGGCCCTGAAGGCGTACACCCAGGGAATGATCACGCGTCGTTCGCAGGGCGATTTCGATTCCTTGCCGTTCTTTCGCCGCGCGATTGCGCTCGATCCGAATTTTGCGCTGGCACACGCGCGGCTCGGGACCGTGCTCTCGAACCTCGGCGATCGCGCAGAGGCGGAGAAAGCCGCGACCCGCGCCTACGAGCTGCGCGAAAAAGTCAGCGAGCGGGAGCGCCTGTACATCGAGGCGCGTTATTACACGACCGTTGCGCGCGATCAAACCAAGGCCATCGAAGCGTATCGGCTGCTGATCGCCACTTACCCCGACGACTATGCTGCTCACACGAATGTCGGCACCCTGTATCGAAATCGCGGCATGCACAAAGAAGCCATTGCCAGCCTCGAGCAGGCGGTTCGCCTCGCACCCGAGCAGCCGCTCACGCGCACGAACCTGGCGGGCGCGTATATCGACGAAGGCCGGGTCGATGACGCCCGCAAGCAGTACGAAGAGGTCCTCAAGCTGCAGGATTCCATCAGCGCGCGCAACGGCCTGCTGGTGATCGCGACATACCTGAAGGATCGCGCACTGGCCGACGCGCAAATCCAGGCTGTGCGTGGACGGCGCGACGAAGTCGACATGCTGCTGCAGCGCTCGTTGGTAGCCCTGTATCGTGGCAGGCCCGCGGAAGCCGCGAAGCTCTCGGAAGACAGGCTCAGCCGCCTGCAAGCGCTCAATCGTCTCGAGTTCGCCGGCGAGTCGTTGCTCGTCGAGGCGGTGAACCTGGCGATCCTCGGCCGCAAAGATCTCGCCGCCGCCGAACTGGCGCGCGTTCGCGAGCACAAGCTGTTTCAGGAAGGCGACACTGACGAGCGCGTCGCGCTCGGCGGGCTGCTTGGCGACAAGCGCCTGGCGGAGAGCAATCTCGATGCGGCGATCGCGCACATCCGCAGGGTGTCGCCCCCCGAAGACGGCGACAAAGCCGAACGCGCCATACGTGCGCTGGCCGCGCTCGCGGCCGGCAGGAATCAGGACGCGTACGATCTCGCAAGCGCGGTTGGGATGGACGATCCTGCCCATCGCAACGCGATCCTGGTGGCAGGAACGGCGGCGTTCAAGTTGGGCCGTTGGGCCGACGCGGTTCGCAACTTTGAAGCGTTACGTGGATTCGGCATCAAGCTCGGGCTGTCCGCCGTGCCCGGGTTCGTCCAGGTGATGCTCGCGCGCTCGTACGCCGCAAGCGGCCGCACGGCGAACGCGCGCAAGGCCTACGAGGCGGCCTTCGATCTCTGGCTGGATGCCGAACCGGACACGCCGTTGTTTGTTGAAGCCAAGAGGGAATATGCAGCGCTCGGATCGTAAGATCGCGGCACTCGCGTGCGCGGCGATCGTAATCGCGGCACACGCCGCGGCGCAGGAACCGGTCTCCTACCAGCTCACGTTTCCGGCACCCGAACATCATTGGCTGCAGGTCGAAGCGACGTTCGCGTCGCTGCCACCCGGGTCACTGCAGCTTCGTATGAGCCGCTCGTCGCCCGGTCGCTACGCCCTGCATGAGTTTGGCAAAAACATCATCGACGTGCGCATGACAGACGGCAAAGGGAAGACGCTGACCGCGACACGTCCGAATCTCCACGGCTGGGATGTCGCCGGTCACGACGGAACCGTGGTGGTGACCTACCGGATCTACGGCGACCGTGTGGACGGTACATATCTCGCCGTTGACGCGACGCACGCACACATGAACATCCCGGCAACGCTGATGTGGGCGCGTGGTCTGGAGATGCGTCCCGCACGCGTCACATTTGTGCCGCCCACGGGTCGTCAGTGGCGCGTGGCGACGCAGTTGTACCCGACACCCGATCCCAACACGTTCACCGCGCCGAACATGCACTATCTTATGGACAGTCCTACAGAGTTCAGCGCGCACACGCTCCGCACATTCACGGTGCCGGACGGGACCAATGGCGGGGGTCCCACATTCCGCATTGCACTGCACCACGACGGCAGCGACGCCGACGCCGATGCGTTCGCGCGCGACACTGAAAAGATCGTTCGTCAGACCAAAGCGGTGTTCGGCGAGTTTCCACGCTACGAGAACAACACCTACACCTTCCTCGCCGACTATCTGCCATGGGCGAGCGGCGACGGTATGGAGCATCGCAACAGCACGGTGCTCTCTTCGACCGGCGCGCTCCGCGATCCTGGGCGCCGCAGCGGGTTGCTCGGCACCGTCGCGCACGAGTACTTTCACTCGTGGAACATGGAGCGGATTCGATCGCAGGCGATCGAGCCGTTCAATTTCGAGGACGCGAACGTCTCCGATGAACTGTGGCTCGGTGAGGGCTTCACGAGCTACTACGACGACTTGATCCTCTGCCGCAGCGGGCTGTCGTCGCTCGATCAGGTGCTCGCCAGCTTTGCCGGCAACATCACCGCGGTCATGACGAGTCCGGCGCGTCAGGTTCGCAGCGCCGAGGAGATGAGCCGGTTGGCGCCGTTGACCGACGCCGCCGTCTCGATCGATCGCACGTATTGGCCGAACACGTTCATTTCCTATTACACATGGGGCGCGGCTCTTGGCATTGGCCTCGACCTCACGCTGCGCGATCGGTCGAACGGCGCCCTGTCGTTGGACGACTTCATGCGCGCCCTGTGGGCCGACTTCGGCCGTCCTGGACAGAAAGAACCGGGCATCGTAGCCACGCCGTACAGCATGCAGGACCTGAAGAACACGCTGGCCAAGGTCTCGGGCGATCGCGGCTTTGCCGACGATTTCTTCGCGCGCTTCATTCAAGGCCACGAGGTCGTGGATTACCCGCGGCTGCTCGCGCGCGCAGGGTTGAGCGCGCGCAAACGTGCGGGCGGCCGCGCGTGGTTTGCCGGCAGCGAGATGCTCAACTTCTCCAGCGCCGGCGCACACGTGGCCGCCCTCGCCACTCTCGAGTCGCCCCTCTATAAAGCCGGTGTCGATGAGGACGATTTGATCGTGTCGCTGGACGGCACGCCGCTCGCGTCGCAGGAGGCGCTGGACGGCGTGCTGCGACGGCACAAACCCGGCGACAGCGTTGCCATGCGTGTCGTCCGCCGCGGCGGTGAAATCGTGAACAGCACGATCACGTTCGAAGAAAATCCGCAGCTCGAGATCGTCCCGATCGAGAAGTCCGGCGGAACACTGTCGCCGGAGCAAAAGCAGTTTCGCGACGGCTGGCTGGGCTCAAAAGTGGGGGCACGATGACCCGAATCGTCAGTCAGAACCCGAACGACGTGCCGCGTATCACCATCGACGAAGTCAAGAAGTTGATGGCCGGCCGGCAAGTCATCCTCGTCGACGTGCGGGACAAGCAGTCGTTTGGCGAAGGCCACATGACAGGCGCGATCAACATCGTGTTCGACGACATTCCCAATTACGTCGAGAAGCTCGCGAAAGACAAACGCGTGGTCGTCACCTACTGTGCGTGACCGGACGAAGCCACGAGCGCCCGTGCGGCGCTGGACATGATGGCGTTCGGGTTGAAGAATGTGAAGGCCATGAAGGGTGGCTGGAATGAGTGGCTCCGTCGCGGTGAGAAGGTCGTGCGGAAATAAGAACGAAGAACACTCCCGTCGACTGTTGACCGTCGCCCGCAGAAGCCCGCTGTTAATCCGCTTCCGACAGAGGGATGCCGAACCGTTCGGCCATTCGATACAGCGTTCGCCGATCGATGCCCATCACTTCGGCGGCGCGGGTGCGGTTGCCGGCCACCTGCTCGAGCACGTGCACCAGATAGCGGCGCTCGATCTCCTCGAGCGTTGGAAGATCGTCGAACAAACGCTTTTCCAGAGCCGGCGCCCGTGGGGTGAGCGTGGGAGGCAGATCGCGGACGTCGATCATGCTGCTGCGGCTGAAGACGACCAGCCGCTCGATCGCGTTTTCGAGCTCGCGCACATTGCCGGGCCAGTGATAGGCGGATAACGCTTCGATCGCCGCCGCCGAAACCTCCACCTGTTTGCGCGCCTTTGCCGACGCTGCGCTCACGAACCGCTCAACCAGGAGTGGGATGTCCTCGCGGCGTTCTCGAAGCGGGGGGATGTGGATCAGCACGACACCGAGGCGGTAATAAAGGTCCTGCCGAAACCTGCCTTCCACCACCGCCTTGTCGATGTCGACGTTGGTTGCGCCGACGATACGTACGTCCACTTTGTTCGGCCGGCTCGAACCGACTGGACGAACTTCGCCTTCCTGGAGCACGCGCAGCAACTTGACCTGCAGCGCCGGCGACATCTCACCCACTTCGTCGAGAAAGACGGTGCCGGTATGGGCCGTCTGAAACACGCCCTTGTTGTCGGCAATCGCACCGGTAAAGGAGCCTTTGATGTGACCGAAGAGCTCCGATTCGAGCAGCGTCTCCGTCAGCGCGCCGCAGTTGATCGGCACAAAGGGCCTGCCCGATCGATTGCCGTGTTGATGAATGGCGCGCGCCACCAGTTCCTTGCCCGTGCCGCTCTCCCCGATGATGAGCACCGGCGCGTCGGCCGCGGCGGCATGCGCAATCTGTTTGTAGACACCGGTCATCGCCGGCGTCCGGCCGAGGAGCGCCGGCGGCATCGTGTCGCGGACCACGGCGGCGGGCGGCGGGGTTGCCGTCTTCTGCAGCGCGCGCTCGACCAGGCTTTTCAGTTCGGAGATGTTGAAAGGCTTGCTGACGAAATCAAACGCGCCCTCGCGCACCGCAGCCACCGCTTTTTCCAGTTCGCCGAACCCCGTGACGATGATGACTGGTGTGCCCGGTTTGGACTCGCGCACGGCGCGCAGCACGTCGATGCCATCGAGTCGCGCGTTGAGGCGAAGGTCGCTGATGACGAGATCGAACGGCTTCGCGCGCACACGCGCGAGCGCTTGCTCTGGATCGCTCGTCGCTTCGATCTCCCGATCCGGCCGGTTCAACAGCTCCTGAATGAATCGGCAGGTGCCAGGGTCGTCATCCAGAACGAGGATGCGCGAAGTGGCTACCACCATGGGCAATCAGAGTCTACTCTCACTGCGCTCAGCGGCGGCCAGGCAGCAACGCCAGCTCGGACGTAAGCCAGCGCTGCCATTCCTCGGGCGTGAGCACCGTGTATTCACCACGCATGCGATAGTGACCCACACCGCACAGCTGGGAGCAGGCGATATCCCATTTTCCGCGCACGATCGGCGTAAACCAGGTGCGCGTCTCCATGCCCGGCACGGCGTCCTGTCGCACGCGCATTTCGTTGAGCGTAAACGAGTGGATGACGTCGCGACTCGACAGCTCGACAATCACCGGTCGGCCAAGCGGCAGCATCAGCACGTTGAGAAGCCCAATGTCGTCACGGGCGTCAGGATCGGTGCGATCGATTCCAACCGGGTTGGCGGCGCCGATCAAGGCCTGGCTTGTGCGGCCGAATTTCTCGTCTGGTCCGGGGTAGTGAATGTTCCACGTAAACTGTTCGGCCGCCACTCGAACATGGAGCGGCGCTGAAGCGACCGGCGGTGGCGTGTTGCGCGCAAACCATGCGGGCAACGCTGCAGTGGCCAGAAGAATCGCGTCCCCGGCAATGACCAAGCCGATCGCGACGACGGCGATGATGGGCCGCAGACCCTCGGTGAGCGGTTGCGGCTGTCTGCCTCGCCGGAAACGAATGAGGACGTACACGAAAAATACGCCCCATGCCAGCGCCTGAAAGGCCATGTGTGCGTGCACACCCTGCAGCACGCTGTCGAGCTCCGCTGCCTGCTGCGATCCGGCCACGGGCAGAAGACGCTCGATCATGATTCGCGTTCCGCTTTCGCGAGGCGCCAGGCAAAGCGCGCGATTGCGCCGAGCACGCCGACCAGCACGATCCCGAGCACCAGCGCGCCGGCGCGAGCGCCGTCGGTGAGCAGGCTCGCGTTGCCGTCCAGACAAAACGGACAGCCGAACAGCGCTACACGAGATAGAAGCTGACGAGAATGACGAGCCATACGACGTCCACGAAGTACCAATAGAGCCGAAGTGCATGCAATCGCGCACGATCGCGTTCCTCGGACCGGCCCACACCAGCCGCAAGCCACAGATTCGCGACCATCCCGCCGGCGACGTGAACGGCGTGTACGCCGGTGAGAACGAACCAGGAAGCCAACAGCAGGTTTGCTGCAGGCGTGTGCCCGCTCATCAGGAGGTTGCGGTAGTCCGCCGCTTTCATCGCGACGAACACCGCGAACAGCAGAAACGACACCATGGCCGCGAGCCGAATACGTCGAGTTGACCGCATGCTGAGCGCGGCTGTACCCGCGGCGAGCACGAGCGTCATGAGCAGCGCCGAAGCGGGATGCAGAAGGCTGGCAGCGTCAGGCCAACCCGTTGAACCGGCGCGCAAAAGCACGTACGCCGAAAGGAAGGAACCAAAGAGCATCGCCTCGGATGCCAGAAACAACCAGATGCCGAGCCGCACGTTGCTGATGCGGGTGTCTGGCCGGGCGCCGTAGGTCCAGGGAATCGCCGTCGCCCGCTCGGTGGGCTCGCGTGATGTGCGCGTCCGTCCGCGAAGGCTCACGACGAGATTGATCACGAATGCGAATTGAAAGATGCCGAGCGCGACCGCGGCCCACGTCATGTGCGCGTGCACGGGCAAGGCAGGTTGCGCATGGGTGTACTGCAGACCGCCATCATAGAGGCGCCGGTTGATGCCCCGCAGCCCCATCGTGAACATCGGTAGAAAGATCGCGTTCATGGCGAGAAGCGATCCCCAAAAATGCACCAGGCCGAGCGCGCGGTTCATCGCACGTCCGGTCACCACCGGAAACCAGTAGTAGGTCCCGGCAAAGATCGCGAAGATAGTGCCGGGCGCCACGACGTAGTGAAAGTGGCCCACGACGTACCACGTGTCGTGGAGCTGAATGTCGCTGGCGGCGAGGCCGAGGGGCAGGCCGGTCAACCCGCCGATGCCGAACATCGGCAGGAACGCGAGCGCGAACAGCATTGGCGTTGTAAACGCAATCGAACCACCCCAGAGCGACAGCATCAACGATGAGATCAGCACCACCGACGGAACGGAAATGATCATCGTCGTGATCTGAAAAAACGTGCTCAGTCGCGTCCCCATGCCGGTGAGAAACATGTGATGCACCCAGACCACCAGCGACATCACGCCGATGAACACGACCGAGGCGACCATTGCGCGATAGCCCCACAACGGCTTCAGCGTATTGGCCGCGATCACTTCCGCGACGATGCCGATTGCCGGAAGGATGAGGACGTACACCTCGGGATGACCAAGAAACCAGAACAGGTGCTGCCACAGCAACGGGTTGCCCCCGCCCGTGGGACCTTGCAGCGGCGCGCCGGCGACATACAATCCCGAGGGCAAAAAAAAACTCGTTCCCGCAAGACGATCCATCAGCTGCAAGACCGCGGCGGCCTGAAGGGCTGGAAACGCCAGTAACAGCAGCAGCGCGGTGATCAACTGCGCCCAGACGAAAAACGACATGCGCGAAAACGCAATGCCGTCAGCGCGCAGCTGCACGATGGTCGCGATCATGTTGATCGCGTTGAGCGCGGACGAGACGCCGAGCAGGAAGATGGCGACCAGCCAATAATTCTGACCTTGCGTGGCCAGCACCGCGAGCGGCGGATACGACGTCCATCCTGAATTCGCGGCGCCCATCGGCACGAAGAAGCTGACGAGAGACACCACTCCCGCCACGAAATACAGCCAGAAGCTCGCCGCGTTCAGCCGCGGAAACGCCATCTCGCGTGCACCGATCTGCAACGGCACGATGTAATTGCCGAACGCGCCGGCCAGGAGCGGGACAACGGCGAGAAAAATCATCACGGTGCCGTGCATCGCCACGAGCTGGTTGTAGAACTCGGGAAGCATGTAACCGCTCGGCGCATTGTTCTCGCCGATGGCGGCCGCAATGAGCGGCGGCAGGGGAGAAGTGGGCCACGCGAGTTGCCACCGCATGACCAGCATCAACAGAAAGCCGACGAGGAGAAAGGCGAGCGCGGTCACGCCGTATTGCAATCCGATGGTCCGGTGGTCAGTCCAACGCATCCGCCCCCTTACAATACCGCTATGGCTCCACGAATTCCGGCGCTGCTCGCGTGCCTCACCATTGCCATGACTCTTACACGATCGATCGACGCACAAGCCCCCGAACCAATTCGTTACACGCTGCGATTTCCCGCGCCCCACACACACTACATGGAAGTGGAAGCCGTGTATCCCACGAGCGGGCGTCCGCAAACGGAGTTGTTCATGGCGGTGTGGACACCAGGCTCGTATCTGGTGCGGGAGTACGAGCGGCACGTGGAAAACGTCACAGCCAAGGGCCCGGATGGACGGCCGCGCGCGGTGCGGAAGACACGCAAGAACCGGTGGAGCATCGAGAGCGCCGGGGCTCCGGCCGTGACCGTCACCTATCGCGTCTACGGACGCGAGATGACGGTGCGCAACAACTGGATCGAAGCCGGCTTTGCCATGCTCAACGGCGCGCCGACGTTTCTCACACTCGTCGATCGCGCGGCTCGACCGCACGAAGTGCAGATCCAGCTTCCGGCGGCGTGGAAGGGCATCGCGACACCGCTCATCCCGATCGGCGGACGTCTCAACACGTTTCGCGCTGAAGACTTCGACACCCTCGTCGACAGCCCGATCATCATCGGCAATCCTGTGGTTCGCGAATTTCAAGTCGCAGACAAACGCCATTACCTGGCGCTCGAAGGCGATCCGTCGCTGTTCGACGCGGATCGCGCCGCTGCCGACGTTCAGAAAATCGTGGAGGCCGGCGGCAAGGTGATGGGCCGCTACGACTATCCGCACTACTACTTCCTGAACGTGATCACGGAAGCCGGCGGCGGGCTTGAACACAAGAACAGCTTTCTCGGCATGACGGGCCGCTTCACGACACGCACGCGACGGTCATATCTCGGCTGGCTCGGGCTCATCTCCCACGAGTATTTTCACAACTGGAATGTGAAGCGCCTGAGGCCGATCGAACTGGGACCGTTCGATTACGAGAACGAGGTTCACAGCAAGGCGTTATGGATCGCCGAGGGCTTCACCGATTACTACGGTTCTCTTCTTCTCCGTCGCGCTGGGTTGGCCTCGCGTGACGAGTACTTCGAGGATCTTTCCGGTCAGATTGAAGCCGTGCAGACCACCCCAGGCCGCCTCGTGACACCGGTCGGCATGGCCTCGTACGACACCTGGATCAAACAGTATCGGCCCGACGAGAACACCCCCAACACCACCGTCAACTACTACCCGAAGGGCGCGGTGATCGCGTTCCTGCTCGACGCGAAGATTCGCCAGGCCAGCAACGATGCCAAGTCGCTTGACGATGCGATGCGACTCGCGTACGCGCGCTATTCGGGAGACAAGGGCTACACGCTCGATCAGTTCTATCAAACGATGAGCGAAGTGGCCGGCACCGATTTCAAGCCCTGGTTCGCGCGCGTCGTCGACACCACCGAGGAGCTCGATTACAACGAATCGCTCGAGTGGCTTGGGCTTCGGTTTCGCCCCGTCGACACACGCAACGGCCGTGCATTTCTGGGCGCAGGCACGCGCATCGACGCGGGCCGCCTTCTCGTGTCGCAGGTGCGTCGCGGCACACCGGCGTTTGATGCCGGTGTCAACGTGGACGACGAGATTGTCGCGATTGACGACGTCAGAGTGCGTCCCGATGGGTTGCCGGCCAGGATGGAGCAATACAAGCCAGGCGACAAGGTGTCTCTGCTCGTCGCCCGGCGCGATCGCGTCATGCGGCTCGATGTGACGCTTGGCACGGAGCCGGGCCGCGCCTGGCGAGTCGAACCAGTGGCCACCCCAACCGAGGCGCAAAAACAGCATCTGGCGAGCTGGCTAGGCGCCGAGGGTCATTAAATCCGGCCAAGCCAACCAATCCGCCGTCCATTCCGTCTACTTGTCCGTGCCCCGGCCGACTGGCGTCGTGCTCTTCAGTCTGGCGCTCGCCCTGGTGATGAGCGGCGCTGCTCATGGGGCAACCGCCCCCGCCGCCAATCCATCCGCCATCATCGATGCGCAAGCGATCCCCGCGACCACGCCAATGGTGCTCGACGGGAGGCTCTCCGAGCCCGTGTGGGAACAGGCGACTGCGATCAGCGAATTCGTGCAGCGCGACCCTGCAGAAGGGGCGCCGCCAAATCAGCGCACCGATGCGCGCATAGCCTTCGATGAAAACGCCGTGTACATCGGCGTACGCGCGCACGATGCGGAGGCTGACAAGATCGTCGGCATCCTCACACGCCGTGATCAGCGATCGCCCTCGGACTGGATTCGCATTGTCATCGACTCCTACTACGACCGGCGATCGGCCTACGAGTTCGGCGTCAATCCCGTCGGCGTGAAGACGGACCGCTACTACTTCAACGACGGCAACAGCGACGACAGCTGGGACGCGGTATGGGAGGTGCAAGTCGAGCGCGATGCCGACGGGTGGACGGCGGAGTTTCGGATTCCGTTTTCGCAGCTGCGGTTCAACAACACCGATGGCGGACCTGTCGGCTTTGCGGTGATCCGCGAGATCGGCCGTCTTGCGGAGACCTCGTCGTGGCCACTTCTGTCACGCAGCGCGACCGGATTCGTGTCGCAGTTTGCGGAAGTTCGCGGCTTGCGCATGACCGGCGCGCCGAAAAAACTCGAACTCCTTCCTTACTCGCTTGGCAGTGTGACGACACGACCGGAGGACGATAATCCGCTGGTTGAAAACACTGATCCGGATGGCGCGCTTGGGTTGGACTTGAAGTACGCGCTCCGTCCCGGCCTGACGTTGACGGCTGCGATCAATCCGGACTTCGGGCAGGTCGAAGCCGATCCCGCCGTTGTCAATCTCGATGCGTTCGAAGTGTTCTTCCAGGAACGTCGGCCGTTTTTCGTCGAGGGCTCCGGGAATTTTCAGTTCAACATGGACTGCAGCGACGGACAGTGCACCGGCCTGTTCTACT
The DNA here is from genome assembly GCA_046726375.1 of Acidobacteriota bacterium. Taxonomy (GTDB): domain Bacteria; phylum Acidobacteriota; class Vicinamibacteria; order Vicinamibacterales; family UBA2999; genus DASPWV01. The sequence goes on from JBKPAJ010000086.1 coordinate 26,318, forward strand.
CGCGGCGCATCGGACGTAACCCTCAAGGCGAAGCCGACACTACAGACGATGAGTATTCGGTGGCGCCGTCGGCTGTGACGATTGTCGGCGCCGGCAAGCTGACGGGGCGTGTTGGAAAGTTCTCGCTCGGGGCGCTTACCGCGTTGACCGCCGAGGAAGAGGCGACGATCGCCAGCGGCACCGTTCAACGGACGCAAGTGGTTGAGCCGATGACGGGATACACGGTTGTGCGCGCCCGCCGCGAATTCGCGAACCAATCGAACGTCGGGTTCATGGTCACGTCCACGAATCGCAGCCTGGTGGAATCGGTAGACTCTCTTGCCGGCGCGGCGAACACGGGCGGTGTCGATTATGACTGGCGCATCGGCCGCCGCTTCAATATCACCGGTTACTGGGCCGGAAGCCGCGTGCATGGCAGCAGCGAAGCGATCACGCGTTTACAGGAGAACAACGTGCACGCTTTTCAGCGGCCCGACGCCGATTACGTCGAGGTCGATGAACAGGCCACCACCCTGCGAGGCCATTCCGGGTCGTTCGCGGTAGGCAAGATCGGCGGCGAAAAAACGCGGTTCAACGCCTTTTACGGCTACAAGAGTCCCGGCTTCGACATGAACGATCTCGGGTTTCAACGCCGCGCCGACGAGCGCAACATCAGTCACTGGTTCCAGTGGCGCGATCAGGTGCCGGGACGCTTCACGCGATCGTTCATCTGGAACCTGAATCAGTGGGCCGGCTGGAATTTCGGCGGTGACCGGCTGTTCAGCGGCGGCAACGTGAACATGCACTGGACGTGGAAGAACTACTATGCGTCCGGATTCGGGGTCAATCTCAACGCCGCGCCGCTCCGCGATCGCGTCACGCGTGGCGGACCTGCCGTCCTCGGCAACAGCAGCGTCGCCCTGTGGTACTACTTCAACACCGACAATCGGAAGGCCCTCACTATCGGATTCAATGGCTGGGAGAGCAACGATCGCCACGGAACCGTCCAGCACAACTACGCGCCGTTCGTAAACTGGCGCCCAACGTCCGCCCTGTCGGTGAATTCGAGTTTCCGCTACAACATCAACAACGATGACGCACAGTGGGTCGAGAACGTCGACGCAGATGGTGTGACGCACTACGTGTTCGGACGCTTGAAGCAGCGGACGTCGGCGTTCACGTTCCGCGTCAACTACACGCTGACGCCGACGCTCTCAATCCAGACATACGCGGAACCGTTCGTCTCCGCCGGGGCCTACACGAACTTCCGCGAGCTCGACGATCCACGCGCACCCGCGTATGCCGATCGTTACAAGCCGTACGCGTATGCGGACAATCCCGACTTCAACTTTCGCTCGTTCCGCACGACCAACGTGATGCGGTGGGAGTACAAGCCTGGTTCGACGCTCTTTGTCGTGTGGCAGCAGGGGCGCGAGGACGAGTTGCCCTACGGCGATTTTCAATTCGGCCGCGACTTCGGCGGGGTGTTCTCGGCTCCCGCGCGCAATGTCTTTCTTGTCAAGTTCTCCTACTGGCTGAATATGTAAGATCACAGCATGCCGCTGCGGACGAATATCCGCGATTTCTTCAAGGGCATGGCCTACGGCCAGCACGAGCGCGAGCTCCGTCGTCAGGCCGCCGAACTCAACGATCTCTTCCTGTTGCTTTGCTACATGGAAATCGTCGGATTGCCGAACCCGGCAACGCTGTATCTGCTGGACGTCTATCCCTACCTGCTCGACCAGTTTCACCTGTGGCACCGCCGCATGGGCATGGACCGCTCACCCATCGGTAACCTGCCCTGCTGCTAGCCCCGGACTCGATTGACGTGCGCGACCTTGTCGACCGACATGTGCTGTTCTTCGGCGGCAAAGGCGGTGTCGGCAAGACGACGTGCGCGTCGGCGCTGGCGCTGGCGGCGAGTAAAAGGGGCAGGCGGGTGCTGCTCGTGTCGACCGATCCCGCGCATTCCACGTCGGATATTTTCGAACGGCGCATCAACGCCGAGCCGACGAAGCTCTCGTCGTCGCTCTACGTGATGGAGATCGACGCGACGCAGGAAGCGCGCCGATACGTCGAAACCGTCAAGGAGCAGATTCGACAGCTGTTTGGCCATTCCATTCTGAAAGAGGCCAATCGGCAGATCGATCTCGCCGCCACGATGCCCGGCGCCGAAGAAGTCGCGCTCTTCGATCGGATGGGCACGCTCATCCGCGGCGAGGACGAACGGTTCGATCTGATCGTGTTCGACACGGCGCCGACCGGCCATACTCTCCGGCTCATTCGCATGCCCGAGCTCATGGAGGCGTGGATTCGGGCGCTGTCGCGCTCGCGCCGCGCCATGTTGGGCGTAGAACAGGACGATCAGGCGGATCCGATCATGATGTCGCTGAGCGAGCGGCTCGAGCGGCTGCGCGAGATGCGCGCACGGATGGTGAGCGGCCGCACCACCGGCTTTGTTCTCGTGCTCGTGCCGGAGCGGCTGCCGATTGAAGAAACGGCGCGTGCGCTCGCGCAGCTGGATGAGGCCGGTGTGAAGGTCGGCGCGCTCATCGTCAATCGCGTGCTGCCGCTCACGACGCGCGATCCGTTTCTTGCCGCCCGCCGATCGCAGGAGGACGTTTACCTCCGCGAGATCGCCTCACGCTTCGCGCAGCAGGAGCGCGTGCTCATCCCGCAACTCGAGCGCGATGTGTACGGGTTGGCGGCGCTCGAGCGCATCAGTGGTTTCCTCTTTTCGGACTGACATAGAATCGCTGGATGGTGACGAGAATTGCGCGTCCGCGGCCTGAGGAGGTTCCGGAATTCTTCAGGACGTATATTGCGGATATCGAACATGAAGCAGACGGTATTGCCGCGCTCGAGCGGCAGCAGCCCGTCATTGCGGCATTGGGCGGGTTGTCACCGGCTCAGGCCGCGCATCGCTACGCGGATGGCAAGTGGACCGTAAGAGAAGTTCTCGGCCACATGATCGACGCTGAGCGCATCTTGGCGTATCGATTGTTACGTATCGCGCGCGGCGACCAGACGCCGCTGCCATCGTTCGACGAGAACAAGTACGCGGCGAGCTCGAACGCCGATCGCCGCGATATCGCGGATCTCGCCAACGAAATGGCGATCGTCCGGCAAGGGTCAGTTGCGCTGGTGCGATCGCTCGACGAACAGGCACTCGCCAACCGCGGCGTCGTTCGCGCGGGCGAAATCACCGCGCGCGCGCAGCTGTTCGTCATCGCGGGACACTTCGAGCATCACGTCAAGATCCTGCGCGACCGCTACGGCCTGGAAATCTTGCACCCCCAACATTCGCCGCAATAAGTCAAGTCTTCTGGCGTTCGCCGGCGGAGCTTAGCAGCTAGTGTTGTGAGGACGAGCGCGCCGGTTCGAGCCTCGTCGCGCTTTCCTTCACGGCTTCCACCTTGTTGCGCGAGTATGCGACCGTGAAGTACTTGCCCCGCGCCCATAGTTCGAACAAATCCCGGTAATGCGGGTCATCGGGGTTCCCCGACTGCCCCGGCGTGTTCATGCCGACGGAGTTGTCCCAGTCCTCGGTGTCGACCACGATCTTGAACGAGCCGCCCGAGACCTGATTGTCGCCGTTCCCCGTTGCGTTGATGGTTTGTCCGTCGCCACCGCGCGGAAGCGGTCCCACGGTAAGTTTGGCGCGCGTTGCCGCGTTAACGGCGTCCGTCAACGGATGACGAATCAGCGCGTGATGGAAGCCGGTGTGCCCGTATTTCCAGTTCTGGGGATCTGCGCCAAACCGCTTGGTCAGCTCCGCCACCGCTTCATCGAGACTCAGCGCGAGCAAGGCGTCACGCGCGTTGGTGGGCTGTTCGCCAATCCGTGTGTCTGGCGCGTAGAGCGCATCGATGATGCGCTTGAGCGTGATTTCGTTCGCCACGCTGCTCAGCGATCCCGGCGCGAGTCGTTGACGGGTGTTGGCGATGACGCGCCGTTGCCACATGGCGTAAATGCCGGCGGCGACGGAATCCTTGTCCAGCACGAAGTCCCAGCCGCGCAGCAGCTCGCGCGCCTGTGCCGCCGGTCCACTCGGCAGCGAAATATCGCGCAGCAGCGGCACCAGCGCGCGTGCAGGCAGCGAGAGCTCGTCGTTCTGCAGTCGCGCCATCTCGGCGACGCTGAAGAGCCGTCCGGAGCCGAGCACTTCGGTGATGCGCGAGGCACGGAACGGGTCCGTCCACATGAAATGCACGGCGTCGCGATGCGCGTAATCGTTCGGCATCAAGTAGTTGTTAGCGGTGGCGAGAAATCCGCGCGCAGGATTGGCTTCGTTGGGGAGTGCGCCGATCGGCAGGAAACCGTCCCATTCATAGCGCCCGTCGCCGGGCACGGGAAGGAGACCGCTCCAGTTGCGGCGCAGCGGCTGAATGCCGGCTGCTTGCCAGCCGATCGAGCCTTTGCGATCGGCCCAGACCATGTTCTCCGCTGGCATACGGCTGTAGGTGCACGCGTCGCGGAACTCTTCCCATGTCGCGGCCTGATTCATTCGCAGGCTCGCGAGGTAGGGCGCGCCCCCCGGTTCGAGCCACGCGGCACGCAACGCATACGCCTTTCGGTTGGCGCGGTCCTCGAACAGCACCGGCCCGTGGCGCGTGTACTTCAACTCGACCTGCTCTGGTTTGTCGCCTTTGACCGCAATCGAGTCAATGATGACGCGCATCGCTTCCCAGCGGCCCTGATAGCGGTATTCGTTCGGGTTGGCGGGATTCGTCTCGTAGACGTACAAGTCCTCGTTGTCGTTCCCGAAGATCGTCAGTCCCCAGGCACCGTGCTCGTTATGACCGATCGATACACCGGGCAGTGCGGGCTCGCCGCCGCCGATCACGTTCCAGCCGGGCGCGACCAGATGAACCCAGTAGCGGAGCGACGGTGCGGCGATGGCGCGATGCGGATCGTTGGCGAGGATCGGAAAGGTGCTCTGCGTCAATGAGCCGGCGACCACCCAGTTGTTCGATCCGATGTCGCGCGGATTGACGACGCCGTCCTCCACATGCGGCGGGTTTGCCGGGTTGGACGGCGTGCCGCGGAAATCGGCGGCGACGTCGGCGGCGGCGAAATCGATCGCCGATCGAAACGCGGAGTAGACCTCGAGTACGTTCTCGGGAAACGCCTTGACATCGATCGCCGAGTCGAGCGTGAAGATCGGCTCGCCACCCTGGAAATAGAGCAGCTGGCGAAGATCATCGACCGACGCGTTTTTCAACGCGCGGGCAAACCTCGCTTCGTCGTTCACGTTCGAGGTCAGCGCGCCGTGGCGCGAGACGACCACTGCCGGGGTCCAGCGTCCGGGTTTGATCCCGAGCGCTGTGAATTCCAACGGCAGCAGTTTCGGGTTGCGTTCGGTTTCCGCAATGTACGCGTTCAGCCCGCGCACGAACGCTTCGATGATCTGTTTGCCGCGCGGGTGGTAGTGATTGAGCTCGGCGTCGAGATCGCCGCGAAACGCGTGCAGCCGCGAGCCGATGTCGCGTTTCAGGGCGCGCCGGCCGAGAATGTCGGCCACCGTACCGGTCGCCTGGCGCCTCCACATTTCGAGCTGAAAGAGCCGATCTGTCGCCGCCGCATAACCTTGCGCGAAGAACAGGTCGGCCTCGTTCTGGGCGTAAATGTGATTGATGCCCCAGCGGTCGCGAATGATCTCGACCGGCTGGGTAAGGCCCGGCATCTGCAATGTCGAGCCCGAGGTTTGCGCGAGACCGCGCGGACCTGAGACGGTCAGACCCGCAGCAAGAGCAAAGAGAACGAAGCGGCGGTAAGTCACGTGTGCGCTCCTCGAGAGGTTGCAACCGTCCAAACGTTATACTCCTAAAGTCAATGCGTTTCGCGCCGGAATATGTCTCGAATGTCCTGAACGACAACTTCGAAGACGCCAAGGAGCTGCTGCTGGCGCCGTTGATGGCGATTCATTATGCGCACCTGGTGATGCTGCGCGAACAGGACATCATCGGCGCCGCCGACGCCCGCGCGCTGCGCAACGCGCTCAACAGCATCTGCCTCGACACAGTGCGCGGCGCCGCCTACGACGGATCCTGCGAAGACCTGTTTTTCTTCCTCGAGCGCCTGATTCGCGAGAGGTGCGGAGACGAAGTCGCCGGACGGTTGCATACCGCCCGCAGCCGCAACGACATCGACATGACGATGTATCGAATGCGGCAGCGCGAATTCATCGCGGCTATTGCCGTCGCGACGCTGGAACTCCGCGCCGCGCTCATCGATCTGGCGGCGCGGCATACGCACACGCTGTTTGCGGCGCACACGCACACACAGCCGGCGCAGCCGTCGACCATGGCACACTACCTGCTCGCGGTTGTCGAGCAGTTGGAGCGCGACACACGGCGCCTGGCGTCCGCTTACGACGTCACCAACAGCAACCCGCTCGGTTCCTGCGCAATCACCGGCACCGGCTTCCCCCTCGATCGCTACCGCACGAGCGAGCTTCTTGGCTTCTCGGGGCCGACGGGCAACACCTACGGCAGCATCGCCACCGTCGACTATCTGCTCGAAAGCGTTTCGGCGACTGCGATCCTGTTGGTAGGGCTCGGCCGTGTGGTGCAGGACCTTCTGCTCTGGTGCACGATGGAATTCGGCTACCTCCGGCTCGGCGAAGGGTTTGTGCAGTCGAGCAGCATCATGCCGCAGAAGCGGAATCCCGTTGCGCTCGAGCATGCCCGCGCCATCGGCAGCAAGGCGGTTGGGCAGGCCCAGGCGATCGTGACCGTCGTTCACAACACGCCCTTCGGCGACATCGTCGACACCGAAGACGACCTGCAGCCGCTGGTCGCGTCGATGTTCCGAGACGCGACGCGCACCGTGACGCTCGTGGCGGCGACGATGCGCGGCGCGGATTTCGATGCGGCTCGGCTGGCCGCGCGCGCGGGCGAAGGCGGCACGACGCTGACCGAGCTCGCGGACACGCTGGTGCGCGAACAGGGACTGCCGTTCAAGACCGCGCACAGCATTGCCGCCCTGCTGCTGAAGGCGCGCAATGAAGATCCGGAGGCGTCGCTCGCCGACGCGCTCGCCAAAGCATCCAACGCGCTGACGGGCAACATGTTGAGGTACAGCGAGGCGCGGCTGCAGGAGGTGATGAGTCCGCGCCATTTCGTCGAGGTGCGGCGCACGCTCGGGGGACCAGCGCCAGAAGAGACCGCGCGCGCCATTGCCGCTTCGCGTCAACTCCTCGACAACGATCAAGTGGCCTGGCAATCGCGCCGCGATCATCTCCTGCGCGCCGAGCAGGCGCTCGACCAGCGCGTGCGCGAGCTATGAGCGGCGTCCGCAAGCACTATCTCCGCATCATCATCGCGTGGCTGCTCACCCTGGGCGGCCTTTACTGGTTGCAGCAGCACTTCTCCTCCTCCTAACCAATGCACTGGATTGATTGGGCGATCCTGATCGCGTACCTCGTGTGGATCGTGTGGGACGGACTGCGCTTGACGAAGAAAAGCGAAGGTCTCGAGGGCTACTTTCTGGCCAGCCGCGCCATTCCCTGGTGGGCGGTCGGCCTGTCAGTGATGGCGACGCAGTTGTCCGCGATCACCATGATCGGCACCACCGGACAAGGGTACGCCGACGGCATGCGTTTCATTCAGTTCTACTACGGGCTGCCGATCGCCATGTTGATTCTGTCGGTGACGCTGGTGCCGTTTTTCCACAACGCGCGCGTGTTCACGGCCTACGAGTATCTCGAACGCCGCTTCGACGCGAAGACCCGTGGTCTGACCGCGATGCTGTTTTTGATCTCGCGGGCGATGTCGTGCGGCGCGGTGATCTCCGCGCCAGCGGTCGTGCTGTCGGTCATCATGGGTCTGAACGTCACCGCCACCTGTTTGATGATGGGTATGCCGACCGCGATTTACACGATGTTTGGCGGCGTGCAAGCGGTGACCTGGACCGACGTCAAGCAGATGTTTCTGATCGTTTTCGGGTTGTTCGCCGCCGCCGCTGCGCTCGTGCTCGGCTTGCCCGACGCCGTCGGGCTGGGCGATGCCTTGCGGATTGCCGGTTCGACCGGAAGGCTGCAGACGTTCGACTGGCGCTTCGACGTGACCGATCAATACACGTTCTGGTCGGGAACGATCGCGGCGGTCTTTCTGTTCATGTCGTACTTCGGCACGGATCAGAGTCAGGTGCAGCGCTATCTGACGGCCCGATCGGTAGACGAAGGCCGCGTCTCGCTCTTCATGAGCGCCTACTGGAAGATTCCGCTCCAGGCGCTGGTCTTGATCATCGGCGTGCTGATGTTCGTGTTTTATCTGTTCACGCCGCCGCCGATGCTGTTCAACCCGGCGCACGACAACGAGGTTCGCGCGAGCGCGCGCGCCGCCGAGTACGCCGCGCTCGAGCAGCGGTTCGCGTTCGCCAGCTCCGAGCGGGGCAAAGCGGCCGAAGCGCTGGTGACCGCCAGGCGCAACCAAACCGCTGCCGCCGTGTTGGCCGAGGCCGATTTCAAGACCTGGGATCAGGAAGTGAAAGACACGCGTACGAAAGCGATCGATCTCGTTCGCGAGGTCTCGGCCGATCGGTCGTACAACGACGTCAACTTTGTGTTTCCCACCTTCGTCACCACGCACCTGCCCGTTGGCCTGATCGGCTTGATTCTGGCGGCGATCTTCGCCGCTGCCATGTCGACGATTTCCGCGGAGCTCGCGGCGCTGTCCACGTCCACGGTGATCGATTTCTATCGCCGCTGGATTCGCGAGGACGCAACGGAACGACACCTCCTCATGGTCTCGCGTCTGGCGACAGGGTTCTGGGGTCTATTTGCCTCTATCGTCGCTGTCTGGTCGGTCGAATTGGGATCGTTGATCGAGGTGGTCAACCGGTTCGGATCGTTTTTTTACGGATCGATTCTCGGCGTCTTCCTGCTCGCGATCTGGTGGAGGCGGGCTAACGGTCACGGTGCGTTTGCCGGCGTCATCGCGGGCATGGCGGCGGTGGGATATGTGACGACGACCACCAGGACCGCATATCTGTGGTTGAACGTCGTCGGCGCGGTCTCCGTTTTTGTCGTGGGTGTGCTCGTATCCGAACTGACCCGCAATCGCCCCGCAAAGGCCTGAATGCGCCCGCTCCTCGCCGCCGTCGTGGTCGTGATCGTTGTGATGGTGATCTCGTGGATGTTGGGAGAGTTGCTGAGACAACGCAGAAAGTGACAGCAGGCCGCAAAAACTGAAAAGGGGCCTGTCCCCTTTTTATGGTTAACTTGGCCCGCGCACGGTCACAGTTTGTCCAAATTCTCCTTGCCGATCACAACGTTCCAACAAAGTACCTCGTACTGCGCGACGCCCGCCTGGTAGTAGGGATCTTCGTCGCGGATCCGGTCGAGCGCCGCCTGCGGATTGTCGTCCGCCACTCGCACCAGAAACATGCCGCCAAACCGCGGTTCATGCGGTCCCGCGGCGAGCAGCACACCCTGGTCGAGGAGCCGGCGTTGAAACGCGCGGTGCGCCTCCTGCACCTTCATCACTTCTTCAACAGGCTTCCGGTACCGCACAATACACATCGCATACATGGCAATCCGCATTTTCGTCACCGGCGGCACGTTCGACAAGGAATATGACGAGATCGCCGGCCGCCTCTTCTTCAAGAAGACGCACGTCGCCGAGATGCTAGGGCTCGGGCGGTCGCGTGTGGACATGACGCTCACGCGTTGATGCTGATCGACAGCCTCGACATAACCGACGACGGCGATCGGCAACGCATTGTCGAGAGTTGCCGCACCTGCGCCGATGATCGCATCGTCGTCACGCACGGCACCGACACGATGGTCGAAACGGCCGCGGTGCTGGCGCGCGGCACCGAGCGCAAAACCATCGTGCTGACCGGCGCGATGGTCCCGTCATGCCTTCGGCAGCTCGAACCGTCTGTTCAATCTCGGAAGCGCGCTTTCTTTCGTGCAAGCCTTGCCGCCTGGTGTGTACGTGGCGATGAACGGCAGGGCGTTCCCCTGGAATGGCGTCCGGAAGAACCGTGAATCCGGCGTGTTCGAAAGCATTTGCCGCCGTCCCACGAGCGGACACCCGCCCTCCAACCTTCCGCCGCGCTCGATCATCTAAGTAGAGCAAACGGAACGAGTTAGCGAGCACAGTCCGGTTGGTACGCTCCTCGCTAAATAGCATCCCGGAAAGCAGCAGTCATGGCAACCCCTCACCCCTCTCCTGATGGCGACATTCGCAGGCCGCGACGGGGTCGCGTCTTCCTCACGACGTTCAACGTCGTCGGAGCCGGCGCGATCGTCGCCGCGCCGGTTGCTGCCGTCTCGCTGTGGCTGCTGCTGACCGATCCGGTTCTCGCCGGAGACGTGGCGGAGAATGGTTCAGTGCTGCCAGTCGTGAAGGCGCTCGTGTTCACTTTAGGGAAGGCGATCGCCGCCGTTCTCGCGTTCATGTAAGTCGCTCGCGCGAAATCACGATACATTTGCTGCCCGATGGCTTCTTTGAGCTTTCTCGGCGCGGCACGTACGGTCACCGGCTCGAAATACCTCCTTAAAATCGACAACCATCGCATCCTCGTCGACTGCGGACTATTCCAGGGACTCGCAGAGCTGCGACGACGAAACTGGGCGGCGTTTCCCGTTCACCCTGAGTCGGTGGGTACCGTCGTGCTCACCCACGCCCACATCGATCATTCCGGCCTCTTGCCGCGGTTCGTGGCGAATGGATTCAAGGGACGCATCATCTGCACGGCCGGAACGCTGGACTTGTGCTCGCTGGTGCTGCCCGATGCGGGCCGCCTGCAGGAAGAAGAAGCCAAGCTCGCGAATCGCCGCGGTTATTCCAAACATTCGCCGGCGCTGCCGCTGTTCACTGAAGCTGACGCGCAACAGGCGCTCGCACAGTTTCAAACTGTGCCGTTTGCCACGCCGGTGGAGGTGGCGCCCGGCATTCAGGCGGAATTCATCAACGCAGGCCATCTTCTCGGGTCCGCGTTCGTGCGGGTTTCGCGCACCAACGGTGCCGGGCATCGCGTGCTGTTCGGCGGAGATCTTGGCCGTTACAACCGGCCTGTGCTGCCTGATCCGCAGCCAGCTCCCGAAGCGGAGACGTTGCTCCTTGAATCAACTTACGGCGATCGTGAGCATCCTGACGCGGACGAACTCGGCACGCTCGAACGGATTATCAACGAGACAACGGAGCGTGGTGGGCGCGTCATCATTCCTGCGTTCGCCGTCGGGCGAGTGGAAGAGCTGCTGTACTGGCTGAAGCGGCTCGAAGAGCAGAAGCGACTCAAGCCCGTTCCTGTCTACGTCGACAGCCCCATGGCTGTGGGCGCGCTCAACTTCTATGAAAAGCACAATCGCGATCTCGACGCCGACGTGCAGAGTCGACACGCCGATGTGTCAGCCTTTTCCGTCAAGCGGCTCGAAGCCATCGCGTCGCCGAATCAGTCCAAGAAGATTACGGCGTCCCGCGGTGCTGCGATTGTGATCTCGGCGAGCGGCATGGCCGAAGGCGGTCGCGTGCTGCATCACCTTGCGGCATGCCTTCCGGACCCGCGCAACACCATCGTGTTCGTCGGGTTCCAAGCGGAAGGCACGCGCGGCCGCCAACTGGTCGAAGGCGCGAAGGCCGTCAAGATTCACGGCGAGATGATCAGTGTCTCTGCCAACGTCGCGCAGCTCAACAGCATGTCAGCGCACGCCGATGCACAGGAAATCGTCGATTGGCTCCGGACCTTCCCGCAACCGCCCGCCATGACATACCTGGTTCACGGCGAACCACACGCGCAGGACACGCTGAAGGAACGAATCGTGTCAACATTCGGATGGGCGGTGCACATCCCTCAACACGGAGAAAAGGTCGAGGTCCCGCTCTAACCCAGAGTCGAACGAATGGCGACGCCGTCCGCTTCCGCGCAAGACCTTGAACGTCCTTATCGTCTCGAGCAAGTAGACGATGCAGCAGTTGTCCAGTTGTATGCCGACGGCTTTTCGAGATTGAGCCGTGAGGAAAAGATTCTCGTTTGGCATCTCTATCAGGCCGCGCTCGCGGGGCGGGACATTTTTTACGACCAGCGCTATCGCCACAATCTGGTGATGCGGGATATCGTCGAAGAGATCGTCACGCACAGTGACGAAATCCCCCCCGACGTGCTGTCCGAGATCACGCGCTACACGAAGCTGTTTTGGATCAACAGCGGTCCCTACAACAATCTCACGGCGCGCAAGTTCGTGTTGCAGTTGCCGCTCGATACGTTCGTGGCGGCTGCGGAAGTCGCTGCCAGAAACGGTGCGCGCTTTCGCCTGCCGCACGGTGACACAGTGGCGGCATTGATACGGCGCTACGCGCCGATGTTTCTCGATCCGGCATTCGATCCCATGGTGACGTGCAAGACGCCTGGCGCAGGGCGCGACATCCTCGCGTCGAGCGCGAACAATCTCTATGTCGGCGTCACCATGTCGGACCTCGATCGGCTCGAAGAGCGGCATCCGCTCAACTCGCGCGTGGTGGCGTGCGATGGCGCCGTGGTTGAGGAGGTCTACCGCATCGGTGGTCTCTACGGCAGCGAGATTTCCGAGATCGTCAGACATGTGCGAGCGGCGATGCCGTATGCGCCGCCGTCGCTGGCAGCGGCGCTGCGGGCGTTGATTCGCTTGTACGAGACGGGCGAGGACGCGGATCGCGAAGCCTTCGACATCGCGTGGGTGCGCAATCGCGATTCGTCGGTCGACACGATGAACGGGTTCATCGAGGTCTACATGGATGCGCGCGGCATCAAAGGCGCATGGGAAGGCGTGGTTTACTACGTCAATCACGAGAAGACGGAGAAAATTCATCGCCTTGCGACGGACGCGCAATGGTTCGAGGATCGTCTGCCGGTGAATCCGATCTATCGCAAGCCGCAGGTGCAGGGTATTTCGGCCAAAGCGATCGAAGTGGTGATCGAAACCGGCGATTCGGGCCCGATTACGCCGATCGGCGTCAATCTACCGAACGATCAGCGCATTCGCGAGGAATACGGCAGCAAGTCAGTTTCGCTCTCGAACGTGATCGAAGCGTACGAGCAATCGACGCTCGACAGCTTCCGCGACGAGTTCTGCTGGAACGAGGACGAGGCCGATCGCGCCAAGCGATGGGGGCCGTTCGCGAGCGAGCTGACGACCGAAATCCACGAAGTGCTCGGGCATGGATCCGGCCGGATGGCGGAGCATCTCACGGCCGCGCCGCAGGAAGTATTGCAGGAACAGTATTCGGCGCTCGAAGAAACGCGCGCCGATCTGGTGGCGTTGTACTTCGTGGCCGAGCCGTACCTGGCAGGCCTCGAACTGGTTCCGCGGGAGCACCACGCGACGATTCTGCGCGCCGAGTACGAGGCGTACGCGCGCAACGCCCTCGTCCAGCTGCGCCGCGTCAGGCACGGCACGCAGCTCGAAGAAGATCACATGCGCAATCGCCAGGCGATCGTTAACTGGCTGATGGCGCACACGGACGCGATCGCGATGCGCAGACGAGATGAGAAGACGTTTTACGTTCTCGTGGATGTCGGCGCATTCCGCCAGGGCGTGGGGCGGCTCCTCGCGGAGATTCAGCGCATCAAATCCGAGGGTGATTACGGCGCCGCCAAAGCGTTCTTCGAAACCTACGGTGTGCATTTCGATGCGGCGCTGCGCGACGAGATCGTGCGACGTGTCGATCGTCTGCAACTGCCCTCGTACACCGCATTTGTGATGCCGAAGCTCGAGCCCGTTTACGACCACAACGGAGAGATCAGCGACGTCACGATTACCTATCCGCGCGACCTGACGAAGCAGATGCTGGAATACTCTGCCGCGCGCCGGCAGTCACTTTAAGGCCTGCGGGGCGCCTCCATTGCCGCCTGACGCTGTCAGCTATCAGTGATCAGCCATTAGCCATCAGCTATCAGCCATCAGCTATCAGCTATCGAGTGTCCGCTTTCGGCGGCGTCGCCGCTTCGCGAAACAGCTTCATGGGCCGAAAGCTGATAGCTGAACGCCGAAGCCGACCGCAAGCCACCCAACTCAAGCGGATTGCGCGATTAGAATGACGCCAATGCGGTGCCTTGTTTTGCTGCTTCTCCTGTGCCAGCCGGCCTTCGCACAGCCTGCGCTGCTCGAGCGGATCCTCAACGCGGAAAACCAGCGCGGCACGAGCGACGGTGATCTCGCGGCGCTCAAGCAGGGTATCGCCAGCCGCGACGCCGACACGAGGCGCCAGGCCGTGCGTGCAATCGGGAGGCTCGAGCGCCCCGAGCTGATGCCGATGGTGTCGCGGCTGCTCACCGATCCCAACGCCGACGTGCGCAGCGAAACGGTAAACGCGATCGGGCAGATGGCGCAGGGCGACGAGGGTTTGGCTGCAGCGAAGACTCGATTACTGAACCGCGCGCGCGGCGAGCAAACGCCACGCGTGCGCGGTGTGATCGCGGCCACCCTCGGTCGCTTGCCCTACAAGGACCCCGCCGATGTGCGGCAGGCGGAGCAGGCGATTGCGCAGATGTTGCCGGCGGCGGCGGGTGTCGCAAATCTCGACGAAGTTGGCGGCGCTGTCGAGGGCCTCGAAGCGCTCATTCGGCTTCGCCTGAAGGTCTCGGCGCCGTCGGCCGACACCCTCGCACGGCTGCGGGTCGCGAGCCGGATGGAAGGACGCCCTGAAGACGCGGACAAGCTCGCGCGCATCCGCCGTCTGGCCACGCTGGCGCTGACAGCCGCCGGGGCCGCGACGCGGCCCATGCTCGAGTCGGGCATCAACGATCGGGATGACGAGGTGCGGCGGATCACGATGGTGGCCGCGCGCGCGGACGTAGACGGACGTGACCTCATCATCGAGCGTGGCCTTGCCGATCCGGAACCGCGCGTCCGCTACGAAGCCCTGCAAACGTGGGGTCGCGGGCTGCGGAAGACGTCATGCGCGCCTGTTCTGGCGGCGCTCAGGGATCCGAATCCCCAGGTCATGCTGCTTGCGATCGATCTGCTCGGCAATGTCTGCCCGGAGCAGCAGCACGCCGCCTCGGCGCTCGAGGCCATCGCGCAAACGATCACTGGTTCGAGAGGAACGTGGCACGCGCCGGCACATGCGATTGTGTCGCTCGCCAAAGTTTCCCCGGCCCCGGCTCGCGCGCTCTTGCCGGTCTACAAGGGTCACGCCGTATGGCAAGTCCGTATGTATGCCGCGCACGCGGCCGCGCCGCTTGGCGCCGTTGACGACCTGACCGCTCTCGCCCGCGATGGAAACGACAACGTGCGGGAGGCGGCGCTCGGCGAGCTCGTCACGCTGAAGCGTCCCGAAGCCGTTGCCCTGGCGATCGAGGCGCTCGGCCGCTCCGATTATCAACTCGCCATCACTGCGGCGCGTGCCCTTGTGGCGAGTGCCCTTGTGGCGACGAGCGCCAGGGACCAGGCGATTGCGGCGCTGCAGCGCGCGCTCGAACGCATAGCCGCCGACCGGCGTGATACGTCACGAGATGCTCGCGCGGCGATCCTCGCGCGGCTCGAGGAACTGGGATCGCCAAAGTCAAACAGCGCGGAAGAGCGACTGCCAATTCCCCCCGTCCGCTTCGCTGAGATCGATGCCTTGCGCAACGCAAGGCTTCGCATTGTGATGCTCGGCAAAGGCCCGTTCGAATTGCGGCTGCTCGTCGACGAAGCGCCGTTGTCTGCGCTGCGTGTTGCGATCCGGGCAGGCGAGGGGTACTACAACGGGCTGACCTTTCACAGGGTTGTCCCAAACTTCGTGATTCAGGGTGGAAGTCCGGGCGCGAACGAGTACATGGGCGATGCGGCGTTCATGCGCGACGAGGTGGGACTGATCACGCACAGGCGCGGCACGGTCGGCATTTCGACCCGCGGCCGTGACACAGGCGACGCGCAAATCTTCGTCAATCTCGTGGACTTGCCACGCCTGGATCACATCTACACCGTGTTTGCCGAGGTCGTATCCGGAATGGATGTCGTCGACGCCGTGCTCGAAGGTGACGTGATCGAGCGCGTCGAGATCGTGCCGGCCCCGGCGCAGCGCCCCTCGACTCGCTCCCGCTCGTCGGGACAGGCTCGTCGCGGTAAATGATCTCCCGCCGGCTGCCGGAGGACCTTTCGCCAAATGCGATGGCGCGCGCATTGGCCGCGCTCCGCGCCCGGGGCGTGGACGTGATCGACCTGACCGAATCCAATCCCACGCGCGCTGGATTCGAGTATCCGCCGCACCTGTTGGAACCGCTGGCGGACACGCGCGCGTTCGCCTACGATCCGCAGCCGCTCGGTCATTTCCCTGCACGCGAAGCTGTAGCGCGCGAGTTCGGACGACGCGGACTGCAGGTGTCGCCCGATCGCATCGCGCTGACCGCGAGTACAAGCGAAGCGTACTCCTTCCTTTTCAAGCTGCTCTGCGATGCTGGCGATGCGGTGCTCGTGCCACGGCCGAGCTATCCGCTGTTTGAACACCTGACTCGTTTTGAGGCGGTCGAGGCCGCGCCGTATCGCCTCGAATATCACGGCAGCTGGCGCGTGGACATCGACAGCGTTTGTGCCGCGATGACGGACCGTACACGAGCTCTACTGATCGTGTCGCCGAATAACCCGACGGGCGCGTTTTTGCATCACGACGACCTCGTGCAACTCTCCGCGCTTTGCGCGTCGCGTGGTGTAGCGTTGATCGGCGACGAGGTGTTCGCAGACTTTCCACTCGACCCGGCGCCGCGAGCGTGTTCCGTGTTGGCGCAACGGGACGCATTGACCTGCAGCCTCGGGGGTTTATCGAAGGCAATCGGGTTGCCGCAGCTGAAGCTCGGCTGGATTGCTTTCGACGGCCCGGCGCCTGTGGTGAACGACGTGTTGAGCGCATATGAAGTTGTCGCTGACGCCTATCTCCCTGTGTCAACGCCGGTGCAACTTGCCGCACCGCAATTGCTCGACACCGGCGGCAGCATACGCACGCAGATCCAGCAGCGAATCGAGCGCAATCTGGCCGCGCTGCGCGAGCAAACAGCCAGTCATCCTGCGGCATGCGTGCTCACGTGCGAGGGTGGGTGGTCTGCGGTCGTGCAGGTTCCATCTTTTCGAAGTGAAGAGGCATTGGTGCTCGAGCTTGTGAAGGAGGCGCAGGTCTTGGTTCATCCCGGCTACTTTTTCGACTTCGAGCGGGAGTCGTTCGTGATCGTGAGCCTGCTAGTGGAACCGCTGACGTTTAGTCGTGGCATTGCGCGGCTGCTGTCGCGCGCCACGACCCACTGATCCCGTGAACACTCGCCGGAGCGGGGTGCTCATCCCGCTGTTCTCGCTCGTGTCGCACCGCAGCTGGGGAGTTGGTGAGTTCCTCGACCTGCCGTCCTTTGCGCGTTGGGCGCAGAGCGCCGGGCAATCGTTCGTGCAAGTACTGCCGGTTCTCGAGATCCCCGATCAGGAGACCTCGCCGTACTCCGCCCTCACGGCCATGGCGCTGGATCCGATTTACATCTCGATCGAGCAGATCGAGGACTTTCAGGCGCTCGGCGGCATCAGCCAGTTCACGACCGACGATCGCGACGCGCATCGTGCCCTCGTCGAGAGTGAGCGCGTGCAGCATCGCGCCGTGCGCGCGCTGAAAAGCCGCTGGCTGCGGCAGTGCTACGCTCGATTTGTTCGCGACGAGGCCGCGGCGCACTCGCCGCGCTTTGCGCAGTTCGAGGCGTTCGCGCGCCGCGAATCATGGTGGCTCGACGACTATGCGCTGTTTCGCGCTCTGCGCGGCAAGTACGAACAACGCGCGTGGTGGGAATGGCCGGCGCCGCTGGCAAGACGCGACGAGAAAGCGCTCGCGCGCGCGCGCGACGAGCTCGCCCTCGAGATCGGATATCGCGATTACGTCCAGTGGCTCGCCGCCGATCAGTGGGAGCGTGCGCGGCGTGAAGCCGCGCCCGTGCAAGTCTTCGGCGACGTGCCGTTCATGATTTCCGCCGACAGCCCCGACGTGTGGACGCAGCAGAACGAGTTTCGGTTCGACGGCACCGTTGGCGTTCCTCCTGACGCGTTCAGCGAAACAGGACAGGACTGGGGATTGCCGCCATGGCGCTGGGACGCCATGCGCGATACCGATTTCGACTGGATGCGCCGGCGCGCGCGACGAAGCGCCGCGCTTTTCGACGGCTTTCGGCTCGATCACCTGGTCGGTCTCTATAGAACGTTCATCCGGCCAACAAAAGCCGGGGTGCGACCGTTCTTCGCTCCTGAGGGTGAACCGACGCAGACTGAGTTGGGGGAGCGGCTCGTCCGAATCTATCAGGAAAGCGGTGCCGAAATCATCGCCGAAGACCTCGGCCTCGTGCCGGATTTCGTCCGCGCGTCGCTCCGCCGTCTCGGTGTGCCGGGTTTCAAGGTGTTGCGGTGGGAGCGCCATTGGTCACGCCCCGAGCGGCCGTTCATCGATCCGAAGGATTATGACGAGATCTCCGTCGCGACATCAAGCACGCACGATACCGAAACGATCCTCGGTTGGTGGGAAACGCTGCCTCAGCGCGATCGCGAGGGCATCCTCTCACTGCCAACGGTTGCCCGCTACCTCGCCGCCGCTGGTCACACCTCGAATCGGCCGGAGGAAACGCTCACGCCCGAGATTCTGGATGCGTTGATTCACGCCCTGCTCGCGTCGGGATCGCGCTTTGTGATCTTTCCGCTCCAGGATCTGTTTGGATGGCCTGACCGCATCAACACTCCGGCGACCGTTGACGAGGCGAATTGGAGCTGGAGGCTGCCGTGGACGGTGGATTGCCTCGAGCAGCTCGACGTGCCGCGCACCCGCGCCGTGCTGTTGCGCGAGTGGACAAAGGAAACCGGCCGCGACGCTTCGGATTTAGCATTTTGACTTTCGTATTCAGGTTGAGGATATGGTTGCAACCTGCTAGGCGTTCTTCTTGACCGGTTCCTCCACTTCAACCGATTTCCCCGCCAGGCTGGCCACGATCATCGCGAGTTCCGCGGGTTGCACGGGTTTCGGGACGTGCATGTTGAAACCCGCCGCAAGTACCTTCATGCGATCGGCGGCGCTGGCGTAAGCGGTCAGCGCCGCGGCTGGAATCCGTCCACCGCTGCCCGCCGGCAGCGCGCGAATCCGGCGGATGAACATATAGCCATCCTCTTGCGGCATTTCGATGTCAGTGACAACGACGTGCGGGGAGCGTTTGGTCAGGAGGCTGAGGCCTTCCTGCGCCGACGCGCCGAGCGCCACTTCGGCGCCATAGCGCTCGAGAATGGTCCCGATCAGCTCCCGCGCGTCGGGATCGTCGTCCACGACCAGCACGCGAATGCCGGTGAGCGATGGCCCCTCGCCGAGCCAGACCGGCCGGTCGCCCGACGCGGCAAGCTCGAGATCGGGACTGGTTGCGGCCGGCACTCGCTTGGCGGCGCGGCGCGGCAGCTTGATCGAAAAGATCGCTCCCGTCCGTCCGGACTGCGACACGTTGGACGCCGAGATCGATCCACCATGCATCTCGACGAGGTTCCGGACGATGGCGAGTCCAAGTCCGAGCCCTTTGTGCGTGCGTGTGGACGAGGAATCCGCTTGACGGAATCGCTCGAACACGTAGGGCAGAAAGTCCGCGGAGATGCCGGGGCCGTTATCCTCCACGATCATCTCGCACTCGGTTTCGGTTTGACGAACCCGCACCTGGACCAGCCCACCTTGCGGCGTGAACTTGATCGCGTTGCTGAGCAGGTTCCAGGTGACTTGTTGCAACCGATCGGCATCTCCCCAAATCGGCATGATGTTCAGATCGTGCACCAACTGCAATCGGATGTTCTTGGCATCAGCCGACGGTTGCACCGTTTCAGCGGCGGTTCGGATAATGCCGCCGAGATCCACGCTCCGTAAGTCGAGCCGGAGCTTGCCCGCCATGATCCGCTGCACCTCCAGGATGTCGGAGATCAGCTGTTCCTGGCTTTGGGCGTTGCGGACGATGGTTTCCACCGCTGCGCGCCGGCGCTCGTCGGGCAACGACGGATCGCGCAGCATGTGCGCCCAGCCCACGATCGCGTGGAGCGGCGTGCGCAGTTCGTGTGACAACGTGGCGAGGAACTCGTCTTTGATCCGGCTGGCTTCCTCTGCGGACGCGCGCGCTTTGCGGGCATCCTCCGCCTCTCGCGCCTGGGCTTCGAAGAGTCGCGCGTTTTCAATCGCCAGTGCAACGCGGTTCGCAACCGCCTCGGCCGCGTGTAAATCCGCGTCCGAGTACGCGGGATTGTCTGAACGGAAGAGTGTCAAAGCGCCGAGAAGTTCTTTCCCCAGCTGAATCGGAACCGCCACTGCGTGCCGCGCTTCGAAGCGGTCATACAGCGCTTGCAGATGCGGCGGGACGGCGCGACGCAGGTCGACGCGTCGCGGGTTGTCGAGAACCACCGTTCGGCGTTTCTCCATCAGTTTCGTGTAGTACTCGTTCCGCGCGGTTTCTTCCGAATCGAGCAGCACGGCCTCGAGCATCGGCATTGCGGCCGAGTCACGATGGTGATAGGCCACCACCTGAAGCTTGCCGTCACGAAGCACACGAATAATGCACGCATCGCGAATGGTTTCGGCGACGCGGCGGGCGGTGTTCTTGACGACATCGTCGAAGGTCGGCGTCGCGCGGCCCGTGTCGCTGATGTCAGCGAGCAGCGCCAGTCGGGAAGCCTCGCGTTGGAGGTTGGCGCGCTCCTGTTCGAGCGCTTCGTTCCGTTCCGTGGCCAGGCGCGTGCGTGTCTCGGCGGTGCGCAGTGCCTGTTCAAGCCGCGCCGTGAGCGCGGCGACCGCGGTGCTTGTGGCGACGAATGCGACCAGCGGTATTGTGTCGGTCGCGTTGAAGAGAAACGCGTACGGCGGCGACGTGAAGAACCAGCCGACGGCAAGCGCTGAGAGAAACGTCGCAAAGAGCGCGGCTGCAAAATTGCCCGTGAGGCCGACGCCGGTTACCGCTGCGAAGTAAAAAACGTACGGAACCGCAGTGGGTCCGACGAGCGGCGTGAGTAAGTAGCGCACACCCGTCGCAAGCGCAACGGCGAGCGTGGCCACGCCAAACGCAAAAAGCTTGGAACTGCTGCTGACACGAACTGCCACGTCGGCGATTATCGCAAACCGATGACGCGGCGTCGTCTCGTTCTTACTCCAGCTCTACCGTGATCGATGAAGATCGGCCTCCGCCGCGATGTAACCGAACGCAGACCACTGGGGACCGGCCACAACTTTCTCGAAGATCTCGCGTGCCTTGGCGCGATCGCCGTTCACGTAATACCAGTTGCCCACACCGTAACCCTGCGTCGCGACGGTCAGGGCATCGCTGTTTGCTGTATCGAGCAGCGCCTCAGGCTTTTCAAGGCCTTTGTACATAAGCAGGCGACGATGGTAGGAGGCGTTCTCGAGGATCTCCATTTTCAGCGTGATGCGCTCGAGCACTTTCGCAGCGTCAGCTTTGCGGCCAAGCCGCATCAGCGTCATCCACAACCAATCGCTCGTGGCGGCAATCGCATCGTCGTTGGTGGACACCGTCATGCACTCCTGCCATGCGGCGAGCGCCTTGTCGTAATCCCCTTTCAAATAGTGGGCGAGCGCGAAGTGGTACCAGATGTTGAATTGCAGCGTGCTACGCGGTTTGCCTGACGGATTCGGCGCGCCATCCGGCTCGATCTCGTCCGCCTGACCCTTGATGAGCGACACGGCTTTCTCGAAATCGGCAATCGCGCGATCGAACTGCCGCACTGTGACGTAGCGATGGCCCCGATGCCGATACATCCGCGGGTCGTTGGGATGCAAGGCAATGCCTTTGGAGAACGTGGCGATCGCATCCTGGTACCGCCAGAGGTAGCCAAGCCGGCGTCCGGTCCAGATGATGGCATCGGCACTCGTCGGATTCGAGGCCAGATCGCTCTCCGCCTGTGCGAGATCGCCTTCGAGCTTTTGCCGGTTGGCGAGCTCGATGGGATAGAGCGGTTTGCCGGCAAGAGATGTCGCTTCCGCCTTTGACTGGCTCTGAGCGAGCGCCCGCGAGTCGAAGGGGTGCTCAAGGGACAACGCCAGCAGCAGCGCGGCAACACAACTAACCATTCTTTTTCACCTCGACTGTCTCGCCATCGATGACGTCTTCGGGAAGGGCGAGGAGATTGGCGCTCTGAAGGATGCGCGGGATCGTGTCGATCGCCTGAAGCGGTTCGATTTCGCTTTCCGCTGTCGCGCCAAGCTCCTTGAACTTGCGCGCGGTCACGAGCACGC
This sequence comes from Acidobacteriota bacterium, assembly GCA_046726375.1. Classification (GTDB taxonomy): domain Bacteria; phylum Acidobacteriota; class Vicinamibacteria; order Vicinamibacterales; family UBA2999; genus DASPWV01. Next base: position 48,484 of record JBKPAJ010000086.1, read on the forward strand.
GGGTCTCGTAGGAGCCCACCGTTTCGTTAAAGGCACGGACCGTGCTGTCCAGCCGCGTGCGGAGCATGTCCATGTACTCGGTCATCTTCGCGACGCGAGCGTAGAGTTCCTTGCCGAGCGCCTGGATTTCCTCTGCGTTGCGCGCGAGCCGCTCCTGACGCCAACCCTGCGCGACCACCTGCAGCAGCGCAATCAACGTCAAAGGGCTCGCCGGAAACACGCGCGCCCGAACGCCAAAGTCGATCAGTTGCTGATCGTGTTGCAGTGCCGACTGGAAAAACGCCTCGCCAGGCAGGAACATCACGGCAAACTCGGGCGACGGCTGGCATTGCTCCCAGTAGTTTTTCGCGCCAAGCTTGGCCATGTGTTCGCGAACCTGGCGCGCATGGTCAGCCATCCGCTGCGCGCGGACCGCCTCCTCCGGCGCGTCCTGCGCATCGAGATACGCTTCGAGGGGAACCTTCGCGTCCACGACGATCGTACGACCGCCCGGCAGCTTCACGATGAGATCGGGCCGTTGCCGACCGGCATCGCCGAGCAGCGACGGCTGCTCGTCGAAGTCGCAGTAATCGAGCATGCCCGCGAGCTCGACGACGCGGCGGAGCTGCATTTCACCCCAACGGCCGCGCACTGACGGGGTGCGCAATGCCCGCACCAGATTCTGGGTTTCGGCACGCATCCGTTCCTGCTGCTGGTGGATGTCGCGCAGCAGGCTGGAGATCGCAGCGCCGCTCTGCAGCCGCCCTTTTTCGCTCTCGCCGAGTTTCTGATCAACCTGGGTCAAGGTGTCCCGAATCGGCTTGATCAGCTCGTCAAACGCCTGCTGACGCCTGCCGATCTCGTGCAAGGCATCCTTTTGCACGTTTCCGAGCTTTTGGTCGGCGAGCTTGAGGAACTCCTCGGTGCTGTTGCGAAGGGCGGCGTTGGCGAGCGCCTCGAACGACTCGCGCAATTGGAGTTCTGCTTTTTCGAGCAGCGCCACTTTCTCGGGGACGACCTGTTGCTGATGCGTCAGCTCGGTGCGCAGCCGCGCGTTGTCCTCACGAACCGTCAGCGACGCCGACTGCGCCCACGCCCAGCCGGCGATCGCTCCTACAACGAACGTGACAACGGCAATTGTGACAAGCGTGACGTCCAATTACTGTCCTTGACTCGTCGTCGGGCGCGCCGGCGGCGTTGGCTTCGGCAGCGGCTCGCGCGAAAGCATCTGCTCACGATTGGCGATCTGATAGAGGAAGAAAGCCGTGATCACCGCGTTCTTCATCATGTCTTCGGCGACGATTTGATCGTAGACATCGAGACTCGAGTGATGCGCGCGACTCGAATACTGCACCGGGTCCCGAATGAACTGACGCCGCGGCCAACCTGCTGCCGGGACATGTCGTCGAGATCCTTCTCTTCGTAGCGACGTGCGGGAGCGGCGAAGATCGGCGCCACCTCTTTCACGGCCTGGAGCAACACGATCTTGCCCTTCAACTTCCCCTTGAATTTCTCGAGGTCCGCGTCGGTTGGGAGCACCGCCAGCGTTGCATCTGCGGTCGTTACGCCATTTGTCCCGGGACTCCACGCCTTCGCGTAGGCGATCACGGGCCAGGGTGTGGGCTTGACGACCTGCATGACGGTGCGCTCATTGGTCCAGCCGCGGCCAAACGTCGCGACGGCTCGTGCTTGACGCTGACCAGCCCCCACTCCGTGAGCTTCTTCGTCGTCCAATCGGCGGCGGCACGCATCTGCGGTGAGTCGTGAGTCGCGGCCGATACATATCAGTGAGCCACCACGTCATGTCCATCACCTGCGATCGCTCGAGCCCCTTGGCCTTGATCTTGTAGAGTGCGTCGTAATCAACGATTCGCCGGATTGCACCGATAAGTCAAGCGCCGGCGGCGAACGCCACTGCGCAGACCACGGGCAGAACTTCCGTTTTTCGTCTCGCCACCCCACACCCCCTCGACTTCCGCGTAACAAATTCCGTCGTCTCTGAGCTCAGATCCGTTGGGGAGTGTAATAGACAAGCGGTCCGTGCAGCCAGAAGGTGTGCACAAATCAGGCTCGTCGGCCGATAACGACTGTGCCGGAGTGCCGGGACCGCCCGGCCCGACCCACTTATCGTAACCGGAACAACAATCAACACTTACGTCGCGCGCGAGCTGACGTCAGCTTGCCACGCGGGATGGATGCGCGCGAAATACTGTGATGGAACGTGGGATTCCGATTGACATCAGCGCAGTACTAAGTCTCTTACGTCAGCTCATTCCTTCTGTCGCCGTCTTTGTGCGCCATCAGAAAGAAGTGGGAATCGGCATCATCGGACCGGAGCGGCTGATTCTCACGCCGAAAGGGCAGCTCGTGCTCACCGAGTTCACGCTTGGGGAGAGCCTCGACAAGCTGTCGCTGCCGCGTGAGCAGGTGTGAATCGGGATGACCCGCGCTCCGACTTGCCGACTTGCACCTTCAGTGAATACGTCCCTGGCGACAGACGAACCGTGACGGGCGTCATGTCGAGATCCCTGTTGTCCAACGAGACGGTGCCTTAGCGGGCCGCGACGTCACAATCAACTCGCCTTGGGTTGTGAGCGACTCGGCAGAACCGCGAGTCCAGAGCGAGATAATCGCTCCCCCTTCGAGGACCGCCAAAAGTGCCAGGGCGCCGAGCGCTTTCGTGATCCAAGCCGGAGACGCTGCATCGGCGCGAACGTTCACCGTGCTCACCGCTGGCTCTTCCGGTATCACTCCCGGCTGCACCGCCGCGCGGACGCGCGAGGACGGACGCGGCGTCGGTGCTTCCGCTAGAGCCACAATCTCCGGCTCTGTGTCCGGCTGCATCATCGGCGCATCGATCGAGGTTTGATACACCGAGGTTTCATATGCCGACCCGTACACACTCGGCGGCTCAGAGGCGGCGGGAGCCATCGGCGCGATCGGCGGCGGCACGGGCGGCACGCCGTGGTCGTACGCGGACGGCGGCTGAGGCGCCCATGATTGCTCGCGAGCCGCTTTCGCATGCCAGGCTTCTTCTTCTCGCGCTTCGTCCTCGAGCTCGCGCCCTCGTTCCCGCTCGCGTTCGCGTTCCCGTTCCTTCGCGCGCTCCCGTGCTCCTGCTCTTCGCGTTCGTCGCGTTCCCGGCGCTCCCGTTCGGCGTGTTCGCGCTCCTTGCGCTCCCGCTCCCTGCGTTCCGCCTCTTCGCGTTCCCGCTCCTCCCGTTCGCGGTGTTCGCGTTCGGCACGCGCCCGCTCTTTCTGTTCGCGTTCCTTCCGTTCCTGCTCCTCGCGCTCTTGCCGCGCCTTTTCTTCCCGTTCTCTGCGTTCGCGCTCCTCCCGCTCCTTGCGTTCTCGTTCCTCGCGCTCTTTGCGTGCACGTTCTTCGCGTTCGCGCCGCTCCCGCTCCCCGCGCTCCTTTCGTTCGCGCGCTTCCCGTTCTTTGCGCTCGCGAGCCTCGCGCTCCTCCCGTTCTTTCCGTTCGCGCGCCGCGCGTTCCTTTCGCTCCCGCTCTTCTCTTTCCCGACGTTCGCGCTCTTCGCGCTCTCGCGCTTTGCGTTCCTTCTCCTGACGCTCTCGCTCCTGCCGTTCGTTCTCCTCGCGCTCGCGTTCGGCGCGCGCGCGATCCTCGAGCATCTTCTGCAGATCGGCCGGCGGACCGGCGATGGATTGAAGCTTGGCGACAAACGCCTCAAGCAGCGCCGGTGTGGTGACGTAGCCGCGCTCGGTGGCCAGCATCTCCTCGAACGCAACCTGCGCCTCTTGCGGCGCGGAAAACGCGATGCGCTCGTCGAGCTGCAGCGCACGCCCCAACCACGCCATCAAGCCGTCGGATAGCGGTCGCGTCTGACCGCCGCTCGACTCGTTTGCCAGCTGCAGTAGATCACCGAGCGCGTTGGGGAACTCCTCTTCTCTCAGACCCTGCCGAGCAGCAGCGACAGGACCACAATGCCGATGCCGAGCACATCCGAACGCGGCGATGTCCGCTTGCCGCCGCTAATAGCCGTGATCGGCACTCGAAACGCCTTCCGAGCGGGCGTCCAGACGGCGCAGTATCTCGAATTGCAGAGCCGCTAGGAAGAGGTTGCGGGGTTCCGAAATTCCGCCGTTCCGAAGTTTCTGACTGCCAAGAATTTGCATTACGATGTCGGCTTCCCGGAGGGAAACCGAAATGAAACGGATTTTGAGTTTGTCGTGTGCAATGGTTGTCGCGTTGGCGGTCGGCGCCGCAGCGCAGCAGGGGATGGCCCCGCCCAAGAACATGGCCGAAGCGTTGCAGCGCGCGCACGCCGGAGCGTTCCGCAACCTGGTGGAATCGGCCGAGAAGATGCCGGAAGCCGACTACACCTTCGTCGGCGCCAAAGATATCCGGACGTTCGGCGGATTCATCGGCCACGTGATCAACGCCAGTTATGCGAGCTGTGCCCGCGCCAAGGGCGAGCAGAATCCGAACAAGGAAGATTTCGAGAAGGCGCCGCCGCCAAAAGCCAAGCTCGTTGAGGCGATCAAGGCCGCCCAGGCGTATTGCGACGCCGTGTACAACGCGCAGACCGATGCGACACTCGCCGAGATGATCCCGCAGGGACAGGCACAGGCGCCGCGCGGCTCTGTGCTCCTTGGCAACATCGCGCACAACAACAACGAATACGGTCAGATCGTGTTGTTGCTGCGCCTCAAGGGGATCGTTCCGCCGAGCACCGAGCGCGCCAACCAGATGCGCCCCCCGGGTCAGGACTAATGTTGAAAGTCGAAATGCGAAATTCAGCATTTCAACAGCACGGACGTGACGTCGTTCGATTTTGAATTTCGCATGATCAATCTCGACTTCCGATCGCTCTGCGTGCAGGTTGTCGCGGCGGCGCTCAGCGCCGCCGCTCTCACCGCCTGCAGGGCAGCCGACGCCGAAACGAACGGTTCCGTGCTGCCGATCGCGCCGGTGCGAGCCAGCGATATCGCGATTCCCCCCGATTCGGAGATTCTCGACGCCGCTGTTCCCGCGCGGACGACGCTCGCCGCGCTGCTCGATTTCCACAAGGTGCTCGAGAGCGAATCAGTCGCGCTGATCGCGCGCATCGGTGCACACCTCGACCTCCGCCGTGTCCGCGCGGGACAGCGCTACCGACTCGATCGCTACTTGGACGGCCGCATACGCGAGTTCGAATACGAGATCGACGGGGACCGCCGCGTCGTTGCGCAGCGCGTCGATTCTCCTGAACGCTTCGAAGCCGTCGTGGGAGAAATCCCGAAGACTCGCAGCGTGATCTCGCTCGAACGTCGGATCACGAGCGAAACCCCGTCGTTGATCGAAGCGCTGGATGCCGACGATGGCCTTGCGCTCGCGCTGTCGTTGGCCGACGTGTTCTCCGGAGAGGTGGACTTCAGCAACGATCTTCAGCCAGGCGACGTGTTTCGTGTGGTCGTCGAACGATCCGTTCGTGATGATGGCACATTCGGCGGCTATGGGCCCGTCCTCGCAGCCGAGCTCGTCAACGATGGACGTACTCTGCGCGCCGTGCGGTTTGCGCCGCCTGATGGAAAGCCTGACTATTACGACGACCAGGGCCGCTCGCTCAAACGCTTTTTCCTGAAAACGCCGCTCAAGTTCGATCCGCGGATCACGTCCGGCTTTTCACATGCGCGACAGCATCCGGTGTTGAATTATGTGCGCGCGCACAACGGAGTGGACTACGCCGCGCCTCCGGGCGCGCCGGTCGCCGCCGTCGCCAATGGTGCGGTGACCTTCGCCGGATGGACAACGGGCGGCGGCCGCACGGTCAAGATCCGCCATGCAAGCGGCTTTGAAAGTGAGTATTTGCACCTCTCCTCGATCGCGGCTGGCGTGCGAACCGGCGCGCGTGTCGCGCAAGGAGAGCTGGTGGGGCGCGTTGGCGCGACCGGCCTCGTTACCGGTCCGCATTTGCATTACGGCCTGAAACGAAACGGTGCGTACGTGAATCCTGTGCGAGAGCACCGCAATATGCCGCCGGGCGAGCCGGTTCCGGCGATACACCTTGCGGCATTCGGCGCGGAACGGGATCGGCTGATGGGACGGCTGACGCGAGATCCGGCGATTCGCGCGGTGAATTGAGCGCTATCGAAACGTGTAACCGACCGTGAACTTCACGTCGGGCGAGTCCCCGACGCCCAACTTCACTTCGAACATCAGGCCGCGATTCGTTTCGATACCACCGAGAAAGTTGAATCCCGCTTCTGTATCCGTATCGTCGTCGAACGAGAAGATATTCAGCGCAGGTCCGCCGCCGGCATACACGTTCCAGGCGCCTTGACTTGGAAACTTGTAGATGCCTTCGAAATTCAGCGCAATCAGCGTGACGTCATCGCCGAACCCGATCTCGATGTTCGGCTTGAAGTGCACGCGATCGACAATGGGGGCGGTTTCATAGTGGCCGCCAAAGAAACCCTGATCGGGGTCGACCGACACTCCGCCGCGCACCCCGGGCCCTTGCGCGGCCGCCGGATGCGCCAGCACAACAAAAACGGACGAGAAAAAAACCGACGACACTGTATTCCGGCGCTTCGTACCTCTCGTCATTCGTAACCTCCGGCAGCGCGGGAGCATGGCGCATGCCAGCGTGGCGGACGCATGACATAATTTTGCCTTTATGGCTCATGTCTTCCCTTTCGCAGCGCTGCGTCCCGCGCCGCAAGCGGCCGCGGCTGTCGCTGCGGTGCCGTATGACGTCGTGAGCACGGAAGAAGCGCGTGCGCTCGCGGTCGACAACCCGCTTAGTTTCCTTCACGTATCGCGCGCCGAAATTGACCTGCCGCCGGGGACCGATCCGTATTCCGATCAGGTGTACGAGCGCGCCAGCGAGAATTTCCGCGATCTTCGCGCGCGCGCGCCGCTCGTGGTCGAAGAGGTTCCGAGCTTCTACGTTTACCGGCTGCACATGGCCGGCCACGTGCAGACGGGGATGGCCGCGTGCTTCTCGATCGCCGAGTACGAGGCGGGCGTGATCAAGAAGCACGAAAAAACACGCCCCGACAAAGAGGACGATCGCACACGTCACATGCTGGCGATTGGCGCGCAAACAGGGCCTGTATTTCTCGCCTATCCGTGCGCTGCTGAGATCAACGCGGTGATCGACGCGACCGTCGGCAGCGCGCCGTTGTTCGACTTTACGGCAGCGGACGGCGTGCGGCACGTGGTGTGGAAGGCCGCAGACGAAGCCACCGACGCTGTGGTGCGGGGATTTGCGGACGTTCCGCAGCTGTATATCGCTGACGGCCATCACCGTGCGGCAAGTGCTGCGCGCACGCGGCGCGCGCTCGCCGGCCGCGGCGCGGGCGAACACGATCGGGTGCTCGCCGTCGCCTTTGCCGACAACGAGGTTCAGATTCTTCCCTACAACCGTGTCATCAAGGAGCTGAACGGATTGTCCGCGGAGCAATTCCTCGAGGCCGTCAAATCGCGCGCGGTCGTCAGCGCGAACGGGCCCGGGATACCGACGCGAAAGGGACAAGTGGGGATGTATCTGCGCGGCCGCTGGCACACGATCGACTGGGCGACGGCAAACGACTCCGATCCGGCTGCGGCTCTGGACGTCAGCCGGCTGCAAGACGCGGTACTCCAGCCGATCGTGGGCATCGAGGACGTGCGCACGGACAAGCGCATCGATTTTGTCAGCGGCATTCGCGGCCTCGAGGAACTGGAGCGGCTGGTGGATTCCGGCCAGTTTGCGGCCGCGTTTGCGATGTATCCGGTCACGATCGCGGATCTCATGAAAATCGCCGATGCGGGCGGCATCATGCCGCCGAAGTCCACGTGGTTCGAGCCCAAGCTTCGGGATGGCCTGCTGTCGCACCTGTTATGAAGGTTCTGGTTGCCGACAAGTTCGAACAGAGTGGAATCGACGGGCTGCGCGCGTCGGGTTGCGACGTAATCTACGAGCCGGATTTGGCAGACGATGTGCTCGCGCGGGCGATTGCATCGAGCGCGGCGCAAGTGCTCGTCGTGCGCAGCACGCAGGTGACGGCGCCGATGCTCGACGCCGGAAAGCTCTCGCTGATCGTGCGCGCCGGCGCCGGCGTCAACACGATCGATGTGACGGCAGCATCCAGGCGGGGCATCTATGTTTCGAATTGTCCGGGGAAAAATGCCGTCGCCGTCGCTGAGCTAGCGTTCGCGCTCTTGCTCGCGATCGATCGCCGGGTGCCCGACAACGTCATAGAGCTGCGCGCCGGCAAATGGAACAAGAAGGAGTTCGCGAAGGCGCAGGGCCTTTACGGGCGCACGCTTGGACTCTTGGGATTTGGCAGCATCGGGCAGGAAGTGGCGCGCCGTGCGCGCGCCTTCGGCATGCCGGTGGTGGTGTGGAGCCGGCGATTCACACAGGATCCCGATGCCCGCGCGCGCGCCTCGGAGGAATTCGCCGTGCGCATCGTCGATCAACCGCACGAGGCGGTCTCGCTTTCGGATGTCGTCAGTGTGCATCTCGCGGTGACCAACGACACGCGCGGGTTTGTCAACGCCGAGTTGCTGCGCCACGTGCGCCGAGGCGCCGTGATCATCAACACGGCGCGGGCCGAGGTCGTGGATTACGCCGCGCTGGCCGAGGTGGTGCGCACCAAGGGGGTGCGCGTCGGCTTGGATGTCTTCGCCGATGAACCATCTACTGCGACCGGCACGATCGCCGATCCGATTCTCGGACTTCCGGGTGTCTACGGCACACATCACATCGGCGCGTCGACCGATCAAGCACAGGAGGCAATTGCCGCAGAGGCGGTACGGATCGTTCGTACCTTCATGGAGACGGGGCGGGTGCCCAACGTAGTCAATCTGGCGAAACGATCGCCCGCGACGCATATGCTGGTTGTGCGCCACCGCGACAAGCCGGGGGTGCTTGCGCATGTGTTTCAACTGCTGCGGGATGCCGGACTGAACGTGCAGGAAACCGAGAACATCATTTTCGAGGGGGCCGAAGCTGCCGTGGCCCGGATCAATCTCGATCGTCAGCCGCCTGGCGCCACGGTCGACAGCATCCGATCGGGACACGCAGACGTCCTCGATCTTCAGCTCGTCCAGTTAGTGTGAGGCCATCATCATGACCACGACCGTTCACCGCATCTACAACTTCTCCGCCGGACCTGCGGTGCTTCCTGTTTCCGTGCTCGAAGAGGCGCAGCGCGATCTGGTGTCACTCCCGGGCGTCGGCATGTCCGTGCTCGAGATCAGCCACCGCTCGAAAACTTTCGAAGACATCCTCGCCCGGACAGAGGCGGATTTGCGCACACTGGGAAAGATTCCGCCGACGCACAAAGTGCTGTTCCTGCAAGGCGGTGCGTCGCTGCAGTTCTCGATGGTGCCGATGAACCTGCTGACGCCGGGCGCGACCGCCGATTACATCATCACCGGCATGTGGTCGCAGAAGGCGCTCAAGGAAGCACAGCGCGTCGACACCATTCACGTGGCGGCATCGACGGAAAGCGAGAGCTTCGCGCGCATTCCACGACAGGCCGAACTACAGCTCACGCCCACGGCCGCATATGTTCACTTCACGTCGAACAACACGATTTTCGGAACCCAGTGGAGATCGGAACCGCAGGTCGGCGAAGTGCCGCTGGTCTGTGATGCGTCGTCCGATATCTTCAGCCGGCCGATCGACATCACTCGATATGGCCTGATTTACGCCGGCGCGCAGAAGAATCTGGGCCCCTCGGGCGTGACGCTCGTGATCGTGCGCGAAGATCTGCTCGCGCGCTCGTCGAAGTCGCTTCCCGCCATGTTGAATTACGCGGTGCAGGCTGAAAACGGCTCCATGTACAACACGCCGCCGTGCTTCGGCATTTACCTCATGGGCCTGGTCGCAAAGTGGGCGCTCGCGCAAGGCGGCCTTAGCGCCCTTGCCACGGTCAACGAGCGCAAGGCCGCAAAGCTGTACGCGGAAATCGATCGTACCGGCTTCTATCGCGGCACCGCGCAAAAAGACAGCCGCTCGCTGATGAACGTCACGTTCCGGCTGCCGAACGAGGACTTGGAAAAGCGCTTCGTGAAGGAATCAACGGCCGCCGGCTTCGATGGGTTGAAGGGACATCGATCGGTTGGCGGCATGCGCGCTTCGATCTACAACGCGTTTCCCGAGGACGGCGTCGACGCGCTCGTTGCCTTCATGAAGGAGTTCGAGCGGAAGAATGGGTAACTGAAAGTTCCAAGTTCCAAGTTCAAAGTTGATCTCAAAAAAGGGGTCAGATCCCTTTTCCCCGCCGCCGTCCTCGACGACGACGACGGCGGCGCGGGCGGAGCGTGCCGCCTGGTTCGCCGAGCTCGCCTTCGTCTGTTCGTTCGTGTGCGCTGAGTGGTCCACTCGCCTCGATGAATCCACGCCAGTGCTCGAGCGCCGCCGGGGCACGGCCGTGAATTTCGAGCCAGACCATGGCTTCGTGAAAAGGGCTCCGATGCATGAGCGCGCGCTTCGCACGCGGCAACGAGTCAAGGTCCATCAGACGCCGCTGCACGGACAGAATCTGGCGCAGCCGCTCCGTGTCGCGGCGCGCGACCGGCAGCAAACCAATCCGCACCGGCGGCTCCTTCACCGGCCGGCGGTCTCGGCGTCGCAAGTGCCGCGCCTCCGGCGCGCCTCCGGGTCTCGCCTCGATATCAGCCGTTTCTGTCGCCTCCGGAATCCGCCGCCGCGGCATCAAGCCAAGCGGCACGAGGAGTGTGCCCAGCAGCACGGCGTTGGTCAGTCCTTCCGGAACTGTTTCGAACCGGCGGCGAAACCGATCGAGGTCGGCGAGCGCCTGCCACATCGCATCCTCGCCAGCGCTGTGATGCAGCTCCGGGGTGATCGGCTCGAGCAGCCCATGCTCCGCGAGCAGCCGGAACGTCTGTTCCGCCGCACCCGAGCGCAGGACCTTGTAGTACTCCTCGATCAACCGTGCGGGTGACGCCGTGGCGATGAGATGCCGATGTGCGCGAATGCCCTCGATCACCGGCCGGTCCAGTCGAAAACCGAGGCGCGCGGCGAACGCGACGGCGCGAAACATGCGCACCGGGTCCTCCTGGAACCGCTGCGAGGGATCGCCGATCGACCGGATGACACCGTCCCGCAGATCCTCGAGCCCGCCGACGTAATCGATGATCGAAAACGTCGCGATGTCGTAAAACAGCGCGTTGATGGTGAAGTCGCGCCGGAAGGCGTCTTCTTCGGGCGTACCGAAGGTGTTGTCGTGTCGAATCGTCAAGTCCGGGCCGCTCGTCCCTTCCGGCGGCGCGCTCGGCTCGTTCTCGGTGCCTGGCGGCAGCCCGCGCCGAAACGTCGCGACCTCGATGGTTTTGGTGCCGAATCGCACGTGCGCGAGGCGAAAGCGGCGGCCGATGATCCAGCAGTTCCGGAACAGCTTCTTGATTTGGTAAGGGTGCGCGTCGGTGCCGACGTCGAAGTCCTTCGGCTGGCGGCCGAGCAGCAGGTCTCGAACGCTGCCACCCACCAGATAGGCGGCGAAATTGAACTGTTGCAGCCGGTACAGAACTTTCAGCGCGTCGGGATCGATGTTCCGGCGCGATATCGAGTGCGCCGCGCGCGGCACGATCAAGGGCCTGCCTTCGCGCGATCCGGAGCTCGTGGGCCCATCTTGTCCGAGCGAAGGCGGCTCATGCATCCGGGAGGTCATTGTAGCGCGTGCTAGGATCGGCGGATGGCGCGTGCGACGAGCAGCGTGCTGATAGCGGCCGTTATGCTGGCGGTCCCCGCCACTGCCGGCGCGCAACGAGCGGAGCTCGCGAAGGCTCGTGCGCTCTACAACGAGCGGCAGTTTGCCGCCGCGATTGAGTCGGCCACCGCTGCGCAATCGGATCCCGCCACAGCCGATGCGGCGGCTATTGTTCTGGCGCGTGCGCATCTCGAACGCTATCGCGAACAGGCCGATCCTTCCGACCTGAGTGCGGCGCGCGAAGCACTCACGTCGGTGCGTGCGGCCGCGCTCAACGCGCGAGATCGCGTGGAATTTCTGCTCGCCCTCGGCGAATCGCTGTTTCTCGAAGACGATTTCGGCGCGGCGGCCGAGATCTTCGAGAGCGGCCTGGAGAGCGTGCGCGAAGATCCCGATCTTCACGATGCGATGCTCGACTGGTGGGCGAGCGCAATTGAGCGGCTCGCGGCCAGTATGAGCAAGGACGCTCGGCACGACGAGTTCGAGCGCCTCAGCGATCGGATGAGGGCGGAGCTCGCCCGCGATCCCGGTTCCGCCACGGCAAGCTACTGGTCAGTGGTGGCGTTGCGCGGCGGCGGCAACGCGATTCGTGCCTGGGATGCCGCCGTGGCCGGGTGGGCACGCGCGCGGCTCATGGGCGATCGGTCCGCCGCTTTTCGCTCGGACGTCAACCGCCTGATTCTCGACGGCATCATTCCGGATCGCGTGCGCACGGTGGCGCAGGATCAACGGGCGGCGGCGGAGGCACAGCTCAAGGCGGAGTGGGAGTTGGTAAAGGAGAAGTGGAAATAAGTTCAAAGTTCAAAGTTCAAAGTTAAGTTGAAGAGTTGAAAGTTTGAAAGTTGAGGACAGTCGAAACCGACAACTAACAACTAAGAACTAACAATTGAGAACTAACAATCAAGAATTGAGGAACTGACGAAACTAACTTTGAACTTTCAACTTGTAACTACGGTTTTGCTTCTTTCCAGTTCTCGCCAATCCCCACGTCCACGTCCAGCGGCACGTTGAGCGGTACGGCGTGCGCCATCTTGTCACTTACGAGCGACGCGATGTCGTCCACCTGCTCGGCAGGCGCTTCGAACAGCAATTCGTCGTGGACGGTCAGAATCATGCGCGCGGAGGGGAACCGCTCGTCTAGGGCGGCATAGACGTCGATCATCGCGCGTTTCAAGATGTCGGCGGCCGTTCCCTGAATCGGAAGATTCACGGCCACGCGTTCCGCGGCAGATCGGATTTGGCCGTTGCGATTGGTGATCTCGGGCACCGGACGCCGGCGGCCGAACATCGTTTTCACGACACCCGTGCGGCGCGCGTCCTCGAGAGTCCGATCGATGAATCCGCGGACTTTGGGAAAGCCGGCAAAGTACGCATCAATGAATTCCTGCGCGGCCTGCTGCGTGACACCGATGTCCTTTGCGAGCGTGAACGCGGTTTTTCCATAGAGCAGCGCGTAATTTACGATTTTGGCCCGGCGGCGCAGTTCATGCCGATCGAGGCCCGGATTCGGGCCAAACACCTTGAGCGCAGTCTGATCGTGAATGTCCTCACGTCGAGAAAACGCGGCGGTGAGCGATTCGTCTCCCGAAAGATGCGCGAGCACGCGGAGCTCGATTTGCGAGTAGTCGACTGAGATCAGCTTGTGACCCCGTTCCGCGATGAACGCGCGGCGGATCTGGCGGCCGACCTCCGTACGAATCGGGATGTTCTGAAGGTTTGGATCGCTGCTCGACAGACGGCCCGTTGCCGCCACCGCCTGGTTAAACGAGGTATGCACGCGTCCGGTTGCTGGATTGATCAACTGCGGCAAGGCGTCGATGTAGGTGCCCTTCAGTTTCGCCAGCGCGCGCCACTCGAGGATCAGCCGCGGCAAGTCGTGGGCGAGCGCGAGCTCCTCGAGCACTTCGACCGCCGTCGAAGGGGTTCTGGTAGCGCCCGTACGCTTCACGACCGGCAGCTTCAGCTTGTCGAACAGGATCTCGGCGAGCTGCTTCGGCGAGGCGATGTTGAACTCTTCGCCCGCCATCGCGAAGATGGCTTTGCCGCGATCGTTGAGTTCGCTCTCGACCAGCGCAGCCTGCGACGAAAGCGCGCGGCCATCGATGCGGATGCCGACACGCTCCAGGCTGGCAAGAATCGGCACGAGCGGCAATTCGAGCTCGCGATACACCGCCTCGACCCCAGACGAAACCAGCATTGGGGCGAGACGTGCCGCGAGCTGCAGCGCGAGGTCGGCGCGCTCGCCGGCAAAATCAACCAGGCCGTCCACCGGCACCTGCGCAAACCGCAACGCCTTGGTGCCTTTGCCACACACTTCCTCTTGCGTCAGCGCCTTGTAACCGAGTTGTTCCAGAACCGTCGGCTCGAGCTCCTGGCTCGATTTAGTGGCGTCGATGAGATAGCTCGCCAGCATGGTGTCCATGTCGAGGCCGGCAAGCGACACGCCATGCTGCGCGAGCACGACGACGTCGGCCTTGAGATCGTGCCCCACCTTGAGAACACCAGGGTCCTCGAGCAGCGGTTTGAGTGCGTCGAGAACGGTGTCACGCCCCAGCGTGGTGCCGCCGCCGAAACCCTGGTGCGCCAGCGGCACATACCGCGCGCGGCGGGGAGCGGTGGCGAACACGAGGCCCACCAGCGTGGCGCGGACGCATGACGGGCCGTCGGCGACGATTCGGAGCGCAACGCGCCCTGCTTCGCGCAGCTCGCGCACCAGCGCGTCCAATTCTTCCGGCGTGGTGACGGTTGCGTAATCCTTTTCAATCGACGAAGCTGTTGGCGCGTACTCGGTGACCAGCGTCCGGAAGCCGAGTTTGGAAAACAGCTCGTAGCACTTCTCGCGCGACGCGCCCAGGTAGCGGAAGCGCTCGGGATTGAACGCCAGATCGACGTCGGTGCGCAGCTTGACGAGCTCACGGCTTTGGCGCGCGTCTTCGGCGTGAGCCTTGAGTCCTTCGCGGTATTTCTTCTGTGCTACCTCGTCTGCGCGCGCGAGGAGATTGTCGAGCGATCCGTAGGCGGCGATTAAATCCTTCGCGCCCTTTTCACCGATCCCCGGCACGCCCTTGACGTTGTCGACGCTGTCGCCCATGAGCGCGAGCACGTCGATGACCTGAGCAGGAGTGACGCCAAACTTCTCCTTCACGGCATCGGCATCAAACCACGCGCCTTCATCGCGTGGGTTGTAGACCCGGATGCCGTCGCCGACGAGCTGAAAGAAGTCTTTGTCACCCGTAACGATCGCGACTTTGAACCCGTTGTCCGCCGCTCGTTGCGCCATCGTGGCAATGACGTCATCGGCTTCGAATCCTTCGGCGGTGTAGACCGGCACCCCGAGCGCCTCGCAGGCCTCGTGCACCCACGCGGTTTGCTCCACGAGGTCGTCCGGCATCGCCGAGCGCGTCGCTTTGTAATCCGCTGCCATCTGCGAGCGGAACGTTGGCCGCGGCAGATCAAACGACGCCGCGATGTACGAAGGCTGATGATCGTTGATCAACTTGCGCAGCATCGTGACGAAGCCGTACACGGCGTTCGTCGAACGCCCGTCAGGACCCGTGAGCCCGCGGATCGCGTGATAGGCGCGATACATCTGGTTGCTGCCGTCGATCAGAAAGAGGGTTGGTTGGTCGGGCATGGAGACGCCGAAACCTCTATTATCAATGATGGTCGCGCTATGATGGCCTCGTGCGCTTGTTCGTGTTTGCGGCCGTCGGTGCCGCGGCGTTTCTGACGACGGCGTGTGGTGGCAATATTCTCTCGCGCAAATACGAGTACGACGAGGACATCTATCTCGCGCTCGATGGCTCAGCGACGGTCTATCTGAACGCCTCCGTGCCGGCCCTCGTTGCGCTGCGTGGCCTCCATCTCGACGTGGATCCGCGATCCCGTCTCGACCGCGCGGCCGTGCGCGCGATGTTCGAGTCGCCGGTGGCGCATGTCGAGAGCGTGACCGCCTCGCGACGCGACAATCGCCGCTACATCCACCTTCGCATCCACGTACCCGACGTCACACGGCTGGGAGAGGCGGCGCCGTTCGGCTGGTCGCGCTACGGAATCACGCGCGCCGACGCGGTGATCAAGTACCGGCAACTGCTCGGTCCAGCCGCCGACCGCGCCGTAGGCAACGTGGGATGGACCGGCCGCGAGCTCATGGCCGTACGGCTTCACTTGCCGAGCCGCGTCCCGTTTCACAACTCGCCATCGAAAGAAGTCCAGAGGGGCAACATCATCGTCTGGGAGCAGACCTTGGCCGACCGGCTTCGCGGTCAGCCGCTCGACATCGAAGCGCATATGGAAACGCGATCGATTCTGGCCCGGACGCTAACGCTGTTCGGGCTCATGGTCGGTCTCGCCGCGCTTACGTTTGCGCTCGTGATCTGGCTGGTCAGGCGCCGAGGCCGTCCGTCAGTGCCCGCTCGTCAACAGGAGGCATCATGAACCGAATCGCCGTATCACGTGGCATCCTCATCCCGCTTGCGGTCGCGGCGCTTGGTGCGCAAGCTCCCGCGGGGGCGCCGGCGCCGCGGAATTTCGTCAGCCCAGGCGGGGTGCGCATGCACGTCGTCCTCGACGAGAAAGACCTTCGTGGCAACGAGGTGGAGATCGTGGAGCTCACGTTTCCGGCGAACAGTGATTCTGGCGAGCACCGTCATGCGGTCACGGAAACGTTCTACGTGCTCGAAGGAGACATGGAGCAGATCGTGAATGGAACGCCCGTGAGGCTTTCGCGCGGGATGTCGGTGAGCATTCGATCGACCGACCAGGTCCGGCACAAAAGCGGCCCAAACGGCGCCAAGGTGCTGGTCGTTTGGGCCCCAGGAGGAGAAATTGCGCGCGTCACGTCGCGCTGGAAACCGGAATAATCAGTTGGTGCCGATTCGTTCCATCGCGTCTTTCACTTCGGCGTCGGTCTTGAGCTCGTTGACCACGTCGAACTCGCCGAATCCGATCGCGAGCGAGCGCGCGAGCATCCGTTCGACGTTGTTGTTGACCACA
This sequence comes from Acidobacteriota bacterium, assembly GCA_046726375.1. Lineage (GTDB taxonomy): Bacteria > Acidobacteriota > Vicinamibacteria > Vicinamibacterales > UBA2999 > DASPWV01. The sequence continues at coordinate 65,127 of JBKPAJ010000086.1, forward strand.
CCAACGAGCTTGACGTGGCCGCGGCTGACCACGATGTGAATCGGAGGGTTGGCCATCGCCGCATAGTTCCAGAACGCCGAGTTGCCATAAATCGCCCGTGCGATGCGGAACCGGAGCTCGTCGTCCCACGACGAGACCGGCAACACTTCAATGCGATTATCGAGCGACTCGACGCCCTCGACCGCGCGCACACGCCGCTCGATGTCGTCCTTTTTGTACGGCATCGTGACGGCGCCCGTCAGCACGACGCGTCCATTGGTCACGTCGGCTTCGACGTTATCGAAGATGGTGAACTGGGTGTAACGATTCACCTGGTCCGAGATATCCCGAAAAACCTGTAGATCTTTTCGCTGCGCATACGCCGGCGAGGCTAGACACGCCACCGCGCACAGAACGGCAATTCCGTTCTTCAACATGATCGAACTCCTCGGCGCTGGCACCTGAGATGTCGCTCATTAACAGATACGAAGCGCTCGTCTTCCGCGTTCGTATCTGTAGTGAGCTCGCGAGCTAGGACGTCGCGATGTAACCCTTGCGGGCGCGTACTTTGTAGGCGCCGCCGTTGCGCAGCTCCACTCGAATGGTGTGCCACCTGCCGTCACGGTATCCGGGGCTTGGGTAGCCCAGGTAATACTGCTTGCTCAATTCGTCCGCGATGCTCGCGGTTGCCGGATCCAGATCGCGCGCCTCGCGGACAATCTCGGTGCGGCCGCCGCTGTCGTCGGTGATCTCGCGCAGAGCCACCACGTTGACGCGGTCGTCGATCCCCATGCCGCCCATGCTGCCGCCCGGCCGTCCGCTTCCGCCGCCCGGAAGAGGAATCGGGAAAGGCAGGCCGCCCCGCCGCCCTGGAATCGGAAATGGCGTGGGCGCAGGCGGCCGCGCAACTGGAGGCTGCGGCCGGCCGCTGAAGATCGTGGACTCGGCCTGACCGTCAATCCCGACGGCGTAGATCAGCACTTCGGTCTCTCTTACCATCTGCTTCACGTCCTGCACGCGAAGCCGGCTGTTGGTGTCGTTGCCGTCCGAAATGAGCACCAGCGCTTTCTTCCGGTTTTGCCCCGACTGCGCCATCGGCACCGCTTCGGCGACGGCGTCGTACATCGCCGTGCCGCCGTTTGGCCGCACGCGCCCAAGCGATCGGTTGATGCGATTGCGATCATTGGTCCAATCCTGCACGAGGTCGGGATCACCGCTGAACCGCTCGACGAAGAATTCGTCCTGGGGATCGGGCAGGCTCGTAAGAAAACGATCGATTGCGTCGAGCGCCGATCCCCACTTCTCACCCGCCATGCTGCCGCTCGCGTCGAGGACGATGCCGAGGCTGACCGGCACACGCTCCGCGCTGAAATGCGTGACTTCGGTCGGCTTGTCGTCTTCGTAGACGATGAAGTCGTCCTGGCGCAATCCCGGAACAAAGCGTCCCGAACGATCGGTCACCGTGACGTTGACGTTGATCAGCTCGACGCCGCTCTTGAAACGGAATCCATCCTGGCTCTGATCGACGCGAGCGCCGACCACACGGTCCGTCGCGACGAGCGCGATGGCGGCGGCGAGAGAGATCGCAATCAGTGAGCGCTTGGTGGTGCCTTGCATAGTGGTGCCTTTCGTTCACTCTCTGCCGACGGTGGCGGCCGCGATCGACTGGTCGTTACGCCGATCGACATGTGCGACGATGCCGGCATCGGTGCGGAAACTGACGCGATAGCGTGCGACGTTGGGCGGCGCATCCACCGTGATCACAAACGGTGATTCGTCGCCCGGACCCAGACGCCGAAAGTCGACGCCAACACGGGCGCTGCTGATGAAACCGCCTTGCCCGTCGAACAGAAACACGACGGCGGCGAGGTCTTCGATGGGCACGCCCGCGGATGGATTGCGCACGAGGCCCGAGAGGGAAAGGCGCGCGCCTTTCCGTTCTTGACGCAGCGAGATGAGTTCGAGCGGAGCGCTTGTCGCCGCAGGCGCCGCGGACGTATGCGACGTGCCGGAGTCGCTGTTCGACAACGTCACGTAGGCGCCGCCGCCCAGCACCACTGACAGAATCGCCGCCGCGAACACCAGCAGCCGCTGACGTCCGTGGCTCGCGGTACGCGATTCCGCCGCGCCCAGGAACGTGTCGCCGATCGCTGGCTCTGGGTCGCCAAACCCGCGAAGTTGCGAGGCGTGATCCGTTTCGCCGAAGCCGTAGAGCGGCGAGGGGCTTGTCTCGCCATGGGCCCGAAGCGGCGCAGACGGAATTGTCTCGGCGTAGCCGCTCAGCGGCGAGGGCGAAGCTGTCTCGCTCTGCCCTCGCAGCGTCGAAGACGCGCTCGCTACGGCACGCAAAGGCAGCTGGCGCTCGAACATGGCGAGGGGTTGGGCCGCGGGTGCCGGAACGGCCGCTGGGGCTCGCAGGGGCACGGCCTCCGCGACCGTCACCGGGCTCTCGTCGGGCTCGGCAGCGGCTGCCGCGAGCGCGGCCACGCGCGCCGATGCGCGCGCTCGTGCCTCGCGTGACAATCGCCACGCGACGACGCTCATGACCACGGCCACGATCGTCGAGAGAACGGTAAGTGCGAACAGAACGATCTCCATTGGTCAACCCTACCGGCTATCGAAGCCTGAAATCCACTGAGACTTCGACGATGACGTCGACGGGTACGCCTTTCATGCGCGCGGGAGCAAACCGCCATTGACGTACCGCTTCCACTGCCTTTTGATCCAGACCCGACCCGAGCCGCTTGAGCATGCTGACATCGCCGACGCTGCCATCGCGCCGCACGACGATCTCGAGCACGACCTCGCCGGTGATGTTGGCCCGTCGCGCCTCGTCGGTGTAGTTGGCGCGCACTTCTTTCAGGAGGCGCGGTGGTTCGACGCCACTGCCGGGACGATACGGCCCGCCGCCCATGCCGCCGCCTTCGCCCGATCCGATTCCGGATCCACTGCCTTCGCCAAGACCCGTGCCCTTGCCAGTGCCGGCACCGCCGCCGGCTCCGGGACCCTGGCTTGGCGGCGCTTCTTTGGGCGTTTCTTTGACATCGCCTTCACGATCGCGCGGATCCGCCGCGATGGGCGAGACCGGCGCCATGACGGGCGGCAACACCTTGGCTTCGAGAGGCGCCGGAGGCGGCTCGACCGGCTTCGGCTTTGGCTCGAGCGGAGGTGGAAGCTTGCGTGCTGGAACCGGGCTGCTGATCTTTCGTTCCCCTTTGCGCTCGACCTTCGTTGACGGCGTGCGCATCTTCAGTCCGCCGCCACCACCGCCGCCACCCGGCCCCGGTTGCATGAGGTACACCATCCGGATTGGCTGCTGGTCCCTTTCGACCACCTCCGTGCGTTCGTCGGCGTTGGTGAACCCGATGCTGGTGATGACGAAGAATGCCGCGGCCACGAGGCCGTGCAGCGACGTCGAGACAATCATCGGCACCGTCGTTGGACGCTTCTGCGTCTGTAACGTCGTCAAAAGGCGGCTGAAATCCCCACTTGCCGTCGATCCAACTGGTTGACCACGGCGCAACGCTCGCACCACGCGCACCGCTTCGTTATGCGAAACGTATTGGCTCCAGCGCGCCTCCCCGAGCCCCGGCAACAGAGCAGCAATCGTTTGGATTTCGCCGCTGGCCACGAGCGCCTGCACGTGACTTTCAGCGACGTCGGCCGCGCGCGCGATATCGCGAGGGGAATAGACCTCGGCAAGTGCGTGAGCAAACATGGGTTGGCACCGTCACGGAGGCAAAAGTCTTGCCGCAAGTGTCTCTCGAAATCGTCGGCTACGGATCGAAGATTTCGGCCGATCGTGAGGGAGCATTGCGCCGGGTCGTCCCCGAGGCAGGACGCTGCGGTGTCCTCCTATACTTGCGCCATGTCGTTCACCAACAAAGTCGCCATTGTCACGGGGGCGTCGAGCGGGATTGGGCGCGCGACCGCACTCAGCTTTTCGAGGGTAAACGGGGCCGTAGTTGCCGTTGGCCGCGACCGTTCGGCCCTCGAATCGACCATCGCCGAGCTCGGCCATGGGGGCAGCGCCGCGATTGCCGTCGTTGCCGACCTCACAAACGCTCAAGCCGCCGACGCGATCGTCAGCGCCGCAATCACGCGATTCGGCGGGATCGACGTTCTCATCAACGCGGCAGGCATCATCGGTTTTGGCAGCACCGATCAGACGACCGACGAGCAATGGGAGTCGATGATGGACACGAACGTGCGCGCGCCGTTCAGGCTGATGCGCGCCGCGTTTCCTCACCTCAAGGCGCGCCGCGGCGCCGTCGTCAACGTGTCGAGCGTCAATGGCCGGCGCGTGTTTCCCGGCCTGTCCGCCTACAACACGAGCAAGGCCGCGCTCGATCAATTGACCCGCTGCGCGGCAATTGATTGGGCGCCGCACGGCGTGAGAGTAAATGCCGTCAATCCTGGCGTCACGGTCACGAACCTGCACCGGCGCGCGGGCCTCGACGAAGAAAAGTACGCGGCGTTTCTCGCCCGCAGCAAGGAGACGCATCCACTGGGACGTCCCGGCGACGCGGCGGAGATCGCATCGCTGATCCTGTTTCTCGCGTCCGATCAGGCCGAATGGATCACGGGCGAGACGGTCGCGATCGACGGCGGACGGCATTTGACGTGCGCACGGTGAACGGTGGCGATCGGCTGACGACGCTGCATGTTGTGTCGGTGAACGCTTTCGGCTCGCGGCGCGACATTCACTCGTCATCGAATTGAATTCCGAGCTTGCGCGTTGAGACCTTCGACGAATCGAAACCCGTCTTTCTCCGCGAGCGTTCGCACCGGCCGCAGTCCTGCGGTCGCCAGAATCGCTTCAGATGACGTCGAGCGGACGCGCTCGATCAACTCGACGCGTCCACCCTGGCGCAACACCTCTTTCGCGGCCGTGAGCAGCGCCGCGCGATCAGTGTTCGTCAATGCCGTGAAGTGCTCGCCGGTGTTGTCGATCACCACCATGTCAAACGCTTCTCGCGGCCAGGGCAGCGAAGCGAGTGGCGTGACCTGCACGTCCACGAGGGCGCCCGCTTTGCCGGCGGCGGCTCGCGCGCGCGCCGCATGCGTTTCATCCGGCGCAGCAACAGCGGCGACACCACTGAGCCCGACCTTGGTGGCAAGTCCGGCGGTAAGGGTTGCGTCACTGCAGAAGATCTGCACGTAACGTTCGCCCATGCGCACGCCTGTCATCGCGACCTGCAGCGGATCCATGGCGCGCATCCGCCGAATCTTGAAGATCATCCCTCGATGATAAGCCTGATATGATTTTCCGGCCGTGAAACCACCTGTTGACATTGCGCCTGCTGACGGCAAGTTAGGGGTTCTGCTCGTCGGCCTTGGCGCTGTGAGCACGACCGTCATTGCCGGCGTGCATGCCGTTCGCAAGAAGCTCGCTCCTCCAGTTGGATCGCTCACAGAGCTTGGCACGATTCGCCTAGGTAAACGCACTGAAGGCCGCTCGCCTCGTATTCGCGAGCTGTTCGATCTGCCGTCACTCGACAACGTCGTCTTTGGCGGCTGGGATATTTTCGAAGAGGACTGCTATGCCGCCGCGCGTACTGCCGGCGTGCTCGAGGCATCACTTCTCGACCAGGTACGGAGCGATCTGGAAGCGGTCAAGCCGATGCCAGCGGTGTTCGATCATCAATACGTACGGCGCCTCGATGGCCCGAACGTGAAGAAGGGCAAGTCGAAGAAGGATCTCGCCGAACAACTCATCGCGGACATGCGCGATTTCCAACGGCGCAACAGCTGCTCACGCCTCGTGATGGTCTGGTGCGGCAGCACTGAGACCTACATGAAGGAAGCCGCGGTGCACCAAACGATCGAATCGCTCGAGAAAGGTCTGGCCGACAGCGATCCGTCGATTCCTCCGAGCATGATCTACGCCTACGCCGCTATCAAAGAAGGCATCCCGTATGCGAACGGCGCGCCCAATTTGAGCGCGGACGTACCGGCGTTGATGACGCTCGCGTCGACCACGAAGACGCCGATCGCCGGCAAGGACCTGAAAACCGGCCAGACGCTGATGAAAACCATCGTGGCGCCGGGACTCAAGGCACGACTCCTCGGCGTTAAGGGTTGGTACTCCACGAACATTCTTGGCAATCGCGACGGTGAAGTGCTCGACGATCCAGAAGCGTTCAAGGCGAAAGAAGAAACCAAGAAGTCGGTGCTCGACTACATCCTGCAGCCGAAGCTGTACCCCGGCTTGTATGACGATGTGACGCACGTCGTCCGGATCAATTACTACCCTCCGCGCGGGGACAACAAAGAAGGATGGGACAACATCGACATCTTCGGGTGGCTCGGCTATCCGATGCAGCTCAAGATCAACTTTCTCTGCCGCGACAGCATTCTCGCCGCCCCCATCGTCCTCGACAGCGCGCTGTTTCTCGACCTCGCCAAGCGAGCCGGCATGTTCGGCATTCAAGAGTGGCTCTCTTTCTATTTCAAAAGCCCGATGCACGCGCCCGGTCTATATCCCGAGCACGATCTTTTCATTCAGTTGATGAAGTTGAAGAACACGCTTCGCTACTTGAAGGGCGAAGAGCTGATCACGCACTTGGGGCTGGAGTACTACGACTAGAAACTGAATCAGGGAGGGCCGCGTGGGTCCCGCGAAGCTGCAGCCGGCGCTGCTTGCCGGTGTCGCCATCGGTGTTTTGTCAGCGCTTCCCGTCGTCAACTGGGTGAATCTCTGTTGTTGCGGTTGGGTACTGTTTGGCGGAGCGCTGGCCGCGTACTTGATGCAGCAGAATCACCCTGCTCCAATCGAGACAGGCGACGGCGCCATCGTGGGACTCCTCGCGGGACTCTTTGGCGCGATCGTGGCCACCATCCTGTCGATTCCGATCGCGCTCGCCTTTGGCGTGGCGCCGGGGGAGATGTTCGAGCGCGCGCTCGAAAGCGCGCGCGATATGCCGCCCGAAGCGCGCGCTGTTCTCGAATTTCTCAGTGGCGGCGCCGGGATGGGCGTTCTGCTCGCAGTCAACGCCATCGTCATGCTGATCATTGGAAGTATCGTCGGCCTGATCGGCGGAGTGCTGGGCGCAATACTGTTTCGTAAGAGTATTCCCCCTCAGCCGCCAGGCCCACCGCCAATTCCGACCGTGCCCACGGTCTAACGTGCGGACGCTCGACGGGCCGAAATTACCGTCGTCGACGATGAGCGGCGTCAGCTACGAGATGTTTTGGGGTTGGTGGAACGGCCATTGAGCCGGACGTCGGACCCCAAGTACCTCTTCAAGAGCCGGTCGCACGGACGCGCGCTCGAATCGCTCACGTTCGGGCGTCGCCGCCGCGATCCTTTTCTTCTCATCACCGGCGATCTGAGCATCGGAAAGACCACGATCCGCCGCACGCTCGCAGAGAAGTTGCGACCGGCGTGCGCCAGTCGCTTACGTCGCCAACCCGCTGCTCTCGTCCGCCGAATTGCTGCGCCTCATGCTCGAAGATTTCGGTGCGATCTCGAAACCGGGACAGCCGCGCCCTTGCCGCCGACAGTCAACTCGCCGAGTTGTAGGACCTGTTCGTGCAGTTCGCGAGCGGATTGAAGCGCGCACACGACGGCGCCGCGCTGATCGTCGACGAGGCGCATCACCTTCCCGCCGCGCTGGTCGAACCGCTCGGCCGCCTGTCATCGTTGACCGTGGGCGGCGACACGGTCCTGCGCATTGTGCTCGCATCGCATCCGGCGGGAGGCGACCACGCGGCGATGGCGGTCGAATCGATCGACGCGCAGGTGGTGACGCGTGTGCGGATCCGGCCGTTCGGCCGCGACGAGTGCGCGGCGTATGTGAATCACTGGTTGACGATTGCGCGCGGCGCCCAGATCACGTTTACGCCGCGCGCCATCGATCTGCTGTTTGGCATGTCCGGCGGCGTGCCGCGGCTCGTCAATTTGATCTACAAGCGCGCGCTGCACGAAGCCGCGGAGATGGAGTTACGCCGGATCGAACCGGTCCTGATCAAGGCTGCCGCCTCCGCGCTCGAGCTTCTCCGCGCCCGCCCGAAGCGCTTCCGCTGGTTCCACAAACGCGTGTCATAGCTATACTGCCGGCATGGCCGATATTAAGGGTCACGCCGCCACGCGCCACGCCGTGTCTCCGGAA
>JBKPAJ010000087.1:0-69668 GCA_046726375.1 Acidobacteriota bacterium
GGATCCTCAAGTCCGGCTTCCCCCAATCTGTTATTTTTATAACATTAGTGCGAGAAAACTAACACTATGTGCGCGGCGTGTCAAGCTGCTCCAGCGACACGCCCGAGCGGCGCGCCTCGAGCATGCCGCGAACCGTCCTGACGATCTCGGCAACGGCGGCGTCCGGCGTCTTGCCGCGGCGGTCAATCCCGCACACCGCGGTTGTGCAGGAGTGATCGAGCTCCGGAGTCCAGCGCGGTTGGGCCGCCCGGTCGCGGCCGTAGGTGAGGTATGCAGACGCGGTATTGAGCCCCGTGCCCGGGCGTTCGCCGATGAAATGCACAATCACGTCGGGATCGAGAAGCTGCCCGGCGTGATATCCCGCGCGCACGCGGCCGTTGGTGATGACGACATCGTGACCGCTGACGTACACGCCGGCCTGGCGAAACGCGCTGCGCAGGGGCGGCAAGAGGGCGCGCAGTTGTTCGTTGATCGCATTCGCATTCAACCCGTCAGAGACCACCAGTTGAACCTGCGGCCTCCGGCCGGCCGCGCGCAACCGTTGCAGAATCGCCGCGTCCAGATCGCGAATGCGCTCACCGCGTGGTGGATGGGCCAGGTAATCGTCACGATCGGCGGCAAGCGTCCGGACGCGCTGGTGGGAAGGAGCCGCGTCGCGAATCACACTGTCGTCGAGCGAGGCATAGAGCGCAATACGCGCGTGCGCGAAGAGACGGTCCACACGCGCCTCGGCGAGCGGCGTTTCATCGTGCGCGTACCCCAGATCGAAGCCGGCGGCGCGTAATTCATTGAGCTTTCGACGCCCTTCGTCCTCGCCGGCATTGGCATACCTCGCGTACAGCGCCGCCACTGACGCGCCCTGCAGATCGCCGCGTCGCGCCTGCATGGCGGAGGTGAGCTGGCGGCCGGTCCTGCGTCGAAGGTGCGGATGCTCGCGAAACGAGGTGGTCAAGTATCCGAGCATCGGATCGGCGTTCCCGGCGACGGCCATCAAATACGCGGGCGCCGCGCGCTCGACCACGCGCTCCGTCAACAGCCGCAGCGTCGCCGGCGCAATGCCCATGTGAAACGTCGCGCAGACGTCGAGGCCCATCGTGAGGCCGTGGAGCTTGGCCATCACACTGTCTTCCAGGCACGCGCGTTCGAGCTGTTCGGGCGTTCTGAACACCTCAGGCCCGATGAAGCCGGCCACGTCGTTGACGATCATCCACTTGCGCGTGCGCTGTGCGATGTAGCGCGCCACGCCGTAGGTGCGCGATTCCAGCGTCACCATGTCCACGCCCTCGGCGGCGCCGTTGGTTACAGCAGAACCCTGGCCCGTCTCGAAGTACAACCCGTCGAAGCCGCGTGCGAGATCGAGCACGCCGTCCACATCGAGGCCGACCATTCCCGCCAACGCACGCGAGGTGCCGGCCAGACTCTGAAAACCGACATCGACATGCACGCGCGCGCGTGCCGCGTGCTGCTTGGGCAAGTCCGAGAGGACGCAGTACCTCGTCGGCAGCTCCAGCCGCTCGACGACATTGCGCAACAGCTCCTCGAGGCGGACGATCGTATCGAGCTCGTCGCTTGCGGGATTGAGGCCGATGATCACGTCGCCGCATCCGTGCGTCAGCCCCTCGAGGATCGAAAAGAGAATTTCCTCTTCCGCGTCCCCGGGACTGTTCGGCTGAATGCGTGACCCGAAGTGCCGTGATGCGCCGACCGTGACGCCCGGGCCAGGCAACGGGTTGAACACGACGCGAGCGACGCGCGAGAGCTCGTCGTCACTCATCACTTTGACAGCGGCGGCAATGCATTCGCTGGTCAGGCCTTCCCGATGACGCGCGATCCACGCCGGACCATCGGGGCCAAGCACGTGCTGCGTGAGCTCGTTGACGGTGAGAGGATCGAGGGCGCTCTGGACCTTGCGATCGATCGATTGCGCCAGCGTGTAGGTGACGCCGTCCTCGACGAGCGGCGCGCGGCGGATCTCACCGAGCGTCGTGGCTCGAAGCGCGCGACGTGCTTCTAGCCGAATCGCATCGTCGCGCGTGCCGCCAAGCGAGAGATCGCCTTCCTTGAATGCATTGGCGAGGACGAGTGTACTGCGGAGTTCCTGCGCCTCCATACGCTCATGACACACCAAGCGCCGCCGCGCGTTCGGCCTGCCACGCCTCGAGATTCGCTATCGACACGTCCTCAGCGTGGTGAAGCGTCCAGTTGAGCGCCGCGATCAAATCGTCCGCGTCCTCGATGCCCACGGCAAGCCGAATCAGACGATCGAATCCGTTGCGGCGCAACTGATCGGGCGGCGTGAAGTACTCCGACACGGTCTTGTGGTGGTTCACTTTGGTCGCGAGGCCGTCGAACGACAGCGCGTAGCGGACGATGATGCACGTCGCCAGTACGTCGGCAACATGCCGCGTTCGTTCCTCGTCTGCGTCTTTGACGCGGAACGAGAGCATCGAGCCATGGCGAACGTAGTGCTTCGCGATCGCGGCGGCGTCCACGTGCGTCGGCAATGACGGATGAAAGACCTCGCTCACTTGAGGATGGGTGGCGAGAAACGCCGCAAGTCGGCTGGCAGTCGCCGATCGCCGCGCGTGCACCTGCCCCGCGACATCGAAGCCGGCCAGAATCGCGGTGGCGCGGCGCCAGTCGAGAATCCCGCCTCGCATGGCGACGAGATCCATCACGGAGTTGCCAAAAGGCGAATCGCACGTCGCCATGTAACCCCACAGATCACTGTCCCGCCCGCCCAACGCTTTGGTGCCGCTGCCGACCACGACGTCGATGCCCTGCGAGAGCAGCGGCGCCTTGAAGGCCCAGGGCGTGGCAATCGTCGAGTCCATCACCAGCTTGAGACCGGGAGCCTTGGCGCGGGCATCGCGAACGATCGCCGGCAGCGTGCCCAGATCTTGCGCGCGAACGAGCGGATTGGTGAACGTCTCGGCAAACACGAATCGCGTTTCCGGACGAATCGCCGACCGTAGCGTCGCGTGATCCCCATCGTCCACGATCGTCACCGACCCGTTCAGCCGCGTGGCCAGCCATTCGAGGTACGCCCTGGTTTTGTTGTAGACCTGCCGCATCAATACGGCGTGACTGCCCGGCGACATCAACGCATCGAATGCCAGCGTGGTTGCCTGCATGCCGGAGTCGCAGACCAGCGCACAGCTGGCGTGCTCGAGTTCGCGAACGCGCCGAATCAATTCCGACGTGGCCGTGGTGCCGTAGCGCGCGTAGAGGTGCGGAAGCTCCGACCAGCACCCTTCGTTGGCAAAGAGAAATGCAGCCTTGGCTTCCTGCCACGCGATGGCACGAGCGGACCCGAACAGATCTAATTGAACCGTCGGTTCATCAGGGTTCAGGTAGGGAAGGCCCGCGCGTCTGGCATGCGCATCCAACGCGTCGTGCAGACGACGCGTGGCGTCCGACATGGCATCGAGCGGCGGGCGCTCGGCCGGGCAGCCCGCCGGATCGAGCCAGGCGGCGATGCCCGTTACTCCAGAACGCCCAGACACAAGCAGTCCTCAACACGCGCCAGTCGCGAAACCGCGTCGCGGACCGTCGCAATCTGCTCGTCGGAGCTCGACGAAATCATGAAACCGAGATACACCCGCTCGTCTTGGGCGCGGCTCGCGCGGTTCTGCACGGCAAGACCGAAGCGCCGGACGAGACTGTCGATGCGCCGCTCGAGACCCGGATGCGGCTGCGCCACCACGCGCAGGTAATGCCGGCGTGGCGGCGGAACCGTCGTGGTGTTTGGACGTGCGAGCGGCAGCGACTGCGGCTCCGGCCAGCCAACCGAGTTGTCCTGCGCAAGATCGATCAGGTCGCCGAGCACCGCCGTCGCCGTCGGCAGAGCGCCCGCACCTTTTCCAAACAGGCTGAGGTCGCCGGACGAAGCGCATCGCAAATACACGGCGTTGTATTCCTCTTCAACCGACGCGAGCAGGTGCCAAGACGGTAAGAGCAGCGGTTCCACGGCCATGTCGAGCGCACCGTTCACCCGTGCGGCGCGCGCGATCAGGCGGACGCGACAGCCCATCGCCTCGGCAAGGTCGCAATCGGCCGAGTTGATCTCGCGAATGCCACGCACCGGAAAGCTCTCGGGGCGCACCCAGGCGCCAAATGCTCGATACGCCAGAATCGAGAGCTTCGCCGCGGCGTCCGTGCCATTGAGGTCCTCGGTGCCGTCTCCCTCGACGAGCCCGAGAATCTGCGCCTCGGCAAACGCTTCGGCCAGCGAGAGGTCGGCCTGCTCGAGACGCGTGAGGATGAAATTGCACGTGCAGTTGAGGATGCCCGCAACGCTGTCGATCTCATCGGCGCGATGACTCAGATGACGCAGGATTGGCAACGCCGCGGCCGCGGCCGCTTCACAGTAGAGCGGTGTTTCAGTTCGCTGCGCCAGCACCGCGAGCTCGGGAAGCTTCGAGGCGAGCAAGACTCTGTTAGCTGTGACCACAGGTTTGCCGGCCGCAAGCGCCGCCTTGAGAATCGGTTCAACGGCGTTTCCGCCGGCGACTTCGACGACGACGTCCACTTCGGGGTCGCTGACGACCTCGAGCGGCCGATCGGTGACCGGTATGCCGGCAGCACGCGAGCCGCGATCTTTCGCAATATTACGGACCGCGATGCTGGACACCCGGAAGCGGACGCCGTAGCGATCGGAGACCGCGGAACCCTGCCGCTCGATCATCTCGAGCAGCCCCTTGCCGACAACGCCGCATCCGACCAGTCCGATGCGCAGCTCGCGCACCGGTTGCACGCCGATGCCCTCAAACCGCGCCCGCGGAACCGGCCTGAGTTCGCCGCCAAACGCGCCGGCTTCGCGCAGCACGTCGGCGAGGCGATCCTGATCGGCGAGAAACGCGTCGTGGCCGAACAACGATTCGAGTTTCCAGAGCGACGACTGCGCCCCGACTGCCTGCAGTTCGCGGTGCAGCTCCACCTGCAACGCCCAGGGAAACAGCATGTCGCCGGGCACGCCGACGACGATCGTTTCGGCAGTGACGTTTGCAAGCGCGGCCCGGGTGCTTTGCGCGTCGTCTCCGATCGCCGCGCGATCGATCGACTCGCTGAGCAGCAGGAAGGTACGGACCGGGAAGCGTTCCGCGAACCGCTGCCCGTGGTAGTCGAGATACTCGGCCACCGGCGGGCGCTTCAATCCAGGAACGAGCTTGCCGAAGCGCGTGTCGAGCTCGTCGCGCCCGCGATACGTCAACATGCCCATCTGGCGCGCACGGCTCATGCCTGTGGCAACGTCACCAGTGCGCAGACCGTCGCGCACGAGTTCACGCTGCAAGTGACGCGTCGCGGTTCCCCATCCGTCGGGGCGCAGACCGCCAGAAATCACAATCGACTTGCCGCAGCGCTCCGCGTGTCGAACGGAGAACGCGACGGCCACCATGCCGCCGAGGCTTGCGCCAACGAACGTCACCGGCTGGTGGCAGGCAATTCCTTCGAGCCACGCCGCAACGAGATCGGCGAGGCCTGCAACTGAAATCGCGGGCGGCTCGATGTCGTCCTCAAATCCGCGCCATGTGGAGCCGTTGCCGGGCCAGCTTGGACAAAGCACCGTGTAACGAGTTGGGTCGATGAGGTCTGGCGCGCAGAGCGCCGGCCACCACGGTTCGCGTTCCTTGGGCTCGGTGGGATCGCCAAACGGAAACGGCGATGCGGTGATGCCACCCACGATTACCACTGCGGGGGCGGTGCCGATTTCGGGACCGTAGACCCATCCACTCAAGTGCACGTCGGCCAGCTCGTGCCCTTCGATGGTCATCGAAGTACGTTCGACAACAAGACGGCGAGGCGAGGTGACAGAGGTGGCGATGCTCAACATCCGACGATCACGCTAACACAGCGTACAATCCGCGGGCGTGCCGGGTCCTAATTATCGCTTCGGGCCGTTTTTCGTTGACCGGACCGGCTATCGGGTGTTGCGCGGGAACACGGCCCCTCGCGCTGACCCCCCAAGCTCCCTGACCTTCTCCTTTATCTGCTCGACACAGCGGGCACTTTAGTCACGAAAGAGCCGCTGCGACGCCCTCTCGCCGGACGCAAACGTGACCGAGAACGCGCTCACGCAGGCAGTTTCAGAGCTGCGGCAGGCGCTTCGGGACAGTGCTGAGAAGCCGCAGTTCATCAAAACCGTCGCGCGGCGAGGGTGTCGCTTTGTCGCGCCGGTCGAGCCGCTCCCGACCTCCGTCCCTCCCAGCGACCTCGTTCCCTCCCCCGGCCCTCCATCCGGCTGGAAACCTCGGTCCCGGCGAGCGACCTCCGTCCCTCCTTAACGGGAGACGTCGCTAGTCCCCTGGAAACGAGAGGCGTTGCATAAGTCGCGGAGCGCGGCGCCCGGATCGCAAGGCGCGCCGACCGCGCATATTGGGCATATGCAAGGAAGAGGCAACCGCGATGCCCCGACCGGGAATTATGCGATGCATCTCGTTTCCAGGGGACTAACCCCTCAGTTCACTTGTGTTGACAATCGCGGCGCCGTGGCCCCGCGCAATTTTGGGGCGTGATAGCAGCACCGTTCGGGCGGTACCGCGCCGTTGGCGTTGTTAACACAAGTGAATTCTGGGATTAGGAGGGACGGAGGTCCCTGGGAGGGACGAGTCCGACATCGCGAGCCCACCCGCCATCGCCGGACTCGACTTCACCAACGTCAGCGGCGATTCCGAGGCGGCGTGGCTGTCCGCAGGGATTGCGGAGACCGTGACCGCCGACCTGCTGGCGCTGCACCTTCCGCGTCGTCGATCGCTGGCGAGTGATGGAAGCCGCCCGGCGCACCAACGGTACGCCACACGAAGTGGCGGCCGCTGGGCGCGTTCAACGACAACCTGTTCAAGATTGTCGTCTCGATGCTCGCCGTGCACACGGTGACCGCCGATCGCGCTGGCGGCGAGCTCTCGGTCGTCAGCGCGGTATTACTGCTGCCGTTTCTGCTCTTCCCCGGTTACGCCGGACAACTCGCGGATGTCTATAGCAAGCGCAGGGTGCTGGTGGTCAGCAAATCGGATTTCTTGGATCTCGTCGTGCGCACGGCACGATTCGACGCCCAGCACACAATGTCGGCCCGGTTGCCTGCCACGATCCACACAAGAAATCCGCGTAGTCCGCGCAATCCCGCGGATGCCCTTTCTCCGCGTCATCCGCAGAAAGACTCCCCTCGCTTTCGTCAGCCAGGCGCAAATCTGCCTCCGTGACCGTCCAACGTGAATATGGGAGGCTTCAAATGCCTTACAAAGGGTTTCTTGCGGTGTGGCGTTCCGGCGTCGGCTCGGGCCCGTACTACTGGGTGACCGGATTCAATCTGAGCGATTTCAAGCAGATCGATGACTCGTACTTCAACATCGGCCTGCGGCTGGTTGCTGTCGATATCTACGACCCATATGACAGTTATTCTGGCGTCTGGCGAGAAGGCAGCGCGGCGCAGCATTGGGACAGTGGCCTCTCCGTCGACGAGTTCAAAGAGAAGGACTCGGAGCAGCGCGCGAAAGGCCGCCGTTTGCAAGCCATCGAGAAAGACGACGGCGAGCTGATGGGCGTGTGGCGATCCGCGACAGGCACAGAGTATTGGACGACCGGCAAGAGCTGGAGCGAATTCAAGGACAAAACCAACGACTACTACGCACAGGGCCTGCGCGTCTCGTCGCTCATTGTCGACGACGGCAAGCCGACAGCCGCGTGGCGGCCCGGGACCGGGGCGCAGTGGGTGCACTGGGGTATGACGGAGGCACAGTTCGTTGCGCTCGATACTGCATATTTTGATCAGGGTCTTCGCCTGCACGCGGCCGACCTCTACGACGGTAATTTTGCGGCCGTGTGGCGGCCGGGTAGCGGTGCACAGTGGGTCCACTGGGGTATAAAGCTTGCCGAGCTGAAGTCGCTCGACAACGGTTACAAGGAGGATGGCCTCAAGATGGTCATCCTCAAGGCCAAGCAGCACACGCCGTAGTTGAATAATGAAAGGACCGCTCCATGGTTACCGACGAACACATGCGTACACACGAGCGCGAGGTGGGCTACTGCGGAGGACTTGATAGTCAGCGTGCGCAGGCCGCACGGGAGACCGATGATCGCGCGGCCGAGCGGGCCTCGAGCCAATTCGTAGCCGGGAACACTGAAGTTGGCCGTTCCGGGGGACGGGCCGCCAGCGCCGAGCGCGACACCAGCACCGGTGGCGAAGGCGCCGAGGACGATCGCGCGGCAGAACAGGCGGAATCTGAAAGGGTTGCCAGTAGGCTCACCGCTCGGCGTTTCGGTCGTGAAAACGATGCCGACGAAGCCGCCGCCGGCGGCGGTTCTCGTTCAAGTCGCTGACGGCTGTGCACGGAGCTCGGCAGAGTACCCCATTGTGGGGAAGTATGCGACCTGTTGATCAAACGGCGACCCAACGGCGGCGTCGGGGCGTTGGCAATCGTCAACGCGGAGCTGATTCTCTTGGAGCGCGGCCATGCCGAAATTGGCTGTGCTCCGGTAATTAGCTGAGCGGATGCACCGCGTCTGTGCCGTTGGCCAGGATCACAGAAGTAATCCGCGTGATCAGCATAATCCGGGCATCAACTGGTTGGCTTGCGCGGCAGCACAATATTCTGCACTCCCCGCCCTCGCATCAGTTCGTTGAGCATCCGCAGTTCTTTCCCGACCACACCCTCGAAGTCTCCTTGATGCTTCCGCAGCCGCTCCTCGAGCACTTTCTGCACCTCCAGCTGCTGGTTCGTGGGGCGGAAGTCGGTGCTCGCCAGCCCGCCTGCGAGATACGTGAGCTTGCTGAGCAGCTGCGAACCAAAGCGCACACCGTCCTGGCCGCGGCCGGTGAGGCGTAGATCGATCAGATTGGACTCGATCGCCATCAGCTTGCGATCGAGCTCCTCCGCCGGCTGCATGATCTCCGAGTCCTGCATGACCTGGCGCATCGCGGCGATCTGGCCCCGCACCAGCTCGATCTGGTTGACCACGTCGGCGGCCATGTCGACGCTGCGCCTGATCTCGGTCAGCGTTTTCATCTGCTCCTTGATCTCGGCTTCGGTGCCGCCGGAGTTCGGGTCTTTGCGCACTTCGAGCTTCTGCGTCAGCGGCTTGCCCGCGACTGTCAAGCGAACCGTGTATTCGCCCGGCGGCATCAAGATGGACAGGCGGCCGCCTTGCGCGGGTCGCGTGCCGTCTGGACCGACACGAACCTCCGGTGCGTACTGGGGGCTCGTGCGCAGACGCACTTCCTTCGTTTGGTCGTCGCGCAGATCCCAATACACGCGGTTCAGGCCAGGATTCTTGGGCGCGTCGATGGTGCGCACCGGCTGATTCTGCGCGTTCAAGATCGTCAGGGTGACGTCGCCCGACGGCGCGCCCTTCAGGAAGTAATTGATGGCAGCACCGTAAGGCGCGTTCTGGCCCGCTGTCGGATCGTTCGACGCCGACGCGTCCTGAGTGATCTCCCGAAAACGATACGCGGGACGCGGGGCAAACAGGTGCGCATCGGCGGTAAGCACCTGCGGCGTCAGCTGCTGGAGCGGCGTGATGTCGTCCAGGATCCAGAAGCCGCGGCCGTAAGTGGCAATGACGAGATCGTTGAAGTGTTCCTGCACGGCGATGCCGTACACCGGCGCAGCCGGCAAATTGTTCTGCAGCGGCTGCCAGTTGTCCCCATCATCGAACGAGACGTAGATCGCATTCTCGGTGCCGACATAAAGCAGGCCACGACGCACCGGGTCTTCCCTGATGAAGTGCGCGTAGCTCAACATGCTCTTCGGAATGCCGTTGGTGATCGCCCGCCACGTCTGACCGTAATCCGTTGTGCGGTAAACGAACGGATCGCGATTGTTGACCTGATGCAAGTCGACCGTGAGATAGGCGGTGCCCGCCGCATACCGCGACGGTTCGATGTTGCCGACGGTGCCGAGCGGCGGCAGATTCGGGATGTTCTTCGTGACGTTGACCCAGGTTTTGCCGTTGTCGCGCGTGACCTGCACCTGGCCGTCGTTGGTCCCGGCCCAGATCAATCCGCGCTCCAGTCGCGACTCGGCGATCGCCATCACGACACCCGCGTACTCCACGCCGATGTTGTCGCCGGTGAGGCCGCCGGAAAACTGCTGCTTCGACTTGTCGTTCAACGACAGATCGGGACTGATCACTTCCCAACTTTGTCCGCGATTGCTCGTGCGATGGACATGCTGGCTGCCGACATACACTACGTTGCGATCGTGCGGCGACATGGTGAGCGGCATCGTCCAGTTGAAGCGATACTTCAAATCCGCCGGCGGCCCGTTCAACTGCTCCGGCCACACTTCGACGTTGCGCGCCTGACGACGGTTCTCCTCGTAGATCGCGACGATGCCGCCAACGCTGCCCGATCCGGAGGCGCTCGACCAGATCAGATTGGGATCGACCGGATCGGGCGTCGCCCAGCCGCTCTCGCCACCGGCGACGGTGTGCCACATGCTGCGCGCAATGCCGCCGCCAACGCGGCTGTTGCTCGGTCCGCGATACGACGGTCCGTCCTGCTTGTTGCCGTAGACGTAGTACGGAATCTGATTGTCCACCGTGACGTGATACATCTGCGCGTTCGCCAGCCGGTTGCGATACCACGTGCGCCCGCGATTGAGCGAAATCGAGAAGCCCTGATCGTGGCCGACGATCATGCGATTGGCGTTCCCCGGATCGATCCACATGTCGTGATGATCGCCGCCCGGTGATCGCGTGTTCGGCTGCTGCACCAGCGTTTCCCCGCCATCGAGCGACACGCTGTACCCGGCCGTCAGGTAGTAGGTTTCGTTCTCGTTGTCAGGAGCGACGAAGATGTGACCGTAGTAATGCGATCGGCCCATGGCGTTGCGGTCGTAGCTGGTCACGCGCCAATTGATGCCGCCATCGTCCGATCGCCACACCTGCCCGCGATCGGTTTCCTTCCCCTGCCACGGAATCCCGTCACCGGTTTCGATGAGCGCGTAGACACGATCGGGATTCGAGGGCGCGATCGCCACCTTGACCTTGCCCACTTCACGCTCCGGCAAGCCACGGCCGCGCAGCCGGCTCCAGGTGGTGCCGCCGTCAGTCGACGTGAACAGCCCGCTGCCCGGCCCGCCGCTTTCACGGCCCCACGTCTTGATGTCGAACTGCCACATGCCGGCAAACAGCCGGCGCGGGTTGCGCGAATCCATGGTGAGCTCGGAGCAGCCGGTGTTCTCGTCGACGAAGAGCACGCGATCCCAGGTCTTGCCGCCGTCCGTGGTGCGGAAGACTCCCCGCTCTGGTTGCGAACCGTAGGCGTGCCCCAGCGCGCACGCAAAAACCACATCCGGATTCTGCGGATGTACGATCACGCGCCCTATGCGGCCGGTCTTCTCGAGCCCCATGCGCGTCCAGTTGCGGCCGGCATCGGTCGATTTGAAGATGCCCTCGCCGACGGAAATGTGACTGCGGATGCACGATTCGCCGGTGCCGGCCCACACGGTGCTTGGATCGGAAGGCGCGACGGCGATGTCGCCGATGGAATGAACCGGCTGGCTGTCGAAAATCTGCTCCCACGTGACGCCGCCGTCGGTTGACTTGGCGATACCGCCGGACGCGGAGCCTGCGTAGTAAACGAGCGGATCGCCCGCTACGCCAGCGACGGCACTAATGCGGTTGCCTTCCGGACCGATGTAGCGCCAGTTGAGGCGCGCGTAGGTATCTGGCGCAACGCGCGACGTCTGCTGCGCGCTGCCCGTCACGCTCAAGGCAAGAAAGGCCGCCACGGCGGCAAGTGGAGCAATGCGTTGCACCAATAACCGAATCGACGCCATGGTGGCCCTCCATTTGTTACAGCCGACGGTCAACGTCGACAGCACTTCCCGTCGTCCGTCGACCGTTGACCGTCAACTCCCTAGAACCGGTACCCGAGCGTGACCTGATACCCGCGCGGCGGGTGACGATTGAACCGCGCCAGCCAGTTCGGGCCGTTCAGCACGTTGGCGCCGTCGTTCCACTGTGTGTGCGCTCCCGTGTTGAACACGTTGAAGATGCCGAGCGAGGTCACGATCGTCTGCGATCCGAACCTGAAGTCACGGCCAATCTGCAGCTGCAGGAACCGTGTCGTCTCGTTGCGAACCTGACCATCGCTGCGAGTGCCGAACGGGAAGCGCCACGTCGTTGCCAGCGGATTCGGTTGCGTCGTGCCGTTGGCGAGCGTGATCTGCTGCGGCCCGAAGATCGGATCGCGACCCGACTGAATCTGCAGCGGACCGAGATAGCCACCCGCCTGGATGACATAGCTGGCGGCGATCTTCATGTCCGCCGGCGCGAAGTACTGCCCCGCAATCCGGACCGAGTACGGCCGGTAGGCGACACCAGACTCACGGCCCCCGCCATCGAGGCTGCTGTCGTCGCCGTTGCCGAACAGATGTCGCGACAAATCGCGATTGTTCGGGAACGCATCGGGCTGAATGAACCGCGCCGGATCGGTGGGGTTCCAGGTGCCGTCGAGATGCTGCCACTGGCGCGTTCCGGTGGCCACGACCTGGAAGTTGTGCGACAGATTCTTCGCGAAGATCGCCTCAACGTTGGTCACGACCACCGTAGTCCATGTGGCGTTGGTCTGCTGCATGATCATCCCCTGGTTGGGATCGACCTTGCCGAATCCGAGAAACGGCTGGTTCGGACCGTCCGGGTAGATGCCGTTGATGTCGATTTCCCCGTAGCCGTCTTTGAAGTAGCGGCGGTTGAACGACAGATCGAGGCTCATCTGCCCTTTGAACTGCTTCGCGAACCCGACCGCGTATTCGTCAACAAACGGCTGGTGGAGATTCGGGTCGAACGCGAGAGCATTGATTGCGGCGGTAGCTGCCTGCGTGATGTTTTCGATCTCGAAGACACCGTCGAGGTTCGCGTCGTAGATATCGCGCTGGAAGCGGCGCGACGTCGGCCCGAACGTCGTGATGGGATCGCGGCCGTTCACCTGCTCATGAACGCGGCCATAGAACGCGCGCAGCACGTTGCGGGCGTCCTCGGTCACGAGAACGGCAACGCCGGCACGAGGACCGATGTTCGTGCTGTTCATGCGCTCGATCTGGAAGATGTCGTCGAAGCGCCGCACAAAGTCGGCGCGAACACCGATGTTCGCGGTAATGCGCGGCGTCGGCTTCCATGTGTCCTGGACGTACACCGCAATGTCGCGATCGCGCGCGGCGGTCGTCTGCAAGTCAAGCGGTGTTTGGTATCGACGTTGATAGGGAATGGTTCCCGCTGCCGGGTTATTCGGGTCGCGCTGCACGACACGCTCAAGCGTGAAGCCGTCGTTCTGCGCCAGGCTGAAGACTTCGCGATTGAGCCGCGGCGCCGCCCAGAGCCCGGATTTGAACTCGTGAGAACCGGCAAGCCCTTCCCGATAGTATGTGAGGTCGGCACGGAACATGAGCATCGAGGAGGGCTGGATGCTCAAGGTCTCGTTGTTGTTCATCAACACCAGCCTGCTGCCGTTGCCGGTCGGAAGGCCGCGGGAGATACCGATGCTCTCGAAGACCTCGGTCTGTGGGCCGAATCCCTCATAGCCGTCGTAGGTGTCTTCCTCCGCGCCGCCTTTGTTGTTGTACGAGCCCGAAACCGTCGTCTGCAGCCGATTGCTCCATGCGGAATTGAGCTTGGCCTGATACAACGAGCCCCCGGTGCCGCGCGGATTGATGTTATGCGTATCGCGTTCGCGATTGCTGCTGAAGCGATTGCGATCGTACTGCCAAAATCCGGAGAGCTCGTGATTGCCGTGCTGCGTGGTCACTTTGACGTACGGCTGCTTACTCACCGAAGTGTTATCGAACGGGACAAAGTCAGGGCGGAACGAGCGCAGATAAAACAGGTCCTGATCGGTGCGACTGATGCCGTTGATCAGGTCGGCGTAGCGGAAGGTGCTGTAGAACCACACTTTGTCTCTGATGATGCGTCCGCCGAGCGAGAGGTCCCATTGCTCGACGGCCTGAAATGTCGGCAGCCCGCCGTGCACCTCTCCACCTTGTGTGTTGTCGCTGTTCCACTCGAGTGGCTGGTACGAGAACGCGGCGCTGCCTTTGAACTGATTCTGGCCGCGCGGCGTGACGATGTTCATCACTACCCCGGTGCTGAGCGGCGTTGAGGCATCAGCGCCGCCAAGCTTGATCTCCACGTCCTGCACCGTGTCTCCACCCATACCCATCGAGTGCGCGGCCGAATCGATATACGCGGAGGCCGGGGCGCCTTCGAGCTGGAAGGCATGCGCGTAGATGTGCGAGCCGCGGAAGTAATACGCGCGACGGCCAACACCGTCGTCCACGTTCCGCGATCCAACGCCGGGCGCAAGATCGAGCGCGTCGCTGAACAACCGCCGCGATGTGACCGGCGCGGAGCGGACGAGCTCGCCATCGATGTTGAGGACGCTCGTCGGCCTTCCCGTCTCGATCATCGGCGACTCGGCGGTCACGGTGATCGTCTCAGCCAGGTTACCAATCTGCATCTGGATGTCGACGCTGAAGGTGATGCCGGCACGCATGACGATGCCCTCGCGCCGGTAAGTCGAGAATCCCGTCAGTTCGGCGGTCAGCGTATAGGTGCCTGGAGGGAGGTTGAGGAGACGATAGTAGCCGGCGTTGTCCGTCACCGCCGAGACCGGCGTCAGCAGCGCCGTGCTCCGCGCCGTCACCGTCACGCCGGGCAGCACACCGCCCTGATCGTCTTTCACGTACCCTCTCAAACTGCCGTCACCCGTCTGGGCTTGGGCAGTTGAGGCAAACAAGACGAGCGCGGCCAGAATCCACAGTGTGGCGAAGAAACGATGTTGCATTTGTAGTTCTCCCGTTCTGCTGCCGCTTACCATTTCAGCTGCATCGCAAAGCGCAGCATACGTCCCTGCAGGTTGCTCGAGGGCTGCAGATACGACGCTGTTGCGAAATTGGTCGAGCGATACCCGACCTCGGTGTCCGCGTTGAACACGTTGAAGATGTCCATCTGACCCTGAACGCGCGTGCGGCCCAGGTTGAACCACTTGCCTAAGCTCAGATCCAGCTGGGTGATGCGCGGCAGGAACTCGATGCCCGGAGCGACGAGCGGCACGCTGATGTTGGCTTCGGTGAGTTGCCCCGGTTGAAACACGAGCGCACCGGCGGGACACGGCGCCGGGCAATTCGTCGGATAGCGCGTCGTCGAGCTCAAGAGCCACATCGTTCCCTGTGGGCTGCCGACATCGCCATATCCAGGTCCCGCGATCTTGTTCACGAAGAACATGGTGGTGGAGAAGCCGCCGGTGGGCCGTCCGGCGATGCTTTGCAGCGACGCACTCACCTGAATGCCCCACGGGCCGGGATACGTACCCGAGAGCTTCAACTGCGGACGATAGGGAATCCCGTTGTCGCGATCGTCGCAGTACAGCAGTGCGTTTGGATCGTCGGGCTCGTCGCAGGTCACGCGCAGCGTCCGCTCGGTGACAAAGCCGCCGAACACCATGGCGCCGCGCGGCAAGCGCGCGTTCACGGTAACGTCGAAGCCGTTGTAGATCTGTTTGCGGTCAGAGCCGGCGTTTGTGTCGAAGTTGTCCACCCGCGCGGCCGCTGCCGACGTCACTGAGTAGACGGTCATCGGCTGGCCAGTCATCGGATTGAACACAGGAATCGGCGTGTAATCGTCCATGGTCCGCAGCAGGTTGTCGATCAAGCGGAGACGATGGAACGTACGGCGATACCAGGTCGCGGCGACCGAGATGCGCGGGAAGAGCTCGTGCTGCACGCCGGCGGTGGTCTCGAGGTTGTAGGTGCGCTTGAAATCCGGATCGACGCGATTCAGCGATAGCCGCCCGAAGTTGTTGGGCAGCCGCGTGAAATTCATCTCGCAGCCCGGTGTCAGATACACACACCCGAGCTCGCCCTGTGCAATGTCGTCGCTGTTGAGGTCGGTCCACGGAATCGTCGCCGAGGTGAGAGCGTTCGGATTGTAGCGATTGGCAAACTGCGTGGTCCGCGACTCGTTGTAGCGATTGAAGCCAAATTTGAGCGCGGTCTTTGCGTTGCCGAACAGGTCGTAGACGGCGCCGAACCGCGGCGCCCAATCCTTCCAAATCGGCATCTGGATCTTGGAAAAACGCCGCTCGGCGACGAAGCGCCCGGCCGGCGAGGTTTGATCCGACACTTCGGAATTGAGGTACTCCCAGCGCAAGCCGCCGCTGAGCGTCAGCCGGTTTATCACCCAGCTGTCCTGCGCGAAGATGCCAACATCGGCGTTCAGCTTCTCGAGCGAACGAATCGGCGTGTTGTAGATCGTCACCGAGTCTGGTCGGCCGGTGCGGTACACCTGCTGCAGGTCGGCATTGGTCTCGCGCGTGTTCTCGTACGGGCCCCAGTTCCACTGCACCCCGGTCTTGATGTTGTGCGATCCAGTGACGTAGGTGACGGCGCCCTGCAGGTTGTAACGATCCGGATAGCGCCCGCCCCAGTTGGCAAGCCCGCTGCGGAGTGTCGTGAGATCGGCGTCGCGCCGGCTTGCGCTGGCAAACCACTCCGGCGAGAAGACCTCCTTGTTCACGCCCGGCTGATTAGTGATGACGTACTCCTCGTAATTGAACGAGAAGCCGCCATCGACGAGCAGCTTGCTGCTCACGGTGCTCGTCCACTTCGCGGCGCCGCTGTTGTAGAGCGGTGAGGTCCAGATCTGGGAGGCAGTGCGCGGATCGTCACCCGCGTTCATGCCATGGCCGCGGAACTTGTCGATCTCGTCGTAGTAGACGGAAAACTTGTTGCGCTCGCTGACCTGCCACGTCAGCCGCAGCAACGCGCTCTTGATTTTTTGATCGTCGATGCCCTGCTCGCAGCTGACGCGTCCCTCCTGGCAGTCGGCCTGCGTTGCGCCGCTCGGCACATAGAAAGTGTCGGCGATCGGCGCGTTCACCGACCAGGCACGCGCCGAGCCGTAGAACCACAACTTGTTGCGCCGGATTGGACCGCCCAGCCCGGCGTTGAAGTCGTAGATGCGATCGATGCGATCGGCAGCGCGCAAGCCCCGCGCACGCAGGTCGGCGCTCAGGTTGTCGCTTTGCCACGCGCCATCGGTCCACCCCGCGAAAAACGATCCGCTGAACTGGTTACCGCCGTCGCGCGGTACGATGTTCATTCGAACGCCGCCGGGCGAGAGATCCGCACCCGCGCCGCTCGTTTGGTAGGTCATCTCCTGCATCATCGCGTTGTTGAAGTACTGCTGCACAGCGCCATCGCCGTCGAGGCCGTTCACCATCAGGCCGTCGACCTGCACGATGTTGTTGGCGGAGGTGAGGCCGCGGGTCGCCATATAGGTCTGCTGCATCGCCCGCGAGCCGCCGACGTCGGGAACGTTGAGGCTGACGCCGACGACGAGCTGCGCGAGACCTTGAATGGTGCGGCCGGTTGGCACGGCATCCAGCACCTCGCGCGTGAGCACCTGCACGCGCGACGTGCTCGACACGTCGACAATCGGCGACTCGCCGGTCACGGTTACGGTTTCCTCGAGCACGCCGACGCGCATCTCGGCGTTGATGGTGGCGGTGAAATCGGTCGGCAGCTCGAGGCCGTCGCGGACGTAGGTATTGAATCCAGGAAGCGTGAACTTCACGCTGTACGTGCCCGGACGCAAATCGACGATGGTGAACTGGCCCTGCTCGTTGGTCGTGACAGTGCGGACCTTCTCGATCAGGACCGGGCTCGCCGCCTCCACGGTCACGCCGGGCAGAACCGCCCCGGACGTGTCTTTCACAGTTCCAGCAATTGCGCTCTGGGCGTGGGCGAGCGCGGGGACGAACAGAAAGGCCGCCAGGGTCAGAAGCGCTGACCCAGCGGCGCGCCGGCTTCTCCTCATGACAAGCTCCTTTTTGAACTCGCAGCCGAATCCATCAAGTGCCGCGGACGACGGAATAAAACAGGGAGTGCGGAGATTTAACTCTCCTCCGCGTTCGCGGTCAATCGCGAATCGCTGTGCAACAATGGCCAAATGATGCGTTGGGGTCCTCTCGCCGTAGCTCTGCAACTTACCGCGGCCGGTGTGCTCGCGCAGACACCGGCAATCGCGCCCGACATTCCTCCCAAGTTCGAGGCGCCCAGGGCCGGGTACGACTACGTCAAGCGCGTCGAAATGATTCCGATGCGCGACGGCGTCAAACTCTACACGGTCATCGTGGTGCCGAACGGCGCGAAGAATGCTCCGATGATCCTGACGCGTACGCCGTATAACGCTGCCGGCCGCGCCGCGCGGAACCAGTCACCCCGGATGCTCGCTACGCTGCCGCAGGGAGATGAAGTGTTCGTCCCCGACGGCTACATTCGCGTGTTCCAGGACGTGCGCGGCAAGTACGGATCCGAGGGCGAGTACGTGATGACACGCCCGCTCAAGGGACCGCTCAACCCGACGAACGTGGACCACTCGACCGATGCCTACGACACCATCGACTGGTTGGTGAAACATGTGCCCGAATCCAACGGCAAGGTTGGGATGCTTGGCAGCTCGTACGAGGGCTTCACGGTCGTGATGGCGCTCGTCAATCCTCACTCGGCGTTAAAAGTGGCCGCGCCGATGAGCCCGATGGTCGACGGCTGGATGGGCGACGACTGGTTTCACTTTGGCGCGTTTCGCCAGGTCAACCTGGACTACTTCACGGGACAAACGACTGAACGCGGAGACGGCAGCGAGATCGTTCGTCAGAGTTACGACGACTACGAGAACTTCCGGCGCGCGGGATCGGCGGGCGATTTTGCACGCGCGGCGGGTCTCGATCAGCTCCCGTGGTGGCGCAAGATCTCAGAGCATCCGGCCTACGATGCGTTCTGGCACAATCAGGCGCTCGACAAAGTCATGGCCGCGCAGCCACTGAAAATTCCAACGATGTGGATTCAGGGGTTGTGGGATCAGGAAGACATGTGGGGCGCGATTCACAGCTATCTGGCTGTCGAGTCCAAAGACACACGCAACGACTTGAACTTTCTGGTCATGGGCCCATGGCGTCACAGCCAGGTCAATTATGATGCGTTCTCGTTGGGTCCGCTGCGCTGGGACGGCGATACCGCGCTGCAGTTTCGGCGCGATGTGTTGAAGCCGTTCTTCGATCAGTATCTCAAAGACGGCGCGCCAAAGGCCGACACGCCTCCGGTGTTCATCTACAACACTGGCGAGAACCATTGGGATCGCTTCAAGGCGTGGCCGATCGCGTGTGAGAGCGGCTGCGCGGCAGCGTCGAAACCGCTGTATCTCACATCGAACTTCGGATTGTCATTCACGGCGCCGGCCGCCGGCACCAACGGAACGACTGCGTTCGATGAGTACATCTCCGATCCGGCGAAGCCGGTACCGTACGTGCCGCGACCGGTCCGATTCAGCGACGGCGATCTGTGGCGGCGCTGGTTGGTGACGGATCAACGCAGTGTTGATGGAAGGCCCGATGTGCTGACCTATACGACTCCGCCGCTGACCGCGCCGGTTCGCATCGCCGGGGCCCCTTTGGTCAATCTGGTCGCTTCCACCAGCGGTAGCGACAGCGATTGGGTAGTGAAGTTGATTGATGTCTATCCGGACGAAGTTCCTGGCCAGCCCGAGATGGGCGGCTATCAGTTAGGCATTGCGATGGATATTTTCCGCGGGCGTTATCACGAGAGCTTCGAGACGCCGAAGGCGATCGAGTCGGGCAAGCCGCTGACCTACAAGTTCACCTTGCCGACCGCCAACCACACCTTTCTGCCCGGCCATCGCATCATGGTGCAGATTCAATCGAGTTGGTTCCCGCTTTACGATCGCAATCCGCAGACGTTTGTGCCGAACATCTTTTTCGGCAAGCCGAGTGACTACGTGAAGGCGACGCAGCGCGTCTATCACGCACCGGGGAGCGTCAGCTTCATCAGCCTACCCGTCCACTAATGAGCGACTACCGGCGCGCAGTCGCGGTTGCGGTCCTTCGCGTCGCCGGTGCGGCGATGGCCGATCAGGATCGGACGGCGGCCGTGCAGCTGGCATTCGAACACGCCGCGTTCGCGGCGCGGCGCGAGCGGCTGCAGCGTGAGCCCCGGTTCGTTGGTCGTGCCCACGGCGCCGGCGTCGCGATTCTCGCCGCTAGCGACACAGGCAACCCGTACGTGTTCTCCGCATGGGGCGTTGCATGAGGAGCTCGAATTGCTGGTGTCTGGGGGACTGGCACCGATTGACGCGCTGCGAACGGCCACGATCACCCTGCGCGATTCTCAACGAGGCGAGGTCAACCGGCGTCATTGCACCGGGTCGGACCGCGGATGTCGTGCTGCTCGAGTCAAACCCACTCGCCGACATCACCCACACGCGACGCATTCGGGCCGTCGTTGTAAACGGACGCTATCTCGATCGCGCGGCTCTCGACCAGCTGCTAGCGGGCGTAGAGCGCGCTGCGACTGAAGCCGCTGGCGGACCGTTCCAGTAGTGCGAGCGCGGCGTACGCCGTCGCCGCGTCGCTCATGAATTTGCCCACGTCGCTCGCGGGATCGCGCTGTTTGTTGAGTGAGGACGCACGCCACATGCCGGTGGCGGGATCCTGATGCGCTCGCAGCCACGCGAGCCCGCGTTCGAGCGCCGGCTGCACCCGTGACGTGCTCGCACTGCGCAGCGCGAGACTCACCACACCGGTCGCATAACCATCGCTGGTGGTGTCGAGGACGCTGTTATCGCTCCGCTTGTAACTGCCGAGCGACGCCATCGCCCACCCGCCATCCTCTTGCTGTCTTGCCACGAGCGCGTCGACAACGGCGTCGCGTTGCGCGGTGGTGAGGAGATCGGGCAGCAACGAAGCAGCCCAGAGCACGTTGGCGCGATTGAACAACGTGGTTTTGTCGACGCCCTGCTGCAGGTAGTCACGCAGCAGTTTTATGTGCGGCTGAACGTCCGGACTCGATGCATAGGCAGGCACCGCCGCGACGGCAAGCACCGCGAGCGAAGCGCCGTAGAAGGGGCCGTCATCCGACTCCCAGGGCTCGAGATGGAAATTGAGCCAGGCCCACGCGCCTTTCAGCGCACCAGCGGTGAACTGCAGCGCCCACAAGTTCGCAAACGCCGCACGCGTGTCTTCCGACAGCGTCCCCGTTTCACGGTCATGGACCGCCAGCACGAGCGCGCTCATGATCGCTTCCGTTCCGCGCGACTCGCTGGTTTTCGGCAACCCGTAGCGCTGATCTGGATAAAGTGGCTGCAACTCTTTCCACAGCTGAACGCGTTTGACCGCATGCGCTCGCATCGTGCGCTCGGGCTCGGGGATGTTGCGCTCGCCGAGGGTGAGGCGCAACGCCGGACGCGAGAGCGCATAGGGCGCGACGGTGTGGCACGAGACACACGTGGTGCCCTGGTCGCGAACGGCGTTCGGCCATTTCAGCCACCACTCCATGCGGCCGTCGAGATAGTCGGCCGCGCCGCGTACATTCCAGCCCGCCGGCGAGGGTGGTGCTTGTGCCGCCGAGAACACGGTCGCGACGACCAAAAGCCCCAGTGCCGCTACCAATCTGCGCATAAGCGCAGATATTACAGCCGCACGTGGCGCAGATGTTTTAAATCCTGCGGCTACACTAAACCCCAAGCTCACTTCAGTTCGCAGCGCCAACGGCGTTGAACGTTCGAACAATGCCACTTTCGGCCCGAATCTTGAGGTCGGCTCGATGCCACGATCATCAACTTAAGTGAATTGAGGGGGTAGGCGCACATGTTGCTGCTCGAACGCGTGTGGCGTGACCTGCGGGATGCCGGCCGGACCCTGGCAAAAAGTCCCGGTTTCACGGCGATCGCGGTGCTATCAATCGCGTTCGGCACCGGAGCAAACGTCGCTGTGTTCAGCGCGGCCGATGCGCTGATCCTGCGCCCACTGCCCGTCGCTCGTCCCAACGAACTCGTTACTGTCGGCTCGCGCCCGCGTGGCAGCACGTCCGCCCTCGGGCCGTTGTCGATTCCGGAATACGCCGACATCCGCGACCGCACGCAAACCTTCGCCGGCGTAGTCGCGATGACCTCGCGGCCGGCGGGTGTTCGCCTGGCGCCGGCGGCCGCGCCGCGACTCAAGGTCACGACGGGCCTGAGCGACAACTTTTTTGCGGTGCTCGGCGTGACACCCGAGGTTGGGCGCGACTTCATGCCCGAAGAGAACCGCGTGCCTGGCCGCGACGCGGTGGCGATTCTCAGCTACGGGTTGTGGCAGCAGGAGTTTGGCGGCGACGGCACCGTGCTCGGCCGCTCGATTTCGATAGCCGGCATCGACTTCACCGTAATCGGCGTGACAGCGCAAACATTCACCGGCCTCGACGCCCGATTCGTGCGCGAGGCGGTGTATGTACCGCTGGCGATGTGGCGGCGTCTCTTCCCTGCCGACGCTGCCGATCCGTTCACGCGCCGTGAGGCGCGGATGCTGTCGGTGAAAGGACGGCTGCGCGCCGGAGTCAGCCTCAGTGAGGCGCGGGCCGAACTTGCTGTCATCGGCGCCGATCTCGAGCGCGCCTATCCCGACACGAATAAGGACCGGTCGTTCACCGCACAAACCGAGATGCAGGCGAAGTTCGAGCGCTACCCGCTCGACAGCTCGCTGCTCGTCGTGTTGACGCTGCTCGCCGTGTCGGTGCTCGCCGTGGCGTGTGCCAATGTCGCGGCGCTGCTGGCGAGCCGGGCGCCCACGCGAGCGCGCGACATTGCGCTGCGCCTCGCAATCGGCGCGCCGCGCGGGCAACTCATTCGCCAATTGGTCATCGAGAGCCTGGGCATCTCACTAGCGGGCGGCGCGGCCGGCCTCGCCGTAGGCTACGCGGGCATCCGGTTGCTACGGCGAATCGGATTCCCGACTGATGTGTTCGCCGTGCCGGTCATGCAGCTCGATGTGCGCGCGCTCGTGTTCAGTCTGTCGGTGGCCGTCACCAGTGCCTTCCTGTTCGGCGTGGCTCCGGCGATCCACACGACACGCGTCGATCTCGTCAACACGCTCAAAGGCGCCGAAGGGAGCGCGACGAGACTGCGCTTGACCGGTCGAAAAGCGCTGGTCGCGTTACAGGTGGCCCTGTCGCTGGCGCTCCTGTCGATCGCCGTGTTCGTCTATCGTTCGTTCCAGCAGGAGCTCACCGAAGGACCAGGGTTCCGCACGACACACGTCGGTAAACTGAGCGTCGATACGAGTCAGGCGCGCTACACACCACAACAAGCGGCAGACTTCTTCGCGCGCGCACTCGACGAGCTCCGTCGCTTGCCTGGTGCGCGTTCCGCCGGGGCGACATCCTCGATGCCGTTGTTCGGGTTGGAGGGCGCGTCGCTTGTCCCCGACGGCTTTGTTCTTGCCCCCGGCCAAGCCGCGCCGCGCGCGTTATCAAGCGTGGTGGACGAGCAGTATTTCGCGACGTTGGATATCGCCGTGATCGAAGGCCGCAGCTTCGAAGTCACCGACACAGCGGAGCGGCCGCGCGTTGCCATCGTCAACGAGACGATGGCGCGTCATTACTGGCCCGACGCCACCGCGATCGGCAAACGGTTTCGACTCGATGATGAGCGCGGCGAATGGGTCGAAATCGTCGGTGTGGTGAACACCAGCAAGTACGGCTATTCGGGCGAGCCGCCGCGTGACTTTGTGTACTTTCCGTTCCGTCAACGTCCGCGCACGAACATGGTGCTCTTGGTCCAGACTGCCGGAGAATCAGCGACGCTGCTGCCCGCGCTGCGCGAAACCGTTCGTAAGCTCGACGCCGCAGTCCCGTCGTACGACGGGCAGACGATCGAGGCGTATTACGCGGCGCGAACAACCACCATCGCAGACGTTTTGCTATCGCTCGTCGGCGGTATGAGCGTAATGGGACTCACGCTGACCACGGTTGGTTTATACGGGCTCGTGTCGTTTGCGGTGAGCCGCCGGACGCGCGAGCTCGGCATCCGCATTGCCGTGGGCGCCTCGTACGGCCGTGTGCAACGCATGATTATTCGTCAGGGGCTCGCGCCAGCGTGGGTCGGCCTTGCAGTGGGCTTTGTTCTGAGCGTCGTCACGACGCGGATTCTGCCGACAGTCATTCCATTCAAGCACGCGTACGACGCGCGGATCTTCTTTCTGATCGTGCCGCTGATTCTCGCGGTGGTATTCATCGCCGCGTTCATTCCAGCGCGTCGCGCGGCGCGCGTCGATCCCACAGTCGCGTTGCGTTGTGAGTGAAGCCGCCGTGAAACACAGAGGGAAACGCAGATGAAACGCAGATGAATGCAGATGAAACGCAGATGAACGCAGATGAAACAGAGATAAAACGCAGATAGACGCAGATATTCGAGTGGATCATGATGGACGGCGGGCGAGGGCAATCGCCTGGGCGTTCTGCACAATCGTACGCGGTCAGTTTCCGACATATCGTGTATCTGCGTTTTATCTGCGTTCCCATCTGCGTTTATCTGCGTTCCCATCTCCGTTTTATCTGCGTTCCCATCTGCGTTTTATCTGCGTTCCATCTCTGTCCTAGCACCAACTCATGGCTCGAGAAACAGTGCTATGCCGCCGGTGTGCTGATTTCGTACCGCAACTCGTCGATCCCCGACAACAACACCTCCGAGCACGCGGGCTACGGACAGATTCTGCCCTTCGACTCGCATCCGGCGCCGAATATCATGCCGGATGGACGGACGCCATGGCGGAACCGGTGGCAGACGTGGGACTCCACCTTTGGCGTGGACAGCAATGCCGTTACCCTGTCACAGACGACTTCGTCGGCGCGAACCTTGACGAAGACGTATGTGTCGCCGCCAGTGATGTCGTTTCATGACTCGTCGCCGACGGCGTACTACGACGCGTCGATTCCGTACAACTCCGTCAGGACAGTCGGATCGGGCTTGAAGATCGACATCACCGGCGTGAGCGCGGATCGAGGATCGTACCAGCTGCACATCGATCGCTGAATCTGGAGATTCATGGAACTCGTCGGAGACCTTGCCCTCATTCTGGTCGCCGCCCTCGTCGGTGGCTTCCTCGCGCAGCGGATTGGTCAGCCGTTAATCGTCGGCTACATCCTCGCCGGGGTGGCCGTCGGCCCCTTCACCGGCGGGTTCACCGTCGCCAATCTCCACGACATCGAACAGCTCGCCGAGCTTGGCGTGGCGCTGCTCCTGTTTTCGCTCGGACTCGAGCTGTCATTCCGCGAGCTGGCGCCGGTGCGCACGGTAGCGCTCGTCGGCGGCACCATTCAGATTCTGCTCACGATAGCGGTCGGGCTCGGCCTCGGATTGGCGCTCGGGTGGGAATGGCGGCCGGCGTTGTGGTTTGGCGCATTGATTTCGCTCTCGAGCACGATGGTTGCGCTCAAGACGATCCAGGCGCAGGGCCGGCTCGGGACGTTATCGAGCCGTGTCATGCTCGGCATTCTCGTCGTGCAGGATCTCGCGGTCGTACCGCTGATGATCGTCCTCCCCGAGTTGAGCGATCCATCGGGCGGGCTGGCGCGTGTCGGCATTGCCGCCGGCCGCGCGCTATTGCTGCTCGGCGTGATCGTGCTCGTCTCCACGAAGGTCGTGCCACGGTTGATGGCGTTTGTCGCGCGCTGGAACTCGCGCGAGCTGTTTTTTCTGGCGACCACGGCCGTGGCCGTTGGCGTGGGCTACGTGACCTGGTGGTTTGGATTGTCGATGGCGCTCGGTGCGTTCGTGGCCGGCCTGGTCATCAGCGAATCGGAATACGCCCATCAGGCGCTGAGCGACGTTGTGCCGCTCCGCGATTTGTTCGGGATGCTCTTCTTCGTCTCGGTCGGCATGCTGCTCGACCCATTGGTTGCGTGGCGGCAGCTGGGCATTCTCGCCGTGCTCGCGGGCACAGTAGCAGTTGCCAAGGCGGTGATTTTCGCGCTCGTGGTGCGGCTCTTCGGCTACTGGAACGTCGTGCCGCTCGCGGTGGCGCTCACGCTGTTTCAGGTGGGCGAGTTCGCGTTTGTCCTCGCCCGCGTCGGACTGTCGAGCGGCGCCATCTCAAACGATGTCTACGCCCTGACGCTGAACACCGCGATCGTGACCATGGCGCTCACGCCGGTGTTGTCGGGCCTGACGCCCTGGATTTATGCCCGGCTGTGGCCGCGGCGTCAACGCGAAACGCTCGAAACGATCAACCTCCCCGACTCGCGCTTGACGCGTCACATCGTCGTCGCCGGCGCCGGGCGGGTGGGGCGCAGCGTCGCCACCGCGCTCGCGCATTTCGAGTTGCCGTTCGTGCTCATCGAAGTCGATGACCGGCGAATGCGGCAGGCGCGCGAGGCCGGACTGCCGCTGATCTACGGCGACACGACGCAGCCCGTGGTACTCGAAGCCGCACACGTCGCCCAGGCGCGAGTCCTGCTCATCACGGTGCCAAGCTTGCCCGACGTCCGGAACATCATCCGAGTGGCGCGACAACTCCGGCCTGACCTTCCGATCATCGCCCGCGCCGAGGGACCGGACGCCGTGCGCGCGCTGTACGAGCTCGGCATCCAGGAGGTGACTTCTCCGGAATTCGAAGCGGCGATCGAGATGGCCCGGCAGGCGATGATGCATTTCCATTTGCCGGCGCACGACGTGTTGCGCGTTGCAAGCACGATTCGCTCCGAGCAGTACGGGCAAGGCAGCGCCACAGGCACATCTGGTCTTGCGGTGATGTCGCATCTCGGCGAGTTCGCGCGTCAGCTCGATTTCACCTGGGTCGGGCTGCCGCCAGACAGCCGCGTCATCGGACGCACGCTCGAGGAACTGCGTTTCCGCAGTACGATCGGCGTCTCGATTGTCGGCATCATCCGCGGCGGGGAGTTGCAGCCGAATCCCGACGGCACGGCGCGGATGGAAGCGGGCGATCTCGTGGCGGTGCTCGGCACGCGGGATCAGATCGCGAACTTTGAAAGCATTGTTCGCTCATGAATTTGGAGATTGGTGCTCTGGAGATTTGGAGCAGATCTGGAGATTTCGAAATCTCCAAATCTCCAAATCTCCAAATCTCCAAATCTCTAAATCTCCAACTCTCCAACTCTCCAACTCTCCAGATTTTCTCCAAATCTCCAGATCGGCAATTCTCCAAATTCAGCGATAGAAAACATAGTCTGTGCTGTAAGCCACCAACGCTTTCTTCCCCACGTCCCCGGCCTTGCTACAACCGGTCGAGGGCGCCACTCCTCCGGCAGTGTTCACGCGCTGAATGAACGTCGTCCCGACCAGCCTGTCGCTGTTCGGAAGCGGCCCGCTCTGCGTACCGACGACGCGCAACAACAACCACGGAATCGCACCGGGGGCGACGTAATTCGGGTCCGTCGAGGTCGCAACTGCGGCGCCCCACGCACTGCTGGTGTCCCGTGAGTCCTGCCAGGTGGGTCGCGGCACACCGCCCTCGATGGGATTCGGGCTCAGAAAGTGCGTCATCAGCTGCTCTGCGGCGTCGTTGAACAGCGTCGCCTGTGGTCCGTAGAGCGTCCACGCGTAGCCTTTACCCGACGGCAAGCAACTGTAGTTCTGTGTGCCAACCGCGTGGCCGATGAGAAACGGCTGACTGCCGTCCTGCACTTCCAGATTCGAGGGCACCGCCGGCGGAGTCGTGTCGTCCCCGGCCGCAACGGGCACTTCTGCAAGTGTGACTGCCACTAGCGCGGCAACCGTCGAAAGAAACAAACTGGTCTTTGCAAACATGTCAACGCTCTCCTTGTGTGATTGATCCGATTGCTTATCTGAAGAATCGGAATTGGAGAGCGGAACGCGACAAGCGAGTGTGCGCGCCTAGTCGCACGGCTTTTGGCGCGCCGCGCCGCCGCTATCGTCCCTGTGCGGCGACGGACGCGTCGAGCAACGCCTTCGTGGCTGCGACTGTCCAGTCGTCCTCGAGAAAGATCCGCCGGCGCGTGGGCACGATGCCCGGTGCCCGTTCGCGGATGGGCAGCGCTTCGCGAAGCAGCGTTTCGGCAGCGGCAGCATCGTGGCGAGCGAGCTGCATCGAGGCGAGATTGATCAAATAGATCGCGACGAGTTGGTGCTGGTTGCCGAAGGTCGGACGCGCGATGTCCAACGCGCGTTGCAGCGTCGCAGCCGCTTCATCGTAGCGGCGCTGCTTCGCCATCGCATGCGCGAGGCTATTGAGGATCATCGCGAGCACGGGATGCTTGTCGCCAACCGCCTTGCGATGGATGTCGAAGGCCTGTTGGAAGAGCGATTCGGCCGAGGCGTAATTGCCCCTGGCTGCGGCAATCAGCCCGAGGTCGTGCAGGTTAATGCCGACGTTCGGATGGTCAGGCCCTCTGGTCTTCGTATTGATCTCCAACGATTGCCGAATGAGCGGCTCGGCGCCCGCGACGTCGCCGTTCAGCCGCAGCACCGACGCGAGATCGCTCAGGCTCACCGCGGTTTCACGATGATCGGCGCCGAGCACTTTGGTCCTGATCGCGAGCGCTTCGCGATGCAGCCGCTCGGCGCGTTCGTTGAATCCCTGATCCTGGTAAACGCGGCCGAGTTCGACCAGCGTGACGGCGACGTCGGCGTGTTCGGAACCGAGCAGCTTGCGGCGGACGGCGAGCGCGTCCTCGAGGCTGCGCTGCGCTCTGGCGTAGTCGCCTGTTTCACCGAACAGCGCGCCAAGATCGTTCAGTGTTTGCGCAATGCGGACGTCCTCCGCGCCGAACACGATGCGCCCGCTGGCCAACGCATCTTCGAGCAGATGCTGCGCGCGGTCGTACATGCCAAGCCGGCGATAGACCCGGCCAAAGAGGGTAAAGATGTCGGCCTGCAGCTCGGGCTGTCCGGCCAGCTCTTTCTCGCCGCGTTCGGCGGCAGCATCGAGCAGCCCGCGAACCGTTGGGCCTTCTCGTGTCGCGAGATTGGCGATCGGATCCGCACCCGTTACGACGCCGATCATCAGCTCGCTCACCTTCGCGGCCTTCGCCGCCTCGCGCTGCGCGCGATCGCGCTCCGCCGCCAGCCCGGTGGTATGAAATACCGTCAACCCGGCCAATAGCACGACCACCGCTGCGGACGCTGTCACGCCCGGCACGTGTCGCCGGACAAACCTGGCTGCTCGGTATCGCAACGTATCGGGTCGTGCGCTGATCGGCTCGTGTCGCAGAAAGCGCCGCACATCGTCGGCGAGCGTCATGACCGACGAGTACCGCACCTGAGCGTTCTTCTTCAACGCCTTCGCGACGATCGTGTCCAGATCGCCGCGGAGGATCCGGCGCGCTTTGCCGGCCACCGTGTCGGACATCCGACGCGGCTCCTCGTCCACGATGGAGCGGATCAGCGGCGCGGATGATCGCGCAGCGGCGCCGGCGGGATGCTGGCCCGTGAGCAACGCGTACAGAAGCACGCCGAGTGCATACACATCGGTCGCCGTGGTCACCGGCCCGCGCGCGAGTTGCTCCGGCGCAGCAAACTCGGGCGTGCGCGTGGCCCCGCCTTCGCGCGTGTGTGGGCCTGTTTCAGCAAGCGCCGCGCCCCACGGCGCGTCGACCTCGAGCAACTGGGCAATGCCCAAGTCGAGCAGCTTGACGTGACCGTCGACGCTGACCAGCAGGTTCGCCGGGTTGATGTCGCGGTGCACGATCAAGTTGGAGTGCGCGTGGGCGACCGCCTCCAGGACATCGAGAAATAGTCGCAGGCGCGCCTCGATGCCGAGCGCGTGCTCATCGCAATACCGATCGATGGTCTGACCATCGACGCACTCGAAGACGAGAAAGGGCTGCCCGATTGGAGACACACCAGTGTCGATGAGTCGCGCAATGTGTGGATGCGTGAGGCGCGCGAGCATGCTGCCCTCGCGGCGAAACCGCTCTTCGCCAGCCGGATCCATGCGCGCGACGTTCAGCAGCCTGACCGCCGCGCGTCCTTCAAAGCGGCCGTCGCATCGCTCCGCGAGCCACACCGTGCCCATCCTGCCGTGACCGATGAGCGAAATCAGCTGATGGGTCCCGAGAACCTGCCCGATGAGTGACTGCGTGGCGGCCGGATGCGGCGCGGCAGGAACCGCGTGTTCGAGAAAGTGCGAGGCGTGAACCGCCCGATGCTCAGCGAGCAGCCTCGACAGGTCGGCGGCAAGCGACGCGTCGCGCGCGCCGATAGCCGCGAGCCACGCCGGGCGCTCGTCGGTCGCAATGTCCAGCGCCTCGTCGAGATACGGACTGAGAACGCGCCACCGCTCTGAGCTCAGTGGTGTCATGCGGCTTAGCGCTAGGCGATCGGCCGTGCGCTGCTAATCGCATGGTGCAAATAGAGCCGGCCCTTTTCCCAACTGCGCTGAATGGTGCGTTCGGAGACGCCGCGCATGGCCGCAATCTCGGCAAATGAGAACCCACAAAAGAACTTCAGCTCGATGATCTCGGCGAGGGGTGGTTCCACTTGAGCCAGCTCGTCGAGCGCATCGCTGATCTGTATGAGCGTTTGTGGATCGGCCACCATCTCCGCGTGAGTACTGAGGGTGGTGAGGTGGAAAAGTCCGCCCCGCTTCTGCGATCGGCGGCGGCGTACATCGTCAATGATCAGTCCTCGCATCACGCGCGCGGCGTACCCCATGAATCGCGCATGGTCGACGAAGACTGTCCCTTCCCTGCCTGCAATCGTGAGATAGGCCTCGTGCAGGAGCGTCGTGACGCCGAGGCCGCCGATCGGTCCGTGCCGATTCAGCTCTCGGCGGGCCAGACGATGAAGTTCTCTATAGAGAACGTCGAACAGATCATCCGCCACGACCCCTTCCTCGGTGGCGCCGAGTGTCTCGAGTATTGCGTTGTTCACAGTTCTTATGCCCTGTCCTGAAGATCGGAAACCCACGGCAAAAGACGACAGGCGGCCACCTCAGCCGGAGTGGCCGGCTGATCAGCCGTCCATAATACGGCAGAGCCCGCGCCGTGCTGTCATTTGGCGCCACGGCTGTCGGTGCTCCCCGCCTTCGCCGGCGCGGCGGGAATCTCGCGTCCATTGCGATCGACGATCGCCGTGTCCAATGAGCGCCACCATCAGAATGCGTTCTCTGCTCATCTGTTCGCTGGCAGCGACGGCACAGCGGTCATTGGCGCCCGCTTGTTGACGCCGGATGCCGGCGGCGCACTCGATGCTTCGACGACGACGAAGGCGGAGCGTCCCGAATCAGCAATCGCCCGTCCTTCACGAAGCGCGGTCACGCTCCAGAAATAGGTGCCCGGATCGAGCGCGCGCTCGCCCGGCCATGCGATAAATGGCCTGGCGATGTGATCGGCGCGCCAGACCAGCGTGTCCACTTCGTTCCAGATGCCGACGGCGTATGAATCGGCGCCATCGACCGCGGTCCACGCAAACCGTGACGGCATAGGGCCGACGCTGTCGCGGGCCGGCGTGACGTGATCGAGTGTCTTGCCGGCGCTGTTCGTACGTTGTTGGGTTGAAGCGGTCGTGCATGCCGCGGCAATCAACGTGGCCGCGAGGATCAATCGGCAGGCCGAAGCAATCATAAAGCTCAGGAACGTTAACATGTCGGCTACCCCTATGTCGCACACTCCATCTTTCGCAATTCCGACGCCTGATGAGGCTGGACGCCTCGCGCTGCGGCAACCCTTTCCCGCCGCCGGCCGGCTGTTTGGATTGCTGTTCATGCTGCCCGGCTTGAAGCTTTTGTGGGATTTCGTGCGGGCGTTGATCGAAGTTGGAGCCGCGTCCGCCTGGCACTGGTCCGATGTGTTCGGCTTCGGCTTCTGGCTGTTTTTCGCGCTCGTGTTTCTGGTTCCTGGGTGGATCATCGCGACGCTGCGCCGCAGCGTCGCCATCGATCGCGCTCAGCGGTCGATTCTGCAGATCAACGATTTTCTGCTCTATCGTTGGACGTCGACGCGATCGCTCGGCGAGTTCCAGGCAGTGCGACTGTACTTTCCCAGGCGCACGTCGTCGTCGAGCGCGAAAGCGAGTTATCACGTCGAGCTCACCGGCG
Source organism: Acidobacteriota bacterium (assembly GCA_046726375.1). GTDB lineage: Bacteria > Acidobacteriota > Vicinamibacteria > Vicinamibacterales > UBA2999 > DASPWV01. The sequence goes on from JBKPAJ010000087.1 coordinate 31,838, forward strand.
CCAAAGGGAAGAACGTGATCGTGTATTTGGATCGAGACGAGGACGCCGCGCGCGCGATCGCGCGCGAAGTGGCGGCCTCTACCGCGCTGCCCTTGCAGGATGACCTCAATCATCAAGACGACACTGAAGACGACGAATAGTGCGGAGGATGATGACAGCGGCGATTGTCGCCGCGGCAACTACCGTGGCCGAAGCGCAGAATGCGCCATCCGCCGCTCTCCGTGTGGGTCCTCTACCTTCCGACCTGCACATCGACGGATCGCTGAATGAGACCGCATGGGCGGCAGCGGAGGCGAGTGACGCGTTCACGCAAATCGATCCGACCGAAGGGGCAGCACCCAGTGGACGCACCGTGGTACGAGTGCTGGCCGACGCAAAGGCAATTGCGATCGGGATCGTCTGCGACGATCCGGATCCATCCGGCATCGTCAGTTTCAGTGTCCAGCGCGACGCAGAGCTCAATTCGGAAGATCATCTGCGCATCGTGCTCGGCACGTTCATGGACGGCCGGTCGGGTTACCTCTTCTCGGTCAATCCATCCGGCGCGCGCTATGACGCCTTGATCAGTCCCGGCGGCGAAGACGAAAACCCGGACTGGGACGGGATCTGGGAAGCAGCCACGGCGAGGACGTCGGCGGGATGGAGCGCCGAGCTGCGCATTCCGGTGCAAACCCTGAGTTTCAAGCCGGGATTACGCGAATGGCACTTCAACGTGCAGCGCCGCATCCAGCGGCTGCTCGAAGTCACGCGCTGGGCCTCGCCCGTTCGGCAGTACGCAGTCACGCAAACGAGCCGTGCCGGCGTTATTACCGATCTGCCGGCCTTCGATCTCGGTGTCGGTCTCAGCATTCGACCGGCGCTCACGACAGGCGGCGGCGTGCCCGCGCATGAGATTCCGGTCGAGGGCGAGTTTCAGCCCAGCCTCGACCTGACCCAGCGACTCGGGTCGAACGTGTTGGCGTCGTTTACTGCGAACACGGATTTCGCCGAGACCGAGGTCGATACGCGCCGTACCAACCTCACACGGTTCCCGCTGTTCTTTCCGGAGAAACGCACGTTTTTCCTCGAGGGCGACGACATCTTCGCGTTCGGCCTCGGTCTCGATGAGGACGTGCTCCCATACTTCAGCCGCCGGATTGGACTGGTCGAGGGAATGGAGGTACCGATTATCGCCGGTGGCAAGATCAACGGCCGCGTGCACAACACGAACTTCGGCGGCCTCGTGGTCGCCACCAACGACGAACCAGGTGTCGTGCCGGCCGAGGCCGGCATGGCAGTGGCGCGGGTCAAGCAAAACGTTCTGCAGGAATCGTGGGTTGGCGCGATCGGCAGTGTCGGCGATCCGCTCGCGCGCAATGGGAGCTGGATGGGCGGGGCCGACTTCACGTACGCGACGTCGCGATTCCGCGGCGACAAGAACTTTCTCGTTGGTCTCTGGGGCGTCGCCACCGGACGCGATGACCTCGGCAACGACGCCACCGCGCACGGCCTGAAGATCGATTATCCGAACGACGTGTGGGATATGGCGTTGACCTACAAACGCATCGGGCGCGACTTTGATCCGTCACTGGGGTTTGTGCCGCGGCGCGCGGTACAGCTCTACAACCTGTCGGTTGACAATCGCACTCGCATCGCGCGCGGCCCAGTGCAGCAGCTGACACATGAATTCCGGCCGTTTGTGGCAACGGATTTGAGCAGGCGCTGGGAAAGCTATGAGGTCTTCATCGCGCCCGTCAACTGGCGGTTTCGCAGCGGCGATCGATTCGAGTTCAACGCGAATCCGACCGGCGAGCGCCTGGTCGAGGCATTCGAGATTGCCGACGATGTGATCATCCCGCCGGGGTCCTACCACTGGCGGCGTTATCGCCTCGAAGTCGGCACCGCCCAGAAACGGCGGCTGTACACGCAGGTCAGATGGTGGTTTGGCGGCTTCTACAACGGCGACCTCGATCAGATCGAGTGGGAGGGTGCGTGGAATCCGATTCCACTCTTCACGGTGGAGTTCTCGGGGGAGCGCAACATCGGCAGGCTGGCCACCGGCAACTTCACGCAAACGTTGGTCGGTACCCGGCTGAGGGTGAACATGTCGCCGGATCTCTCGATCGCAAGTTATGTCCAGTACGATACCGACAGCGACTCGGTGGGGGTGAACACGCGGCTACGCTGGACTTTCTCGCCCGCCGGCGATCTGTTCGTGGTGTACAACCAGAACGTTCGATCGCTGCTGGATCGCTGGCAGCTCGATTCGAATCAGCTGTTGGTCAAAGTGCAGTACGCGCTGCGCTACTGACGCGTGCGCGACCGTAAGCCCCGGCGCCGGCGAGCGGCCGCGCGATGCCAAGCTTGCGCATGCGGAACTGCAGCGTCGACCGCTTCATCCCGAGCCGCGCGGCGGCGCCGTTCGCTCCGCCAATCACCCACTGGCTGGCTTCGAGCGCGCTCAAGATATGCCGCCGGTCCGCCTGTTCGAGCGTCTCGACTTCCTCCGCTCGCGGCGGCATTGTCGTCCGCCGCCCGTTCAATGCCGCAACCGGCACGTCCAGCGTCGAGCCGGTCGAGAGAATCACCGCGCGTTCGATGAGATTCTGCAGCTCGCGGATGTTGCCGGGCCACTCGTAGCGCGTCAGCACGTCCATCGTCTCGGCAGGAATCGTTTCGATCGTTTTCTTCATGCGCCGCCCGAACTCCTGCGCGAAGTGGCGGACCAGCATCGGAATGTCCTCGCGGCGCTCGCGCAGCGGCGGCACGACGATCGGAAAGACGTTGAGACGATAAAACAGGTCCTCGCGGAACTCCTGCTCGCTGACCAGCGCCGTCAGGTCGCGGTTGGTGGCGGCGATGAGCCGCGCGTCGGTGCGGAACGTGCGCGCGCTGCCCAATCGCTCGAACTCGCGTTCCTGCAGCACGCGCAGCAGCTTGGGCTGAAGCTCCAGCGGAATCTCGCCCACTTCGTCGAGAAACACGGTGCCGCGGTTGGCCAGCTCGAAGCGGCCGATACGTTGGCTGATGGCGCCGGTAAATGCACCCTTTTCGTGCCCGAACAATTCGCTTTCGAGCAGCCCGGTCGGGATTGCCGCGCAATTGAGCTTGACGAACGCGTTGACGCGACGCGCGCTGAGCTGATGAATCGCCCGCGCCACGAGCTCCTTGCCCGATCCGGTCTCTCCGGTGATCAGCACAGTGGACTCGGTTGGCGCGACCGTCTCGATTTCGCGCAGCACGCGCGTGAGCGCGCGGCTGCGTCCGATGATCTCCTCGAAGAGATGGTCGCTGCGAATCTCGTCTTCGAGGTACAGCTTCTCGCGCGCCAGCTGCGCGTTGAGCTCTTCGATCTGCTGGTACGCCATCGCGTTGCTCAAGGCAATCGCGATTTGCCCGGCGACGCGCGTGAGCAGCGGAAACTGTTCCGGCGAGAACGCATCCGGCGCGAGCGCGCCGAGGTCGAGCGTGCCGAGCACGCCCTGCGCCGTGGCCAAGGGCACCGAGCACGCGGAGCGAATCCCGCGCTCGCGGATAGACCTGCTGTCGGGAAACCGTTCGAGCTCGTCGACCGAAAACACGTGTGGCACCCCCGTCGTAAACACGAGTCCAGACGCCGATCCCTGGAGCGAACGCACCAAATTCTGCGGCCGCTCTGACGCCGGCCAGAAACCCTCCGGCGCGTCGCACACGTGATGGCGCAGCACACCCGCCTCGTGATCGAACAGCGCGATGGCCGCGACGTCTGCGCTGACACACCGCCTGAGCGCAGGCGCGATGGCCGCGAAGAGCGCCTTCGTGTCCAGCTGCGTGATCACCGCGTTGGTCACATCCAACAGCAATTCGAGCTGATCGCGCTCGCGCTGCAGTGGTCCCACAAGTTCATCAAGCTCGGCACTGACGGCTCTCATATCTCCCGAACCTTACCCCTTCTATCCACCTGAGTGCGGCACCGAGCTGATCCCACGTCGGCTGGCGCCGCCACTCAAGTGAACTTTGGGCTCAATTGGGTTAGACGCCGCTGCCGCCGCAAAGGTGCCAACCCGCTGGCGTCGCGACCATCTGTGGGCGCGATCTCGTTGGCACCTGGCACTGGGTCTCGCCGAACGATCGCGCGTAAGTCCCCGCTTCCGTTCGCGTTAGCACGTGTTGTCGGGCGGGACGTGGGAGCGGCACGACCATCGCTAATGGTTGACGCGGGCGAGGAGTGACATGTTCCGCATCACCTCACACATAGACCATGACCTCGTGGTGAAAGTCGAGGGTTGCCTTACCGGCCCTTGCGTCCCGGCGCTCGATGCGTGCTGGCACGAGGCTACCCTCGCGGGTCTCGGATTGCGCGTGGACCTCACGGATGTTTGCCATGTCGATCATGACGGCCGCGTGCTGATGGCCCGTATGCACCACGCGGGCGCGCGCTTCGTCGCGCGCGGATGCGCGATGAGGGAACTGGTGAGAGAAATTGCCGACCTCGCGGCCGATCGGGAGAGGAGTTGAACGTGTTCAGGTTTGTGCATGGTGCAGTCGTCGTGCTTGGCGCCCTCGTGCTCGCGTCGTGCACGCTGGGGCCGAACTACCGGCGTCCCGCCGTCGAAACGCCTTCCACGTTCCGCGGTGGGGAAACCGTTATTTCCGCAGCTACGGCGGCATCGCTCGCCGACGTCAAATGGTTCGACCTGTTCGGCGACGAGACACTTACACAGCTCGTCAACGCGGCGCTGAAGCAGAATTTCGAGCTGCGGATAGCGGCCGAGCGCGTGCTGCAGGCACGGGCGCTGTTTCGGATCACACGCGCGGATCAGTTTCCAACCGTTACGGGTTCGATTGATGCCACCGCGACGCGTTTGCCCGAGATTGGCTCGAACGGCGCGATCCCAGGCGGTGCCGATACCGATGTGAGTTACGTCCAAGCCGGATTCAACCTTGGCTGGGAGCTCGACGTCTGGGGGCGCGTTCGCCGCCTCAAGGAATCGGCGCGTGCGCAGTATCTCGCCACGGAGGAAGCCCAGCGCGGCGTCATCACCACGCTCGTCGCCGATGTCACACAGACGTATCTGTCTCTGCGTGCCCTCGATTTCGAGCTCGAGATCGCGCAACGCACGCGCGATGTCGCCACCGACAGCGTGCGGCTCACCGAGAGTCGACGCGCGAGCGGCGTGGCGAGCGGGCTTGACGTGCGCCAGGCGGAGCAACTGCTCTTCGCGTCGACCGGACAAATCGCGAGCGTCGAACGGGAGATCGCACAAGCCGAAAATGCCCTGAGCCTCCTGCTTGGGCGCGTGCCGGGCGACGTGATGCGCGGCCGCTCGCTGGAATCCTTCGCCGCGCCGCCAACGGTGCCGGCAGGGCTGCCTTCGGCGCTTCTCGAACGGCGGCCCGACATCCGTCAGGCGGAACAGCAGCTCGTCTCAGCCAACGCGCAAATCGGCGCCGCCAAGGCCGATTACTTCCCGCGCATCACGCTCACTGGTTTCTTCGGCGTGCAGAGCCGCGCGCTCTCGCAACTGCTCACCGGACCAGCGGGTTTCGTGAGCGCAACCCTGGGCGCCGCTGCACCGGTTCTCAACCTCGAGCGCGTTCGCGGCAACGTGCAGCTCGTCGAATCGCTCCACCGTGAGGCGCTGGTGAATTACGAGCGGGCTGTTTACAGCGCCTTTCGCGAAGTGTCCGACGCCCTCGCGGGTTACGCGAAAACGCGCGAACAGCGCACCGAAGAGGAACGGCTCGTGGCCGCGCTGCGCGATTCGACGCGGCTTGCCACCGAGCGCTACCAGGGTGGATTGGACAGCTATCTGGTCGTGCTCGATGCGCAACGCAGTTTGTTTGTCCGCGAGACCGAGTTGGCGCGCATTCGGCAGAGCGAGCTGGCCGCGATCGTCGAGCTCTATCGCGCGCTCGGAGGCGGATGGTCCCTGACATGACACCGAATACGGAGGACGCACGTGGCTAAGCGAATGATTCTGATGCTGACGGTGATGGCTGGCTTCGTCGCCGTTCTCGGCTTTGTGAAGGTCAGGCAGTTTCAAGCCATGGCGCAGCAGTTTGCCGCCATGCAGCCCCCGCCTGAGGCCGTCACGACCATCGTGGCGGCGCGCGAAGAGTGGCCGGCGACGATCAGCGCCATCGGCACGGTCGCACCTGTACAGGGTGTGACAGTCAGCGCCGATTTGCCCGGCATTGTCGATCGCATTGCGTTCGATTCCGGCCGCAGTGTCGCGCAGGGCGACGTGCTCGTGCAGTTGGACACGCGGCAGGAACAGGCGCAGCTCACGGCGGCAGAAGCGCAGCTCGAGCTCACGCGTCTCAACTTCGAACGGATGCAGCGGCTGGTGGACATGGATGCGGTGTCCCGCGCCGAGTACGACAGCGCCGCGGCGGCGCACCGGCAAGCCGACGCGAGAATTCACGAAATCCGCGCCACGATCGGGCGCAAGACGATTCGCGCGCCGTTTTCCGGAATGCTCGGCATTCGCCAGGTCAATCTCGGTCAATACCTGACGGGCGGTGATCCGGTGGTGCCGCTGCAATCGCTCAATCCGATCTACGTCAACTTCGGTGTGCCGCAGCAGGACATGGCACAGATCCGTCTGGGCCGCAGCGTCCGCATCACGGCCAACGATCTCGGCACGACGGAGTTTACGGGCCGTGTCAGCGCCATCGATTCGGTGGCCGACGCAACCACCCGAAACGTGCAGGTGCAGGCCACGCTCGCTAACACGGGGGCGAAATTGAGACCGGGAATGTTCGTGCAGGCGCAGGTCTTGCTCGGCGCCACGCACTCGGTCATCGCGCTGCCGGCATCCGCCATCAATTACGCGCCGTATGGCGACTCGGTGTTCGTGGTCGCCGATCTGAAGAACGAACAGGGACAAACCTATCGCGGCGTGCGTCAGCAGGTGGTGAAGCTGGGCGCCACGCGTGGCGATCAAATCGCGGTGCTCTCAGGTCTCAACCCCGGCGAGGAGGTCGTCACCTCCGGCGTGTTCAAACTCCGCAACGGCGCCGCGGTGCAGATCAACAACTCCGTGCGGCCGGCCAACAGCCGCGCACCGAAACCGGAGGACAGCTAATGAAGTTCAGCGACCTGTTCATCAAGCGCCCGGTGCTCGCGCTCGTCGTCAACCTGGTGATCCTGATCGCCGGCCTGCAATCGATTCGCGCGTTGAGCGTGCGGCAGTATCCGCGCAGCGACATCGCCGTGATTCGAGTGGCGACGGTGTATGTCGGCGCCAACGCCGACCTGGTGCGAGGTTTTGTCACAACGCCGCTGGAGCGCGTCATCGCCAGCGCCGACGGCATCGACTACATGGAGTCGTCGAGCGCGCAGTCGCTGAGCACGATCACCGTGCATTTGAAGCTGAATTACGACACCAATGCCGCTCTTACGCAGATCCAGGCGAAGGTGGCGCAGGTGCGCAACAATTTGCCGCCGGAAGCCGAGGCGCCCACCATCGAGCTCGAGACGGCCGATACCCAGTTTGCGGCGATGTACATCGGGTTCTCGTCGCGCGACCTTGATCAGAACCAGATTACCGACTACCTGACGCGTGTCGTGCAGCCGAAGCTGAGTGCCGTCAGCGGCGTGCAGCGAGCCGACATCCTCGGCGACCGCACGTTCGCGATGCGGGTGTGGCTGAAATCGGATCAAATGGCGGCGCACGGCATCTCCGCGACGGCCGTGCGGGAGGCGCTCGCGCGCAACAACTATTTGGCGGCGCTCGGCAAGACGAAGGGATCCATGGTGTCGGTCAACCTCGTCGCCAACACCGATCTCCGCACGCCGGAGGAGTTCCGCCAGCTCGTCGTCAAGGAATCCAACGGCGTCGTCGTCCGGCTCGGCGAAATTGCCGATATCGTCCTCGGCGCGGAGAACTACGACCAGGACGTGCGTTTTAACGGCCAAACGGCGACGTTCATGGGCATTTGGGTGCTGCCGACCGCGAACACGCTCGACGTGATCCACAGACTTCGCGCCGAACTGCCTGCGATCGAGTCACAGCTGCCCGCTGGCATGACGGTCGGCGTTCCCTACGATTCGACCGAATACATCCAGGACGCGATCGACGAAGTGCTCACCACGCTGAGCGAGACGTTGTTGATTGTGGTCGCCGTGATCTTCCTGTTCTTGGGATCGGTGCGAGCGCTCATCATCCCGGTGGTCGCGATTCCGATCTCGTTGGTCGGCGCCGTGTTTCTGATGCTGGTCGCGGGATTCACGATCAATCTGCTGACGCTGCTCGCGATCGTGCTTTCCGTCGGCCTCGTCGTCGACGATGCGATCGTGATGGTCGAGAACATCGAACGGCATTTGCATGCGGGCAAGCAGCCGTTCCGGGCCGCGGTCGACGCTGCTCGCGAGCTCGTCGGCCCGATTATCGCGATGACCATCACGCTGGCCGCGGTGTACGCCCCGGTCGGTATTCAGGGGGGCCTCACGGGTGCGCTCTTTCGTGAGTTCGCATTCACGCTGTCGGCGGCGGTGATCGTCTCGGGTGTCGTGGCGTTGACGCTCTCGCCGATGATGGGATCGCGGCTGCTGCGTGCCGGGGCTTCGGAGCGCGGCTTCGCGGGTTGGATCAATCGCCGATTCGAGAGCCTTAAGGTCGGCTACTCGCGATCGCTCTCCTGGACGCTCGCCTACCGCCCCGTTGTGCTGGTGCTCTGGGCGATTGTGGCGCTGCTGGCAGTGCCGTTTTACCTGTTCTCGCAGCGCGAGCTCGCGCCCGATGAGGATCAGGGTGTGGTGTTCGGCGTGGTGCAGGCCGCGGGAAATTCCACCGTCGATCAAACCAGGCTCTTTACACAGCAGATTCACGACGTCTATCGCGCGTTTCCTGAGAGCGCCAGCATCTTCCAGATCACGTTTCCCAACGGTGGTTTTGGCGGCATGGTCACCAAACGCTGGAGCGAGCGCAGCAAGACCACTCAGGAGCTGCTGATGGAATCGCGCGGCCCGCTGTCGCAAATTCCTGGCGTGCGTGTGATTCCGCTCACGCCACCTTCCCTGCCCGGCGGAGGGGATTTCCCCGTCGATCTCGTGATTGCGTCGGCGGCCGAGCCGGAGCAGCTCAGCGACTTCGCCAGACAACTGGTTCCGAAGGCGTTTGCGAGCGGCATGTTCATGTTTGCTGACGCAGATCTGAAGTTCGATCAGCCGCAGGCGGAAGTCGTCTTCGATCGTGACAAGCTGCGGTCGCAGGGCGTCGATCTGAGCCAGGCCGGTCAGGACCTCGCCGTGCTGTTCGGGGGCAACTACGTCAACCGCTTCAGCATTCAGGGCCGCAGCTACAAGGTGATTCCGCAGATCAAGCGCACAGAGCGCCTCGCGCCGGATCAACTGTCGGACATCTACATTCGCGGTTCTGCGGATCGGCTCGTGCCGCTGTCGACCTTTGCAACGCTGCGAACCACGACACAGCCGCGCGAGCTGAAGAAGTTCCAACAGCTCAACGCCGTGCGCATTCAGGGCGTTATTCCGCCGCCCGTGCCGCTCGACCAGGCCCTTGGCTTTCTTGAAAACGAAGCACGCCAAATTCTCCCGCAGGGCTTCACTATCGACTACGCCGGTGAGTCGCGGCAGCTGCGCACCGAAGGCGGCAAGTTCCTCGGCGTGTTCCTGTTGTCGGCCGTCCTGATCTATCTGGTCCTGGCGGCGCAGTTCGAAAGCTTTCGCGATCCGTTCATCATCCTCGCGGGCTCCGTCCCGCTGGCGATTTCGGGCGCCTTGCTGTTCTCCTTCCTCGGGCTGACCACGCTGAATATCTACAGCCAGGTCGGTCTCATCACGCTCGTGGGTCTCGTCTCGAAAAACGGGATCCTGATCGTGCAGTTCGCCAACCATCTGCAGGAAACCGGCACGGACAAGCTGCGCGCGGTGATAGCCGCGTCGAGTACTCGTCTGCGTCCGATCCTGATGACGACGGCCGCGACGGTCGTGGGACACACACCGCTGATTCTGGCCACCGGTCCCGGGGCCGGCGCGCGCAACAGCATCGGCATCATGCTGGTCAGCGGAATGATCATCGGCACGTTCTTCACGCTGTTCGTCGTGCCGTCCATATACATGCTGGTCGCGCGCAAGCGCGCCGTGATTACGCAAGGAGAGCAAGATGACAGCGAATTCGGACCGGACGTTCCTTCCCGCGGCGGGTCACGACTACTTCCTGCCGCTGTATGACCCGCTCACGTCGATCCTCGGCGTGAACAGGGCGCGCAGGGCGTTGCTCGATCAAGCCGGCTTGCGCGCCTATCACCAGGTGCTCGACGTCGGCTGCGGCACCGGTACCCTCGCGATCGCGATCAAGCGGGACTATCCGAGCGTGGGCGTGATCGCGCTCGATCCTGACCCGAAGGCGCTCGCGCGCGCCGAACGCAAGGCGTTTCGCGCGGGAGTATCGGTACGCTTCGATCAGGGCTTTGCCGATCGGCTCGCGTACCGCGATGCGACGTTCGATCGCGTCTTCTCGTCGATGATGTTCCATCATCTCGAGAACGACGACAAAGAGAAGGCGCTCGGCGAGATCTGCCGCGTGCTCAAACCCGGAGGGCGTCTCGAGTTTCTCGATTTCGACGGCACCAGCAGGCACCGCCGCCTCGAGAACAACAGCGAACGAGAACTCCTCGATCTGATGGAACGGGCCGGGTTGGTGAACGCGACCAGGACCGGACACAAGACGTTGCTGATCGGACGGCTCGCCTTCTATCAGGCGTCGGCTCCTTCGCGGTAGCCACCAGGTATCGAGCGTGGCATTGAGCCGACTTCAAGATTCGGGCCGAAAGTGGCATTGTTCGAACGTTCAACGCTGTTGGCGCTGCGAACTGAAGTGAGCTTGGAGGTCAGGCCATCGTGACCGGTGAAGTCTCCGAAAAGGATGGTCGCCTCTGGATCACGCCGTCGAAGATCGTCACGAAGTAGCGCTCACGGTGTCCTCTCGTTCGAGGCGCACGCGAATCAGGGCGACACCGATCATCAGGATGCTGAGAAAGCCGCCGCGCGAAATCGCGTTGTGGCAGCGCAGCTTGATGTGTTCGCCTGGGTGCGCGTCGAACTCGATCGTGTGGCTGTTGTTGGCTTTGACCCGGTGGCGGCCGGGCGGCAGTTCCAGCGACAACGTCATGCCGTAGCGAAGCACGTCCCAGAACTGCCCATCCACCCACAGCCTGATCCAGCGGTCCTGGACATCGTCGGGCGTGTTGCGCGCGATTGTGAGAGTCGCCGGCTGAAGCGACTCAGCGCGCGACATCGCGCTCGAGCCACACGCGCAGATAGGTTACGTGGAGAAAGATCATCATCAGCCAGCCTGCCGCCGGCATGCCGGTGCCGCAGTTGAGCCGCACTTCTTCGCCGGGTGCAGCTTCGACGGTGATCTCTCGTGTGAGGAGCGTGTTGAACGCGCGAACGGTGTGACGTCCGGGTTCGATGTTCCTGCTGATCGCCTGGCCGTAGCGGATCTTCCCGAGCGCCACGTCGTCGATCCACAGATAAATCTGGCGATCCTGGAAATCGTTCGGCGAGCTGCGCGTCACGATGATGGTGGTGTCGGGAACGACTTTCGCGTGCCGCGGCGCCGGGGCGTCCTGCCATGCACGTTCGAAGGCTTCGCGGTCCAAGAGACCGACTGCGGGATCGTCGAGGACAACTGACACGATCCGGATCTCCTTGATCTTGCGGAGGTAACGACCCGTGCCAATAGAATACGCTGGCACACAACCGTATAGGGGCCTGTCCCCTTTTTATGGTTAACCACAATATGCGCAGAAGGTTCGTACTTGCGGCCGTTTCTGCCGCCCTCGTGCACACCACCTCAACCGCACAGCAGTCGTTCGACGTGCTGATTCGGAGCGGAGCCGTCGTCGATGGCACCGGCGCACCCGCGCGCGCCGCTGACATCGGCATTACAGCGGGTCGCATTGCTGCCGTCGGCCCTCTCACCGGCGCCACCGGCCGAACAGTGATCGACGCCCGCGGCCTGGTCGTCGCACCCGGTTTCATCGATGTGCACACGCACGCCGACGAGATCGCCCAACATCCGCGCCCTGAACACTTCGTGCGGATGGGCGTGACAACGGTAGTCGCCGGAAACTGCGGCGGCTCGGCCGACGACATTGCGGCTGCCTTCGCAGCCATCGCCAAGACCACGGTGTCGATCAATTACGCCACGCTCGTTGGACACAACACCGTACGCCGAGCGGTGATGGGCACTGAGCGACGACCACCGAGCCGCGAGGAACTCGAGAAGATGCAGGCGCTCGTCGCACAGGCGATGCGCGACGGCGCCGTTGGATTCTCGACCGGATTGCAGTACGTGCCTGGCACGTACGCGGATCAAGCCGGAATCGTCGCGCTCGCACGAACCGCCGCACAAGCGGGAGGGCTGTATGCCACCCACATGCGCAACGAGGGAACCGAACTCGAGGCCGCGGTGCAGGAAGCGATCTCCGTTGGCGAGGCCGCACAGTGTCTGGTCGAGATTTCGCACCTCAAGGTGGACGCACCCAGCCGGTGGGGCGCGAGCGAAAAAGCCCTGGCGCTGATCGACGCAGCGCGCTCGCGGGGAATGAAGGTGAATGCCGACGTCTATCTTTACGACGCGGCGAGTTCGAACCTTGGAATCCGTTTTCCGTCGTGGGTGCTGGAAGGCGGTCAGCCGAAGATCAACGAACGGCTCGACGATGAGGCGACATGGGGGCGGATCAAAGAGGAGATGAAGAATCTGATTCGCGAACGTGGCCTTGAAACCTATGACTTCGCGCGCATTGCGTCGTACAACGCCGATCGCTCTGTGAACGGCCTCTCGATTCCGCAAGCGGCGCAAAAGATGGTGGGCAAGAACGATTTGGAAGCGAGCTCGAGACCATGCGGCGCATGCTGCGCGCCGGCGGCGCATCAATGGTGTATCAGTTCATGTCGGAGAACGACATCGGCCGTATCTTGAAGCACCCGCAGGTGGCGATCGCGTCCGACAGCAGCTTGAACGTCGTCGGCGAAGGCGTGCCGCACCCACGTGGCTACGGCAACAACGCCCGCGCGCTCGCTCGCTACGTGCGCGAGCAGCACGTAATCGGTCTCGAGGACGCGATCAGAAAAATGACATCGCTGCCCGCCGATCACTTCAGGTTTGCCGACCGCGGCCGGTTATCGGTGGGCAAAGCGGCTGACGTCGTCATCTTTGACGCCGTTCGAGTGACCGATCGCGCCACCTACGAGCAGCCGCATCAGTTCGCTGACGGTATTCCGTGCGTTCTCGTCAACGGCGTGATCGTCGTGCACGATGGTGAGCACACCGGCGCAAGACCGGGTCAGGTCGTCCGAGCCAGTCAATGATTACCTTTTCACATGGGGTCTGGCGTGTTGCAGCACCTGCGCGGCTGTCCAACCGGCCGCGCGCAGGTCGCGGATGCCGGTGTCGCCGTCAGATTTGCTGACTTTCTGCGTCGGCGTCTTCATCACGAGTGGGTGATGCGCGAAGTCTGGGGGCTCGGATCGTCCAAGCATGCGCGCGAGCCGCAACTGCCGGCCGGTGGAATCGAGCAGATCGACACCGCGAATGACGTGTGTGATCCCCTGTAGATAATCGTCAGTGGTTGCGGCCCATTGGTAGGTCCAGTTGCCGAGGCGATCCCGGATGAGCACGTCGCCGAACTCACCTGCGGGATCCTGGGTTTGCCGTCCGAGCAACAGGTCGTGGAAGGATTCGTTTCCAGGTTCGATGCGGACGCGCCAACCCACGTTCTCGCCGAGCGGGATGCCGCAGTCGCGGCAGGTGCCGGGATAGCGCGGACCGGCCACGTCTTTCCTGGCGCAACTGCAACCGTAGACGAAACCCGCGGCAAGCAGCGGTTGAAGCGCGGCGCGATAAACAGAGTCACGCTCGCTCTGCCGCGGCGCAATCAAGTCCGGCGCAAAACCAAGCCACGCGAGATCCTCGAGGATCGACGCCTCGTATTCGGGGCGGCAGCGTTGGCGATCGTGATCTTCGATGCGAAGCAGCACGCGGCCACCGGCGGCTCGCGCCGTGCCCCAGACGTACAGCGCGTTCACCACGTGACCAATATGCAGATGGCCAGTTGGCGCGGGCGCAAACCTCGTCAGCATGAAACGTCCGCGCCGCGGGTGAGCTGGCCGACCAGCCCCACCCGCCTGACCGGACTTGACGGCCGCCTAAAATACCGTTCGATCCGTCGCTTCGACCGCTCGACGGCCAAGCGGCGGCGAGCAGCTCTGAGGGCACGTATTCTCAAATAAATACCCATGGTGGCACTGAGCCTGATCTCACTGTGCGTGTTCATCTTCAGCGCCTATGCGTACGCAGCCACCACCTTGCTCGCGCTTCGACAAGTGCCGGTATGGGGCAAATTCTGGTCTTCCGGTCCTGACCACCACCCCGCAATCGATCCCGTGGTGCTCGCGCTGTGCCTGGTGTGCACGCTCTGGTTTGTTCTGCACAGCATCTTTGAATTCCGCCTGCTCACCGGTGGTCCACCGCTCGAAGGCGTCCCCGATTTCATGGAGTTCGTCCTGAGCTTCTCGTTCCCGCCGCTGATCATGCACAACATTGTGCATGAGCGTTCCGCGTGCATCAGCGAGGAGCGCAAGCCGCGATGGATGTTCCCGGTGTGGTCGATGTACGTGCTGTCGTTGGGCACCGGAGCATATCTTCTGGCGGCCGCCGTGAACCTGGTACCGCGGCCGCGACCGTTCGGCATGTGGTCGGGCGTGTCGATCGGTACCCTGTTCACGCTGTGCAGTATCTACTGCATCGCCTTGATGACACGGCGTTCGCCACAGGCCGCCTCACCAGCGGCGGAATCGGTGGACGAGCGGCGATTGCGCCGCGCGATGATGGCCCTGTTCTTCCTGATGATTCCGCTCTTCTTCGCGTTGATCTTTTGGCGCGATCGGCAACTCCTCACCGAGGCGCTCCAACGCGTGGCGCGTACCCTGCCGATTTTCTTCCTGGTAACGTCGATTTACTTCGAAAACCGCTTTGACTTCTACGACTTGATCGTCAAACGCGCGGCCACGCTGTTCGTCAGCCTGGTCGTCTTCGGCGTGTTCCTGATGATCGTGCTCGGTGCGCTGGAGCAAGTGCCGGACGGCCCAGCGCGCCCGTGGCTCTTTGCCATCGTCATGCTGCCGGTTGCCATGGTGCTGGCCTGGCTACATCGGGCCGTTGGTCGCTGGCTCGACCGCATGTGGTTGGGTCGAGAGTTCACTCCCGTTGAGGCCGTGAAGCAGGTGCTGTCGGCGATGCAGCCGGCGACCGACGAAGCGGCGCTCGTTCGGGCCGCTGAATCACGGTTGAGTGAGATGTTCCACGCGCGCGTGCGCATCCTCATTGGCAACGAGCCGGCGCCGCCTGGCGCGCTACAGGAAACGCTCACGTCGCCGAGGAGCGGCGCCTCGCTGCGGGTCGCGGTCGTCCGTGAACCAGGATCGCGTCCGCTCCTTAGTGAGGACCTTTCGCTTCTGCGGTCGCTCGTTGGCGTGTTCGGCTACATGCTCGAGAACGTGTGGCTGCAGCGACGCCGCCAGGAACAGGATCAGCTTGCGCAGGAATTGCGCCTGCAAACCAGCCGTTCCGAGTTGAAAGCACTGCGCGCGCAGATCAACCCGCACTTTCTCTTCAACGCGCTCAACGCCATTGCCTCGCTCATCCATACCGATCCAACCCGGGCCGATGCGGCCGTTGAACAGCTCGCCGAAGTGTTCCGCTACACGCTGCGGCGCTCGGAACAGGAATGGGCACCACTCGATCAGGAGCTGGCGTTTGCGGAGGCATATCTCAGCGTCGAACAGGCGCGATTCGGTCGCCGGTTGTCGTACGCCGTCACCGCGACGCCGGCGGCGGCGGCAGCGCAAGTACCAGCCATGCTCCTGCACACGCTCGTGGAGAACGCGGTGAAGCACGGCATCTCACAGGTACGTGGCGCCGGTCGTATCGAAATACGTGCGACCACCGAAGGCGACATGCTCCAACTCGAGGTCTCCGACACGGGTCCCGGCCCCGGCAGTGACCCGCACGAACGTCTGGCAGGCGAGAGCTTCGGCTTGCGCAGCATTCGCGACCGGCTGCGCGGCCACTTCGGCGATCGGGCCTCGCTCGATCTGATGCGCGACACCGATCGTGCTGTCACGACTGCGCGAGTGCTCATCCCTCTCGTTCGCGAACAGGCGGTCGCCCTGCCACAGGCTCCGGACGACCCCGAGCAAAGTCGAAGGATCGTCGCACAATGATCAGGGCGTTTCTCGTGGATGATGAGCCGCCGGCACGCGCGCGGTTACGGCAGCTGCTAACGGAAGCGGGCGATGTCGTCGTCGTCGGCGAAGCCGGCAATGCCGAGCAGGCACGCGACTCGATCGCATCGGTCCATCCGGACGTTGTGTTTCTTGACATCGAGATGCCGGAGACACACGGCACCGCGCTCGCCGCGGCACTACCCGAACCTAAACCATTTATCGTGTTCGCGACGGCATTCGATCGCTATGCTGTTGATGCCTTTGCCGTCGCCGCCACCGACTATTTGCTGAAGCCGATCACCCGTGCGCGGCTCGCGGGCACACTTGCGCGCGTGCGGGAACGCCTCTCGAAACAAACCGATCTCGATCGCGAAATGGTTGCCGCGTCCGCGGCGCAAGCGCAACTCCTCCCTCGAACGTTTCCGCGCATACCAGGCTTCCAGTGCGCGGCGCGCACCGTCCCGGCGCGTGCCGTCGGCGGCGATTTCTACATTGCGCAGCCGCTGTCGAACGGCCGCTTCGGCCTCGCCCTCGGCGACGTCGCCGGCAAGGGCGTTCCAGCCGGCCTCGTAGCGGCAAGTGTGCAGGCAAGACTCGAAACCATTGCGCGTCAGGGCGACTGGCGCGCGACGGATGCCATCGGCGAGGTCAATCGCGCCCTTGCGACAGTCGTGGAAAGCGCTCGGTTCGCGACGCTGGCGTATCTCGACCTCGACCCTCGCACCGCGGTGGTGGACATCGTAAACGCAGGACACCCGCCGGTGATTGCGGTGAGACCCAGCGGCATGCGCCGTCTCGTGAGCTCGACTGGCCCGGCGCTTGGGCTTCTCCCGGATGCAGCCTTCGACGATTCCGTGTTTACCCTTGCCGAAGGGGAAACCATCGTCGCTTATAGCGACGGCGTGACTGAATGCGTGGATGAGAACGCGGAGGAGTTTGGCGAGGCCCGGCTTGCCGCCGAGATCGAGCGTCACCTGGCGCTGAGCGCCGACGAGTTGTGCCAGACACTCGTCGATCTCATCCGCGACCACCGTGGCGGGGCGCCGCCTGCCGATGATGTGTCCGTTCTGGTGATCAAGCGTGATTCGCGTTCTTCTGATTGACGACGAACAGCCGGCGCGCGACCGCATGCGTCAGTTGCTCGCCGCCGAAGCGGACATCGAGATCGTCGGCGAGGCCGAAGATGGCGTCCAGGGCACCGAGCGCGTCGGCGAACTCGCTCCCGATCTTTTGCTGCTCGACATCCAGATGCCCGGCCTCGGCGGTCTCGAGCTGGCGGCGTCGTTGCCTCGGCCACGGCCCGCGATCATCTTTTGCACGGCGTTCGATCAATATGCGGTCGATGCGTTCGAGCTCAACGCGGTGGACTACCTGTTGAAGCCGGTGAATCATGCGCGTCTCCATGCCGCTATCGAACGCGTTCGTGAAATGCACGGTTCCGATCGCGAGCATCAGATCGATCGGCTCACGCGCACCGCTGCTGTGGCACCCACACGTTTCCTCGCGCGGAAAGGGGCGCGGTTTCGCGTCGTTCCGCGGCAGGAGGTCGTGGCGTTCACCTTTCAGGATGGGTTGACGCGCCTCCATACGGCCACGGAACAACTGTGGATGCAGCCAACGCTGGCAGCGCTGGCGCGACGACTCGACGCCGGCACCTTCTTCCAGATTTCACGCACCGCCGTGGTGTCGCTCGACGCCGTACGCGAGGCGAAACCATTTCCCGACGGCACCGGCGAAATCGTCTTGAGCAATGGACTGACGATGCCTGTTACCCGCAGGCGCTGGCGCGCGCTGATCGAACGGCTCGAACAATAGGCGCTAGAATTTTCCTCCCTGATGTCCCTGATCTCCCTGCCTTCAATCTGTTACCCGCCGGCGCTGGCGCGCGCTGATTAAGCGGCTCGAACAATACCCCGGTCTCCCTGTTCATCGATCGGGGAGGGAATAACAGGGAGATCGGGGAGAAAATTCTTCTTCCTGATCTCTCTATCCTCCCTGTTCATCAACTCCCCGATCTCCCCGGTCTCCCTGTTCATACGCGCGAGAATTTTCCTCCGCGATCTTCCGGATCTCCGCAACCCGCGATAGTAGAATCCCGGAATGCGTTTGACGCGTCGTGATCTTTTTGGTGCGGCCGCGCAGTTGGCGGGATCAGCCGCGGCAGCGCGGGTGCTCACGGATAGGCGCCTGCTGGCGCAAGCGCCGCGCGCTACCGTCGCGGCCGGCAAAGAAAAGCTCCTGGTACGGTCGCTGCGTCCCCCCGACTACGAAACACCCGTGGCGCTGCTCGATTCATGGATTACGCCGGTCGAACACTTCTACGTGCGCTCGCACTTGCCGGTCCCCCCGGCGCTCGACGCCGCGGCGTGGATGCTGCAGATCGAAGGCGAGGTCGCCACACCCTCGATGCTGTCGCTCGACGACATCCGCCGGATGCCCTCGACGATGCTCACGGTGACCCTGGAGTGTGCGGGAAACGGCCGCGCGTTTTACGATCCGCCGGTCGCCGGAGTTCAGTGGGGCAAAGGCGCGGTCGGAACCGCGCGCTGGACCGGAGTGCGGATGGCCGATGTACTCAAGCGTGCGGGCGTACGCGACAGCGGCAAGTTCGTGCTGCTGAACGGCGCCGATCGGGCGCTCGGCAGCATGCAGGATTTCATCCGCCAGGTGCCGATCGCAAAGGCGATGCATCCCGACACGCTCATCGCGTACGAGATGAACGGGCAGCCATTGCCACCACTGCACGGCTTCCCTCTCCGCGCCATCGTGCCGGGTTGGGAAGGCGCGTACGCCATGAAGTGGCTGACGACATTGCGCGTCGTCGATCGCGAGTTCGATGGATTCTGGGTAGCGACGGCCTACCGTTATCCAACGAAGCGCGTCGCGCCCGGCGCTGCGGTCGATCCGAAAGATATGGGCCCGCTCACCGGGCTCGCAGTGAAGTCGCTCATCACCAAGCCGCTCCAGGGCACCACCGTGGCGCCTGGCAAGATCGACGTGGCGGGCTTCGCGTGGGCGGGCGACAACAACATTTCGCGGGTAGACGTATCTGTGGATGACGGCGCCACCTGGCAACCGGCGCGGCTCGCGGGCGAAAACGCGCGTTACACTTGGCGGCGATTCGAGGCCCAGGTCGATGCGTCGAAATCAGAGTCGTACTTGATCATGTCGCGTGCGACCGACAGCGCCGGCCGTACGCAACCGATGACACCGCCCTGGAATCCCTCCGGGTACCTCTGGAACGCACCCGACTCGGTGCGCTTCGAGGTCAAGTGATCCGCGTCGTGATTGCGTGTGCGATTGTCGTTTTGTCCGCAGCTCTTCAGGCCCAGGACCCATCGACAGCTGATAGTTCGCTCAGGGCCGGCCTTCCTCGGGGTCCCGGCCGCGAAGCGGTCGCGGCGCGATGTCTCACCTGTCACGAAGCGGACCTGATCGTGCAGCAGCGTCTCTCGCGTGCAGGGTGGGCTCGTGAGCTCGACAAGATGATTCGCTGGGGCGCCGTCGTCGATGCCACCGAACGCGAGCCGATGCTCGACTATTTGTCCGCGCACTTCACCCCGAAGCCGGTGCCCGGACAAATTGTCGCGACGGCGGGCACCGAAATGGTTTACAAACGCGCGTGCTTCGCGTGTCACGAAGACGACTTGATCGAGGCACAGCGGCTCACACGCGTGGGCTGGATGCGTGAAGTGGACAAGATGATTCGGTGGGGAGCAATTGTCCACGAGAGCGAGAAGGACGCACTCGTCGAGTATCTCGCGGCGCGTTATCCGCCGCGGTAGGGTGCAGCTCTCAGCTTTCAGCTCTCGGCTTTCAGCTTTCGGCTTTCAGCTTTCAGCTTTCGGCTTTCGGTTTCAGGCGCGCGTTCCTGCTCACAGCTGATTTCAAATCGACGTGCCAAACGCCTTTGGACGGTCTTCAAGAATCTCAGCCAGCGTCGTGAGCGCACGCGTGAGCGACACACGCTCGGCGGGCGGCCCTAAACAGATTCTGATCGCGTTGGGGGGATCGTGCCGAGCGACGGCGAATTCGCGCCCAGGCGTCACGATCACTCCGCGTTGCCGCGCCTCGCGCGTAAAGTCTTCGGCTGGCCAGCGCGGCGGCAGCGCCAGCCACACATGTTGGCTCTCGGCGGCGCCAGAGACGGCGTCGCCCAGCACGGTGCGGGCGATCTGCTGACGGGCGCGAATCTCCTGCTGCTTCCACTCAATGACCCGGCCGACAGTGCCATCGTGCATCCACAAGGCGGCGGCGGCCGCGCTCACGGGCGTAACCGTGACGGTGGTGGCGAAAACAGCGCCGACGATGCGATCGATCCACCCGTGGGGCGCACGCAAGAAGCCAATCCTGAGACCGGGCACGAAACTCTTGGACAGACTGGTGAGGTAAAACACCCGCTCCGGGGCAAGGGAAACAAGCGGCGGCGCTGGCGCTGCAAGGAACCCGTAAGTGTCGTCTTCGACGATCGTCAGATTGATCTTGGTCGCGAGCGCGGCAATTTCCTTTCGCCGTCTTCTCGACATGATGCGACCGGTAGGATTTTGAATCGAGGGCATGCAGTACAGCACGCGGCCGCCCGATTCCAGCGCGGCGTCCTCGAGCGCGTCCGGAATCAAGCCCTCGTCGTCCATTGCCACTTCCTGCAAGCGAACATGCAGATGGTTCGCAAGCGACCGCATGCCGGTGTAGGTCAGCGTTTCACATAACACCGTCTCGTTCGGCGAGCTCATCGTCGCAAGCGCCACCGCCATCGCGTGTTGCGCGCCTGAGGTCAGGATCGTGTTCGAAGCGTCTGCCGGCACGCCACTCGCCTGAAGAAACCGAGCGGCGGCTTCCCTGTGTTCCGGCAGACCAGCGTGCGGTTGATAGTTGAACAGCCGCTGCGGGTCGGTGTGTGCGACGAGCGCCGACAGGCCGGCGGCCAATTCGCCCGCGTGCGCCTGCGGCAGCAGTGCGTTGGTGCCGAGATCGACCACACCGTCTTCGCGCGCGTGCAGCGGCGCAAAGGCGGGGGGGCGCACGAACGTTCCTCTCCCGACCTCTCCGGTTACCAGTCCCTGCCGCTCGGCCTCCGCGTAGCCGCGCGTGACCGTGGTCACCGTGACGCCGAGCACATCGGCGAGATCGCGCTGCGGCGGTAGCCGGTCCCCGGCACGGAGCCGTCCCGCCTGCACGTCGGCGGCAATCGCGTGTGCCAGCGCAAGGTAAAGGGGCGCGCGTTTACCGGCTTTGCGGTCGAGCCGCGGCTTCCACATTGTATGCATACAATATCACTATTGACATCCTACAATCACGCGATCAACACTCGCCAATGGTCGTCACACTTTTCCGCTCACGCCTCACCAGCCAGGCCGGCGACGACTACACCGCGATGGCAGCCGAAATGCTCGAACGCGCCCGCAAATATCCGGGGTTCGTTGCCATGAAAAGCTTCAAGTCGGAGGACGGCGAACGCTTGACCGTCGTCTGGTGGGAGACCGACGAGTTGCAGGCGGCGTGGCGCCGCGACGAGCGGCATCGCGAAGCGCAGAAGCTCGGACGGGAGCGCTGGTACCACTACTATCACATCGAGATCGCCGAGGTGTTGCGGGAGCATCAGTTCACCAGGCCGTGAAAGGTGATGCAGATCTCCAAATCTGCTCCAAATCTCCAAATCTCCAAATTTGCTCCAAATCTCCAAATCCCCAAATCTGCTCCAAATCTCCAAACCCCCAAATCTTCAAATCTGCTCCAAATCTTCAAATCCCCAAATCTCCAAATTCAGCGAAGTAGAATCGGTCATGGCTACGGCTGTGCCCGACCAGTCCACTTTGACCACCGCTCGTTCGCAACTCGATAAATGGGTTCGCGAGCTCATGGAGTGGCACTTCAATCCGGACACCGGCTGCCAGTTCTGGATCGAGTGGGTGGCACGTGCGGGCTGGGATCCGCGGCGCGATGTGCGCGCGTACGAGGATCTCGACAAGTTCGGCTTTTTCGAAGACGAGTGGCTCCGCGGTGGACCGGTCCGGCGCTGGGTGCCGCGGCCCTACCAGAATCGCGGGATCACCACGTTCGAAACTGGCGGCAGCACAGGTGTGCCGAAGTCGCGCATCAACATCGACGATTTCCGCATCGACTACGAGATGTTCAGCCGGACGCTGCCGGATCAGTTCTTTCCAAAGGGCGCGGACTGGCTCCAGGTTGGTCCCAGCGGACCGCGGCGCCTGCGGCTCGCCATCGAGCATCTCGCGCAGCATCGCGGCGGCATTTGCTTTGGCCTCGATCTCGACCCTCGCTGGGTGATCAAATTGATTAAGTGGGGCGAGATGGAAACGATGGAGCGCTACAAGCGCCACGTCGTCGATCAGGCGCTGACGCTCCTCAAGGCGCACGACACCATACGCTGCCTGTTCATCACGCCCAAGCTGCTCGAGGCGCTCTGCGAGCGCATCTCGCTCAAGAAGGCCGGCATTACCGGCGTGTTTTGCGGCGGTACGGAGATGACCCCGCAATTTCATCGCTTTGCCGTCGAAGAGTTGATGGAGGGCGCCTACTTTGCACCGACCTACGGCAACACGTTGATGGGCCTTGCCACTCATAAACCGCGCGTCGCCGAGGACAACTGGGCAGTGATCTATTACCCCCCTGTCCCGCGCGCGATGATCGAAGTCGTCGATCCCGATAATCCGATGCGCATGGTTGAATACGGCCAAACTGGTCGCGTCCGCCTGACGACGTTGACGCGAGAGTTTTTCATGCCGCGATTCCTGGAGCGCGACGAGGCAGAACGGGAGCCGCCATGCGCGCACTATCCCTGGGACGGCGTGCGCAACGTGCGGCCGTTCTCGCGATTCGGCGCAGCCGTTGTGGAGGGCGTGTACTGATGCTGCAGCTTCCGATTCTGCGTTGGGGAAGGCCGTACGAAAGCGTCGACAAGGCGATCGTGCCGCACTTTCTCACGCGAGAACCGTTTGTCGCCATCAGTCAGTCCAACCCCGGCCTTGTCCGGCGCGACCTGTTGCGTCAGCGGGAGGCACGCGAATCGCTCGAGACATTGCCGGTAAGCGGGCTGGTCGCGATGGCGAAAGTGGCGGCCGAGCATTTCATGCGAGACACGCTGCCGCTCCACCCTTCCCAGGGCGTGGGGCAGTCGCCGCAAGATTACGTCGAACAAGTTTCGGCAACGACCGGCATGCCGTGGACGAACGTGCGTCGCAACATGGTCAAAGTGCACGGCGTGTTGAGCAAAGTGGACGAAGTTATTCGCGGGCTCACCCGCGGCCTTGATCTCGGCGTGCTCGACGGCGGAATGAGCGATCGCGGTGGGCAGATGCTCAGCTTCTTTCCGCGCGCCGATGCCCTTGGCGTGGTTCTGCCGAGCAACTCGCCCGGAGTGCACTCGTTGTGGGCGCCCGCTACGGTGTTGAAGATGCCGCTGGTCCTAAAGCCGGGTAGCGCCGAGCCGTGGACGCCACTGCGGATTATCAACGCCTACATCAAGGCGGGTGTTCCGCCGGGAGCCTTTGGCTACTACCCGGCCGATCACGGTGGCGGGAACGAAATCCTGCGTGCGTGCGGACGCGGCATGGTGTTTGGCGATGTGGCGTCGACGAAGCGGTGGAAGGGCGATCCGCGGGTCGAAGTGCACGGGCCCGGCTACAGCAAGATCGTCATCGGACCGGACGTCGCCGATCGTTGGGATCGCTATCTCGATTTGATCGTGGAATCGATCTCGAACAACGGCGGCCGCTCCTGCGTCAACGCGTCGGGCGTATGGGTCACGAAACATGGCGACGCGGTTGCGCAGGCGCTTGCCGAACGGCTCGCGCGCGTGCAACCGCGGCCGGTGGACCACGACGAAGCGGTGCTGGCGCCGTTTGCCGATCCCAACGTTGCGCGACGGATTTCGGCGGTCATCGATCAGGAACTGGGCGCGACCGACGGCAGCGCGTGGGCACGGGACGTGAGCATAGGCGTTCGCGGGTGTGAACGCGTCGTCTCCGAACATGGCGGGACGTACCTACTGCCGACCGTGGTGCGCGCGTCCGCTGCGCACCCGCTCGCCAATCGCGAATACCTCTTTCCGTTCGCCAGCGTGGTGGAGGTCGGCGACGACGAATTGCCTGCGTGTCTCGGTCCGTCGCTCGTGGTCACGTGCTTGTCCGATGACCCGGCGTTCCGGGCGCGCTTTGTCGCGTCGCCGCTGGTCGATCGCCTGAACCTGGGCTCGATACCGACGACGCAGATCGGCTGGGATCAGCCCCATGAGGGAAATCTGTTCGATCACTTGTACGCTCGCCGCGCAATCCAGCGGCTGGCGTGAGAGTTACAAGTTCAAAGTTCAAAGTTAGTTTTTGAATTTTGAGTTTCACATTTGAGAACTGACAACTGTTCAACTAACTTTGAACTTTGAACTTTGAACTTTGAACTGATGCGTATTCTCTCCATCACCGCCGGCGCCGCGGAAATGTATTGCGGCAGCTGCTTGCGCGACAACGCGCTTGCCGCGGCGCTGAACGCGCGCGGTCATCACGTCACACTCCTCCCGATCTATACGCCGACGGTCACCGACGAGCCCAACGTGAGCGCCGGACGGCGCGTGTTCCTGGGCGGCATCAGCGTCTACCTACAGCAGCACTTCGCGGTGTTCCGGTACACACCATGGCTGCTCGATCGCTTGTGGGACGCGCCAGGCGTGATCAAGAGGTTTGCGGCGCGGTCGATCGATGTCGATCCGCGCATGCTTGGCGCCCTCACCGTCTCGACGTTGAACGGCGAGCGCGGGCATCAGCGCAAGGAAATCCGCAAACTGCTCGCGTGGCTTGCCGACGAGCCGGTTCCGGACGTCGTCAATCTGCCCAACTCGTTGTTGATCGCGCTGGCCGCGCCCATCCGCAACGCGCTTCGGCGGCCCGTCGTCGTCACGCTGCAAGGCGAAGATCTTTTTCTCAGCGGTCTTCCTGAGCCGTATCAGCGACAGGCCCTCGACTTGATTCGGCAACAGGTTGAGCACGTCGACCTGTTTATCGCGGTGAGCGACTACTACGCACGGTTCATGGCCGACTACCTGCGAATCCCACCCGATCGCATTCGCACGGTGCCACTCGGGGTGAACGTTGATGACCTGCTTCCGGCGGCAAGGGCGGCGGCGCGGCCGTACACGATCGGTTACTTCGCGCGCATCGCGCCGGAGAAAGGCCTGCACAATCTTGCCGACGCGTACTTCCTCTTGCGCAAGGAACGCGGATTGCCCGCATCGCGCCTCGTGGCGGCCGGTTACCTGGCGCCGCGCGATCGCCAATACCTCTCCGCGATTGAGGCAAAGCTCCGCGACGGCGGCCTGGCCGACGAGTTCAGGTATTTCGGGGCGGCCGATCGCGCAACGAAGATCGACTTTCTACAGGGGCTTGATGTGTTGTCGGTGCCGTCCGGCTATCACGAGCCGAAAGGACTGTAT
The DNA here is from genome assembly GCA_046726375.1 of Acidobacteriota bacterium. Lineage (GTDB taxonomy): Bacteria > Acidobacteriota > Vicinamibacteria > Vicinamibacterales > UBA2999 > DASPWV01. Next base: position 57,499 of record JBKPAJ010000087.1, read on the forward strand.
CTGCTCGAGGCGATGGCGTGCGGCGTGCCGGTGGTGCAGCCCAATCACGGCGCCTTTCCTGAACTGATTGAGCGCACGGGTGGCGGTTTTCTAAGCGCGTCGGAGCGCCCGGCCGACGTCGCCGATGCGATTCTCGCACTGTGGCGTGACCGCGACCACGCCGCGACGCTGGCACAGCGCGCGGTTCACGGCGTGAGAGCCCATTACACGATCGACCACATGACCGATCGGACGCTCGAGGTCTATCGCGAGCTCGTCGACAACCGTGCTGGAAGCCCACCATCTCACCAAGAGTTATCCATCGCCGGCCGGTGAGTTGACGGTCCTCGCCGACGTCTCGCTCACGCTGGCTGCGGGCGAGGCCGCGGCGATCACCGGCCCTTCGGGATCGGGAAAGAGCACGCTGCTCTACGCGCTCGGCGCGCTCGAGCCGCCAACAACCGGCCGGGTGTGCCTCGATGGGCAGAATCCGTACGAGCTGAATCCCAACGCCCTCGCCAGATTTCGCAACCGTCAGGTCGGCTTCGTCTTTCAGGATCACTCGTTGCTTCCGCAGTGCTCGGTGCTCGACAACGTGCTCGTGCCGACGCTGGTCGGAGACCGGGACGCACAGGCGATCGACCGTGCCCGCACCCTGCTGGAGCATGTCGGCCTCGCGAGCCGTCTCGATCATCGGCCCGGCGCCCTGTCGGGAGGAGAGAAACAACGCGTCGCGATTGCACGCGCGTTGATCCGGCAGCCGCGCCTGCTGCTCTGCGACGAACCAACCGGAAACCTCGATGCCGATACCGCGTCGCGAGTCGCCGACCTCCTGATCGATCTCCACCAACGGCAAAACGCGATCCTGATCGTGGTCACCCATAGTGATGCGCTGGCGTCGCGATTCAAGACGCGCTGGCGGATCGATCACGGCAGACTCCATCGTCTCTGAGCAGGCATGCGACGTCTGATCTTTTCCGGTCTCGGTTACTACCGCGGCGTTCACGCGTTGGTCGTCGCCGGGGTCGCCGTCGCGGTTGCCGTCCTGGCCGGGGCGTTGACGGTCGGCGCGTCGGTTCGCGAGAGCCTGCGCGAGCTGGCGCTTGCGCGACTGGGAAACACGCAGTTTGTCGTGTCCAGTCCGGCGTTCTTTACCGCGTCGCTCGCGGATCGGGTTGGCGAGAGCGTGCCGCTGGTCGCGACCACTGCGGCCGTGGTTCACGCTGATACCGGACGAACGGCCGCGCGTGTCCAGGTGTTCGGCATCGACGAGCGATTTCTACGTTTTCACTCTTTGCCGGGCGAGGCGCCGCACGGACGCGAGGCGTGGATCAGCGAGGCGCTTGCGACGGAACTCACCGCGCGCGGCGGCGACGAACTGGTGCTGCGGGTCGCAAAGCCGTCGGACATCCCACTCGGAACGATTCAGGGTCGCCGTGAAGACGCCGGCGATCGCATCCGGGTGACCGTCGCACGCGTTGCGAGTCGCACAGCGCTGGGCGAATTTTCACTCGCGCCCGCGCAAGGACCTGCCCTCACGATGTTTGTGCCGCTCGAACGTATGCAGCGCGATCTCGAAGCGAACGGCCGCGTGAACGCATTGGTCATCGGTGGTGTCTCACGCGACGAGCATGGGATCGAGCAACGGCTTCATTCGGCGGCGCAGCTCGAGGATTACGGTCTCAGGATCCGCCCGTCTGCGGCGGCGAACGTCATTGTTGTAGAGAGTCGCGCCGGTGTGATGAGCGCGCCGCTTGCGGATGCCGTCTCGAGCACAGCGACGACGCTCGGAACCAGCGCCGACGCTGTTCTGGTGCATCTTGCCAACGTCATCAGAGTGCGCGAGCGTGAAATCCCGTACTCGCTTGTGGCCGGAACGTCTCGCACCTCAGGAGTGGCGCTCAACGACTGGGCTGCCAGCGATCTGAGAGCGAAACCGGGCGACCTGGTCGAGCTCGATTACTACGTGTGGTCGGATGACCGCGGTCTCGAAACACGCCACGGCGAGTTCACGGTGGACCAGGTGCTAGCGATGAGCGGCGACGGAGGGGATCCGACATACATGCCGGATTACCCAGGCCTGAGCGATGCGGACGATGTGTCGGCGTGGGATCCACCGTTTCCCGTGGATTTGAAACGCGTTCGTCCGGTGGATGAAGCGTACTGGGACCAGTGGCGAGGCGCGCCCAAGGTCTTGATGCCGCTGGAGACGGCGCAACGATTGTGGGCAACGCCGCATGGTGGCGTGTCGTCGGTGAGATTTACCGTGCCGCAGAGCGCAACCATGTCGTCGTTCACCGAGCGTGTCGCGGCGGCCGTGCAGGAGCGTCTCACTCCGGCCGCCGCGGGACTGCAGGTGCGCAACGCGCGGCGGGAGGCGCTGGCGGCCGCGGAGGGCACCACCGACTTCGGCGAATATTTTTTCTATTTCAGTTTCTTTCTCGTCGTTTCGGGCTTACTCCTTGCGGCGATGTTCTTCGCACTGGGCGTCGAGCAGCGGTCGCGGGAGATCGGCATTCTTCGCGCGATTGGCTTCGGTCGTGGCGACGTCGCGCGAGTCTTCGTTTTGGAAGCTGCAGTCCTGGCGCTCACCGGCGCATTCGTCGGAGTTCTTGGTGCGATCGCCTACGCGGCGATCATCATGCACGGCCTGCGCACGTGGTGGGTCGGCGCTGTCGGCACCACGCTCCTGACACTGCATCTCGATGGGCCGCTTCTCGCCGGCGGCGCCGCGGCGGCGTTACTCGCTGCCACGGGCGCGTTGGCCTTGTCGCTGCGCGCCGCGCTCACGCGCACGCCGCGCGAGCTGTTGAGCGGGCCATCGCATGCGACAGCCGAACACGACGGTCGAGGACGAGTCAGCTTGCTGCTGGCCGTCACTGGCGTCGTACTCGCGGGCGCGCTCGTGGCGCTCGCGGCGGCAGGGATCATCGGTCTCGTCGCCGCGTTTTTCGGCGCCGGCGGTACGATGATGGTTGCGGGGCTTGCCACCTTCAACTGGTGGCTGCGGCGACCGCATCAGATGCGTGGCTCAGCGGCGCTCGCCCGCTTCGGCGCCGACTATGCGCGGTGGCGCCCCACTCGCAGTGTGCTGTCGGCATCGCTCATCACGTTCGCGTGCTTCGTTATCGTGTCGGTCGGGGCGTTTCGACGGGATCCCTCGGGCCTGTCGCTCGATCGCGCGCTCGGCACAGGCGGATTTGCGTTGATCGCCGAATCGGTTGTGCCGCTGATGCACAACCCCAACACCGAAGCTGGCCGTGAGGAATTGGGGCTGCCTGAGGAGCCGGTGTGGGACGAGATCCGCATCACGCGATTTCGCCTCAAACCCGGCGACGAGGCGAGCTGCCTTTCGCTGTATCAGCCGCAGAATCCGCGCCTCATCGCGCCCGAGCCGGCGTTCATCGACGCAGGCCGCTTTACGTTCGCGGATTCGCTCGCGGCCACAGCTGAGGAACGTGCCAATCCGTGGCTGCTGCTAAAAAGGCGATTCGATGACGGCGCGATCGCCGCAATCGCGGATCAGACGTCATTGACCTACGTATTTCATCTCGCCGTTGGCGACGACTATGTCTTTGTGCCGGACGGCGGACAGCCGACGCGCCTGCGCATCGTTGGCGCGCTCGCCGACAGCGTGCTTCAATCGGAGCTGATCATCGGTGAAGACGCGTTCGTCACGCTGTTTCCGCGCCGCGAAGGCTACGGCTTGTGGATGATCGAAACGCCTGCAGCCGACGCCTCCGCGCTTGCCGCGACGATCGAGCAACGGCTGGGCGATTTCGGTGTGGACGTCATCGACGCACGCGCGCGCCTCGCCGCCTATCACCGCGTCGAGAACACGTATCTCTCCACCTTCCAGGCGCTCGGCGCGCTCGGCTTGCTCGTCGGCACGCTCGGACTCGCGGCCGTCCTGGCGCGCAACGTGCTCGAGCGGCGAAGGGAGCTCGGGCTGCTCCGCGCGATCGGCTTCACACCTGCCAACATGCGCACGCTCGTGCTCTCTGAAAGCATGCTGCTCGTCGGCTCGGGTCTGGTGCTCGGCTCGGCGACAGCAGCCATCGCGGTGTTGCCGGCGCTGCTCGACCGGCGCGGCGCCGTGCCGCTCGGTGGACTTGCGACGCTGCTGGCGGCGGTCACGGCGACAGCGGTCGTATCGTCGATCGCCGCCGCGCGGATTGCGACGGCGGTGTCGGTGGCAACGGCGGTGAAGGGGGAGTGAAGATCGTCCGTGACGGTCGACGGTCGATAGTCGACGGTCAATGGTCGACGGCGACGCGGCGGGTAGTGGGAAGTGACTTCCCGAGTTGCCGGGTGGTCTCTACCCGTTGGCAGAGCGCCTCGAGACTGCGTACGACCTCCGTATACCGGCCTTCCAAAGTCTGACCTCCGCGTCCGGAAGGTATCCGAGTCGGCCCGCTACATTGACCAAATCCCTTGCTTCACTTGCAGAAGCACACGCAATTCGTAAAAAGCGCCCGTAGTCTGCGTTCGATGCGCGCGCCGATCCTTCGACAATGTTGCGGGGAACGGATAGACTGGCGCGCCGAGGCTGGCTTTGTAATCCGTAACGTTCTTCCATCGGAAAACGGCGTGTAACGCGGTACACATCCAGCACCAATGTGTCGGCGAGATCGAAGACGCGCAACTTTTTGCAGTCTCGGCTCATGGCGTGCCGCTGTGCAACGGCGATGCCGGATGGAGGAGGTCTCAATGTCGTGGGTCGTATTTGTGGCGGGAGCGGTTCTGTCGTGGGGAATCTATGGCGCGGCACTTCACAAGGGACAGGTTGCGCTAGGTAATCCGCTGCGATCATTTTTGTGTGTTGGTGTCGCCTATTTCCTCATCGGCGTGATCGTGCCGACGGTGTCTCTGGTTTCGCAAGGTGAACTCCGCAACTTCAATGCCTTTGGGACGATCACAGCCACCGCGGCGGGTGCGCTCGGCGCTCTTGGCGCGGCTTGCATCATCTACTCTTTCCGCGCCGGTGGGACTCCGCTGTACGTCATGCCCCTCGTGTTCGGTGGCGCACCGCTCGTGAACGTGCTGACATCTCTTTTGCTGGAGCCGCCAAAGACTCCGGCCAATCCGATGCTCTATCTGGGATTTATCGTAGCGGCGTTAGGCGCCGGGATGGTCTTGTATTTCCGCCCGTCGTGACCGTTAACCGGCGACCGTTGACCGTTGACCGGCGATCGGCGACCGTTGACCGCTCAGTGACACTGCCCAATGCCGCGGTCGGCAATCGAGCCTGATTGCGCGTTCACGAACTCCCATTCATACGCCATCGGCTGCAGCGTCAGCCTGAGCACGCCGTAGCTTTCGACGATCTGTTCAGAGTTCGGCAACCGCGTGGCGGGACGATAGAGCATCGCGCCGCCAGTGCCGGCGATGAATTGCCGGATGCCGCGTTCGCGATCCGGTTCGTAGGCGGCGTTCTGCGGGCCGAAGCGTTCGTAAAAATGATCGTGACCGCTGATCACGACTTCGGCGTTGCTGTCGTACAACAACTGCCACATGTCGCGCATGAACGCGTTGGGGCCGTTCGGTCCCGACGAGACATACGGGTGATGCCACACCGCAAGCGAGCAGCGCGTCGGATTCGCGCGCAGCTCTTCGCGCGCCCACGCATACTGCGGTGACGCCGCGTCAGCCGGCGTTGACGAGTTCAACATCAACACCAGCCACGTCGCGGCCCTGAACGAGTAGTAGCCGCGTCGCGCGGGGCCAGCGGCGTCGCCGAAATACGCGAAATAACCCTGTCCAAGCTGACCGCCGTCCCATTCGTGATTGCCGGGGACCGGACGGAAACGCGATCGGAAGCGGCCGTAATCCGGATCGAAGCACTTGGTGTAGTCGTCGAGCCGCCCGTGCATGTACGCAAGATCGCCCGCGAGCAGAATCAATCCGCTGATCGAATCGAGCAGGCGCGATGTCAACGGCAGACCTGGCGAGCCGCACCAGCCAACGTCGCCAACCGCAGTAACGACAGCTGAACCAGTTCCGATCGGAATAACGGGGACAGTCGAAACGGGTGGGGCGCCAGGCGGCGATTGCTGCTGAGAAACTGGGGTGGGCGATGTGACAGACGACGACTTATCACCGCCGCAGGCCGCCGCGCAGACAGCAGTGAATAGAGTGATAGCGACGCGTAACGTCGGCCATCCAACCATCCTCAAAAAGTCGATTTTAACAGGTTGTAACGAACTTTAAACGTCAAATTGTGAAGATCAGGGAATCGAAATGCGGTCAATTACCCAATCGGGACGATACCGATCGTCACTGTCCTGTCAAGTACTAGGTTGATCGCCCGACCGGGGCAATCCAAGGATCGGGGCGACTGCCGTCGAGGGGCGTCAGAACCTAACCCGCACGCCTACTTGCATTTGGCGCGCGGAAGTGACCGTGTTGCGGACTCGTCCGAGGCTGGCTAACGGCTGCTCGTTGTCGGTCGCGCCGGCAAACGCGATCAACTGAGGGGGGCCGAAGTTGGCGCGGTTGAATAGGTTGAAGACTTCCAGGCGTACTTCCACCTGACCGGCGCCTCCCAGTCGCGACCATGCCGTGTTTTTGGCGAACGAGAGATCGACGGTTCGCAGATCCGGTCCGATGAAGTCGCCGCGGCCGGTGTTGCCGAACGTTCCGGCCGGTTGCAGGACGAAGGCTGTGGGATTGAACCACGCGTTGGGATCGCCGGTCACGGCATTGTCAGAACCGTAGCCGGGGGCATAACTCGGACGGTCGCGACCGATACCGGGCCCGAGCGACGGCTGCCACTGCGATCGCGATCGGTTGTTTTGGACGAACACGGTCAGCGGGCTTCCGCTTCTAACGTTGGCGATCGCGGCCACTCGCCATCCGCCGAGCAGCACACCAGCGGCGCCGGACAATCCGCTTCTCCACGGCAGGTCGTAGCTGACGTTCATCACCCAGTTGTGCGCGGCGTGAAAATCCGAAAGACCTTTGTTGTAGTCGGGTATGAATTCCGGGAACGCCGAGGTCGTGCCGTTGGTCGCGTCGGAGAAGAAGGTCGACGCCTGCGTCGTGTCTTCGGACTTCGACCACGTGTAGGACGACTGAAACATCAATCCATCGGCCCATCGGCGCCGCGCCTCCAGCACCAGCGCGTTGTACCAGGAATCACCATCAGCGCTCTTGAGTTCAATCGTCGTCCACGCGGTGTTTTGACGCGGCGCGCCAGCAGGAAAAAGCGGAAGACCATCCGCGCCGTTGATCGGCAACGCCGTGTTCACATCGTTGCTGCGGAGAAGATGCGCGCCGCGTGATCCCGCGTAGCCAATCGTGATCGCCAACTCGCGCCAGAGTTCGCGCTGCACGTTGACATTCCACACCTGCACGCGTGGTGTGACGACGTCCCATTGAATCGGGCGAATCGACAAGCCGGATGTGCGTTCGAACGGGGCGGTTGGGAACGTGGGATTCGCAAAGACCACGCGCGGCGTTGCCGGCGGATTGGTGACGGTGACGATCAGGTTCTGCGAGCTATTGGTGTTGAAGTAGATGCCGTATCCTCCCCGAAGTGAGGTGCGGCCGTCGCCCGTCAGATCCCAGGCGGCGCTGACTCGCGGTGAAAAGTTGTTGGAGTCCGGACCTTCATACAGCTGCCCGACCGTCGCCGTGCGATCTGTGAGATTCGGCAACGCTGAATCGCGGCCGCCGGTGTCGCGCGGCATCGTCATTACTTCGTAGCGCAAGCCGCCACTGATGGTGAAACGCGGCGTCAGCTGGAGTTCATCCTGCACATAGCCGCCGAGCAGCCAGAAGCGCCAGTGGCGATCGAATTCGGCGTCCGGGGTCAGGCCGATGAAACTGGTCGCACGGTTTTCGAGGAACGCACGCACATTGGCAAAGGTGTAGGTGCCAAGACTGAAGGTCGGGTTGACCATGTCCTGCACGTAGCGCTCGGCGATCGCGCCGAACTTCAGCAGGCTGCGGCCCGCGAAGATTGACGTGTCGTGATGCAACCCGAACACTTGCTGGAGAAATCGCACGTCAACGGAGCTTTGCGTGCCGAATCGATTGAGCCCGCCGATGTCGATGTTGCCGACAAACGCTCGACCGGGAACAAATGGCGCCAGCGGCGTCGCCGTGTTCGCCTCGACGTCCTGCCCCACGCGCGTGCGGCTGTAGGCGAACCGATACGTGCTCAGCATCGCGCCGGACCACACCTGCCGGTATTCACTCGTCAGGAACTGGTTGAGCGACAGAAACGAACGTGGAAATTGGGGGAAGTCCGTGGGCAACCGCTGGTCGGCATCATCCACGGTGTAGCGCGCGAAGAGCTGATCGCCATTGCCAGTGTTGTAGTCGACGCGCGCCTGGCCGAAGTTCTCCGCGATGGTTTGATTGAACTGAAAGCTGTAAAGCGCGGTACCGTCACCAAGATTGCGCCCGTTCGGCAGCGGGTACTCGGCGAGGTAGGGAGCGACACCCGCATTCACGCCAACATTGAGAAGCGCTCCTGGTTGCGATGGATCGGGAATGATTCCGCGATGCGCGTTTTCGTCGGGCACGGTGGACGTGATCGTTTTACCGAGATCCTCATGTAATGCCTCGTAGCCGATGAAATAGAAGAGGCGATCCCGTCGAACCGGCCCTCCGATCGCTCCACCGAACTGATTGCGTGTAAAGGGCGGCTTGCCCGCGACGTCAAAATAGTTGCGCGCGTCGAGCGCATCGTTGCGGTGAAATTCGTAGCCGCTTCCGTGCACATCGTTCGAGCCGGATTTCGTGGCGATGTTGATTTGGCCGCCGCTCATGCGTCCGAACTCGGCGTTGTAGGCGTTGGTTTCAACGCGAAATTCCTGCACCGTTTCCATCCCCAGCGCCGTGCCCGCGGCGCTTCCGGCCGGTCCGTTGGTCATGTCGTTGAGAAGCGTGCCGTCGAGCAGATACACGTTCGATCGCGGATCCTGTCCGTTGACGCTCACTCCGAGACCGTGCGCGACCACGGAGCCGCCATCGCGGTGCGGGAAGGCGACAACACCCGGCTGCAGCAGCGCCAGGTCCGTGTAGTTGCGGCCGTTGAGCGGAAGCGTTTCAACGGCGTGTGATTCCACGAGATAACTCAGCTCGCCCGTGCGCGTGTTTACCGCAGGAGCGTTATCGACGATCGTGACCGTCTCCGAGATCTCGCCGACCGTCATCGTGAGATCGACAACCGCCGGCTGCCCAATCGCCAGCGTGACGCCGCTGCGCAGAACGGGCTTGAAACCGGCAAGCTCCGCCCGGAGTTCATACGTTCCCGGCGGCAGCGTGGCAAAGGTGTACCGTCCTTGTTCGTCACTCGTGGTGGTGCGTTGCAGGCGTGTCTCGATCTGCCGAATCGACACCGTCGCACCGGGCACGATGGCATTAGATTGATCGAGGACGCGCCCGACGAGCGATGCCGTGGTTTGGGCTGTGACGGGTAACGGGACCAGTACGGCAAGCGTAATTAGGAGCAGAGCTCGACAAAGCGACATGACCGTTCTCGTATACTACGTGCGCCAACCGCCTTCCGTTTCCCAATAGCCGCATGAGCCCGCTACCTCGCCTGACCGGTCTGCAGTGGTTGATCTGTGCAATCGCGGCACTCGGGTTTGCGTTCGATATTTACGAGGTCCTGGTCGCGCCGCTGGTGGTCGGCCCCGCGATCGGCGAGCTGACCGGCGCGCGTCCCGGGTCGCCCACGTTCAACTTCTGGGTAGGCATGTTCTTCTGGGTGCCGGCGATCGTCGGCGGCAGCTTCGGTCTGCTCGGCGGCTACCTCACCGATCGATTCGGCCGCCGCCGCGTGCTGGTGTGGAGCATCCTCATCTACGCGTTCTCCGCTTTCGCTGCCGGCTTCGCCACCAACATCGTCACGCTCCTGATTCTGCGCTCGACCACGTTCATCGGCGTGTTCGTCGAGTTTGTTGCCGCGGTGGCGTGGATTGCGGAGATCTTCGAGGACCCGAAGCAGCGTGAATCGGCGCTCGGCTACACCCAGGCGTTCTCCTCGGTCGGCGGTCTCATGGTGACTGCGATGTACGCGATTGCGGTGACCTATGCGAATTCGTTTCCCGCCATTCACGGCAGCCACGCGCCGTGGCGCTACACGTTGATCTCCGGTGTGATCCCGGCGTTGCCGCTGATGGTGATTCGGCCGTTCCTGCCCGAGTCGCCGAAGTGGCAGGAAAAGAAAGCTGCCGGCACGTTGAAGCGTCCGAGCGTCGCCGCGATCTTCACGCCCGAATTGCGCCGGACGACGATCGTGACCACGCTGATGTTTGCCTGCGTCTATGGCGCCGCCTATGGCGGCATTCAGCAGATGCCCCGGATCGTGCCCGGGTTGCCGGAAGTGCGCGTGCTGCCTGTTCAGCAACAGCAGCAGACCGCGAGCCTCGTGCAGGGATTCCAGGAAGTCGGCGGACTCGCTGGACGGCTGACGTTGGCGTTTCTCGCCGTCCGGATCGTTTCGCGACGCAAGCTCCTGCACGTGTTCCAGATTCCCGGTCTCGTGATCGTGCCGTTCGTGTTCGGGTACGCGGGCAGTCACAGCCTCGAGTTGACGAAGTGGGGCATGTTCCTCACCGGATTTCTGACCGTGTCGCAGATGTCGTTCTGGGGAAACTATCTGCCGCGAGTCTACCCGACACATCTTCGCGGCACGGGCGACGGATTTGCGGCCAACATCGGGGGACGTATGCTGGGTACTGGTTTCGCGTTCCTGGCAGCGCAGTTGTCCAACGTCATGCCCGGCGACACGCCGCCCACCAAGCTCGCGCACGCGTGCGCAGTGGTGGTGCTCATTGCGTATGGCGCGGGGACGATCTTGAGCCGATGGTTGCCCGAGCCGAAGAGCGAGAAACTACCCGAATAAGATGAATCAGAAAGAAGTCGAATTCTTCCAGCGCAACGTCGCCATTCTTTGCTGTCCGCGCTGCGGCGGAGACCTCTCAGTTGAAGCGGATAGTTTTGGTTGCGGCGCGTGCTCACATCTCTATCGCGCGCAGGACAACATCCCGTCGCTCTTCACCCCCAACGAGTGGCAGAACTCGAAAGAGGACGTCACCGACAAGATCAAGGCGTTTTACGAAGAGAACCCGTTCCCGAATTACGACGATTTCGACAGCGCCGGCAGCCTGATCGACAAAGCGCGGAAGGGTCTCTTTGCCAAGCTCCTCGACGATCAAGTGCCGTATGGCGCGCGGGTGATCGAGTGCGGCTGCGGCACCGGACAGCTCACCAACTTTCTGTCCATCTCCAATCGCACGGTAATCGGCACCGATCTCTGCTTGAATTCGCTGAAGATGGCGACCACGTTCAAGGAGCGCAACGACCTCGATCGCGCGCACTTCCTGCAGATGAACCTGTTTCGCCCGGCGTTCAAGCCAGGCTCATTCGATCTCGTGATCTCGAACGGCGTCCTGCACCACACGAGCGATCCGTTCCTCGGCTTCAAAACGATCGCGCAACTTGTGCGGCCTGGCGGCTACATCCTGATTGGGCTCTACCACAAGTATGGGCGGCTCGCGACCGACATCCGGCGATTCGTGTTCAACGCGACCAACGACTCGATGCTGTTTCTCGATCGCCACGCCTCCGACACGAACGTCAGCGCGCAGAAGCGCCGGGCATGGTTCATGGACCAGTACAAGAACCCGCACGAGTCGAAACACACCGTCGGCGAAGTGATCGAGTGGCTCAAGGCGATCGGCTTCGAATTCGTGCACGCGATCCCGAAGACGGTGCCGTTCACCGAGCTTCAGGAAAGCGAGAAACTCTTCAAGCCCGAACGCCTGGGCTCGCTCGCCGAGCGATTGATCGTCAATCTCGCCGAGATCGTGACCGGCCACCGCGAAGGTGGATTCTTTATCACCATCGCGCGCCGCCCATCGTAGGCGGATCCTATCTGCGGATATCTGCGTTGCATCAGCGTTGCATCGGCGTTCCATCGGCGTTTCATCCGCGTTCCATCGTACTTTTCATCTGCGTTCCATCTGCGTTTCATCTGCGTTTCATCTGCGTTCCATCGGCGTTTATCCGCGTTCCATCTGCGTTCCATCTGGGTTTATCTGCGTTCCACCTGCGTTCAACATCAACATGACCCTGTGGACCATCGGCCATTCGAACCAACCCCTCGAGCCCTTCATTCGCGCGCTCAAGGCACACGAGATCGAGCTCGTCGCCGACGTCCGCCGCTTCCCCTC